>CAZPDM010000060.1:0-28664 GCA_964585305.1 uncultured Planctomycetota bacterium | reverse complement strand
TTATAAATTTTTTATAGAAATTATGATACCAAAGTTCTAACATAAGTAAAGTATATATTTGATATTGCCAATTCGCTTTACCTTGATAATGCTGAGAAAGCAAACGATTGACATAAGATTTATTTAGATAGCCCATTTGACAAAAGTAGCTATTGGGTAATAGATCAAAAATAAGCGATTTCCACTCGTGTGTAAGCCAATATTGTAAAGGAATTCCAAAACCTTTTTTAGGGCGATAAATAATTTTTTTAGGCAAAATTCTTTCTGCAAGTTTTTTGATTACCCATTTAGTAGTTCCATAATGTAATTTCCAATGGCTTGGAACTTTTGCAACCAATTCCATCAATTCATTATCCAGAAATGGAGAACGGCTCTCAACAGAATGGCACATTGCAGCAACATCCATTTTAACTAAAAGATCTCCTGGTAAATAAGACATAATATCTAAATATTGTAATTTTTCTACTAAATCTACAACATTAGCCTCTTGATAAAATCGGCGAAAATAAGATTTTGATTCTTGATTTCGCATCAATTGCAAAACTTCTAAAGCATCGGAAGAAAAGCTTGTTGGAAGATTGTATTGAGACATAGTTTGTAATTGAGCAAGCTCGCTAGAATTGATAAATTCTGAATTTAAAGAAGAAATATCATTCTTAAATAATGTTGTGCTTAATAAATCACTTTTCATTGTATCATTAAATGAAAACATCCAACTGAGATAATGATCCGGAGAAGGTTGGCTATATGCTTGAGAAAACTTTTGCAATCTATTCCAAATCCTTCGAAAAATAGGAAAATTTCTAAATGGCCGACTTGCTAATAAAATAGTTTTAAAAAGCCAATTCGGAATATAATCTTGGCAGTCTTCTATAAGTTGCGCAGCAAAATAACGCTCATACCCTGCAAAATTTTCATCTCCACCATCTCCATTGAGTACAACACGAACTTCTGAAGAAGCCAGCTGACTGACATAATAACTAGGAATTGCAGACGAATCCGAGTATGGTTGCTCATATTGCCAAGCTAATTCTGGCAATATTTTTAAAGCATCATTGGCTGAGACAAGTCTTTCATGATGTTCACTTTTAAATTGTTCGGCAACAATTTTAGCATAAGGCAATTCATTATATTCGGGTTGGGAAAATCCAATGGAAAATGTTTTTACAGGATGCTGCAAAAGTTGAGTCATAATTCCAACAACAAGGCTCGAATCTAATCCCCCGCTTAAAAACGCTCCAAATGGGACATCGCTTCGAAGTCTCAATTGTACAGACTCTACAAGCTTTTGCCAAATATTTTCTTGTAATTCTTTTTTTTGAAATGGGTTTTCGATTGCGACTTTTTGAGAATAATCCAATTTCCAATACCGATTTAAGTCAATCTTAGAAGAATTACATTCCAAATAATGTCCTGGAGGAAGGCTATAAATCTTTTGAAAAGAAGTGTATGGACTTGGAACATATTGATAGCTAATGTAATCTGATATTGCAGGCCAAAAGATTTCAGGCCGAATAGAAGTATCTTGCAAAATAGACTTTATTGTAGAGGCAAAAGTAAGAGATTCAGAAGTAAGATGGTAGAATAAAGGCTTTTTACCTACACGATCACGTACTAAAAATAAAGTTTGTTTCCGAGAATCCCAAATAGCAAAGGCAAACATCCCTCTTAACTGACGTAAACAATTTTGAATACCTTCTTGTTCGTACAATTGCAAAATAACTTCACTATCACTTTGTGTACGAAATTGGCAACTATATCTACTTTGTAAATCTTTTCGTAATTCTTGATAGTTATAAATTTCTCCATTAAATACAAGCCAGATTGTTTGAGAAATATTGCTCATAGGTTGTCGGGCTTCTTCAGACAAATCAAGAATACTTAATCTACGATGCCCCAATCCAATATTTCTGCTAATATAGATTCCTTGATTATCCGGGCCACGATGAGCCATAATTTTGGCCATAAGAGACAATGTTTCTTCACTAACTGCCTCTCCAGTAAAATTCCACTTACCACAAATTCCACACATAAAAATATTACCTTTTTTAAATTAGAAGTTCTCAATAAAATATATATACTATACATATTTTTATTGAGAAATCTATCAATTCTTAATATTTTATGCTTATTTTTCTTGGTGCAAAAGGAAATATAAAAGTGGAAATAAGAATAATACAAGTAAAAGTGCTGAAAACAATCCCCCAATGATAACAATAGCTAAAGGCCGCTGAATTTCTGCGCCTGGTCCGGAAGCATATAGCATAGGAAACAAGCCTAATAAAGTTGTTAGTGATGTACAAAGAATAGGGCGTAATCTCAATCGAGTTCCTTCTAGTATAGATTGACGTAATGTCATCCCCTGGCTTCGTAACTCTTGAAAAAAAGAAACAAGAACAGTTCCATCTTCAATCGCCATACCTAACAATGCAATAAATCCAATAATTGCAGAAACACTAATATTGATATTAAATAACCACAACATCCACAAACCGCCTAAAACAGCAAATGGCAAATTAAATAAAACCATGATAGTGCTTTTAAGAGAACGATATTCTGAATAAAGGATTAGAGCAATAATAAATATTGCAAGGGGGACAGCAATAGATAATTTAGACATAGCCCGTCTTTGATTTTCAAATTGTCCGCCCCAAACTAAATGATAACCTGTTGGCAAAGATTTTTCTACAGGCTCAAGTAATTCCTGAACTTCTTTAATAAAACCTCCCATATCACGTCCAAGAATATTGCATTCTACAAGCAATCTTCGTTGCCCATCTTCTCGGCTAATCTGAGCTGGAACTTCAATTTCGTTAATATTTGTAATTTTACCCAAAGGAACCGAATATCCTAATGGTGAATGAACAAGTATATTTTCAATAGATTCCTTATTTCGGCGATATATTTCTGGATAACGAACTACAACTGAAAAAGTTTGCTCTCCTTCCAAAAATTTTGTGACAGTTTTTCCACCAATAGCGGCTTCTATAATCAATCCAATTTCATCTCCATTGATTTTATGCCGTCCCATTTCTTCACGGTTAACTTCAATCTCAATCTGACTAAATCCTGATATTTGCTCAATTTTAATATCCATTGCTCCATGGACTTTATTTAATACATTTGAAACCTGTTCTGAAATGTTTTTTAAGGTTTCTAGATCATCACCAAAAATTTTAATTGCAATATCAGATTTTACACCGCTGATCAATTCATTCACTCTTAAAGCAATTGGTTGAGAAAAAGCTGGCTTAATTCCTGGAATTTTTAGCATTTCAAGGCGTATTTCTTCGGTAAGCTGTTCTTTGGTACGTTTACTTTTCCAAAGATGATAAGGCTTAAGAGTAAAAATAATATCGGTTTGCTCAGGTCCCATAGGATCTTCTGCTATTTCAGCTCTACCACTTTTAGAAACAATTGTCTCAATTTCTGAAAATTTTTCTAGTAAAATTTTTTCTAAATAAGTAGATTGTTCTTTAGAAAAATCTAAAGACGCTGACGAAAGTCTTACCATATTTACTGCTATGGCACCTTCATCCAAAGGGGGCATAAATTCAGTTCCTAAAAATGGGAAAGGCAAAATCATAGCAACAATTAAGATAGGAACAATAATATAAGCGATACGAGGACGATTCAACAATTTATTTAAAATTGGCTGATAGATACGAAGTAGCCAATCTTCAACAATATTTTTTCTTTGATTTTGTTTCGTTACTATTGATGCAACAGCTGCAATAACAGTCAAAGATACAACAAGAGATGCTGCCATAGCAAAACAAATGGTTAATGCTAAGGGTTGGAACATTTTCTTCTCTAATGATTCTAAAGTAAAAAGAGGTACAAAAACAATTACGATAATCAAGATAGCAAAAATAATTGGCATTGCTACTTCAGAAATAGCCCGATAAGAAACTTCCATCCGATTGTCTTGTGGAGTAGACTTTTCTGTATAATGGCGAACTACATTATCTGCTACAACAATCGACGCATCTACTACAGCTCCTAAAGCAATTGCCAAACCTCCCAAACTCATCATATCTGCAGTCAATCCAGCCCAACGCATGGCAATAAAAGTAATTGATGCGGTAATGGGTAATGAAAGGGTTACAGTTAATGCTACACGAAAATCCCATAATAAAATAAATAAAATTAAAATAACAAATAACACCCCCTGAATTAAGGCTGAAGTAACAGTACGAAAGCAGTTTTGGATCAACATTGTCCGATCATAAAAAGGTATAATTCTTACTCCTGGTGGAAGCATTGCTTGTATTTTAGGAATTTCTTGCTTTACTAAATTTACAACTTGCCTAGAATTTGCTCCGCGAAGCATAACCACCATTCCTGCAACAACTTCACCTTTGCCATCTTGAGTTACAGCCCCTTGGCGAGGAGAATCTCCTATAATGACATCTGCTATTTCATGTAGATATACTGGAGTACCATCTTCAGATTTTAGGACAATTTTTTTTATATCATCTATCTTTTGAAATAATCCTTTTCCAACGATATACAAT
Source organism: uncultured Planctomycetota bacterium (assembly GCA_964585305.1). Lineage (GTDB taxonomy): Bacteria > Planctomycetota > Uabimicrobiia > Uabimicrobiales > JABWCH01 > CAZPDM01. The sequence goes on along the minus strand of CAZPDM010000060.1, from coordinate 24,147 downwards.
TGTTCTCCGCCACGTACTAAATAATTTCCTCCTCGATTAGAATTATTTTTTTCAACTGCTTCTAATACTTCTTCAAGAGATACTTTATATTTTATCAAAAGATTGGGGTCTGGCAAAATATGATATTCTTTGACAAACCCGCCAAAACTGTTTACTTCATTAACTCCACGTAATTTGCGTAATTGTGGAGCAATAATCCAATCTTGTATTGTTCGCAAATCTCTTAAAGAATATTCTATTTTTTGCAATGGTTTTAAACAGCGAGCACAAGTTGTTTCTTCTTCATACCAATTGTCTGGATGTTCTAGGCAGTAAAATCCTGGTTTTACGACATATTGATAAATTTCTCCTAACCCAGTGCTAATAGGTCCCATTTCTGGTTCAAGACCTTCAGGTAATTCTTCCTTAGCCTGCAATATTCTTTCTAAGATAATTTGGCGAGCAAAATAAATATCAACATCGTCATCAAAAATGATTACCACTTGAGAAAGTCCGGCTTTTGAAAGAGAACGTACTTGAGAAACTTGTGGAAGCCCTTTCATTTTTAACTCAATTCGAGAGGTTACTAAACGTTCTACTTCTAAAGGGGCTAATCCAGGAGATTGTGTTAAAATCATTACTTGGACATTTGTTACATCAGGAAAAGCATCTGTTGATAAATTTTGCCATGATATTATTCCAAAAATCAAAGAAAGAAATCCAAATAGTAAGATAAGCATTCGTTGCTTAAGGACAAATTCTATGAAGTGATGAAGCATTGTTATTTCCTTATTAAAATTATTTGTTACTTAGAAATTAACAGAAAAAGGCTTGTAGATTACAAGCCTTTTTCTGTTAAAATATTTTCGTGCAACACACGGTTGCAAAATATTTAGTCTGCTCAACCCGCGCCCATTTTAGATTTAAGAATTTCAGATTTTAACATAAATCCGCCATCAATAGCAATCGTGTCTCCATGATCAATTCCAGATAATATTTCTTGACGCCCATCGTTATTTTTTCCTAAAGAAACATCTGATCTTACCCAATATTCTTGCCAACGTTTAAAAAGAAATGTTTGCTTATCATCTTTAAAAACTGCTGACTCTGGGACAAAAATACTAGATTTTTGAGCAGGAATTTGAATTTCTAATCTTAAAAATAATCCTGGTTTTAATTCACGTTTAGAATTTTGTACAATTCCACGTATTTTTACCGTACGAGTTGTTTCTTGTACTTGCTCAGATAAATAATCTATTTCAACAGGAATATTTTCTTCATAATATGCTTGAGGTAAAAGTAATTTAGCAGAAAGTTTACTCAGGCTATTTTGAAATGGTTTGAGCAATTCTAAATTATTTTCGTACACATCGCACCAAACCCATAAATTTTCTAAATCCGATATGGTATAAAGTTCTTTACTTGCTTCAACAAACTGCCCTTCAGAAATATTACAAGATATAATGCTTCCCGCAATCGGGGCTTGGATTTCAAGTATTCCTAGATATTGAGCAAGCTCAAGGTTATTTTGAGAAAGTTTTTCGATTTCTTGCTGAGGAAGTCCTAAAAGAACAAGCATTTTTTCTGCTGCATATTTTTGAGAACTTGCTTCAAGATAATCACGTTCTATCTCAAGACGATGCAAAACTAAATCCATTTCGATTTCTTCAATTTTACTTAAATATCTTGCAAAAGATGAATTGTATTCTGCCTGTAATTCTTGTTCTTTATCTTCAATAAATAAACCAAATTCTTCCACTAAACCTTGATATTCTGCAAGAGATTTTCTATATGCACTCTCTGCAGACTGTAGTTCTTTTTGTGTGGAAGCATTTGTTAATGTAAGAGAGCGTTCTCGATCATAATTTTTTTGTGTCATTTCCAATACAGAAATAGTTCCTAAAAGTCTTCCCTTCCATTCTCCAATAGCAAGGGTTTTTGTTTCTGTATCTAGGTTAGGTATTTTACTAATATCTTGTATGTTTTTATATAATCGGCGCATATTTTTTACAATTTGCATCTCTCTATTATATTTAGAAAGGGTAGCCCGATAAGAAGACGCTGCATCAATTAGTTCTTGTTTGTATTTTCCAATGATTGCTTCTTTAATCAATATACTTAAATCTAATTTTGTCTCATTTTTTTGTAAAGATTCAAGCATCTTTTTTAAATTAGCATGTGTAGTATTTACCCAATTATAATTACTTTCTGCATAAGAATATCTACGGCTGGCTGTAATATATTCAAACTTTGCTTTTGCATATTCTTGGCTTTGTACAGTAGCTAATAATTCTCCTTTTTTAACAACATCTCCCAATTTTTTATTGATCTTTAGTACACGTCCTGACACAATTGGCGTAATAACATTTGTTTTAAGTTGATCAACACCTAAGCTGCCTGTAAGTTGGAGTGTATAGGTTTGTATTTTTTTTTCTACTTTTTGTTTTTTGATAAATTTCTGCTCAATTTTAGAATCAAGTTTAACAATACCTAACTCTCCTTGGCAATCATGACATTCCATTTGCAAAATATTATGTTCGCATTTTTTCTTAGCAAGTACTTGAAAATCAATTGATGTATGAGAATGTTTATGATTTTGAGGTGCATTCTCATGATTACAATTTTGATCTTGACACTCTTTTTCATCTTCATTTTGGCATTCCATACATTCTACTTGCAAAATTCCATGCTCACATGTTGCATTTGCAATAGCTTCTAAATCAATATCATTTTCACTATGTTTGTCATTTGAAGTAGAATGATCATGATCTAAACATGCATCAACTTTTGTTGAAGAAGTATGGTTATGCCCAGCATGATTATTATTTTGGAGCTTAGAAGTAGATTTCTTATTACAACCTACTGAAAAAAATAATAAAAGTATTATTACTATAAAAAATATTTTAGGCATATTTAAAATTCCTTGGTTATATATCCAATTTTTATTTCTAGTTATTTATTGTAACCAAATTGTCTATAAAAGGTTCAAAAATATTTTTTTAGATATTGGAAATTTAATAAATTTTAGTTATACTATGAAAAATTTAAAAGGAAATAATTAACAAAAAATATTTTTCAGCTTCAAAGGAAAAACTATGGCGCAGGATATACTTCGCCCAGTCAATGCAAATCGTAATGAGGAAGAAGATCATCTGGAAATGACTTTACGGCCTCAAAAATTTCAAGATTTTATTGGCCAAACACGTACAGTTGAAAATCTTAAGACATATATTTTAGCAGCTCAACAACGACATGAAGCACTCGATCACATTCTTCTCTCCGGCCCACCAGGTTTAGGAAAAACAACTTTGGCACGTATTATTGCTTCAGAAATGGGTGTTAATATTAAAATTACTTCTGGCCCTGCATTAAAGATTGCAGGCGATTTAGCAGGTATTTTAACTAATCTCCAGGCTGGAGATATTTTATTTATTGATGAAATACACCGCTTATATCCCGTTGTAGAAGAATATCTATACTCTGCAATGGAAGATTTTTCTATAGATATAATCATTGATCAAGGACCAAGTGCAAGAACAGTTAATCTAAAGATCAAGCCTTTTACACTTATCGGTGCAACAACTCGTGAAGGCTTATTAACAGCTCCATTTCGCTCGCGTTTTCTCATCCATGAAAAATTAGCTTTATACCCACCTGAAGATTTAATTAAGATATTAAAACGTAGTGCAAAACTTCTTGAAATCCAAATAGAAGATCCGGCTGCAAAAATTATTGCAAGTCGCAGTCGTGGAACACCGCGTGTTACAAACCGTTTTTTACGACGCATTCGTGATGTTGCACAAGTTCATTCTCAAGGAATTATTACCGAATCAATTGCTCGTAAAGGCCTAACTATGCTAGGCGTAGATGATTTTGGACTGGACAATACGGATCGTAGAATTATTAGAACAATTCTTACACACGGCGGTGGGCCTGTAGGATTAAAAACAATTGCTGTTGCAGTTGGGGAAGAAGAAGACACCATTGAATCTGTTTATGAACCATTCTTAATACAAGAAGGATTTCTTCAAAAGACACCCCGCGGTCGTAAAATCGGTGAGAGAGCTTATCGGGATCTCAAACTTAATCAACAAAACTTAGAAAATAATTTATTTAATGAACTATAAGATTTGCTGAAAATTTGCTTTTCCTATAAGAACAAAAGACTTGCGAATTTTCGCAAGTCTTTTGTTCTTATTTATCTAGTCAAGAGAGGGCTGATTCATTAAATCCTTAACAATATTTCTATCCCATTTAATTTCATCTACATGAAATTTTCGAAATTCTAATGGTAAGTTAATTTCGTTAAGTGCTTTCTCTATATAAGGGGAAATCCTCTGTGCAATATCAGTCATTGTATAAATTCCCGGTCCAATATATGGCAGAGATTCTATAGCAATATAAACACCCGATGCAACTTGCAATGCTGTAGCACTGATTCCTTTATTATTAACATCTTTAAAATCAGCAAGACATTTTGCATGAGAAAATTTAGTAAAATGATATGTTAGATAGGCAGACCCATCATCTATAAGCATCCCACTAATATCTTCACCTTCAAGGCCATTACCTGGGACTGGAATCTTTTTAACAGTTTCGCAATCTAAAGTATTCCCATTGTTTTTCAAGAAACTTTGAATTGCTACTGGTGCTTGATAAAAGAAAGCACAAAATTCACAATATTTATTAGAGGCCCCCATTGTTACAATTTCTTCATGTGGAATTAAATTAAATATTCGATTGGTCCCATCGACTTTTAAAGGAATTTCTATATCTATTCCAGCAGAAGACAAAAAGCACACTTTTTCATCTTTGCGGTAAAAATATGGAGAGTAATTTACCGCTTCCATGAAATAATATAGCGGAGACCATGTATTAAAAATTTCTTTCTTACACCAAGAAGCAGTATCATATTCTAGTTCAATTGCTATATGGGGTTTTTGTGGTGCAGCACGATGGTAGATGTATTCTATAATTCCAGGGTTCATGCCAAAACCAACTAAAGCAGTTATATTAACTGGAGTTGAACGAAATTCTTGGAATGCTGCAGCTAAATTTCTAGGATCGTCATCGGCTAAATCAAAACCTGTATCTATATAATTTAGTCCATATTTTTGACAATACGCTAGGATACTTTCCGAACCATGACCTGTTAAATTAAGTACAGTATCAACTTTGTCATGATTACTATCTAACCATTGTTGCACAGTAATCCCATGAATATCTTTATCACATATTTCTATAGAAGTAACAGATGTTTTGTTAACGCTTTTAATTAAGGCATGAACAGCTTTTCCTATGTTACCATATCCAGCAATTAAGACTCTCATATAGTTCCTTAAAAAAGGATTAAGAAAATATTGATGCTGTGCTATAAATTACTTAACTTTTTGTCTATAATAGAATTAAATAAATATAGTAATACAATATCTTCTATAAAATTTTTGTTAAGCACACTTATAATTAAGTGTAACTTAAGATTCAAAAATTGTCAAGCGATTTTTTTTTTCTTAATTGCAAACAAAATAATATGTTACCAAGAAATGTCTTCTGGCTGGACAGGATTCATATTTTCTATTACTTCTACAATACAACCACTACGCATACGAATAGTCCTATGAGACATTTGGCTAATTGCAGCATTATGCGTAATAATAGCAATTGTTTTGCCAATTTTTTGATTGATATTCAATAAAGTTCGTAAAACAAGTTTTCCTGTTTCATAATCCAAAGCACCTGTAGGCTCATCACATAATAAAATATCAGGATTCTTAGCAACAGCTCTAGCAATAGCAACACGTTGCTGCTCACCTCCTGATAATTGAGAAGGGAAATGCTCTGCTCTTTCAGTAAGATTAACCCAGGAAAGAACTTCCATTGTATTTAAAGGCATAGTAGAAATTTGGGTAGCTAACTCTACATTTTCTCGTGCTGTAAGATTAGGTATAAGATTATAAAATTGAAAAATAAACCCAATACGATGCCGTCTATATTCTGTCATCTGGCGTTCAGTATATTTTGTAATTTCTTCATCATGAAAAAAAATTTTCCCAGTATCAGGAGTATCAATTCCTCCCAAAATATTCAAAAGAGTACTTTTTCCTGATCCAGATGGCCCTAAAATACATAAAATTTCGCCTTGTCGAATTTCCAAACTCGCATTTTGAAGCGCGTGGACTGTTATTTCTCCCGTATGATAATCTTTTCCAATATTTTCAGCCCAAAGAAGTTTTGGAAAAGTAAGTATATCATTATTGATTGATGCGGATGTCTCTATATATTCTGACTGCATAAAATGTTCCTACAAAAAATAATTTTGGCAAAGATTTATCAAAAATTGTAACAAAAAAAGAACTCTTTTTCAAGAGTTCTTTTTTCTATAACTTCATTACTTTTTTACTGTGAAAACATATTCGCCATTTTTATAATCTGCCAAAACTTCATCTCCTTCTCGGAGTTGCCCTTGAAGGATTCTCAATGCAATGGCGTCTTTTATACGGCGTTCTATCAATCGTTTTAGTGGACGAGCACCAAATCCAGGATCAAAACCTTCATCAGCAATAGCTTTAGATGCAGCAGAAGTAAGTTTAACAATCATTTTTTGTTCGGATAAAATGCAATTGAGATCGTTAATCTGAATATTGATAATTTGATCGAGTGCAGTCTGATCAAGATGTTGGAAGAGAATGATCTCATCAATACGATTGATAAATTCTGGACGGAAATGATGGAAAAGCTCTTTATCAATTTGTTTTCGTAGTTCATTCATTGGGCGATTAGCAAATTCCAGAATATAATGGCTTCCAATATTTGAAGTCATTATAATAATCGTGTTTTTAAAATCGATAGTTCTTCCCTGACTATCTGTTAAGCGACCATCATCTAACAATTGCAAAAGCACATTAAAAACATCCGCATGGGCCTTTTCAATCTCATCAAAAAGAACAACACTATATGGACGACGACGGACAGCTTCACTAAGCTGACCACCTTCTTCATAACCAATATATCCTGGAGGTGCACCGAGAAGGCGACTCACGGAATGTTTTTCCATATATTCAGACATATCAATCCGTACCATAGCATTTTCTGTATCAAATAAAAATTCTGCTAACGCGCGAGCCAGTTCAGTTTTTCCAACTCCTGTCGGACCTAAAAAAAGAAAAGAAGCTAAAGGACGGCGTGGATTAGCAAGCCCGGCTCTGGCACGTCGGATTGCATTGGCCACTATTTCCAAAGCCTGATTTTGTCCAACAACACGTTTTTGTAAATGTTGTTCCATTTGTAAAAGACGATCTTTTTCTGTCATAAGCATTTTTGATACAGGAATGCCAGTCCATTCTGAAACAATGCGAGCAATATCTTCCTCATTTACTTCTTCTTGTAACATTTTTTGTTGGCTTTGCATATCTTTTAATAAAGCTGTTTCTACTTCAATAGCCCGTTTAAGATCTGGAATTCTTCCATATTGAATTTCTGCTACTTTAGCTAAATCACCCAGACGTTTAGCTTCGGCCTCTTCTTGATTTGCTTCTTCAAGTTTTTGTTTGAAGTTGTGAATGCGTTGGATACTATCTTTTTCTTTTTTCCATTGGATTTTAAGAGCATTGGAATTTTCGCTAATGTTAGCAATTTCCTTTTGAATTTTTTCTAACCGCTCTTTACTCGCTTCATCTTTCTCTTTTGACAAAGCTTTGCTTTCAATTTCTAATTGAAGTTTTTTTCGTTCCAAAACATCCAAATCCATAGGCATACTATCGATTTGAAGTTTTAAGCGACTTGCAGCTTCATCCACAAGATCTATAGCTTTATCAGGTAAAAATCTTTCTGTGATATAGCGATTTGAAAGAGTAGCTGCCGCAATAATAGCACTATCACTAATACGAACTTTATGATGAACTTCATAGCGTTCCTTAAGACCTCTAAGAATAGCAATAGTATCTTCTAAAGTAGGTTCGGATGTATAAATAGGTTGAAATCTACGTTCTAAAGCAGCATCTTTTTCAACATATTTGCGGTATTCGTCTAATGTAGTTGCTCCAATACAATGCAACTCGCCACGTGCTAGTGCTGGCTTGAGCATATTCGCAGCATCTTGCGCACCTTCTGCTGCTCCTGCACCAACAACAGTATGTAATTCATCGATAAAAAGAATGATACCTCCTTGGCTGCGATCAATTTCTTTTAAAACAGCTTTCAAGCGATCTTCAAATTCCCCACGATATTTAGCTCCAGCAATTAACGCTCCCATATCAAGAGCTAAAACTCGTTTATTTTTTAACCCTTCGGGAATATCGCCTTGAACAATTCGGATTGCAAGGCCTTCAACAATAGCTGTTTTCCCCACACCTGGCTCACCAATTAACACAGGATTATTTTTAGTCCGACGTGAAAGAACTTGCATAACTCTTCTAATTTCTTTATCTCTTCCAATTACTGGATCAAGTTTTCCTCGCCGTGCCATATCGGTTAAATCCCGCGTGTATTTTTCTAAAGCCTGGTATTTATTTTCAGGGTTAGGATCAGTAACTCTTTGACTACCTCGTACATCTACTAAGGCTTGCAAAATTTTATCATGTTGAATACCTTGTTCAGATAAAATTTTATTTACTTGGCGATCTTCGCATAATCCTAAAAGTAAATGTTCTGTGCTAACAAATTCATCTTTAAGTTTTATAGATTCTTCTATAGATTTATCTAAAGTTTGTTGCAATCTTGAAGAAATATATTGTCCTGCGCTACCATGTACTTCAGGAAATTTTGCTATTGTTTCTTGTAATTTTCTTTCTAGTATCCCTAAAGAAGAACCTAACTTGGTTAAAATGGCTGGGACAATCCCCTGAGAGTCTGCCAAAAGGGCTAAGAGTAAATGCTCAGGTTCAATTTGCTGATGAGATTTATTTTGTGCTAGTTTTTGTGTTTGGAGCAGGGATTCTTGTGCTTTAATTGTAAAACGATTCATGTCGATTGGTTTTTCCATAATTATTCTCCTATTTTTTGCTTTTAAAAGCCATTTTTTATATCTTTAAAAAACAATTATTGCAATTTTCTTGCCAATTATTAGTAACAATCTTTTTCTTTTTGTATCTATTTCAGAGAAAAATATAAGCAATATAACATAAAATAGAATTTCCCTTATTTTTCTAGGAAAATATTCTTAGTCTCTTGATCTTTATAGAAAAATTGTTAAAATATTTCTCCCATTAAAGCTATTCAAAGAAAACTATTATGCAATTTGAAAAAATTTTAATTTCTTCCCAATCATATATTCTATGCCATCAACTTTTAGAAGAAAATCCCAAGTTAGCTCAAACCATAGAACAATCATCTACTATTGATCAATTTAAACATAATCTTTATAATTGGGTATTTCAAAAGTTAAAAGACAATCCTGATGCACTTGAATACTATCTTCATAATACAGCACAAGTAGATCATACCAAAATACGATGGCAAGATTATGCAACTATTCGTATATTGGATTATATCCAATATGGAAAAATTACAGAAGATGCAGAATGCTACGATCCTTTTTCGCTGCTTTGGTGGGCAGCTAAATTTGGTACAGGGGGAGCAACACCTGATTTTTTTGAAGACATGTTTTTTCTCTTTGCTCAATTTTCAGGGAAAAATACATTTGAACTTCCTAGCCATCAACAAGTATTAAAATGGATGGACCGACATCCGTCTGGATTAGATGAATCAATCATTAAAATTCGTCAATATAATAAAGATCGAATTTTACAAAAAATTATTGAATTTTTAGATCTCGGAGAAATTCAAGATAAACGATTTTTTTTCGAGAAAAATTTAACTCCTTCCCAAAAATGGGAAAGAGCTTTATCTTGGTGGCAAGATCCACTTTTTCATTTACGTTTTGCTATTCGGACACCAGAACATTTAAATCTCATGCTTGGTAATTCACTTCATCCTTCTGTTATTCATACTTTGCAACAGGCTCATCAAAAGGGAATTCCTTTTTTTATTAACCCATATTATCTTTCTCTACTAAATGTTGATATTCCTCCTAAAATGATTGGAGCGGATCAAGTTATCCGGGATTATATGCTATACAATCAGGAGTTAGTTGATACATTTGGGCATATTAAAGCTTGGGAAAAAGAAGATAATATTTCTCCTAATAAGCCTAATACAGCAGGATGGTTATTGCCATCAGGGAATAATGTTCATCGTCGCTATCCTGATGTAGCGATTTTAATTCCAGATGGATTAGGAAGAACTTGCGGAGGTCTTTGTTCTCTTTGTCAGAGGATGTATGAATTCCAACAAGGTTCCATGAATTTCCATTTAGAAAAAGAACGAAACATCCAAACTTGGCCAATAAAACTCAATGCTTGTTTACAATATTTTGAGCAAGATCCCCAACTACGAGATATTCTTATTACTGGCGGGGACGCGCTTATGTTATCTGATAATAATTTAGAAGAACTTTTGGATGCTGTTTATAAAATGGCTTATTCAAAACAACAAGCAAATTTAACACGTCCTAATGGGGAAAAATATGCAGAAATTGTGAGAATCCGTTTAGGAACACGTTTGCCAGTATATTTACCCCAACGCATTACTCCAAATCTTGAAAAAATTTTGACTCAATTTCGTGAAAAAGCACAAAAAATTGGCATTCAACAATTCATTATTCAAACTCACTTTGCAACAGCAATGGAAGTAACCCCCGAATCGAAAAAAGCAATTTCTCATTTTATTCAAGCAGGTTGGCTGGTTAGCAATCAACATGTTTTTACATCTGCAGCTTCAAAGCGTGGTCATAATGCCAAACTAAGAAAAATTCTCAATCAAATTGGAGTTATTCCTTACTATACTTTCACAGTCAAAGGATATGCAGAAAATCGCTATCATTTCACACCAAACTCTCGAACTGTTCAAGAGCAAACAGAAGAAAAAATATTGGGGAAAATACCAATCGCTTTACATCCTATTTTACGCAAGTTTATAGAACATCCTCACGATATTTTTTCTCAAATTGAGAAAGTTCAACAACAAGCAAATATTCCTTTTCTAGCAACAGACAGAAATGTTATCAATTTGCCAGGTATTGGTAAAAGTATGACATTTCGTACTATTGGTATTACATATAATGGATGCCGTGTTCTTGAGTTTGATTATGATAACACCCGCTCACATAGTCCGATTATTGAAAAGTTAGGGAAGATTCGCATTATAGAATCTAAAAGCATTCCTCAATACTTACGAGAATTAAAGCAATCCGGAGAAAATATAGAAGAATATCAAAGTATTTATGGATATTCTATTGGACAAACGGATTTAAGAGTGCCAACTTTTGAATACCCATTGTATAACTTTGTTCCTACTGAAATAATAAGTAATTTCGATTACTCACTTTTAGAAAAAAAATGTTAAACTGATTTTTTCTTAAGATTTTTTTGTTTTTTTTGGAAAATTTTGCATTTGTTTTTCAGGTTAAAAATTAAAATCAGAGGAGCGGTTTCCTCCTAGCCCATACGTGGACTAGGTTTCCACCACTAATTTCTATGAAAAAAAGCACCCAAAAATTTTTGGATTTAGGAAAGAACCCTAGCTTTGAAAATCTCTTTAAGCTTACGACAGAAAATGGAGAAAAAATTGCTGCGGAATATTTGGAGAATGGAAAAATACAAACTTGGACCTATCTCCAACTTGCTGATATTACAGAAAAAATAGCGACTCGTCTTCAAAATTGGATTGGAATAGAAAATCAAGGCAGATTTGTAGGGTTACATTTAGATAATTTCCCTTTATGGTCTTGTTTATTTTGGGGCATTTTAAAGGCAGGTTATAATCCTGTTTTGCTGGATTTCCGTGCCACAAGTGATACTCTTAATCATCTTTTACAAACTTCACAAGCCATTGCTATTCTTTCACAAGATGCTAAACCTAGTTCCCACGATATATTTGTTTTTCGCAAAGAACAAATTTTACAAGATATTCTTCAAGTTTATCCACAATATCAACAAAATTGGGGGAAATATGTAGCCTTTTGTACATCCGGAACAACTACAAACTCAAAAGCATATATTTATGATGAAAAAACTTTCGTAACAAATGTTGCTATGGGTTGGAGAAATTATGAACAAACACCCATTGTTATGCAAGATGGGGCTAAAGTATTGGCATTTTTACCATTCTATCATATCTTTGGATTAGTTGCTATTAACATCGATCCTTCTCTTTGTGGATTAACCTTAGTTTACCTTAAAGATCGCTCTCCTTCTACATTTATTGAGGTTTGCCAACAACAAAAGATTACAGATGTTTATGCAGTTCCTTTATTATGGACTAATTTAGCAAATAAAATATTGGCTAAAGTGCAAGAACAACCTAAATTAAAACAATGGATATTTTATTTCTTATGCCAATTAAGTTTATTTATTCAATATTTTATGCCAATTTCCGGGCATAAAATAGCGATGAAATTTTTCTTTGCCAAAATTCATAAAAATTTGCTAGGAATAAATATCAAAGGTTGCCTCACAGGCGGAGCTCATATTTCTCCTAAAACATTAAGATTACTTATTTCACTAGGATTTCCTATGTTTTCTGGCTTTGGAATGACTGAAGCTGGTATAATTTGCGCAGGAATTGGGCTAGATATAAAAGAACGGTTAAATAGCTCTGTTGGCCCATTTTTCCCTGGATTAGAAGCAAAACTAGTCCCATTAGAAAATAATACTAAAATAGGGCACCTTTTACTACGAGGTGATACTTTGCATAGTGGACGTTTGGAAAATGGGAAAATATTGCCACCTTTGCGAGATCAAGAAGGCTGGATGGAAACAGGAGATCTTGCTAAATTTGATCGAAATAAAAATGTTTATATACTTGGACGTTGCAAAGATACTATTATTAAAGAAACTGGAGAAAATATTTATCCAGATGAAATAGAAGACTACTTTAGAAATCTTCCTGGAGTACAAGAATTTTGTATCTTGGGAGTAGGAGAGACTTCAGATAAAGAAAAAATTACTCTTGTTCTCTCTCTAAAGGAAACAAACCCAACACCTGAATTTTCACAAAACTTAGCAAACGCTATAATAAAATCAAATCAAAGATTGCCATTTTTTAAACAAATAGATCAAGTTTTTATTAGCAAAAACGCATTACCTACAACAACAACTCTTAAACCCCAACGACAAAAACTAAAAAAATTATTGCAAGAAAATTCCTGGCCTTATACTGAATTCTATTGGAGAACTGCTAAATCTCAAAAAGAAGCAGCAATAATAAATAATACTTCTAAAGAAAATGAGAATATTTCAATTCAACAGAAAGAAAAAATTTATTCAGAAGTACGAATAGCCTTTGCGCAAATTCTAAACTGTCCTGTAACAAATATTCCAGATACAAGCCACTTTATTCATGATTTAGGTGGAGATAGTCTTAAAGCAATAGAATTAGCTGCCATTTTAGAAAAAAAATTAGGAATTTTTATTTCTGATACTATGCTCGCAGAATCTACGAATGTAATAGAGTTGGGGGATAGAATCTACCAACAATTATATAGCACTACAAGCTCAAAAACTGAAAGTATTACTAAAGAAAAGCGTCATCCTGTTGTTTGTTTTGAAGATAGTCAAGATTATCAAAAATTTCATCACCATATAGAAATGGTTGGGGAATTGAATCCTTATTTTGTGCATCATGATTCAGTTGTTCGAGATACTTCTATTGTAGAAGAAAAAGAAGTTATCAACCTTGCTTCATACAATTATTTGGGAATTTCAGGTCATCCTGAAGTTATTCAAGCAGTACAGGAAGCTGTCGCAAAATATGGGACATCTGCTAGTGGAAGTCGCCTTCTTACCGGAGAAAAGACTTTGTATCGCAATCTTGAACGCGAAATTGCAGCATGGAAAAATTGTGAAGATGCGATTGTTCTTGTATCAGGGCATGCAACAAATGTAACTTTTGTTGGAAATTTTTGCGGTGAAAATGATCTCATCTTATATGACGCATTTTCTCATAATTCTATTGATCAAGGATGTCGTTTAAGCAAAGCAGAAAGTAAGGCTTTTCCTCATAATGATTTTCAAACTCTTGAAAATATTTTAAAACAAAATCGTGATTATTATGAAAAGGTGTTGATTGTTGTAGAAGGTGTATATAGTATGGATGGCGACATTGCTCCCATCCCAGAATTTGTAGCAATAAAAAAACGTTATGGCGCATTTTTAATGGTAGATGAAGCGCACTCTGCATGTGTCCTTGGTAAAACAGGAAAGGGTGTGGATGAGCATTTCAATCTTTTACCTGATGATATTGATATCCGTATGGGAACTTTATCGAAAGGACTAGGAAGTTGCGGCGGTTATCTTGCAGGTAAAAAATGCTTAATTGATTATTTAAGATATTATCTTCCAGGATTTGTCTATAGTGTTGGAATCACTCCAGGAAATGCTGCAGCTGTTATAGCAGCATTAAAAGTTATTAAAAACGATTCTAGCATGGTACAACGTTTACACGAGAATATTGATTTCTTTGTTAAAGAAGCCCATAACAGAAATTTAAATACTTGTTTAGCAGGAAGTACTGCTATTATTCCAATTATGGTAGGTCAAGAAGATGCGGCATTTTTGTTAAGTAAACGATTGCAAGGATATGGAATTTTTGTCCCGCCAGCAGTTTATCCTGCTGTTCCACGAGGAAAAGCAAGATTACGTTTTTGCGTTATTAGCGAGCATAAACCGCACCAAATTATTAAAGCACTCGATACCTTAATAGAAATTGCTAAAAAAGAAAATATCAATCTTCCTATTTATATTCCATCCGCTCAAGCTACTTCAGCATAAACATGATTTTTTTGTTGCAAAAAATATGATCCAAGCATACAAAATTTGCAAAAAATTTGGTTCACTTTTGGCAGTCAAAAATTTTGACTGCCAAATTCCAATAGGAAGTGTTGTCGGGTTATTAGGAGCAAATGGGGCTGGAAAAAGTACAATTATGAAAATGCTAGCTGGATGTTGCAGCCCAGATTCCGGCCAAATTTTTTTATCAGGATACAATCTTTTTCAACAACCATTATTAGCTCGTTCTCAAATTGGTTACTTGCCAGAAACCAGCCCAAGCTATCCTGATCTCACAGTCCAAGAATATTTGAAATATGTTATTTCACTAAAAAATTCCGACGATAATATTCGTTCACTTGAAAAAATTTTTCTACAATGTCAATTAGAAAGCGTTATTCATAAAAAAATCCAACACTTGTCAAAAGGGTATCGACAAAGAGTTGGATTAGCACAAGCTCTTATTGGAAATCCAAATATTTTAATTGTTGATGAGCCAACTGCTGGACTCGATCCTCGCCAGATACAAGAAACACGTTATTTACTTCGTAATCTAGGCCAAACAAAAGCAGTATTACTATCAACACATATTTTATCAGAAGTCGAACAAATTTGTGATCGAGTCATTATTATTCAACAAGGAGAAATCAAACTCGATGCACCTTTAAAAGAAGTACTAAAATATGGGAGTTTAGAAGATATTTATTTACAGATAACAGAAAGCGAACGTGTGGTATAAATTTTTTTAGCATTTAAAAAAAAATTTATTTTTTATAAAAAAAATTATAAACATTCCAAATAATAAAAGGCTTGTAGGCTCTGGAACATTATAAGTAGATGTTACCACTAGTTCTGTTAAAACAAAGTTTCCATTGCTTGCACGTCCTGGTCCATAATTAGGTAAACTAGCATCTTCTAAAACCTCAAGCCTAAAACCTGTGATACCTGTAATATTTGCAAGCGTATATGTTATATAATATACTGCACTTGCTGGAGTTGTTCCACTCACAAGGAGACTTTTATCTGCTAAAGTTGTAAAATAATTACCACTGGTACTTGAAATCGTAGTCGCAGTATCAAATACAACCCATGTTGTATCCACATCGCCACCATTGGCAAGCCCGTTTGCAAAAGTAGAGCGATCTGTAGTCGTATAAGACCATCGAAAACGCCCTAAAACATGATAGGGATTTGAATGCAATTGATGCATAGCAAATTGAATTGTTGTTGCATTTAGATTAGCAGCAGTTTCCCAAACAGCGGTCTGATTAACAATTTGGCTAGAAATAGCCCAGCCATTTGTACCAGTGCTATAACTTCCATCAATGCTACTTTGTACTGAAAAATTTGTTTGGGAATAAGTTGCTGTTGCATTTTGTAAATTAACAGTTTCTCCCCAAATCAATGTTGTAAAAAATATTGATAAAATGATTTTTTGTATGAAATTCATACCAATCCTTTTTTTAATATATTTATAAACTATATTCTTGCTTCACTAAATTCTTATTTATAGCAAAAATTTTTTTATAATCAAGATAATTTTTTCCTAATGTTGATTGTTCAAATCAAGAAATTCTAAAATATCAGGAGAATCAACAATGGATACTATTGAAATTGATGGTTCATACGGAGAAGGTGGCGGTCAAATACTACGAACATCACTCACCATGTCCTTGCTTACAGGAAAACCTTTTAAGATGACTAAAATTCGCGCAATGCGAAATAATCCTGGTTTAGCTCCACAACATTTAGCAGCTATCCAATCTGCAATAACAATTTCTGGAAGCCATGCCGAAGGGGCAGAATTAAAATCACAAGAGTTATATTTTGAACCCAAACCTGTTCGAGCAGGAAAATATGTTTTTACAGTAAATACTGCTGGTGCAATGCCACTGGTTTTGCATACTATATTTTTGCCATTAGCTTTAGCTAAAGAAAATTCTCAATTAGAATTTTTTGGAGGTACTCATGTATTATGGGCACCGTGTTTTGAATATCTGTCTTATGTCTGGCAAAAAATGTTAAAAAAAATTGGATTTTCATTAGAGCTGACTTTAGAAAAAGCAGGATATTATCCTAAAGGTGGGGGACATTTTAGTGCTAAAATCGATGGAAATTTATCAGAAATAAAACCTTTACAAATTCTAGAACGTGGCCCAATACAGGCATTTGAAAGTATTGGTGTATTAAGCCATTTGCCTCAACATATTGTAGATCGTGAATGGAAAGCTTTAGAAAAAGGAATTGCTGAATTAGAAATCACTCGTCCCTTAGGGAAAACAGTAAAAAATTATGAATCTTTGTATCCTGGAAATGCTTTATTTTTATGGGTAGAATTTATTCATAGTGTTGCAGGTTTTAATTCTATTGGAGAAAAAGGAAAACCAGTTGAAACTGTTGCAGAGGAAATTACAAAACCTTTTTGCGAATTTTGGCGTGCTGATGCTCCTATAGATGAACATTTAGCAGATCAATTACTTTTGCCTTTAGCATTTGCTAAAGGAGAATCTCGTTTTCGCACGATTGGAATTAGCGAACATCTTTTGACAAACGCTAGTATTATTCAAAAATTTTTAGATGTAAAAATTGAAATACAAGGTATTTTAGGGAGATCTGGAACAGTTATTATTTCAAACTAATCTTAACTTATTTTTTCTTAATTTTTTATGAGATACAACTTTATTTTTTTTTTATATTTTTGTTGCCTTTATTAAAAAGACTGCTAAAATAGTTAGTGTTCTAATTATTTTGTTTAAGTGATAATTTTAAATTTTTGTCTTTTGTTCCTTTGACATAAAAATCAAAGGTTAGACAATTTTTTTATCTAAAATTTGATGTCCAAATTTTATTTAAGTGTTGTTGCCAGGAGGATTTATGAAGAAAATATCCACGATTGGCGACATCAAAGAAAATGTTCAGAGCTTAGAAACCTCCATCTTGCAAGCCATGAATTCTAATCCTGCTGAAAGAATTAGACAAGCGTTGCAAGAAGCTCTGGATCATCTTCGTCGCTGTAAAGAATTATGTGATGCACCGTTACGTATTGCTATTGTTGGCGAGTTTAACAGTGGAAAGACACTACTTTTAAACTCAATTCTAGATTGCGCAGACCTTTTTCCTAGTTTGTTGCAGCCTACTACTGGAAATGTTTTGGAATTAAGAGTTGCCTTACGTCGCGAAGAAAAACCTGTACAGATTAAATCTGCTAAAGTTAATTTCTTCAATGAACGTGAAACTTGGGAAATTTTAAATTATTATCTAAAAGATTTAAATAACCAAGGTCTCGAAGGAAAAATACCTGCTACTGTAAATAATCCTAATGATTTAGCCAAACTCGAAGACAAGCTAATTAGTGCTTATGACCAACCTTTGGACATCTCCACAAAATATGGCGTATTAGCTACACTAGAATATGTAATGGCACTTAAATATAACCAAGGTTTGGTATTACGTGAACAACGTCATGAAGTTTCAATTCCTAAAGATTTATTACCAGACGCATTAACTTTAATGGGGCGGCCAGAACTTGAAAAAGGTGCTCAATTTTTCCATGCTGCCTTACAAAAAATTTATGATTCTGTAGGTTCTTTTGATATCAATGATACTCTCAATCATAAAAACATTCGAGCAGTATTCCCTTTAATGCGCCGTGTTGTTGTAACCGTTGATGCTTGGTGCCTACCTTTTGGTATTGAACATCCAGAAGATTATAGCCCATTAGCTTTCTTAGACTTCCCAGGTCTTGGTGCTGAAAGTAGTAATGCTCGCGATCGTTTCCTCTGTACAAATGAAATTCGCGATGCTCATGCAATTTTGTTGATTTTCAATGGAGCTAATCCCGGTGCTTCTGGTGCTTCTGTTATGGCTTCACTTTTCCAACAAGTTGGCAAATTGACTACAGAACGTACTCTTATTGCTATCAATCGTTTTGATGAATTTGCCCCTGAACCAACAAATATTAGCATACAAGATTATTATTCTCATGTTGTTGATGGTACATCAGTTGGTTTTAGCACTCTACTTACACCTGCAAAAAATTTATTCAGTGGTAGTAAAAACTTACGCATTTATCTTTGTTCAGCAATGTGTTATTTATTTGAAGCAAAAGCTGCTCGTCCAAATTGGAATTTTGCAAAACCAGATTGGTATAATGATAACAAACGCCAAGCGGCATATTCTTTGTATAAACGCTTGGAAGGCGATTTCCAAAAATTGATGAGAGAAATAGACAAAGATAAACGTTTAGGTGGCGATTTCCAAATCATACGTCAAGGACTTGAACGCTATTTGGAAATGGGTGGTGTACCCGCATTACGTGAAGATGTTGTAAATTTTGCACGCGAAAAAGGCGAACGATTAATTAAAGAAGATGCACTGAAAGAAATCCGTGCCGCATATCGTCTTATGGATAGCGTTGCACCTAAAGGAACCGGCGGCCCTGCGGCTATTAAAGTCAGTTCTGAAGTCTCTTTTCAAGCACAAGAATTCTATCGTTTATTAGAATTAGCTGTTGCAGATGCTCTTCCTAATGGACAAAGTGCGTACAAAAATTTAAAAATTCAGCAGGAAGAAGAAAATAAAGATATTCCCATTTGGGATATTATTGAAAAAGAAATTGCTTCTCGTGTAGCAAGTTGGCCAGAATGGTTTGCAATTTTAAACCAGGGTGCTATAAAAAAATCACAGCCTACTGCTGCAACTGCATCAAAACAACCTCAAAAAACTTTTAATCGTTATAGCAAAATTAAAAAAGTTGGTGCAGAAGTTCCTACTGAATTTAAAGCATTTAACGAACGTTTTATGAATACTGCTGAAACATTAAGCCAATTTGCCATTGATCATATTGGCAAAGCTGTTTTATATAGTGTTCAACGGTTTGAAACACATCCGGATTATGTTGGTGCTTGCCAAGCTCTACAAGGCGTATTAAATGTTGATCAACTAAGCCAAATCGAAGAAGGTATGCCTCTTCTTGATAGCTGGCAACCTAGCCGTATGGCTGGCGACACATTAGTCCCTGAAATTCTTGAACGCATTACACCCGAATTAGATGACCTCAAAAATATTAGATATCCTTATGATACAGAAAAACCATGCTTTTGGAATATGGCTTTAATTATTCGTATTCAAGTACAATTGATTAAAACTTTACGCGATCGCGTTTCTCGTTTGATTGCAGCAGCAGAAAACCAATTCCAAACATTCTTTGTGAATGAAGTTTTACGCGCAGAAATTTTGCCATTAGTTCGTAGTTGTTTAAATAATCCATCATTTTTAGCAAGTGTTGCCCGTTCAGATATCCCTGTAAGTGACGAAAGTGCATGGGATTCCGCGGGGCAATTCTTACGTGGTGTTGTCGAAGAAATTAAACAATGCGATTCAGCACAAGGAGTAGTTTCTTCTTTCGCTCCAACTCCAGTTTCGACAGCAGATATGGAAACAGAAGATGAAGCCGAAGAAACTCCAGCAGCTTATAATAAAAAAGTTGCAGCACCTCCTCCTAAACAAAATGCTCCAACTCCCGCTGCCAAACCCGGAATGCCTCCTACTAAACCTGGTGTAGCACCAGTAGTCAAACCTGGAGCAACCCCTGTTGCAGCAGCTAAACCTAATGGTACTGTAGCACCTGCTAAACCTGGAGTAACACCTGGGGCAACACCAGCCGCTAAACCTCCTGTAACAGCTCCAAAACAACCTTCTAGCATTACTCCAAAACCAATGGCAGCCGCTCCAAAACCTACAGGATCCCGTATGCCAACGAAACCAACAGAGCCTCAACAATCTGATGAAAATGTTCCGCCCAAAGAAGGCGAAGCTGGATTTGAGGAATGGTAAAAAACATAGCCCGTAGCTTTTAGTTGCGGGCATGGATTTATATTTTTCATGGAAATAGTTTGTTTATAATTTTTATATAAGTTAAAACAAAAAATTTTCCGAAGAGTCCTCTGATTGTTAGCAGAAAGGTATCAAAAAATTATGGCAGAGGAAATTAAATTTTATCCAGAAGAACCAGCGATCACCATCAATCCCCTTGATAAAAAGGGTGAGTTACGGTATGTTATTGAAGGCTATACCGGAAAAATTACTCAAAAAGAAGTAACCATTAAATACGCATTCCCGGCCAAATTGGGTACCACATCTCCAGAAATCAAAGACAAAGTACGCAATATTTTGGTGAACGTTTTGGATATTGGAAAATTCAGTATTACAATGGGTCGTAATCGCGCAACTGTTATTGTTCCAATTGCTCAACTAGCCGATCCTTCTCTTTTGCCTGGACAAGGGACTATTTCTGTTCCTATCCTTGTCAAATTAGTAAAAGAGGGCGAAGATGCAATGGAACTCAAATGCCAGCAAGAAATTCGACTCATTACAGATGCAACTGCGCCGTCGCAAGATAAACCAGAAGATGAATCTAAACCAGAAGATGAAGAACCTGCTGAAGTTGATTTTGGAGATACTCCAGAAGAGCCAGTAGAAGAAAAAGCTTCTAAAGAAAAACCATCTCCTGCAACACCCGTAAAAAAAGATGCAGCCAAAGATGTAAAAAAAGATGCTTCTAAAGATGCAATTAAAGATAAAGATGCAAAAAAAGACACTTCCAAAGATTCAAAATCTAAAGATGAAAGCACTGAAGAAGAAGAAAATGCTGAAAGTGGAGAAGCAAAAGAAGAACACGATGAAAGTGGACTTTATAGCGGGTTGATGTCCATTGATTATGGTACAACAAACTCTGCTATTGTAGTGCGAGATCCACGATATGCTGCAGAAGAAGTTCGCGGTCAGTTAAGTACAGAACAATGGAATTTTTTATGTAAATGGGTAGATAGCTGGTTAATCCAGCATCTTTCTAAAGTTGAAGCAAATGAAACTGACCTTTTCGTCGAAAATTTAACTCGCATTGTTCCGAATGCAAATCTTCCAAAATGCGGGACTAATGAAGATGAAATTAAACGTGCTTTAATCAAACTTGATGATAATATCCGACAACAGCTCATTACAGAAACCTTATGCCGACTTTCTAATTTCTCTCAAGAAGGTTCTAATTCTTCTAAAATTTTAATGGATGTTGCACCAGAAGTTATGCGAGGTTTTGAATCTGTAATCGATTCAAAAACACTGGAATCCCAACGCTATTTTGTTTTGGAACTAGATGAAAATGCAGGACCTAATCCAATATCTAGCACAATGCAAATCATCTCTGCACCAGATACAGAAGATTTAACTCTCCTTATTCAAGAAACAAAAGTTGACATGGGTGCTCGTGTTGGTCTTTTGCTTCGTAGTGCAGCTAGCGGTGGTGCTGATATTCGCCAATTCGTTATTTCTATCAAACGTTATTTTGGACGTGATGAAGTTATTGAAGTTGTGCCAGCAGAAAATGGCGGTAATTCTATTCAATTCCCAGCAGATACACTTTGCCGTTTAGCATATCGTGAATTGCTTACTCGTGCTATTGGCGATATACATCGTCGTGCAGATTCTGGCCAATTCCAAGATGCAGAATGGCCATGTTCTATGGTTGCTACATTCCCAACTTCATATCCAGCAGCATTACGCCGTAGTTTGAAAGAAATTTTAACCGATCTAAACATTAAAGAAATCGATACTCGTTTTGATGAAGCAACGGCAGCCGCTGTGTACTATGTATGGAGAGAAGTTGGTGCTGATCCTGTATGTGCTATGAATGGTTTGATGGCACGTTGCCGTAAAGATCGTCATGGTCGTTCTTATCAAAACATTTTGCTTTATGATTTGGGCGGCGGTACAACAGATATTGCACTTATCCAATTACTTTACGAAGAATTGCCAATTTTTGCCCCTGATGCAGATCGTGGTAATGGTGGTCGTTACTTCCGTATTACTCCACGTCTTTTAGGTACGACTGGACATAGATATATCGGAGGTGATTTAATCACTCTTTGGCTCTTCAGGTTAGTAAAATCAAGATTAGCAGATTTGCTTCTTACTTTGATCACAAAGAAAAATTTAGAAGTCCCAATGGATAGCCCATTAAGCCAAGTTCTTTTGAACTTGCCAGATTCTTTGGTTGAAAGCGATGGAACTGATGATGCTCCTCCAAAATATCGCGAAGGTGCATTATTAGAATGGACAGCACATCCAATGCAACAAATGCGACAATACAATCAATTAAATGAAACTTTAATTGATGTATTAGTCCCAACTAGATTTGTCAATGATTCCAGCAAGACCTCTAATTTCTTTACCCTTTGGGAAATGGTCGAAGAATTAAAGAAGACATTAGGAACACCAGTTGCTTCTGATAAGAATTCTGGTTTAGCTAATCAATGGCCAGAAGAAATTGAACTTGATAGTGGGCAAATTTTCAACTTTGTAAGAAATTCCCATTCTTGGTTAGTAGATACTGGTGCAGTACAACAAGACGATTTACGTTTAGTAATTGCGCAGCAAGAACTCACTAAGATTGCACGTGATCCTATTAAGCAATCCCTTAGCTTAGCAGTTAGTCTTTCTAAAGCTCGCTTGTTAACACAGGCAAATCGCGATCGCATTGATAGATTGATTCTATCTGGTCAATCTTGTAATATGCAATGTGTTCAAGTTGTTGCTAATGAAGTCTTCCGCGAAAGCGATGGCGTTTTCGATTATGATCCTGCGAATGTTCGTTTTGATCGAGATTCTGCAAAAACTTCTGTTGCTCTTGGTGCTTGCATTGGACGTTATCTTGAATCAGTACGTATCGATCCGTTCAATGAAAAAACGCGCCAAATGTTACGTGACGGATACGATCAAGTTGAACTGGTTATTGAAAACTTGTTCACATATTTGTCTTGCCGTTTAGCATACGACTCTCTAGTTGCTATGGTAACAATTTTTGATCAAGGTCATGAACTTAACTTACGTTCGTATACAGATCGGCGTCCAGTTGCTCGTACTTCTATCCATAATCTACGCCCTGTACAAGAGAAGTTCTGGATTTATCGTATTGACTTCGAAGGTGCCGAACCTCAATATTTGGGGCTTATCAACGCTGAAGCTGTTGCCATTGAAAACGGTTTCGAAGATTTCCGCAAATTCCGCGAAGAATATCTTGTCGGATTTGAAGCAGATGCTGAACTTTTCGTTCGTGCGTTCTTCTTGCCTCGCGGACCAAAAACTGTTCATGCTAAAAATTATCAAGAACCAGTTGAAGGCGAAGCATTGTCAGATATTATTGGACCATACGAAGCTCCTAATGCAAAAGCAAAAGTCCAAACAGATGAAGAAGATTCTGAATCAGAAACTGAACCAAAAGTTTCTCAACCTACAAAACCTGGTGCCAAACCAGAAGCTGGCAAACCTGGTGCCAAACCAGAAGCTGGCA
>CAZPDM010000059.1:0-28692 GCA_964585305.1 uncultured Planctomycetota bacterium | reverse complement strand
TTATTAGTTTGCCACAAAATGTTAAAATAGTCAAATTCCTTTTTGGTATTACTTTATTTTTTTTGCTAAAAATTTAAAATCATAAAAAAATCCGCATTTTATGCGGATTTTTTGTTAAAAATCTTCATCATTGCGCTGCACATTGACTAAATATTGGCCTTTATTGAAGGGTAAAAATGGGAATGTAGAATTGCTTTCACGATTGATATCAAAGTAACTGACGAATGCTACAACACTGTATCTATGCCCATTGCCGCGCTCCAAATCTCCTAACAAAGCAATTGCCTCAAATTTTCCATTATTAGGATCTAAGCGTGCTTTCGTTTGTAGAATCCAATCGTCTTGATATTCATTACGTACCATAACATAAAGACGTAGCTGATTTTTATAATGCTCCGGAAGTTGGTGATAGTCGATTAAACTGCCTTTTATTCGAACACGTACATTTTTTATAACTTCATTATCTTGAGGAGAGTTAATATAAACTTGAACTTTTGGGGTCTTTTCAAAGTCTAATATCCATTGGCTGCCATCAAACAATTTGTATCCGACAAAAGCATTATATCCATATTGTTCATCGCTATTTTTAGATTCTGTTCCTGTTTTCGCTTTTATCATTACCATAGGATGAGGAATATACGCGCCTTCTATTTCTGAACTCATTTTTTGATATGCTTCTACACTATATTTTGCAGCCTTAATCATGGATGCAACAAAAGGCTTTTTGAGAAGCTCAACATTATGAGTTCCCATATAAGCAACCAATGGTTGAAAGTCAACCAATTCATAACGTTTAACGTTTTCTAAACGCAGAATCATATAATGAATATTTTCAAGTGATGGGCCAATGCTAAGGTCGTCTCCAATAAATAGCTTTAGTTTGTCAAAATCTTTTCGTTCATAGACAATTCTAATTTCCTGGTTCACAGCTTGTTCAACAACTTTTCCGCCCCATACTTTTTTGACAAAAATATCATTTTCAAAAACATATCCTAGTCGATCTTCTTGAAATAATATTTTCAGCATATCATGTCCAGTAGCCGCAAGAAATCTATCTTGTTTTTCTTGTTCTAAATCAGGAGGGAAAATTCTTCCAAATAATGCACAAGAAAAAAGACTTAGGCAGCATAGAAAAATAAAAAATTGTCGGAATATGAAATGTTGAAAGATGTGATTCCAATAAAATAAAATTTTTTTTGTCAGCATAAATTTCCTTAGTCTTCTTTAAGAAGTGTTTGATAGTTTCCAAATCCTAAATTGCAAGAAGCCAACAAAAAAGAAGATGTTTGAGTATTAAAATTTGGAATCTCAAAAACCATACTCACAACAATTTCATGGCCTTTATCATTTCCATGTTTATCTACAAAAGAAATGCTATCCCTCTGTGATTCTGAAGGGATTTCTTGGGCATAGAGTAAACTTGCAACTACTATTAGCATACAAATAAAAATATTTCGCTTCATAATTTCTCTCTTTCTTAACTACTTTCGATTTAAAAATGAATCTTTCATACATTGAGAAAACATATCCCAAAGTTTTTGATGAAAATCAACCGAAACACTACTTTGATGAAATAACTCCGCTGTATTTTTAGGCTGTCCTAATTCGATATATTTTGCTGAATATGATTCCCAGAGATTGATCTTTTCAGGATGAAATTGCACGCCAAAAACATTAGGAAAATTGCGATGAGAAATTCCTTCTACGATTTTATTATCAGTTGCCATAGCCCAAATTTCTATATTTTTGCCAAGTTTATGAATAGCTTGATGGTGAGTACTATAAACTAGTGGAGTATTATAAATACTGAAATATTTCCCTATATTATTTTTAGAATTTATTAAAATGGGATGAAGATTTCCATAATCTACCAATTCATGAATTGTTATGCAATAGCGATAATTGCGATGATGAAGAGCAGTTGGCAATTGGGTTAATATGTCTTCGACATGGGCAATATTATAAACTTGAGTAGGAATATCTTGATAAAGCGTTCCTCCTGTTGCAACGTTGATCGTTTGCGCCCCTAAGCAAATTCCAAAAATTGTATATGCAGGACGTTTCTGCAATAGTGGAGTAAAATCTGGATTATGAGAGCTTCCAAGTAAATGGAAAAGAAAAGAAACTTCTACGAGATGTCTGAATGGTCGTTCAATAATCGTCAAAAGGTTTGTTTTTTCTCCATACAATACCGGAGGAAGATCCGGACCTCCAGGTATAAGCATACCATCAGATTTTTCAAAAATCTCTATAAATTGTTCTGTCCAAATATTTTTTTTATATATTTCGCTAATTCCTACCTCTCCGCTTATTTCTTGCCACTTTATCCAACTAATTTTATGCTCGCTTGCCCATTTTTTGGATTCTTGAAACCGCTCTGCTTCTTGTTGATGAAAAATTGCTAAAACCTCTAAATTAGGTAAAGAAATTTTCTTAGATTCTATTAGATATTCTAAATTTCCCAATATAACTGTATTAGGATCCGTTAGCACTAAAACCATTTTTTGCTCCGCTTGAATGGTAGAAATTAAACCATGAATTAGAAAAAGTAGAAGAAATATAATCAACTTAATATAATTTTTGCTCATTTTTTTCTCCTTCAACTTTTTTTAACTAAAAATTCTAAAAAAAACAGCACGTGGGCAAATAAAAACCCATGTGCTGTTTTTTTTTCAGAAAAAATTTGTTATTTAAATGCAAATTTTTCCATCAAAAATTTAGGAAAAACTTGCATTTAAACTGGTATATACCAACACAAATTTTTCCATTAAAATATGGTGATTTGAAATCGCTTTATTTTGCTTCTGGTGTATTTGCTTTAGCAGCAGCGATCGCAGCGTCTTTTTTCTCTTTCAAGAGTTTTTTCAAACGAGGACGTGCAACTCCATAAGTACCTGCAAAAATTTTTCCGCGTTTTGTACGTCGGTCTCCTCTACCCATTATGAAACTACCTTTCTTAAGATGGTGGATCAAAATTAGACCATCAAAATTGCTAAATATTAGAGAAGATTAAAGTTATAAATTATTTCAAAAACTTCCAGGGCAAGCTGTTTTGCTTTGGAATTTAGTTCTTTTATTTTAACAAAAAAAATATATTTCGTCAAGCAAAAAATTGTCTGTATAAGGAAAATATTATTTTTGTCAATTTTTTTTCCAAAATTTGCTTGACATTATCATAAAAATTGATATAATAAATTTTGTAATTTTAAATGCGCCCTTAGCTCAATGGTAGAGCGGCAGACTCTTAATCTGTAGGCTGAAGGTTCAAGTCCTTTAGGGCGCATTATCTATTTATTGCGAAGGTGGCGGAAATGGCAGACGCGCCAGACTTAGGATCTGGTTCCGTAAGGATTGCGGGTTCAATTCCCGCCCTTCGCATTATGCTATATAAAAAATTTCTTTCCTATAAGGGAATTCAATCCCTTATTTTTTTTTGTCTATAAATTATTTTTTCTTAAATTTTAATTGGCTAATGATGGCCAAAATGCTAGTATTCTTTTTATCCATTTACTTTGCCAATTGCAAAATACTTCAAATTTATTTTTGCACATTCCTTGAACAAATTTTCGAGCAACTACTTCTGGTTGTAAAATTGAAGCATGGCGTTTGAGTTTTGCTAATTCTGGTAGCATATTTTTATTTTCTTCAGCAAGTTGTGGAGTATCTGTATCTGGTGGATAAATAATTGTAATGTGAATACCATTTTGCTTTGCTTCTACTTGTAAAGATTGCGCAAGCCCGGCCATAGCAAATTTTGTAGGAGAATATGCAGAATATCCAATAATTCCAACATATCCCGCAACACTGCTTACAACTCCAATATGTCCGTCTTGCGCCTGGCATAAATAAGGCCAAGCTGCTTGAATAGAATAAACTGCTCCCCAATAGTTTACGTCCATTATTTGACGCATTTTTTCTATAGGTAAAGTAGCAAATTTTTCTACATGCACAATCCCGGCATTTGCAATAATAGTATGAATTCCACCATATTCTTGATTAACTATATCAATAGTTCTTTTTACTTGATTTTTATCCGCAACATCAATAGAAAAAACTTGTACAAAAAGTTTATCTCCAAATTGTTGATGTAATACATGCTTGGCTTCTTGTAATCGATTTAAATTTCTTGCTAATAAAAATAAGCGAGCTTCTAGTTTGGCAAATTCGATGGCAATAGCCAATCCAATACCAGAAGACCCGCCAGTAATTACAATATTTTTCTGATAAAATTTGGATTTCATAACAAACAATAGCCTAAAATCTTAATTAAATAATAATATTAACAACTATTAAATTAGCATTAAGTTTTAGAATCTGGGGGAGAATTTTGAGACATTTGCTTTTTTAAATTTTCCCAAAGCTCTTTAATACGTTTTTCAGTAACAGCACTACCTGAATCTCCAAATTCTCTAAGCTCACCAAATTCTGGCGGATGAAATTTTTCTTGATTATTTTGCCGTAATTCGCCAATAAATTGTGTTAGCATCCGCTTTGTTTTTTCGCCTATTGCAGGCTCAGTTGGAATAGATCTTTTCATGGTAATAGCTCCTACTAAATCTTACATTTTTTTGAATTCTGTAAGGTTTTTACGGTCTTTATCTGTAAGAGATAACTTACCAGTTTTTTCATGAGTTAGCTTAGACGTACTGTCATTTTCAGATAATTTACTACTATTTTCTTGAGTAGGGACTGTAGATTCCTCAGTCTTTGATAATTTGCCTTGAAAAATTGGAACTTGGGCTTGAGAAATTGGAATAGTAGCAATTGAACTAATCAAACTAGTAGTTGGCGTTTCTCCAGAAGAATCTTTCTTTAATTCTTTTATAAAGCTAAAAAGACTTCTTTTTGTTTCGTCTCCAACAGGACGAGTTTGGTGGTATTGGATATATTTTGACGGTTCAGAGGTCTTTACAGGTTGTTGAGGAGAGTTTGATTTGTCAGAAGTTTCCAGCATAGTAATTTCTCCTTGAGAAAAAAAAATATTTGTCCCATCTTATGCTTAGAATCTAGCATTATGGAACACTATTCTTTAGTTTAACACTTTTTTTTTAAAAGTCAATGAGAGAACAAAAAATTTTATTGTTTGAAATTTTTTAGTTGTTACAATATAGCAAAATTCCAAATGAAAAATTCATCAGCCATACTAGTTTTGCTAAAAATTAAAATATTTTTATAAAGACTAGCTAATTTTCTAAAAGAATAACATGCTAACTTTAGATTTAGTACGTACCTATCAAAAAGGTAATAAAGTATTTCCCAATTATATAGAAATTTCAAATCCAAAACTTTCTTCTATTGCAGCAACACTTATCGAAATCTATGAAAACCACCAAGGACAAGAACGCGGAAAATTGGATGATACTTTAGAAAAAGTCTTAAGTCAAGGCTCAGAAGTTATTGTCTATAGAGGTTTGGCAAAATTGTTAGAAGACCGTTGCACTTTTGAAGTTTCATACTCTCAAGACCCAAGTCAAATTCGTGAAAAAGTTTTTGAAATAGCAAATAACCTACGTAAAAATAGGAAATTTGAGCATCAAAAAGCCATTCAAGAAGCATCTCAAGTTTTAGGAATATCCACAGAATCTCTTCCTCAAATGATGTATGCTGATTTAAAAGAGCATCATATATTAAAAGAATTTCAAACAATTTCGCCAGAAAATCTTTTAAAGAGATATAATACTGCATTGGCACAAGCGATTTTATATAAGGCAACTTCTTTACATATAAAAATAAACGAAACTAACCCATTACGATATAGGCAACTATTTCGTTCTATTAAATTTTGTCGGCTTCTTTATCAAATTCATCGAATTGGAAATTCAGGTTTTGATATTTTTTTAGATGGACCTATTAGTTTGTTTCAAGCTTCCCAAAAATATGGTATTCAAATGGCATTATTTTTACCAACTTTATTGCATTGTGAAAACTGGGAGCTTCGG
Source organism: uncultured Planctomycetota bacterium (assembly GCA_964585305.1). GTDB lineage: Bacteria > Planctomycetota > Uabimicrobiia > Uabimicrobiales > JABWCH01 > CAZPDM01. The sequence continues at coordinate 22,753 of CAZPDM010000059.1, read as the reverse complement.
GCAGATTTATGTTGGAAAAATAAAAAAAATGCAATTTTTGAACTTTCCAGCCAAAATCAATTATGGTCACATTATTCTGAACCAGGAGTATACCAGCCGCCTGAATTACAACAATTTAAAGAGCGTTTCAAAGAAATACAAGATCAATGGGATATTCATGATGAATGCTATCTCCTTGAGATTGGGGGACAAATTTGTATTCCAGATTATACACTGGTTAATTTTAAAAAAAATTGCGCAGTTTATCTTGAAATTTTTGGCTTTTGGCATAAAAATATTCTTGCAAAGAGACTTCAAGAGCTTGATAACTGTCCCTACCATCTTTTACTTGCTATTTCAAAAAAATTAAATGTAGGAGAAGAATTTTCTTCTTCAAATGACCCTAGATTATATTTTTACCAAAATGTGTTACATCCAAAAGAAATTTGGGAACGTTTAGAATCTTATTGTAAGTGAAGAAGATGTTAGTGGAGCATTAGCATGATAAAAAAAATTGTTACACATCGCATTTATGGAGACAAGATTATTGAAGCAGAATCTTCTTTAGCTGTTGAAGAACCCTTACAAATTGTTATTCAAAACCATCCGTATACAGTAGTTATGCGCTTACCTGGAAATGAAATTGCATTAGCAGCAGGATTATGCCTGACAGATGGAATTATAGATAATATAAATGATTTAGCTGGAATTGCATTTTGTAAGGATAATTCTAATAAAATTTTGGTTACAGTAGTTAATAAAAGAGAGCAATTGATTCAAAAACATCTCCATCGCAAAACTTTTATTAGCCAATCTAGCTGTGGAATTTGTGGTAAAGAAATGATAGATGAAATTTGTACTCGTATTGAAAAAATTCATGACAAAACATCGATTCCACTAACAAGACTCTTTTCTTATACTCAAATCCTTAAGGAGCAACAAAAATTATTTACTGAAACTGGATGTGTTCATGCAGCGGCTTTATTTAATTCTCAAGATTCTTTAATATCTTTTGCTGAAGATGTTGGAAGACATAATGCTTTAGATAAAGCAATTGGACTAGCTTTATTAGAAAATAAATTAGATCAGGCAAAGGTAGCTGTTTTATCAAGCCGTGCCAGTTTTGAAATGGTACAAAAAATTGCACGTGCTAAAATACCAATTATTGCTTGTGTTTCTGCGCCAACATATCTTGGTGTAGAACTTGCACAACAAGCCCAAATTTGTATGGTAGGTTTTGTTCGCCAGCCTAATGCAACAATATATACTTTCCCCGAATGTATATTATAATCTAATCTCAAGGATAAAATATGCTGAAGTGGTGTTATTTTATAATAATATGCTGTTGTTTTACTCTAGGTTGTGGATATATTCAACCCGAAGTTTTTGAACCACATGGTATTATTCAGCCAGTAAATGGAATTCGTATTTTAAAAATAGATAATGAACGAGTAATTTCCTTACTGGGAGACTATGTAGTTCGGGTTACACCTGGAAAACGAAGATTACTTCTTGCTGTTGGCCAAAATGAAAAAACGCCAGTGGATGGAACAAAAAATCCATTCGCTAAAATGATTGTTGATATTGAAGAAGGAATGTGCTACTACATTGAACCACAATATCGTTATGGAATGAATAATATATTTTTTGGTGCTGGATTTAAAGAAATTAAAGCATGGAAACCTTTATTAAAAAAGGCTCTACCAATTAGTGGGTACCAAAAGAAAACTATTGCAGCACCTGAAAGCTCAGTCAAAGAAGAAGGTTCAACTGAATCTCCTTCTCAGCCAGAAGAGCACAACATTCCAATAACGCCAGATACTCCTTCTCAACCGCAGCCAAGTGATTAGACTCAAAAACGACATAAGCCAATAGAATTTGAATAGGGTAAAAAATTACCCTATTTTTTTATGAAAAGCCTTTTTTCTTCAAATCTAAGTGCTATACTTATAATAATAATTCTAAATGAATGGACAAAAGTTTTTGGACTAAAAAATATGCCAACTATGTATTTGTATCTAGCTGTGAGGAATCGAAGTTTACTGAGATAAAGTTAGTATTGAGATAGTAATGTATAATAAATTATAAATTCTTAGTCTAAACACTTTTGACAGACCACTTACTTGATTAAATTTAGGAGAATTGTCATGATAATAAAATCATTACTAATAATTATAGCCTTTTTATCTATAAATAATATATTTGCTCAAAATACTCTTGATAAACTTGGGCCAAATGGAAAATTATTTTTAAAAATACGTGAGATTTGGATGAAAAAAGAATCGAAACATCTTTTACCTTATTTAGAACAACGTACCCGCATTGCCTTTGTTAATTTTTCAGAACAGACACCAAAGGTTTATTTTCCAGAACATGCTATAGGCATAATTAAAAAACATTTTTCAGAAGTAAATATAAAAAAATTTGATTATATACGAGAGAAAATGGAAGAAAATAAAGGTGTTGCAATTTATCAATATCAAATTATATCTAGTGGTATTGAGAATTGCACACTTCTTTATATTCAGCTCAATCTAAATAAAAATACGTGGCTAATAAGTACAATTACTGAAGTTAATATTCAAGAAAAATAATTTATGAAAATTACTTTTTCAAAAAAACAAAATATCTTTTTTATTACAGCATTCCTCTTAATTTTTATAGGAATGCTCCCCATAAAAAAGGAATCTTCTTCTGTAATGCCTACAACAAATTCAATAACTGAAATTAAATTAAATTGGATTGCAGCAACAGAAAAAGGAGTCCTTACAACTCCCACTATCTCGAAAGAACTCATTTATGTTGGTTCGAGAAATAGAAATATATATTGCATAGATATTCATAACAGAGAAATTATTTGGAAAAAAAATTTACAAAAATCAATAGAAGCACCAGCATTAGTACTAGAAAATAAAGTTATTATTGGAACAACAGGCGGAGTCTTATACTGTTTAGATTCTAATAGCGAAATTTTATGGGAATATAAGACAAAAAATAAAATTGTAAGTGCCGCAAATTATTTTCGTGATCCTATAAATCAGCAATTACGTATCCTTGTTGGAAGTTATGACAACTGTTTGCACTGTATTGACTTTATTCACGGCAATATGATATGGAAATATGAAACTGAAAATTATATAAATAGCACACCTATTATTCATAATAATACAGCTATTTTTGGTGGATGTGATATGATTTTGCATATTGTAAATTTAGCAAATGGAGAATCTATTTCAAAAATTCCGATAGGTGCTTATATTGCTGCATCTCCTGTAATTTTAAATAGTCAGGCTTTTTTAGGAACATATAATAATTCTGTATTTGCTATTGATTTAGAAAAACAATCTATTTTATGGGAGTATCATACAGAATCAAAAGATACTTCTTTTTGTAGTTCTCCAGTAGTTTTTAAAAATTATATTTTATTAGGAAGTAGTAACCGACGTTTATATTGTCTCAATAAGATAAATGGAAAAAAAATATGGGAATTTAAAAGCCCAAGCAATATAGACAACTCTCCTGCTATTTTAAAAAATACAGCTATCATGGGAACCGATGGAAGAATATACGGAATTGACATCTATTCTGGGAAAAAATTATGGAATTATGAAATAGGTGGAACTATTAGTGGAAGTCCTATTATTTATCATAATAATATTATATTAGCAACAGACGAAGGTAAAATATATATGTTAAAAACAAATTAAGCCTATCCCGCAAAAGAATTTTGCAGATAGGCTTAATTCTTATTTTTTTAGATTATGATTTGAGCATATCTAAAATTTCAACTATCTCACGTACTCGCATATAATCACTATCATCATAAAAATCCCAAAGCTGTATTTGATGGATAAATTTATCTATATCGGATGAAGAACATTGCTTAAATAATCTTTTCATGCTTGGGCTTCTGACTACTTTCTCAAGCATTCGAAGAGATTCTGAGAAACCATTTTCATCTTTAACTCTATGTTCAGAGAGATACCCAAGCAATTTAGTAAGATCGATGGAATTTGCGTTAGGAATGCCATATTTTTCTAAGTAAGCAATGGTATTTTGGCTATAAAGATAGCCTGTATATATTCGCAGTGTTGTTACTTGAGGATCCAGCCAAATTCGATAAATGGTATCATTTTTTATTTGCTCTTTTTCGATATGAAAATCTTCAACAGGTTTTGAATCTACTGCAAAAACAATAGAACAAAATGTTCCATCTGGCATTTTTTCTGAGTTTTTTCGCGTTTTAATTTCATATCGTTTTAAAGGTTGTAAAGCAGCCTTCTCTGTAATCGCACCTTCTCCAGGAACAATTCTGATATTTTTTATCACATCAGCATATTCTTTAAATTTAAATTGGATAGTTACTTCAATACCTGGTTTGAAAGTATCGGTTTGTTGGATACGTTGATTATTTACCCATACTTCTTCTGCAGTAACTATTTTCCAACTATTTTCTTCTGTAATATCATAAGATATGGATCGTGGTTTTGCTGTAAAATTTACAGCCATTTTATAATCTTCTTCAGAAGGTTCTATATAAATTTTTTGCTTAGGAAGGGGAAAATATCCTGGTTGCTGAATTTCAACAGTATAGGTACCTGGTTTTATTTTTTTCTTATCATAACGAGAAGCCTTTTCTTCGGCAATAAGAGCTATGCTCCATTCTAAATTTGCTGGAGGTGCTACATCATGCTCAATAGTTACATGAATCGTTCGCTCTTTTGATTCTAATTCATAAGCTAAAATAATAGGTTGAGAAGACGCCCATATAGCTTTCTTTTCATCAATTGTGACATATCCCTCTTTATAGATACGTATTTTGTATACACCAGGTTTAACACTATCACCTTCTTTAATTAGACTCTCTTCATCTGGATTATCAAAAGGTGCTAAGGTAATTCTATACGGTTTAAGTTGTGGAGTTGGGGGAACATCGTAAGTAATTTTTTCTTTAATTATACGAGGAGAAGTGGAAAGAACTTTGTTTAAAATATATACTCCTGCTTGAGCATTCACTTCTATTATTTCTTTAATAGGAAAATATCCCATCGAGCTAATTTCTAGCTCATATTTTCCAGGAGGAATTGTTTTAATTTCTCTAGCATCCACACCATTTAAAGTAATAATATCAGGATCAATTTTTTCATCAGCAGGAAAATCACCTGTAATATTAAGTTCTAATTCTCTGCCTGTACAAGATAGAATCTTAGAAATTTTATAAGGCTCGGTACTCGCAATAACCTCATCCGAAAATTTATATTCTTCAAATCCAGAGGCTATAATATTAAATTGATATTTGCCTGGAAAAATTTCTGAAGATGAATCAAGTTCAAATTTTTCATGAGATTGTTGATCATAGGCAATTACCTTAGCGGGTAAAATTTCTTTATTTTCTTTAGAAATAATTTCTAAAATAACCTTTCGAGTTCCAAAATCAAGTGGCTCTATTTTACTATTTTCAAGCTTCTTAGTACTTTCTTTTGCTAAACATTGATAAATAATACTGAGCTTTTCATAGAATTTGGCTTGATATGCAGTATGCTCAAATCTTTTTGCTAAAACTGCTGCTTTTTGGGAAAAATCTAAAGCTAAGAGAAAACGTTCTTGCTGTAAATATAATTCTATAATTTTAGCATGTATAGCTAAGATTTCCTTGCTGTAATAAGGATTATCTGAAAAAAATGACAAAGTTGCCTGATAACGAGAAATGGCTTCGTCATACCGTTGTCCTAACTCTAAACGATATGCTTGTTTGAGCAAGTTATTTGCATCTATAGGATTTTGAGGAATAGCAACTGTATTTTCTTGCGCCCAGATACACATACAAAATATTACTAAATAAGCAAAATTAACATGCTTAAAAATGTTCATCAGGAATCTCCTTGAGTGCAATTATAAGATATAGAGTCCTCCTATAAACATCAAAAAATAATATGAGAAGGGGGCGGTAAAAGTCATGCTGTCCATCATATCCAAAATGCCGCCAAATTCAGGAATTAAATCGTTAGAATCTTTAACCTGACAACGGCGTTTGACTAATGATTCTGCAAAATCACCCCAAATAGAAAGGACACCCATAAGAATAGAATACACTAAAACATGCCAAATACTAAACAATTTTTCTAATATTGGAAAATATTCTCTCAATCCAAAAGTTACAGCAATGGCTAAAAGAATTCCGCCTAAAAATCCTTCCCAAGATTTTTTAGGACTTACGCTTGGAAATAACTTATGTTTTCCAAAAGCTTTTCCTACCAAATATCCACCTATATCCATGCTTTTAGAAACAAGCACTGTTAATAACAGATAAATTAAGCCAATATTTGGATCGATACCTAATAGCCGTATTTTTACCATATAGCATAATGTAAAGTAAAGATAAAATAATCCAAATAAAGTACAAAAAGTGTTTTCTAAAACATTTTCTTGTTCCACATTGAGTAAGATTCCCATAATGAGAAAACCTATAAACATAACATTATAGATTTCTAATATCATAGGAACGCCAATACCATAGTTTTTAGAAGCTAGAATATGTAAAAATATTCCAATTCCAGCTCCAATTAAAGCAAAAATTTTGTATGAATTATAATTCCGCTTGCTCAGAATATTAAAAAATTCTGCCATCGCGCCTAAAGTTAAAAAAGCTAGCACAATGACTGTAGCAAAGCAGGTTTTCGTATAGTAGTCTAATGCTGCTAACCCGGCAATTGTAGCTAGCAACCCCAAACCAATAGGAATTCGAATGCGATACATAACTTTCTTTCTCAAATATATTTAAATCAAATGATAACTGGAAAAAAACTTATCTAAAAATCAGTTGAGATAATTTTAACACGTAGAAAATAAGTTGGCAAGTTATTTTTAGGAAGACTAGAAAAACTAAATAAAATTTGCTATAATTGAAAATAATTAAGTTACTACTTAGCTCCTTTATCTTTCTTTAAGATAAGAAAGGACAAAATAATGGAAAAAATAAATTCCTCCGACCTACAGCAGGAGAAATTAAAATTACAGGTTTTGAGGAATAGCTTAGATAGCGAAAAAAAAATTGTTGAGAGTTTTCTGGAAGATATAGTTTGTGTTCCTTTAGTTTTGAAAATCCAGGAAATTATACAAAATCTGTCTTATCGTATCCAAGAACTTGAAAATAAATCCTCTAAAACAGTTCAAGAAAATATCGAACTTCGAAATCTTTTATCTTTGGTACAAAAAAGAAATATTTTAAAAAATTGCGAATATTGGAAATTACTACCTTTATTATATAAATTTCCTAGCCAATATCAGATTGCTGTAGATTCAACTCTTATTTCTGACTTAGAAACTTCTCGCTATTTTAAAGATGTAAACCGTTTTATTCCTATTCATCGCTATCGCCAAAATTCTTGGTCTTTTAAACGATTTTTAACTGATTGCATTGCCTTTGCCCGTTTACGTAGATTGCAATTAAAATATATGGAAGAAACCGGGCCAAATCAATCTCCACTTGATAAAGCATTATTACTTGAAAAAGAATTTGCAATTATTCCAGATAATTTTTTATTAGAACGCCGGTTAATGTCTTATGATTATGTCCAAGTCTATAAAGGTATGGATTTGGCAAAAAATGTCCCTATTATAATTAAGTTTTTAGTACAAGATAGTGAAGAAGCGCGTTCTCGATTTCGTAGCATGACATATCAAGAAGCCCGTCGTAGATTTGAACGCGAAGCCCAAGCCTATGAAAAATTAGAACGACATCGCCTTGCTAAAGAACAAGCTGCAAACATGCTTGCAGAACAAGGCAGAAAACAGATTGAAGATGGTAATAAAAAAGGAAATAAAGAAAAAATAAAAGCAGGAGAAGCCTTACTCAAACAAGGTGAAGAATTGCTTTGTGATCGGTATTTCGTTAAAGCATATTGTCTTGCAACCGGAGAATTATCACATTTCCATAGCGGAGAAGATTTCTATCGTGAATCTTCAGAAGTTGTAGCATTTATTGTAATGGAATATGTTGAAGGAACAGATTTACAAAGTCTTTTAGAAGAATATCGAAGTAAAAAAACACAAATTCCTATAAAAGTTTTTGTTCCTGTTATGGAAGGCGTATTAGAAGCATTAGATTATTGCCATTCTGAAGAAATTATCCATCGAGATATTCGTCCTGAAAATATTTTAATTACTCATAATTTTAAAATTCGTTTAACAAATCTAGGTCGGGCTAAAGTTGAAGATATGACTCAACTGACAAGCCAAAATGCTTTTGTCGGAACGCCAGGATATGCAGCTCCAGAAGGTATTGTCCAAGGGATCAATACCACAATGAAAGATCGTAGTTTAGATAAACTAGTTACAATGACAGATCATCGATTCGACATTTATTCTTTAGGATGCGTAGCTTATGAAATGTTAACTGGCAGAGCACCATTTACAAGTAATAAGAAAAATCTTGAAGAAAGAGATGAAGAAATTTTGATGAAGCATCTCAAAGAAAGCCCTATTCCACCATCTCAACTTCGTAAAGATATTCCCGAAGCCATGAGTCAAATGGTGATGAAAATGTTGGCTAAAAAACCAGACGATCGCTTTGGCAGTGCAAGAGAAACATTGCTTATACTACGAGCTATGCTTTCATTTGGACAAAAAGCAGGAGAGTATACACAAAGATTTTTAGAAAAACTTAGTACACCTCCACCTGAAAGTGCATATCCTGTAAGAAAATCTTCTTTTTTAATAAAATTTGCCGCAATATTAGTGATTTTGCTGGTTATATCTTCTCCATTTGTATATATTTTTCGTGAAGATTTAATTCCTGTTATGAATCGCTTTCGCGAAAATACAAAACAACAATGGAAAGAATTTTGGAGACAAGATAAAAAAGAACGTGCTCTAACTATTAGTCTTTTACAAAAAATAGAAGAATTTTATCAAAATATTGTGGATCAGCATCAACAAAATACAATTTGGTACGATAAATTAGTAAAAGATTTTCCACCAGAACAAGATTATACTTCCACAGATGAAATTATTCCTCTTTTGCTTAATCGTGCAAATAATAATTTAATCGAATTGAAAAAAATCATTGATCTTTGCAAACAAACTAATGAAGAAGATGGTGTTAAGGCTCTTCAATATATTACTCAATATGAAAATTATAGTGAGCAATATTCTGAGCTAGCTGAACTTGTTCGTCGCGTTCATCAAAATTTGAAACAAATTTACCAATTTAATGAAAAACAATACGAAGAACGAAAACAACGGGAAGTTATGCAGAAAAAAGCTCAAGAACTACGCAATGCTTTATTCGCAGCTCAAGAACAGCTCACTCTTATTGAAGAACGCTGGAATATTCTCCAAGATCGTTATCCAGAGAGTAAAAAATATTTGGATAATCTTCCAGAATTTGACAAAAATTTAACACATCATAGAAAAATGGTACAAGAGTTATTAGAAAATATCAGTGAAGTCCAACGTATAGCTTTAGGGACAGATACAGAAAAATTTAACCAACGTATTCAATCGCATCAAAATTTTCATGCAACACTTGGATTTTTAGAAGACTCTGCAAGTTTCCTAGAAAAAGTTTTAACAACATGCAAACAAAATCAGATTAAAATTGAGCAGGAACAACTTTTATTACAGGCAGATAAAATCTTACTTGAACGTCAACAAAAAGTAGAAAATACAAGAGTTCAAGTTCAAAGTTTGTGGCAACAAACTCAAAGAATGCTGAAACTCTCAGATACAATGCCTACAATTTTTGCTGCGGCCCAGGAAGAAAGTAAAAAAGCAACATCTTTACAACAACAACTTTTACAATATAAAAGCAATAACCAAACTAAAGAAGCGACAACATTAGCAGAAAAGGTCTTAGCAGACGGAGAAAGCACTATTCTAGATCAATTGCTGATTTTAAAACAATCTTTAGAAGATAAAATTCGTATTGCAGAAGCCTCAGAAAAAGAAAAACAAAATATTGAACGACAGACTCAAATCAGCACTTGGCTTACACAAAATAAAACTCAGTTACAAAAATTAACGATAGCTAACACAACTTGCCAAGAAAAATTTACTTTAGTTGATACTCAGTACCCTGCCTACGCATCTAAACTTGCAGCATTAAAGAGAAATTTTGAATCATACAAAAAGAAACAAGAAACTCTTGATACTTTTTTAAAGACTATTGAAAATAAAATTGCATCCAAAGATTTGAGCCATGCTTATCAATTGCTTTTTAATAATCAAAAAGAAAATTCTTCCATTGATAAAGCCATCACAGATAGCAATAAAGTCCGCGATATTTTACATAATTACATTACAGAAATTGAGAAAATCCAGAAAAACAAACTTGTTCAACAAAGATGCAATTCTATCTTACAAAGATTGCAAAGTAATATTAGTTTGATGGAATCTCAATTAAGAGATGTCGAAAATGTTATTGATAAGTTACAAAAAGAATTTCCACAAAAACTTGGATATCCTCAAATTACTTCCGCCTCTGCTAAACAAGTAAGTGATGCGAGACAAGCATATCAAAATTATCAAAATCAAATTAGATTAGCACAAGACGCTGTATCAAGCCAAAACTTTATAAAAGCTTTAAGTATTTTAACACCTTTTGAAGGACAACGTTTGGAAGAATACGTTAAATTCGCAAACGTTTTACCTAGCATTCAACAAGATATTATCAGGGTACAAAGCCAAGGTGCTATCTATAGAAAAAATTACGATAAATTAGCTCAAGTTAGTGAATATGAAAAAATCGTTGTTCAACAAAAGGATGAATTAGAACGCCAAATTCCCCTTTTAGAGAATAAAATTAAACAATTGCAACCATATTCTGGAAAACCTGGCTTCCGTGGCCCAAATCCAAGCGTAAATAGAATTCTTCAAGATGCGAAAAGTGAAGTAGAAGAACTTCAACTCGCCCTTAATAAAAGTCGAGAATACAAACAAAATGAACAATATTATCAAGCAGAAAATAAACTAAAATGCTATGATAATGACTATCTTAAACAAAGTAAACTTAATCTTGTAAAAGCTATTATCATTGAATCTGATAATGCAATTGAGCATAACATTCGTGTTGCAAGAGATCAAAACGCGCTTACGGCTAGCATTAACTCTTTAAAAGAAGGAGAAGAACGCGCACGAAGATTAGAAAATTTACGAAGGTCTCCCGGTCCTTGGTACGATGAACTGATGAATTACTCCAATCAATATGCTAATATGGAAAAGAAAATATTAAGCTGTATTGGGGATAGCAAAGGCAGTATAAAAATATATGAAATCATCCACCAAAATTGGGGAGAATTAGCAGAATATACACATGAAATGGCTATTTTGGTCGATCTTGATAACATCGTACAAAGAAGCAATAAAGTCAGTTATCCAAAACAAGCTAAAGATTATAAAGAAAAAATCTTTATCAATCAGTATCTAAATTCCAATAAAAAAATTATACCAGAAGATGTTATTGAAGAATTGCAAATTATCCAAAGCACACTGCAAGAGATTCAATCTGAAATGCGTGGTTTATGGGTACGAGAAGAAACATTGCGCAAACTCAAAAGTGCTCAAGATTCTTTAGATCGTAAATTTGACGGAGTTTATGAAAACGTACGCAGTGTATTGGAAAACTTAGCCAATCAAAGTAACTAACTTTATTTTTTATACAATAAAAAAGCCGATAATAATTCTGATTATTATCGGCTTTTTTTTACAAAATTTAAGCCACTTGTACATATCTTAAACGCTTAAGTTAGGAATTCGACTTTCTTGGATAACTCATTTGCCGTGGGCAAATACAATTTGATGACTTCTTTGGGTTTGACTCTCAGTATTCCATTGACTAATGTCTCCCAGCTAACTTTGCTATTGAAGCGAACTAAAGCATAATGCTGGGTGATAAATTCATTACGTTCTTGCTCTTCTTTTTGGTTGTAAGAACGGTGATTATCGCTATCACATTCTAAGACAAGGCTAAGTTTTTCCACAAAAAAGTCAACCGTATATTTTCCAATCGGATGTTGATATTTGAATCCTAAAGTTGCAAAGACTTCAGAAAGCCGAATTTTCCATTCCACCTCGTCTTTTACCGTTGGTGTAGCACATACACCAATATCGCCAAATATTTTTGTCTTGAGCTGTTTCCCGATTTCTGTATCCATCCAGAACGCAATTTTGAAAACATCATCTTGCGAATACGCATTTAAGCGATTGGCTTTTTTACCAATTGCACGGATTTGTTCTTTGGTTAGTTTGGTTGCTTTGATTTGATCTGTATGCTTTGCTAAAAAGGTTGCCAAAGTACTTTCGGGTATCTTAAGAAATGTGGCAATGTCTTTCTTGGTTGCCATTTCATTGGGTAAGGATGGCTTGAATCCTAAATCTGAAAGCAGTTGAACCCCATCCCAAGTACTCGCTTTTTGACGGGCTTGATCATAATTGCCATGTAAAACATCTGTCTCTATTGCCTGTAGTCTTTTTAATATGGCTATTTTCTTCTCGCGGGCTTTTGTACCAGAAAAGTCCATTATTAAAATTTCAGTTTGGTGTTTAGTAAGGACATAAACATCTTGCCATCTTTTAGCACCTTTACCAACTTCGATCATCTGCCTAATTTTAGGCAGATGATTAGTTAAATGTCTATCTTTCTGTAACTTAGCAATATTTTGATTAGTTAAATGTGAGTGTCTTATCTCAAAAAACTTTGCAAGATCAACACTGAGAATAAAAACATTTTCCAGAAGGTTTTCGTATGTTAAAGTTTTGCCTTTTATTTTCCAAAGTGGTACACATTCTGGAGTAGTCGCATAAAGTTCTAAAGATTCTGTAAATTGATCTTTTAGCATTTGGTATTCCTGTCTTAGATAACTTACTGTCAAAAAAAATAAGGCACGTAGTTGGCATATTTTTTTAAACTTTTGTCTATTCATTTAGTGGTCTGTCAACATATTTTCGTTATCTTATTGCACTCGTAGTGCTTTAACGAAAAAAAATTGCAGCGGGTTCAATTCCTCTCAATTAAATGTCCAAAAACTTAGACCATTTAGTATACTTTTTAAATTTTATGCGTCAATAAGATTTATTGAGATTAACGAAAGTAAATTTAAATGCCAAAAATATGTTCTGAGCTTTTTTCAAACTAAAAAAGGATGCTTTTATGCATCCTTTTTTAGTTTAGTTATAATTTAATCTCATCTAAAGAAATTCCTAGTGCATCTGCAACACCTTTGCCATAGGCCTGAGCAGCTTGCAAACAATTTTTGATATGGCGAATCTTGATTTCAAGTGGTGCATCATTGATAGAACGTGCTGTATTTTCGAAAAGTAACTTTTGTTGCTCTGGAGTCATAAGATTAAAAAGCATTGCAGGTTGACTATAGTAGTCTTTATCTTCTCTATGATCCCAGTGTGAAGCCATACCTTCTATGCTGAGAGGTGGTTCGGAGAATTCTTCTTGTTGTTTCCATTCCCCAAAACTATTTGGCTCATATCCAAGTGTACTGCCATGATTTCCATCTGTTCGCATTGCGCCATCTCGATGATAGCTATGGAATGGGCAACGAGGTGCATTTACAGGAATAAGATGGTGGTTTACACCAAGTCGGTAACGTTGCGCATCACTATAAGAAAATAGGCGACCTTGCAACATTTTATCGGGAGAAAAACCAATTCCTGGGACAATATTTGCAGGGTTAAAAGCTGCTTGCTCAACTTCTGCAAAGTAATTTTCAGGATTACGATTGAGTTCTAAAACGCCAACTTCAATAAGAGGATAATCTTTATGCAACCAAACTTTAGTAAGGTCAAACGGATTATATGGATATTTTGAAGCGTCTTTTTCTGGCATAACTTGTATAAACATTGTCCATCGTGGAAAATTTTTCTTTTCAATATTTTCATATAAATCGCGTTGATGACTTTCTCGGCATTTGCCAATAATTGATTCTGCTTCTTGATCCGTAAGATTTTTAATTCCTTGTTGTGTACGGAAATGAAATTTTACCCAATAACGTTCATTTTTAGCATTGATCATGCTAAAAGTATGACTTCCAAATCCATGCATGTGTCGGTATGAAGCAGGAATTCCGCGATCGCTCATTACGATAGTTACTTGATGTAAGGCTTCTGGTAGTGAAGTCCAAAAATCCCAATTATTGAGTGCGCTACGTAAATTTGTACGTGGATCACGTTTTACAGCATGGTTCAAGTCTGGAAATTTAAGAGGATCTCTTAAGAAAAAAACAGGTGTATTATTTCCAACTAAATCCCAGTTTCCCTGTTCCGTATAAAATTTAATTGCAAAGCCCCGTATATCACGTTCAGCATCTGCGGCTCCACGTTCACCAGCAACTGTAGAGAAACGAACAAAAAGGTCTGTTTTCTTTCCAATCTCTGAGAAAATTTTAGCTTTTGTATAGCAGGTTATATCATGAGTTACTGTAAATGTTCCATAAGCTCCGGAACCTTTTGCATGCATACGTCTTTCTGGTATAACTTCACGATCAAAATGAGCCAGCTTTTCTAAAAACCATATATCTTGAAGCAACATTGGTCCACGTGGACCAGCAGTCATAACATTTTGATTATCAGGAACTGGAGCACCTGCATTTGTTGTCAATTTCTTTTTTTCGCCAGATTCCATAAAATTCCCTTCTTTATAAAAGAAAATTATTATCAAATAATAATCATTATCCTTATTATAAAGGATAAAAAAATCATGTCAATAAAAAATATTAAAAGATAATGATTATCTTTTAATATTTTTTATAACTATTTTAAAAAAAAAGAATTATAATTATGCTAATTATTCTTTTTCTTTAAACAATCTGGGCATATTCCAAAAAAATCAATTCTATGATTTATAATATTAAACCCTGTTTCTTCTATTATTTTTTGTGTAAAATCTTGAATATTTTCTAATTGGCAATCCATAATTTTTTTACATTTCATACAAATAGCATGAGGATGGGGAAAAGGATAATTTCCATCGTATCGATTGCTTTCTTCACTAAAAGAAAGCTCTAGCACCTCGTTAAGATCTTTCATCACTGAAATATTTTTATAAACAGTTGCTAAGCTAATTGTAGGAAATAAATGTTTTATCTGTTTATATATATCATTTATAGTAGGATGGCCAATACTCGTTGATAAAATTTTTAGAATTGCTAAACGTTGTGGAGTAATTTTATACCCATTTTCTTTTAATTTAGCAATCATAACATTAAGTCTTGTTTTTGAATTATTCATAAATTAGTGCAAAACCACAGTTTTTTTGAATGTGGAAAATGCGCTGTCCTTGCTATAAAAAAATAAAAGACTTGGAATTGCTTCCAAGCCACTCTTTAAGAAAGAAATTATCAATATTTGGTGCTGACAATTTATACTCCATCAATATGACGAATCATTTCTTGCTTTTTAAGATATTCTATCAAACGAATTATTTCTTGGTAGATATTTTTATCAGCAATAATAGCTTGATAAAAAAATAAATCTGTAAGATGCTTACTAGCTACTTTCCATAATTCACGAAAGCGTGCTGCGTAAGTTTTTCCATCATCTAATTCTTCTAATGCCCAAAATTTAAGGGCTTCTTCCCAAGAAACCGGTCTCTTAAGTTTTTTAGATCGATCGTATTTATAAATTTCAACACAATGAATTTGAGTTAAAAAGCAATCATCATAATATGCCGCTGCAAAGTTTTTAAGAGGGCATACGCGAGTACAACGATGGCAAATTTCTTGAATACGGCCTGAATGTTTTAAATAGTGCTGTACCCAAGCTGAACTTTCGCTCATAATTGGTGGTTCTGTCAACACTTCTTTTGGTAAAAATTCCTTGAGTAAACAATACTCTAAACAATGTTCATAAGTATTAGAAGATAAAAGATATTTGACTGGGCAACACAGTTCAGAGTTTTGCTCAGAATTTGAAGGAACTTCCAAAGGATCAATTGGTTTTTCATCAGGCATAACTATCCTTTTTCTAGGAGAATAGTTTAATAAAAAAATATAAGAACAAAAATAAAAAAAACTCCCTATTCTTATACTTAACACAATGCAGCAAAAAAATCAAGCAATATTTTTTAGTTTCTATAGAAAATTATGAGTCTTTTAAGAAAAAAAGTCAAATTTTAAAAAATTATTTATTTTTAAGGAAATCATGCAATTGAATAAAATAGAATTACTTACACCAGCTGGCAGTTGGGATGCATTTCTTGCTGCTGTTGAAAATGGTGCAGATGCTGTATATTTAGGAGGGAAATTGTTTAATGCAAGACAATTTGCCTCAAATTTTGATGGGTTAGAATTACCTAAAGTAATGGAATATGCTCATCAGCGTAATGTTAAAGTTTATCTTACATTAAATACTCTTTTAACAAAAGAAGAAATTTCTCAAGCCCTTGCTTTAGCTAAAGAAGCCTATTGTTTAGGGGTTTCTGCTATTATCGTTCAAGACTTGGGGTTGGGACAAATTCTAAAAAAAGTTTTTCCCGATTTGCCTCTTCATGCCAGTACACAAATGACAATTTATGATAAAGCAGGTGTTCATGCTTTAGCTAAATTAGGTTTCCAACGCGTAGTTTTAGCAAGGGAATTAACTTTATCAGAGGTTGAAGAAATTGCTAAAGATTCTCCTATAGAATTAGAAGTATTTGTTCATGGGGCTTTGTGCGTATGCTATTCCGGGCTTTGTTTGATGAGCAGTATTATTGGAGAACGAAGTGGAAATCGTGGAAAATGTGCACAACCCTGCCGTTGGAACTGGCAACTCTACAGTAAAAATCAGGAAGAATCTTATCAATTAGCTCAAGGATATTTACTTAGTCCTAAAGATATGCTAGCCATGCAACATATTCCTGAATTAGTTAATCTTGGTGTACGTTGCATAAAAATTGAAGGACGAATGAAATCTCCAGAATATGTAGCAACTGTAGTACGAGCATATCGAGATTTTTTAGATAACGGCAATATATCTCAAAATATGCAGAAAGATTTGCAGCAAATTTTTAATCGTGGGGGATTCACATCTGGATACTTAGGAGGTAAGCCCAGAAATCATCTATTAAGTATAGAAAAACCTAAAAACTGGGGAATACAACTTGGAAAAATTGTAGCTTCGGACAGTAGAAAAAGGCTTGTTCTTGTTCAATTACAAGAAAGCATTTCTCTGGGAGATGGTATTGAAATCTGGAATGGTGAAGAAGAAAGTCCTGGCATTATTATTTCTCAAATTTTGGAAAAAGGAACTCAGATAAAATCTGCATCTTCAGGCAGCACAGTTTGGTTAGGAGATATTAGTGGACATTTTCAAAAAGGCAATCTAGTTTTTCGTACAAGTTCTAAAGAATTAAATGAACGTGCCCGCCAAACTTTTCAAGGAAAATTTATTCGCAAAATAGCTTTAACTGGAAATTTTTCTTATGATCCTCAAAAAGGAATTTCTTTTATTATCAATGATAATGAAGGAAATAAAGTTGAAATTTCCGAAACATTCTGGCAATCTTCTACAAAATCTGATGACACTGAGGAAGATATTCAACAATTACCAGAATTATCAAAAGAACGTATTTTAGAACAAATCCAGAAAACAGGAAATACTCCTTTTGTATTTTCTAATATTGAAGTTTCCATAAGTAAAAGTTGCCGTATTGCCATTTCTATTTTAAATAAAATTCGACGAGAAGGATTAAGCAAAATAACAGAATTGAGACATCAAAATAAATTAAGAAAATTATCTCAGGAAATTTCTATTCCTCAAGAAACAGAAATATCTCAACCTAATGAATCTCAAAAAATTTTAGAGCAAGTTTCAAAAGCTCCAAATCTTTCTCTTTTCTTTTATCATTGGAATACAAGTTGGGATTTAACTAAATTAGAAAACTCTCGTATTATCATACCTTTTTCTCAACTGTGGCCAAATATAAAATCAATCAATTTTATGGAATTGGCTGAAAAAAATATTCAAATATTAGCCTGGATTTTGCCTATCACCAAAGGAAATTATCATAAATTAGTAATGCAGCATCTTCCTATGCTAATTGATAATGGCTTAAAAGCAGTGCTTGCTGGGAATCTTGGAACTATTGAAGAATTGCGACAAAATTTTCCATCTCTTCATATTTTTGTGGATCACACTCTTAATATCTTCAATCCATATTCCCTAGCTGTTTTAACTTCTTCTCATTTGAAATATAATCTATCTGGAATTACTTTATCTCCTGAAATGAACCTGGAACAATTGCAAAATGCTAATTTAGAGAAATTTTCTTTAGAATTAGAAGTTCTTGCGTATGGTCGATTGATGCTTATGATTACTGAAAATTGCATAGGTGCAATGGTAACTGCATCACAACAAAACTTGCAAAAACAAAAAAATTTAAAAAATACTGATGATGTATTATCGCCTGCAAATACACATAGTCTTTGTGCTTCTTGTCCTTGCCAGAAAGAAGTTGCTACCTCTTTTTACCTTAAAGATCGCATAGGGATAGAATTTCCTATCATTTGTGATCAACAAGCAGATAGAAGTATTATCCTTAACTCTAAAATACTTTTTGTTCCCCAATTACTTTCTAAACTTTTAAAGAATGGTATTACCTCCTTTAGACTTGCTTTCACAGAAGAAAATTACGAGCAAATATTAAAAGTTGTTCAAATTTATCGAGAAACTTTTAATACTAATAAATATCAAACATTCCCTTTTGGAAAACCCGAACAATTTACTCAAGGACATTATTTTAGAAAACTATAAATGCCCAATTTTTTATATAAGAAAAGAGGCAAATTGCCTCTTTTCTTATATAATTTGCCCGTAAATCAAATATCCTAGAAATCCCAATATAATATAAGCAATCCATGTAGAAAGTTCTGAAATATGACCTAAGTCAATCGCAGACCCTAGAGATTTCTTTACTTCCATGCCATTCCAATCCACAGCATAAATTTCATCTGCCAAAAGATGCGTAAAATATCCCAAACTGCTGATTCCTGCAATAGTACATCTTTGTACAAGTGGTAAATGATGAAACCATAAGAAAATAATTTGCCCTGTAATAATAGTTGCAGGAATGCTGTGAAAAATGCCACGATGGCTTAACATTTTTGAAAAAAAATAAGAAATACAAAACCGAACAAATATATAGCTGATAGTAAAATATAAAATCCAATGTTCAATGCCAATATTCTGTTTATATTCTATAGGAATCATTGGAGTACAGACAATAGGAACTAAAACACCTAGAATTTCAAATAAAATTTGTCCTGGCAAACCTTCTGGATGATCTAAATCAGGGGCTAAACTAGCTGCACTTCCTACGATTAAGGCTGCACCAGATTGTGCAGGAGTAAGCCCGAATTGAAAATATCCAACTGTTGAACCTATTGCACTCATCCCAATCCCATAAATGAGATGATTCTTAAAATTTGCCATACAAATTTCCTAAAAGATAACTTTATTTCCTTTAAATTTAATGCCTTCTTGAGAAAGAATGGCTTTTTTCATTTCTAAACCGCCATAGTACCCCCCAAGCGTTCCATCCGAACGTACTACACGATGACAAGGAATAATTAAAGGAAAGGGATTTCTCGCCATACATGTTCCAACTGATCGCGCAGCTTTACTGGCTTTTACACGTTTACTTAGTTGAAGATAACTTATAACTTTACCACAAGGAATTCTAAAGGTTTCATTCCAAACTTTTTTTTGAAAAGCTGTATAAGAGCCTAATTCTAATAGATCAAAAGAAAACTTTACTTTTCCTCCCTTTAAAAATGCTTGAATTTTTTCAGCAAAATTAATGACTTCCCGACATTTTTCTTGCTTTATATCAGGAAAATTTTTTTTGATAACAAGTTCACTTGAAAAATCAGGAGATGGAATTTCTATCTTTAGAATTTTTACCTTTTGTTTTTTTTGCCAAACAATTCCAATCTTCCCAAATTTAGTTTTGAAGTAGTATACTTTGGGTGATTCTGATATAGATTTTTGCATAAAATAAATCCTTTCCAGTATAGATTTGAAAAAAGAAAAATTAATTTTATCATACTTAAAAAAAAGATACAAGAACTATCTATCAAATATCTTTAAATTCGCTATTGATTCTTGTCATGAAAAAAGTAAAATGTAAAAAATCTTTATGTTTTAAGGAGGAAAATTTGATGAAACTTTTTAGCAAAGATGATATTAACGGTTTTTGGGCTTTATTTGCAGATAACTTAGCTAATTTTATTATGGTTGCTGCGTTAACAAAGTTTGTTTTAAATATTCCTAATGATATTATTGTAGGACGTATTTTCCCTGGATTAGGAATTGCTTTAATATTTGGATTGGGATATTATAGCTACTTAGCAAGAAAAGTTGCCCGCGAAACAAATCGCGATGATGTTACTTCTTTGCCTTATGGCATTTCAACACCAGTTATGTTTACCTATTGCTTTGGTGTAATGTTGCCTGTATATCTTGCAACAAGAGATGGAGAAACAGCTTGGCGTGTTGGTGTCGCTGCAGCTTTTATTGGTGGAATTATAGAAATGTTTGGAGCGGCAATCGGACCTTGGGTCAAAAAAATAACTCCGAGAGCTGGTATGCTAGGAACATTAGCAGGCATTGCTATTGTTTGGATTGCAACAGTTCCCTTGGCAGAAATCTTTGAAAATCCAATCATTGGATTTCCAGCGTTTGCAATAGTAATTATTGGATTGATTGCAGGTGTAAATTTCCCTTATAAAATACCTGCTGGATTACTTGCTATTATTGTTGGAATTGTTATTGGATTTCTTACAGGACATTCTAAGATTTCGACAGAAGGGATAGGAATATTTTTGCCTGTTCCCATCTTAGGTGATTTGTTAAGCGGTTTAAAAATATTATTAAGTCGCCCGGAAGTTTTAGCAGTTATTATACCCATTGAAATTTACAATTTTATTGAAACCATGAATAATGTTGAAAGTGCTGAAGTCGCTGGCGATAAATATCCTGTAGCAAAATGCCAAGTTGTAGATGGTTTAGGAACTATGATGGGATCGTGCTTTGGATCGCCTTTTCCAACAACAGTCTATATAGGTCATCCTGGTTACAAAAAATTAGGAGCACGAGCAGGATATGCTCTTATGGTTGGGTTGGCATTTGTTCTAATTGCTACTTTTGGATTAGCCAATTTCCTGTATAGTTTGATTCCAGTTGCTTGTGTCGCGCCTATGATGGTATTCGTCGCTTTGGTAATTACAGGACAAGCCTTTTCAGAATGCGATAAAAAATACGCAATGGCAGTTAGCGTTGCTTTAATTCCCCATATTTCTAATATTATTGTAAACCAGGCAAATAGTGTATGGAGCGGACTTAATGACCTATATAAATTTGCTTCGCCATCTCTAGCTCCTTTCTCAACACCTGAATTAATTGCTACAATGCTTGGTAAAGGTGTCCACTATGCCGGACATAATGCTCTAGCCCAAGGCGCAATTATTTCTGGGCTTTTATGGGGAGCAATCATTGCTTTCTGTATTGATAAAAAGTTTAAAATGGCTGCCGCCTTTACTCTCACAGGTGCTTTATTTTCGATGATTGGTCTAATTCATGCTGAAAAAATGGGATTGAATTTTTCTCATATTTTCTATGGCTATGTTATAACAGGATGTGCTTTATTAGTCTTTGGACTCCTGCAACCCAAAAAAGAAGAAAATAAGACATACTCTCCGCTATAAATAAATGGCTCAAGATGGGAAAAATTGGTTCTTTAAATTTTTAATAATAATGATGTACCAATTTTTCCATAAAAAAGGCTACTAAAAATGAAGATATTGTTTATCACACATTATAGTGATTTATTTGGTGCGAATTATTCACTGTTATATTTAATTCAAGATTTGCAATCTCGTTATAAAGTATGTCCTACTGTTCTTGCTCCCTGGGAAGGCACATTCACAAAATGTCTTGCAGTTCTTAACATTCCTTTTATCATTTCCTTTTCTTATAGTTGGATGAGAGAGAAAATAAAAGACATAGAAGATTTTTGGGATACTATTAGCAATATATTTACTATTCCTACAGATTACAGTTTAGCTTTAAAAAAAATAAAAGATACTCATTTTGATATAATTCATTCTAATTCTTCTGCAACTGGATTAGGAGCGTATCTTTCTAAAAAGCTAGGAATACAACATGTCTGGCATATTCGTGAATATGGAAAAGAAGATTATAAGATATGGTATATATATCCTGATTTTTTGATTCGTCATTATTATAGAAATGCTGCATATTGTATAGGAATATCAGAATCTCTAACAACAAAATATAAGAAATATTGTAAAGATATAAAGATAAAAACCATTTATAATGGGATTGATATTTTTGCAACAGAAAAAATTTTATTTCAGAAAAATGAAAAATTACAATTTGTTTGTGTGGGAGCAATTAGCGAAAACAAAGGCCAAATCGACCTGTTGAAAGCTATTGCTATGCTTGTAAATAAGCATATTTATAACTTCCATTTAAATATTATTGGTTCCGGAGAATATTATGAAGTAGCCAAACTTACTAATTTCATTGATAAAAATGATATTAGCAAATATGTAAGTATCATGGGATATAGAAATGATGTAAGAGAAATACTATATTTAATGGACGTTGGTTTGACTCCATCAAAAAAAGAAGCCTTTGGAAGGGTGACAGTTGAATATATGATGGCATCTCTTCCTGTCATTGGTACAAATACAGGTGGAACACCTGAAATAATCGATGCTAATGTAACTGGCTTTTTATATGAATTTGGAAATATTGAACAATT
>CAZPDM010000058.1:25497-28772 GCA_964585305.1 uncultured Planctomycetota bacterium | reverse complement strand
TTAGGTCCTTGGGATGTTGACACAGAAAAGAAAATTATTTCTTTTATGAGTGCAATTGCAAAGAAATTGTATAAGAAAAAAGTTGGTGATGATGTTTCTCTGCCTGCTGGAGATTATAAAGTCATTAGTATTGAAGCTTATCAATCAAAAAATTCTGAAGACTAAAAAATTAAAGGCCGCATAATTGCGGCCTTTAATTATAAAATATAAAATAACTTAATAGGCTAAAAAAATGACGCAGCAAACACTAATCCAAAAATTTGAAAATCTTTTAGCAAAATCTAACCGACAAGATTTACGGTTAGTAGAAAAGATGATTCTTAATTGGGAAGAAGAGGGAAATTTTCAATTTTATTCCAATTTTCAACAGCAAATTCAATATATCTCAGAAATTATAGAACTTAACCAATCTCTTAACTCTGAAAGAAATTTAGAACGTTTATTGTCAACAATTTTAGACAAAGCCATTTCTTTTTCATACGCAGAGCGTGGATTTATTTTGCTAGGGAAAGATAATAAAGTCGTTGCTGCCCGGAATTTTGATCAGGAGGCAATTCAGGAAGCTAATTTTAAAATTAGCCATTCCTTAGCAAAATCTGCTTTTGAAAAAGGAAAACCTTTTATTACAGCAGATGCTCAGATAGAAGATGGCTTCGATAAAAGTAGTTCTATTCAAGAATTACAATTGCGTTCTGTTATTTGTTTGCCTTTAAAAATTTGGGAACAGGTTCTAGGTGTTTTATATCTTGATAATCGTTTTAAAAGTAATGCTTTTCTTAATCATCAGCTTTCTTTTTTTCAATGTTTTGCCGACCAAGCTGCTCTAGCAATTCATCATGCCCAAATATGGGAAATGCTAGAAAAATCTTTAGAGGCAAACACAATCTTACAAACAGCAGAATCTTTAACAAAAAAACAAAAAAATATTCATATTTTACAAGCAAAAGAAAGTTTCGAACAAACTCGAAAAGAAGTCCAAACCTTATCAGGAATTTATCATTTTGGGAAATTAGTAAGTATTTCTCCTGTTATGGAATCAATATTTTCAGTTTGCCGTCAGGCTGCTCTTTCCGATGTTTCAATACTAATTACTGGACCAAGTGGAACTGGGAAAGGACTTCTAGCGCGAGCAATTCATGATCATAGTTCAAGAAACACGGGACAATTTGTCGCCGAAAATTGTGCTGCCATTCCGGAAAGCTTATTAGAAAGTGAACTATTTGGGCATGTTCGTGGAGCTTTTACTGGTGCACAAGATAATCGAAAAGGCTTATTAGATATGGCTGAAAATGGAACTCTATTTTTAGATGAAATCGCAGAAATGTCTTTAGGAATGCAAGCTAAATTATTGCGTGTATTAGAAAATAAGAGAGTTCGTCCTCTTGGAAGTAATCAAGATCATCCTATCAATATTCGCCTTATCTCTGCAACGTGTGCTGATATGAAAAATGCAATGGAGCAAAAAAAATTTCGAGAAGATTTATGGTACCGTCTTAAAGTGATTAGTATTTTTTTGCCACCTCTTTATGAAAGACCAGAAGATATTCCTTTTTTAACAAATTATTTTTTAAAAAATCAAAATGAAGCAAAAATTAAACATATTCAAAATATTTCACCCGGGGCATTAGCAATTTTACAATCTTATGATTGGCCAGGGAATGTAAGGCAATTAGAACATGAAATACAAAGAATTGTAGCCTTAAAAAAACCCTATGAAAAGATCGTTCCAGAAGATATTTCTTCTGAAATACGAAAGCAACAGTATACACCTGTTTATAACCGTCTTACATTAAAAGATGCTTTACAACGTTTTGAAAAAAATTATATTCAACATACCATCGACTCTGTTCAGGGAAATCGCAGCAAAGCTGCTCAAATATTAGGATTAGCACGAAGAACTTTATATAATAAACTCAAGCAAACTGAATAACTTCAAAAACTAATTCTAAAAATAACTTAAAATACTCTTGACAATTATCCTAGATATTTTAGAATTATTTAACTTGCGGGCAACCATCCAATCAGCTTGGCCAATTTTTGATACTATGATATGCAGGAGTTTTTGACATGAGTAATTTTTCATGGGAAGAAGTCATTACGCATATAGATGAGTTAGTAATGGACGCTGTAGAATCTAGTACAGCAGACCTTGCTACTGTCATCAAGCTTCATGATAAATTAGTCGAAATTGCTGAAATGACTGAAAATAGCGATTATCCGGGCATTACCCAGATCTCCCAAAAAACAGCAGATTTGGCAATGTCTATTGTACTTCAAGAGGCTAAAGACCCCGAAAAAAACCTAGATTGTGTCATTGAATCCACTTCTTGTCTACAATGTATGGTTCGAGAAATTCTTCGTGGAGGTAGCCCGCTATATATTCCAATCCCTGGAGGGCTAGGTTTAAATAGCGAAATTCTATTTGGCAAAAAGCAGCCGAGTGTTGTTTTAGTTCCAGTCAAAGATGCTTCCAAAGCATCAACACCTGCTCCTGCTGATTTACCTATAGCTCCACCTCCCCCTGCAATTTCAGCACCCAAACAAACAATTCCAACTCCTCCTCCACAAATTCCAATTCCTCCGCCGCCGCAAACTCCAACTCCTCCCCCACAAGTTTTCGAACCTATTCCTGAGCCAACACAACAACCTCCTACAAAAATAGCGCAACCTAAGGCAACTCCTAAGTTTGTAAATTATCCAGAGTTTGAAATGGGATCTTTGACACCATCACATTTAGCAGATTTTTTAAATGAACTTTATGAATTGATCCAAAAATCAGAAAGTATATTATTAGAAATTGATAAAAGTGCAGAACAAAATCCTCAAAGTATTCAAGAATTATTTGGTGTTTTCCATACAATCAAAGGCATCTCTGGAATTATTAAATTACAAAAAATTATAGAATTATCTCATAAAGCAGAAATTTTACTAGAAAAAGTTCCATTATTAAATGATGAAGCGATTCATACATTATTTGAATGTATTGATGTATTTAAAGCTTATGGGCAATCTATTCAATACTATCAAGACACAAAAGAATTTTTAGAAGTTCCTGAAACTCAAGTTTTAGTAGCTAAATTAGAAGCTATGCGCATTCAGATTGAAAGTGTGGCAAAGAAAGCAACTTCTACTGGAAAAGTTGCAAGAGAACCTGAAATGGCCAAACCACAAATTTCTGAACAACCGTCTAAAGAAAAGAAACCTCTTCCTGAAATTATGGAAATGACGATGGAAGAAATGGTAAAAGAAGTAGTTCATGATACTAAGTCTGATGG
>CAZPDM010000058.1:0-25397 GCA_964585305.1 uncultured Planctomycetota bacterium | reverse complement strand
TACTAAGTCTGATGGGCAAATAAAAGCGGTTGAGATAGAATCTAAAACGAGCGAACTTGCTGTAAATAGTAATACTGAATCTTATAAAGATTATGAACGTATGGAAACTGTTGAGAAAGTCCCAGAAAAATCTTTACCTAAAATAGATGTAAAGGAAAGTAGTGCATATTCCATTGATTCAATTAAAATTACTACTCAACGCTTAGATATGCTAATGGATGCTGTTGGAGAATTAGTAATTGCGCAATCAATGTTGGAAAATGATCCAGATATTTTAGGACTAAAACGTTCTGAAACTACTCGCAATCTTAATACTATTCGCAAAATTACTCGAGAATTACAAAAACTTTCGATGTCTATGCGTATGGTAACAATTCAATCTACATTCCAAGCTATGGAACGATTAGTCAGAGATCTTGCTCATAATCAAAATAAATCCATTGAAGTTTCTGTATCTGGTGAACATACTGAACTTGATCGTAATATTGTTGATGCCATGTACAATCCTCTTATTCATCTTGTTCGAAATGCAGTAGGTCATGGTATTGAACAACCTAATATTCGTAAAGAAAAAGGAAAACAACCTAAGGGCAAGATAAGTTTTAATGCCTACCATCGCGGTGGAAATATTGTTATCGAAATTAAAGATGATGGACAAGGATTACAACGCGAGAAAATCTTGCAAAAAGGAATTAACCAGGGGCTTATAGAAGCTACCCAAGAATATTCTAATGATGCTATTTATCAGTTAATTTTCATGCCAGGTTTTACAACTGCAGAAGTAATCGATGAAGTTTCTGGACGTGGTGTAGGACTTGATGTTGTAAAGAAAAGTGTTGAGAAATTGCGTGGCCGTATCGAAATTTTTACAGAGGTCAATCAAGGAACAACATTCCGCTTGACACTTCCATTAACTTTGGCCATTATCGAAGGTATGTTAATCAGATTAAATGACAATAGATATATTATTCCACTTATCAACATTGAAGAATTTGTTCAGATTACAGACGAACAACTTTCTAATGTAATGAAACAAGGAAAATTATTGCTCCTGCGTGGAAGTACATTGCCTGTCTTTGATTTAGAAAAACTGCTACAAAATCAAAGTGCAGAAACTAAAAGAGCAATTGGTGTTGTTGTTTCCTACGAAAACAAGAGATATTGTTTTCTTGTAGATGAGCTATTAGGACAACAACAAGTTGTCATCAAATCATTAGGTAGCGATTTCCAACACATGGTCGGAGTTTCTGGAGCAGCAATTTTAGGAGACGGGCGTGTTGGGCTTATCCTTGATGTCCAAGATTTGGTACATCGTGGTTTAGTTGGATAGAGAATATTCTAAAAAATTTATTCTATAATAATATTTTTCTTTAAAAACTTAAGCCACCTTTGAATAGGTGGCTTTTTTTTAAAAAAAAAGATTTTACTTGATTTATATAAATATTTTAGTAAATTTATATTTAAATATTTATTTATAAAATAAATTCAATTATTTTAGAATTTAGCTTGTTTTTTTTAAAAAAATTAGTTAAAATTTTTAAGATTTACTAGAAATTAACCTCAAAATTTATATACGGAGAAATTTACATGTGGGAATATTCTAAAAAAGTTATGGAACATTTTAATAATCCTCAAAATATGGGTGTTCTTTCTGATGCTAATGCCATTGGTGAAGTTGGTTCTATTGTTTGTGGAGATGCTTTAAAACTATATTTAAAAATTCAGGAAGATCGCATTATTGATGCTAAGTTTCAAACTTTTGGTTGTACAAGTGCTATTGCTTCTTCTAGTGTTCTTACTGAAATGGTCAAAGGAAAACCTATTTCAGAGGCTCTTAAAATCACAAATCAAGATATTGCAAATCAATTGGATGGATTGCCAGCAGAAAAAATGCACTGCTCTGTTATGGGACGTGAAGCTCTTGAAAAAGCAATTGCCAATTATCATGGAAAAGATGTTCAACACAATGACGATGACGAAGGTCGTTTAGTTTGTCGTTGTTTTGGAGTAACAGAAAATCGCATTCGTCGTCATGTTATTGAAAATAAACTAAAAACTGTACAAGACGTAATGAATTACACCAAAGCTGGCGGTGGGTGTACGAGTTGCCATGCAGATATTCAAGATATTATTGATGATGTATGGGAAAAAGAATTATCAACCAGTGCCCAAAAAAAATCTCTCGCTCCTTCTACTCCAAAACTCAATAACTTACAAAAGGTTATTAAAATCCAACAGATTTTGGAAGATGAAATTAAACCTGCATTAGCTATGGACGGAGGTAGCATTGAATTAATAGATGTTGAAGGAAATCAAGTCAATGTCAAACTTTACGGTGCTTGCAGTTCGTGTGCTTCAGGAACAATTACTCTAAAAGGATTCGTAGAACGCATCCTACGTGATAAGGTTATGCCAGATTTACAAGTAGTGGAGGTGCGTTAATGGATAGACCTGTAGTTTACGTAGATAATAATGCTACAACCCAAGTTGCTGCAGAAGTTGTTACCTCAATGCTTCCATTTATGACAAAACTTTATGGAAATCCCTCTTCTATGCATTCTTTTGGAGGAGAGGTGGCGAAGCATATTACCCATGCTAGAGAACAAGTAGCTAACTTGCTAGAATGCACTCCGGAAGAAATTGTATTTACAAGCTGTGGAACAGAAAGTAATAATACAGCTATTTTTGGTTCTTTGGAAGCATTAAACAACAAACGACGTCATATTGTAACAACCTTAGTTGAACATCCTGCTGTCAAAAATCCAATTGCTACTCTTGTACGAAAAGGCTACCAAGTAACAGAGTTAGGTGTAGATCGGCAAGGAATGCTTAATATGAACCTTCTGCGTGAGGTTATTACAGAAGAAACTGCTTTAGTATCAGTAATGTATGCAAATAATGAGACCGGAGTGATCTTTCCTGTTGAAGAAATTGCAGAAATCGCTAAAGAAAAGGGTGCTTTATTTCATGTTGATGCGGTACAAGCTGTTGGAAAAATTCCTATCAATTTAAAAAATTCCAATATTGATTTGCTTACATTATCTGGACATAAATTGCATGCTCCTAAAGGCATCGGATCTTTATTTATCCGTCGTGGAACAAGAATGCGCCCTTATCTTTTAGGCGGACATCAAGAACGTGGTCGTAGAGGAGGAACTGAAGCAGTTCCTAATATCATTGCCTTAGGAACCGCGGCAGAAAGTGCTAAATATAATTTTTCTGAAGAAAATACTCGAGTTAAAAATTTACGAGATAGTCTTGAAAACTGGATATTAAAAAATATTCCCCATACATTATTAAATGGGCATCCAGAAAAACGTCTTCCTAATACTTCTAATATTGCTTTTGAATATATTGAAGGTGAAGCAATTTTATTATCTCTTTCTCAACTTGGCATTTGTGCATCTTCCGGTTCTGCATGTACATCAGGGTCTTTAGAACCTTCTCATGTCTTACGTGCTATGCACGTACCATTTTCTGGGATTCATGGTTCTATTCGTTTTTCTCTTTCACGCTATAATACAGAGCAAGATATAGATTATATAATCCAACATCTGCCAAATATCGTTGAAAAATTAAGAGCCATATCTCCTTACTCCAGTTCTAATGCAATGCCAATACCTGATGAACTCAAGGAAAAATATGAGCGAAACGAACAATAAACCGATTGGAAAAATAGCTTGTTTAGGTTTGCATGAATCAGACAAAATATCGAAATTAATATGTCCATTTGCAGATTTGGAAGAATCACAAAATATTCTTCCTAGCTCTAATACAATAGAATCTATAGATCCTGCGAATCCATCCAAAAGCTTAGAATTAAAAAATGAGGAATCCCCTACATTACAATCACAGACAAATAATTTGCCCTCCAATAAATTAGAAGAACAATGTCCTAATTGCCCCAACATAGCAATAAAAAATAATTTAGAATGCTCATCTCCAATAAATAATCATACAAACGGAAATGGATCAACATTAAAAAGCGGCTTAGAATTAAACCAAAATTCTACTTATAATATCCGTGCAAACCAATATTCTATCTGTATGAATCCTAAAACAATTCGCACAGAAGAATTTGATTTTTGTAAAAAGAAAATTCGTGAATTAAAACTTCCTATGAGACTTATTCAAACAAGTTATTTGGAAGAAGATAAACGTTTAATATTTTTTTTTACTGCACCGGAACGCGTAGATTTTCGTGAACTTTTGAGAATTCTTCGTCAACAATATTTTGGAATTCGTATTGAATTACGACAAATCGGCCAACGTGATGCTGCCAGTTTACTTGGCGGAATTGGTATATGTGGGTGTGAATTATGCTGTTGTAGTTTTTTGCGTTCTTTTTCTCCTATCACAGCTAAAATTGCGAAAAAAGTTGGTCCAACACCTAATCCTGCTATGTATTGTGGGCTATGTGGAAGATTGCGTTGTTGTTTACGATATGAAGAAAATGATAACAATGGCGAAAATGATGAAGATGTTGAAAATGATACAGAATGGAAATTATATGCAGATATATAATTAGCATTCTCTTTCCATTATTGAAATATTCTTGACTTGAAAAGTGGTATTTGATACTATCACTATTCAAGTCTTTTTTTGTTTAAAGGAATTTTATGAAATTATTTACATTTGCACTTGGGCCATTAGGTTGGATTTTACGAATCTTTTGGAATGTTATAAAAAAATATTGGATAGTAATATTAGTTATTTTATATTTATTTCGTCATCCTTTAGTTTCCTCTCCATTATGCAGATGGATAGAAAAAAAAATCCATATAAGTTCTGGATTAACAGTAAAAATTGAAAAAATTAGAGGAACATATTTTACTAATATTAGTGTGCATAATTTAAAATTACTCACTCCTAATGAAACGCTAATACAAGCAGAAATCCAAGAAATTCAATTGTCTTATAATATTTTAGCACCAATATTTGGCCAACGGATTTTTCAAAAAATTTTAATTCGTCAACCAAATATAATCGTTCATTTAGATGAAAATGCTGACTTAGAAGAAATTTCTAATTTAGAATCTAAACCATATTCTCTTTCTGAAAATCTTTCTGGAATAGATTGGCCAATTATTTTTGAAAATTGCCCTCTCTTAGAGATCATCCAGGCAAATATAGAATATCAACAAGGAAATCGAAAAATCTTAGCACAAAATTTTGATTTTCATAATTCTCCTGATGAAGGAAGATTAAAATTCGCCAAAATTCTATGGCATGATGAAGAAAGAACTCAATCACTTCAAAATTTTGATATTGCTTGGCAGTTAAAAAATAGAGTTTTGACTATTGAAAAAATGAAAATAAATCTACCAGGATATCCAGGAGAATTAGTATTAGAAAAAGCTTTACGCTTGGATTTACAAAATCCAAATATTGCACAAGGATATATGGAATTTCCTTTACCAGGAGGCGGACATCTTCGAGGAAAAATGGATGCTCAAGAAGGTTGTTTCTGGGAACTTAGTCATGCTGAATTTTCTTTATCAGAAATCCTTCCATGGGTGGATTTGATTAAGCCTGGACTGCCACAATCATCTGCATTTCTACACCTTTCTATTGCTTTAAAAATTCCTAAATGGGACATTACCCAATTGCAAGGAAATTTTGCAATCGGCCTTTCCCATACAAACTTTCCTATCTCTTGGAAAATGCCAGAAGAGAATACTGGAATTCATACTCAATTAAAAGTAGAAGATTTAGGTTTGTTATTACCGTGGAGTACTTTTATTTCTCCCAAATTAGCTTTATCAAAGCTATCTGGAAAACTAGACATTCAACAACAAACAAGAACACTTTCTCCAACAAAGGTAACACACTTTGAAAGCCAAGGAAATTTATATAGCGAGCAATTAAAATTTTCCTATCTTCCTTCAGCAGAACTTGGAATTCAGTGGCATGTTCAAAGTGATATAGAATCTTCTCAGCTTGAGTTAAAAAAGCTTTTAGTAAATTTTTTAGGAAACCAATTACAATTTCAAGGAAATTTTCAATGGGGAAATGGCGCGTATATTAGCAAAATTCAAGGTGAAGGAGAAAGCAAAGGAAAATCTCTACAACAATTTTTGCCCGATGATATTAAAATTCCTTTTGATTGCTCTTGGCAATCTCAATGGAAAATTCAAGCTGAAGCATCATTAAAAACATCTATCAAAAATTCCTTACCAGAGTATAAAATTCAAGCTAAACAGGAAATAATATTTCCACTGCTTACAGCTTACCAATATCTATTTAATGATATAAAACTTAAATATTCTCTTGAAGCTGATCCTAAAAAAATCAACATTCCAGAATTAGTATTAGATTGGCAGAAGACTAAAATATTGCAAGGAAGTCTAAATTTAGAAACTCTTCATGGAATTGATAAAATTCAAAAAGGAGCAAAACTTCAGTCAAAAGCTAAAATATCTATTCCCAAAGTAGAACAGCATCTTGCAAAATTTTTTCCAGAATTAGCAAATATATTTAATGGAGATATTTTAGTTGAAATTGTTGTTACGGAAGCAAATTATAGTTCTCTTCAACAATGGAATGTAGAAGGGGATATTGTTTTAAACTGCTATAATGGATATATTCGACAGAATGAAAATAAGATCCCTTATAGAGAATTAAAATTTCAAACCCACTTTCGAATCGATCCTAAGGTGCTCTATTTATCATCTTGGCAATTTTTCTGGGATAACTTCATACAATGCAAAGGAATGGCAAAATTACCGTTGCAGAAAAGCCAAGTAGAACTTTCTAATATCCAAGTTATATGGGATAAGCAGATAATTTCAAACTTTAATTTAGTTTGGAATTATAAAGAAATGGTTGGAAAAACCAAAGGACAATTTCAATTGATTTCTCTAGCAAATGCTTTAGTAAAATTACAACCTGATAAAAAAATTCCTTTTCTTGGAAAAACTAATATTGCTTGGCAAATTCAAGCAAACTTAAATAAAACAAGTCCGCAATTCGGAATATTAGGCGGATTAGCTTTTAAGCTTCAAAATGAAATGTTCTCTGCTGAAGCATCAAAAAATATAACATTTGCAAATATTCCCCAATCGTGGAAACAAATTACGGTTCAATTACCTTTTTCTTATCAAAAAGAAAAATTGCAACTTTCGCAAATTAAAATACTTTGCGATTTAGGAATAACGCTGGAAGGAAATGTGTCAGCTAATTTAAACAATCAACAATTTTCACTCAACATCTTAACAGACTTCAGTCAATTTTTGCCTAAAATTATGAATCATATTCCCAGCGAATTGTTTTCTTGCCAAAAGTTGATTAGCAATATATCTGCCCAAGGGAAATATGCAAATTCTCTTAATCAAACAGAAATAAATCTAAAAAGTGAAATTCTAGTTAAAGAAGGAATATTAGGAAAAGTCCCATTTTTATCTATAGAATTTGTAGGTATATATGACTGGAAAAACGAAATTGCAAAAATAGGTAAAACTGTTTTAAGACGAAATAGCGAGGATTTAATTACTTTGTCAGGACAAATTGCTTTGCCTGAAAAGCAAGCAACTAATCTTCAAATATATAGTGATCTTGCTAAAATGATTAAAATATGGGGTCCAACATTCTTAGGAAAAAATTATGAAAAAGATTGGAAGCTGGCACAGGAAATTCCTCTACAAGTTAATTGGAAAGATGATATAAACCAGATTGCAAGTGGAAAATTTCATTTTACCAAGATCAAATATCAAGATTGGCAATTAAGAGATGTTTCTCTTCAGTGTATTTGGAAAGAACCTCAAATAGATTGCCAACTACAAGCTATTGTAAACGGAGGAAAATTAACTGGAGAAGGCCAGATCATTTGGCCACAGAAAGAATATCCTAAAACATTTCAATTTAAAATCAAAGGAGAAAAAGTTTTAGCTTTTCGAAATGAAACAATTTCCAGTCGAGCTAATCTTGATTTAGTTTTACAAGGAAAAATCTTAGAAAAGAAGAAAACATCTTGTAAAATATCAGGCAAAATTGAAGTAGTTGATGTTGAAATTCGTCAAGAAATGTCTTTACAACAAAGTGGAGAACGTGTTCAATTTCATCCGAGTGTTGAAATTCCTGGTTTGGAAGTTCTGCTAGATTTGATTGTTCTATTTCCTAAAATTACTTTGGCTAATAATCTTCTCCAAATTGAATCTCAAGGGAAATTAGATGTCCAAGGAACACTTGCCAATCCGCAAATTAAGGGATTTATCAATACTCAATCCGGAAAACTCTTTCTTCCTCAAGGTTTAATGGATATTCGGGAATGTTGGATTCGATTTAAACAAGAAGATCCTCTAATTCCTTATATTCAAATTAAAGCAGAAACATTTGTGCGTGACTATCGCATTTTTGTTACTCTTACAGGAAGATTTGGAGACTTATCTCTGGACTTTACTTCTACCCCACCTTTAGGCCAAGAAGATATTCTTATGCTACTTATGACTGGAGCCACTCGCCAGGAATTGCAAGATTCTGCTGGAGAGAAATTGAAAGAAACAGGCTCATTTATTCTTATGCAACAATTTTTAAACTCTATAGGTCTTGGAAATTACCTGTCTGCACAAGTTACAGAAGAATCTGCAACAATCACAGTTACTCCTCCAAATTGGAATGGGTTTGCTCTTCAAGGAAAAGTATCCAGAGAAGGTGGTATGCGTTTCCGAATTATTTACCGTTTGGAATATAAATAAATTGGGAGTTTTATATGCCATTTCGCCAGTATATTATTTTTAGCATCTCTGCTGTATTCTGCTTGTGCTTAGGATTTGGACTAGGTTTTAAAAGCAACAAAATATATCGCTATCAAAATTCTGTATTGGAATCCCCCCATACTATTCAACATCTTTTAGAACTATATTTTATTCGACAAGAATGGCCAAAAACATTGGAAACCGCTCAATATATTCTTTCCAAATCAGAATATACAGAGATATATCCCCAAGCACTTTATTATGCTTCTTTATGTTCATATAAACAAAACAATCTTATTGACAGTGAGGAATATCTTCGAAAGCTAAAAAATCTCACACCTTCTTACACACCTTGGCATAAAATGGGAGAAGAATTGGCTTCTATGATTTCTAAAAAAAATTGATTTGTAAAAACTAAATAACCATAGAAAAAATATTTTTTTCTATGGTTATTTAGTTTTGAAAATTTTAGTGGGAGGTTCCATTTCCTCCATTTTTTCTTTCTTTCAGCATTTCCATAACAACAGCTTGTACAGTATCCATGCGAATTGTAGTATGATTGTTTTTCAATTTGGACATAACTTGATCAATCATATCTAATGGAGATCCAGCCATAATAGCAAGATTTCTTGCATGAAGGGACATGTGTCCTTTTTGAATACCTTCATCAGATAAAGCTCGCAAAGCTCCAAGGTTTTGAGCCAAGCCAACAGAAACCATAACTTCCGCCAATTCATTAGCGTTTGTAATGCCCAAAATTTTTAAGTTTGCACGAACAGCCGGATGACTTTTTACAATACCACCAATAATACCAACAGCCATAGGAAGTTCTAATGTCCCAACTAAATCTCCATCATTATTTTTTTCCCATGTACTTAAAGATGTATAGCGGCCACTACGTGCAGCATAGGCATGTGCGCCAGCTTCAATTGCACGGGTATCTTGTCCTGTTGCTAAAGCAACTGCAGTAATACCATTCATAATACCTTTGTTATGTGTGGTAGCACGATAAGAATCTGCTTCTGCAAAATGGTATGCACTGAGAATACGATCTACGACTTCCTCGCCTCCTAAAGCATTCTTATCAAAAACTGCATAAGCACGGGCTAAACGATGAACTGCCAAATTTGAAATAATTTTTAAGCATACTATTCCCTGAGAAATTTCTGTAATCATAGGGGAAAGTGCTTCACACATTGTATTGATAGCATTCGCACCCATTGCATCTTTGCAATTTACTAAAAGATGGCATATTACCATAGGGCCTTCATCACTATCAATAACACGGACTTCAAAATCTTTTGCGCCACCGCCATATTTTACTAAAATAGGATCTTGTTCATTGGCTTTTGCTAATATTTCTTGTTTTTTAGATAATAGCCTCATTTTTGCACCAAAAGGATCTATTACATTGATAATTTGAATTTGACCAATCATAATAGGATCGGTGCTGCTAGTGATAAATCCACCTTTTGCTTTTGCAATCTTAGCCATTTTAGATGCTGCAGCTACAACAGATGCTTCTTCCAATGCCATAGGTACAGCATATTCTTGTCCATTGATCATAAAATGTACGCCTAATCCTATTGGCAAGGAAATAGTGCCGATGACATTTTCAATCATAAGATTTGCTTGGGTAAGCGAAAGACCTGTTTTTCGTAATGTATCTACCTCATTGCTAGATAGATTGGCAAAACTTTCAACAATGCCAAGCCTTTCTTCTGGGCTAAGTTTATAAAAATTATTACTAGGAAATTGTTTAATCATGGAAATAATGCTCCTTTAAATTACTTGCACCTACAAGCAATTTTTGTTTGATTGACCGTTTGGTCAATAAATGATGTAACGCTATATTTGGAAGATATTTAAAGTTGGTATAAATACCAACTGACCATAAGGTCAGTAACATTGTATAAGTTATTGACCTTATGGTCAAGAAAAAAATAAAAATTTTTTAAAAAAAGTGCCAGAAATCGCTAACCCTTTAGGGTGGCAATGAAAGCATCCTAATAAGAAGCATTATTAAAATTGACTAAATCTTTATTTTTTTTCTAATTTTTTTAAAAGTGATTTGGCTTTAGCAAGCTCTGGAAAAGATTGGGAAATTTCTAAAGATTTTTTTATGGCTTCTATAGCTTCTTTAGTTTGATTTAGTTTTACGTAGCATTCTGCAAGATGGTAGTAAATAGTTGGCTCTGTAGGTAAAATTTTATTTGCATAAAGTAAGTTTTTCATAGCATTTTCATAATCTTGATTATAAAAATAACACCATCCTAGTGTATCTAAGGTTGCAGCTTCCCAGGGAGATTTTTCAATGGCTTTTTGTGCCCATTGTAAGCCAGTCTTTATTTGCGGAGGTACAGACTCTAGATTTAAACAAGCCATATTATTATATACTTTAGAGAGTATTGTTTTGTTTTCGTTTTTTTCTGCCAAACCAATTAAATGATGGAAACATTCTAAAGCCCTTTGTATATTTTTTTGGCTAGCATAGATCATCCCAAGATATAAAACTGATTCCATAATATTAGGATCAATAGATAGAGCTTTTTGAAAATATTTTTCTGCTTCTTTTAATTTCTTTTCACGATATAATTCTTGCCCTAATTCATTCCAAATATATGCTGACACTATTGGCTTTTTGGAAAGTTTGCTCCAGATTTCTTTAGCAGCAGTAGGTTGTCCTAATCGAATTAACAAATTAGCATAAATTGTTTCTATAACATAATGGTTGTTAAGAATTTGTAATGATTCGCGACATTTAATGCTAGCTGCATATATAAAACCTAGTTCTCGTAATATCAAAGTCCCTAAAATAGGTGTAAAATTTGCCCGATTTTTCTGACAATTTTCAATCAAATTTTTAAAGTCTTCTGCAAGGGCTTTGTATTCTAAAGATAATTTTTGTAATTCATTTTTAGCTTCTATAAAATTTTCTTCTACCACATATATACCAATATAAGTCAAATTTTTTAACCAATTGCATGCTTTGCTAGAATCAGATACTTGCTGGAGTCTTTTTTTTGCAAGTTCTGGTTGCCCATCCATAAGATGATTTATAGATAAAAAAATAAGAATACGATCATCATTTTGCTTGACTATATATTGTTCTAATGTATCAATTGCTAATTTCCATTCACGTTGTAAATAATATGTTACTGCAATGCGTAATAACGCGATTGGATCATTATCTATTTTAGCCATTTCGTAATGATTTAATGCTTCAAAATATCTTCCTAAATAAAAATAGCTATCACCTATAAAATAATAAATTGTCAAATCTTTAGGAGGAACTTGTTTAAAGTAACGCAATGCTTCAATATATTCTTGTTTCGCAAAATATATTTCTCCTAGACATTGCAAAAAATTTGTATCTTTGGATTGTTCAAATCCAGTATCTTGTAAAAGTTTCA
Organism: uncultured Planctomycetota bacterium; assembly: GCA_964585305.1. Taxonomy (GTDB): domain Bacteria; phylum Planctomycetota; class Uabimicrobiia; order Uabimicrobiales; family JABWCH01; genus CAZPDM01. Next base: position 13,291 of record CAZPDM010000058.1, on the reverse strand, counting down.
GTGCATTATTTGCTTGATTATTTGCAAGATATAATTTAGCCAATTGTAAGATAATGCTTTCATCTTCAAGATCTTCTTTATATAATTTTTCACATTCTACAATTGCTAGTTGATATGCTTTTTGATACATGCGAATTTGGATTAAAAGAAGTTGTGCAGGACGATATTTAGAATTTATTTCTATACTTTTATATATATATTGCAATGCTGGACCAAGTTCTTTTTTAGTAAAATAGACTTGAGATAATAAAAAATGGATATAAAAATTATTTGGTAGTTTTTTGTCGAGTTGTTTTAGAATATCAATTGCTTGGGTAAAATTTCTTCGTGAGTTTTCAAGTAACGCCATGCTAATTTGAGAATCTAAGGTAGGGTTGTTGGATGATAAAGATTGGAGTATTTTCTCCGCTTCGGCATGAAAGTTTAATTGGATTAAAATTTGTGCTTTGAGATTTAATATCTCGGCATTTTTTTTATCGAATTCGAGATAACTGTTGGCATACTCTAAAGCACGGTCATAGCGTTTTTCTTGGATTAGAGCATCTAATAAATATTTTGTAATTTCAGAAGAATTAGGCGAGATCTGAATAGCGTTTTCAAATGATTGAATTGCTTGCAAATATTTTTTCGTTGCAAAATAACATCTTCCTAAATGAAAATGTACCTCTGCCAGATTATTATGGTGTCTTTGTACTAAAATCAAATCGTTAGCAGCTTCAGAATATTGTTTTCTTTCTAATCTCACAACGCCACGAACATAAGCAAGAATAGGATCTTTATTTCCTAGTTCAAAAGGATCTTTTCCTGATAAACCTTGTTCTGCAATATCGTATGCTTCATCAAGCATGCCCAAAGATAAAAGTGTATAAGAATATCCTGGCGCAATCGCCAAAATTTTATCAGGATTTTGTTGAGCTAGATTTTTGAAAATTGAAAAAGATTGTTGGTATTTACGCTCTGCAACATAGTAATTTGCTAGCTCTAATGAAATATCAAAATTTTGGGGATCATATTGTTTGAGAAAATTTTCTAATGTTGATATGGCTTCTTTTTTTTGGTTAGTATCCCAATATAATCGAGCTAAATATAAGTATCCTTTTACATCATCTGCTTTTTTTTCTATTACTTTTGTAAATTCATATTCGGCTTGTTTCTTATATCCCATTCTCCACAAAATTATTCCACGTTCATTGCCAGCATCTAAATCTTCAGGTTTTATCTTTAAAAATTCATCGCAAATTGTTAAGGCTTGCTGAAATTTTTTTTGTTGGAGGTAAATATTAGAAAGAAAAAGATAAGCATTATAATAATTAGGATCAATTTTTAATAACGTTTCTAATGATTCTGCAGCTTTTTCATAGTCTTCATTTCCTGAGTATGATTTTGCTAGATAATAAAGTAATTTTATATCTTTTGGTGCAAAAGATAAAGCATTACGAAATTCCCAAGAAGCATTGATATATCGTTTCTCTCTTAGCAAAATAAGGCCACGATGAAAATGTCTAGTTTTTCTTTTTTCCGGATGAAAATAATAAAATATTCCTGTAAGTAATCCTGCAGTAAAAAAAGTCAATATGCCTATTAAAAAAAATTTAAAATATTTTTTCATCCATGACATAACTTTTTTTCCCTTCTTTTTTGAAGAAAAATTCTTGTTTGTCTTTCAAAAATTTCCCGCTTATCTGAAAAATTCCAGAAAGCGGGAGTGCCAATCTAAATTGCAATATTCTCAACCTAAAGATTTACAAATGCTTATTTCTTTTCGAGTTGTTTAAGCAATTCTTCAGTTTCTTTTGCTTCCTTAAAATCTTTTGAAACTTTCAAAGCATTTTGGAATGCTTCTTTCGCTTCTTGAATTTTGTTGAGCTTAAGATATACCTTACCAAGGTGGTAATGTATTCCTGGATAATCAGGTTTAAGATTTTTTGCATAATTTAGATAACGTAAGGCTAACTGCATATTGTCTTTTTCATCGTCATTATAATAATATGCCCAACCTAGTGTATCTGCAATTGCCCAAGAATATTGGCTGGCTTCAAAAGACGCTTTAGCATATTTCAAAGCAATTTTACGATTCTGTGGCTTTTTGTTATCTTCAAGATATAACCATGCTAAATTGTTTAAAGTTATAGTTCTAATATTGGCATTCTCTTCTTTTTTTGCTTCTGTAGCTGCTAAAATTTTTTGGTATTGTTTAATTGCTTTTTCTGTTGCCTTTTGAGTTTCATAAAGCATGGCTAAAGCTAGCATAAAATCTTGAGAATCGGGTCGAACTATAAGTGCTTTTTGATAACATTTTTCTGCTTCAGCATATTTTTGCGTTTGAATATATAAGCCGGCTAAAGCATTGTACATATAAAGAGGAGCTTTTGGAAGTTCGATTAATTTTTCCAAAATAACACGAGCATCGTCAAATTTTCCCAGATTTAATAATATGGTTGATTTAATAAATTGAATGATAGGTTGGTTAGGAAAGATTTTTAATGTCTCTTCACATTTTTCCAAGGCTTCTTCTCGTCGAGCAAGTTCCTGGAGAATTAAAGCTTCCATTAAAGGACGAATATTGGAATTTGTATCTTTACGGCATATTGCAATAATTTCTTGAAGATCTTGTAAATATGGAAAGTTTTCAGGAATATCTTTTATTTCTTCTTCGGCTTGTTCAAATTGTCCCATTTCAATAAACATCCCTGCTCGAATAACACGCCCAAGCCAACGGAATTGATTTTCTTCTTTTACAACATATTTACTTTCTTCGATAGCTTCTTCATAATTTTTCTCAAATATTAAAAGCATAGCACGGAAAATACGCAATAAATCAGCCTTTGGCGATTGTCTGAGATGAAGGCGTAATTCTTCGATAGCTTCCGGCCACATTTTTTTCATGTAGAAAGAAATTGCCATTGGCCCATGCATCATAGCCTTTTCATCTAGCAGGTTGGATTTTTTAAAGGCCTGAATTGCTTCATCATATTTTCCCAAAGCATAATAAATATCACCTAAAAGCATTTTTTGAAGAGCATTAGGATCTTTTATTTTTTCAGCATATTTTAAAGCAGTATCATAATCCCGTTTCGCAAAATAAATACGGGAAAGCGACTCTAAAAAAATAGGATCATTTAAATCCACATTTCTATTTTTCTGAATAAGCTCAATTGCTTTATCCGGTTGGCCTTGTCGCATATATAATTGGCCTAATTCTAGCAAAATACGAATATTATCTGGATAAGCTTTATAAAGATTTTCATATTCTTGAATAGCCAATGGTATAGAATTTTGAAACATACGAATTCTAGCTAATAAAATACGAGCAGCAGTGAAATTAGGATCTAATTTTAAAGTATCATTAATTTCATTTAACCCTGATTCCAGATTATTAAGACCAACATAAGCCTGGCTCATTAAAAAATGTACTGCAGGATCTTTAGGTTGAATTTCATTTGTTTTAATTAAAATATCCAGGGCAGGTTGAAAACGATTTTTTGATAATTCTACAACAGCTAAACCAATTTTTCCTTCGGTAGATTCCGGCGCAATTTTGTTAATTTCTTGATAGCATTCACGTGCCTTATCATCTTTTCCTTGTGCTAAAAAAATGCGTGCTTTCAGTCGCCATCCAGATAATTCATTAGAATTTTCTTTAATTAACTTATTGCATTCTTCTTCTGCTTTTTCCCATTGGCCTTCTTGTGATAAAATTTCAATGAGTAGCCCACGAAGGGCAAGTGCATTGGGGTTAAGTTTTATTCCTTCTTGCAATTTTTCAATAGCCAAACCATTTTTTCCACTGGCTTGATATGCTAAAGCTAGTTTATAAAGAGTATCAGCAAAATAAGGAGCTTTATCATATACCCAAAGTAAGTTTTTGCATGCAGCTTCAAATTCTCTTTTAACCAATTGTGTAGAGCCTAATACATAAGTCATAATTACTTTAGGACGCATGTAGCGTTCTTCTTTTTCTGTACTGATTTTACTTAATCCTTTTTGAGCAGTTAAGCTAGCTTTTTCAATGTCTCCGGTGCTTAAAAAAGCTAGACTTAACCCTGGTAAGACTTTGTCATAAGAATCTGGAGCAATATTATTGGCATTTTGGAAATGTTGTAAAGATAAGTCAAACTTCCTTAACTCTATATAATATTCTCCTATCTGTACAATAACATCTATGTTTTTAGGATCTAGCTCTTTAAGATATTTTTCTAATAAGCCACATACCAAATCTGCTTTTTTCTCATTCCAATAAATCATACAGATATTGATATAAGCTCTAGCATCTTTAGGACTAATCTCCATAGCTTTAAGGAAATCTGCTTTAGCTTTTTCAGGTTCTTCCATTTGCAATAAGACTCTGCCGCGTTTGTTCCAATATTCTACATCTTTGGGATGAAGAGCAATGAGTTTATCACAATGGGAAATTGCTTGTTTAAAATATTCTTGACGTGTTTTTAAATATTCTTGATAGGCTTCTTTATCTTCTTTATTTGGCACTATTAAAACAAAAGCCATGTTCATATAAACATCAGAACATAAATTATGAGCTTGATGATAAGTTTCATCTATGGCAATAATTTTATTTAATTCTTCTAAAGCTTTTTCTAATTCCATTTTATCTTGTTCTGAATATAGAAAATGGGCAGAAGCTAAGAGATAACGAAGTTGCAAATCTTTATTATCTATGGCTAATGCAGATTCCAATTCTTTGATAGCAACTGCATACTTAGCTTGTTTATAAGCTGTGAATCCTTTGGTATAGTGTCTTAATTTTCGTTTTTCCGGAGTGAAATAGCGATATGTTAGAAAACCTAAAATCCCTGCACCTATAAAGGCAATAATCAAAATAACAATTAATAAAACACCCCCGAAAGACTTACTTTTCTTCATTAAAAGTCTCCTGAATGGAAATCATTTTTCTAAAATGTTTTTTTTAAAAAAATGAATTGGTACATATAATTAAGTAAGTTGTCAAAATTATTTGGACTAAGAATTTATTATACATTCTTATCTCAGTACTAACTTTAGCTAAGTAAACTCGTCCATGACGTAGTGCATGGTAGAAATTAACCCGCCGTTTATAGATAGCAAGCTTTAATGAAAAAAAATTTGCAGCGGCGGGTTCAATTCCTCACAGTTGAAATTCAAACACATAGTTGGCATATTTTTTAGTCCAAAAACTTTTGTCTATTCATTTATTATTCTTCTATATTTTTTATTGTGGAATTTCTGCGAGTAATTTCTTGTACATATAATTCTCTTAATTTAGGATAAGGGCAAATTTTCCAACGTTCTAGAAGCCAACCATCACTTTGTTCTTGAATAATGATTTCTGCAATCATCTGGCATACTGGAATTAAAGTATTATCAGATTCTCTCATTGTGTCAAATTTTTGGGATAAATATGGGAGAATATCAGGACCTTTTTCAATCAGTTTTCGAGCGGCTTGTGTATACTCAAAAAATTTAGGTGATGCCAGTTGTTCAATAATAGGATCAAGATCAGAATTATGTGTAGCTGGAAATATAACAAATTCTTCATTTTGGTCGGGATTATTTCTTTTATGATGTATGCTGCATCCAACATATAAAATTAATATTAGCAAAAAAAATTTTCTTAAAATATACAAAAATAAATATAAATGTATTTGTATATTTTTTTTAAACTTTTGCATACATCTTCTCCGTTAATTTGAATTGCTGGCTGTTATGACTGGTTATTTTGGATGTTCTTCGTTATATTTTTTTATTATATCTAGAATTATTTTAGATTGAGAATCTTGAGCATTAAGTTTATGTTGCAAGATTTCAAATGTATCAACAATGCTAGGTTGTAATTCTTTATTTTGATAATAAAAAGTAAGCAAATAAGGAAGGGCTTCTATCATTTGAAAATGGGCAACTAAGCGTATAATCGCTTTTTGTGGTTTAGATTTATCTTGCAATGATTTAATAATATATGGCAGGATAGTTTCTTTTGGAAATTGTGAAATTGTCCAAAGAGAGCTTTCTACTATTTTAAGGTGGGGGGAATATATTTTTGTAAAAATTTCTGGAAGAGATTCAGCATGTTGTAATTTCCCGATTCCTAAAATAGCGATTTGTTGCACCAATATATCCGAGTCGTTTAAATATATTTGCAAAATAGGAACTGCTTGAATTTGTGCTATATCTATATATAGCATTAAAGCATTTGCTCTAAATTCTTCTATTTCTGACGATAGGATTGTTGTGTTGTGTTTTTTCTCTTGAATAATATTTAATAAAATATTTTTAAGTGGCGTTATATTTTTTTGAAAACTAGAAAAACGTTCGTCTTTTTCTTTTAGAAGAAATTGCAACCGACCAAATGTCAAAATAATTTGTTGTCGCCATTGTATTGGTTGTTGAGGGGTATTCAGTATTTCTAATAGTGTCTGGCTATAATATATTGCAATTTTTTGTAAAGAGGCTTCTATTGCTTGAGTTACCCCAGCATTTGGTTTCCCAACTAATTTTAACCAAACTTTTTGAAACACAATAAGAGAAGAAGGATCTCCAAAGTTTCCCAATGATTCTGCTGCGGCAACTTTTACAGAATCTATTTCTGTAGGACTTTCTAAAATCCTTTGTAAAACGAGTAAGGCTATAGGCATTACACTAGGAAATTTACTGATTTGTCTTGCCGCACTAATACGAACAGAATGATGTTCATCAAATAACCGTCGTAAAATAGTTTGTCCAATAATATAATTTTGGTTATTTGTATTGATGGTAGTATTGTTGCTAATATTTTTTTCTATATCAGAAAACTTAGCTAAAGCATTGATCGCTGCGCATCGTACCATCCAAGAAGCGTCTAATGTGGCATTGCATAAATTTTCTATAGCAGTTATATCGTGAGTTTCACCAGCTTCAAATGCCCATTTTGCTTTTTCTTTAGCTGCCTTTAAATCAATTTCATTATTATTCTGTCCAATAGCAACAGTTAGTATTATACTAAAAATTAGTAATATTAGGAGTTTTTTAGAAAAAAAAACAATTTTTTTTATTTTTAAAATTTTTTTTTCGTTGCTTGACATATTGGCATCTTTCTAAAGATTAGAAACGCAAAATTCATTTATATTTTTTATAAGAAAAAATTTGCGCTGGAGTTCCGCGCAAATTTTCTTAGTTTTTACATCCCTAAAATCTTATGTTGAATATCTTCTGGAACGATTCCATAATGCAAAGGCTCCATTGTAAAACTTCCATGTCCTTGAGTAAGCGCACGAAGGTTATTTGCATATCCAAACATTTCAGCTATTGGTACATTTCCAGTAATAATTTGGATATCTCCTTGATGTTCTATTTCTGAAATTTCAGCACGACGGGCATTCAAATTGTTAATAATTTCTCCAACATAAGGATGTGGGGTTTGAATTTGAAAGCGCATGATAGGCTCTAATAATGCACTTCCTGCTTTACTGATAGCATCTTTTGTAGCTTGATATGCTGCCGCAGAGAATGCGTTTTCAGTAGAATTCACAGGATGAGTTTGAACTTCAAGAATTGTTGCTTGAATATTTATAATACGATAACCTGCTAATTCTCCGCAACTTGTTGCATTACGAATTCCTTCTTCAATAGCCGCTTGAAATTTATCAAAATATTTATCTTTGTTAATTAAACTGACGATTTTAAATGAGCTTTCATTGCAAGGTTCTATTTTTATTTTAACGCCAGCAAATTGTTCTCGGTTATCAAACTGTTTTTGGAATACATACTCTGCTTCTGCAGATCGTATGATAGTTTCAAGATAGGAAACTCTTGGTTTTCCAATATTTACAGCTACCTTATGTTCTTTTAAAATACGGTTGCAAATAATTTCAAGATGAAGTTCTCCCATCCCGGAAATAACTAGTTGTCCTTGTTCCTTATTTTCTCGATAACGAAAAGTTGGATCGTCTTTGCTTAAAATTTTTAAAACTTCTTCTAAATGGTCTTTATCTGCTAGTGTTCTTGGTTCGATTGCTTTATCTACAACAGTATCTGGAAATTTCATTTTTCCTAAAATAACAGGTTTTTCTTTTCGGCAAAGTGTATCACCTGTATAAGTTTCTTTAAATCCAACAATGCCAACTATTTCTCCAGCTTCTGCTTCACTACAACTGATTCTTTCATTTGCATGAACATGATACAACCGATTTATTCTTTCTACTTTATCACGATTAGCATTATAAATTTGATTGCCTTCGTTTATTTTTCCAGAATAAATACGAATATATGTTAAATCTCCATGCTTATCAAAAATTGTTTTAAAAGCCAGGGCACATAAACTTGAATCATCATAAGATAATTTAACATCTTGTTTATTTTTGGGATTTGTTCCAATAATTGGCGGCATATCTATTGGAGATGGTAAATAATCTGTAATGGCATCAAGTAAAAATTGTACACCTTTATAACGGAAAGATGCTCCGGCTAAGGTAGGCACAACTTTTCCAGAAATAGTTGCTTTTCGAATCGCAATTTGAAGATCGTCATAACTCAAGGTATTATTGGAAAATTTTTCAATAATCGAGTCATCAAAATCAGCAAGTGCATTGATCAATTGTTCATAATATTCTTGTTGTTGATCCTGAAATTCTTCTGGCACAGGAAATTCTACAATTTCTTTTCCAAGAGATTCTTCTGTAAATGTATATGCCTTATTTTTGAGAATATGGATAACTCCTTTAAATTGGCTTTCTTCTCCCCAAGGCATTGTAATTACAATAGGATTAGCTTTTAAACGTTTTCTCATTGCACTCATTACATTTTCAAAACTAGCACCAACCCTATCCATTTTATTGATAAATGCTAATCTTGGAACATGGTAGCGATCTGCTTGTTTCCATACCGTTTCTGATTGTGCCTCTACACCACCTACTGCACAAAAAATCCCAACAGCCCCATCTAATACTCGCAAACTGCGTTCGACTTCTGCTGTAAAATCTACATGCCCCGGAGTGTCAATGAGATTTATGCTATGATCTTTCCAGATACAAGTTGTTGCAGCACTTGTGATTGTTATTCCACGATTTCGCTCTTCTTCTAAGTAATCCAAAACAGTATTGCCATCATCCACATTTCCCATTTTATATTCTCTACCAGTATAGTAGATAATTCGCTCAGATGTTGTTGTTTTTCCAGCATCAATATGGGCAATGATACCAATATTGCGGATTTTTTCTTTATTAACCATCAAACGACCTTTCAATAAAACAACCCCTCTATAAATTGAATTATAAAGGGGATGGTGAAAAATTGCAAAAAAACTTACCAAGCAAAATGTGCAAATGCTTTATTTGCTTCGGCCATTTTATGGGTATTTTCGCGTTGAGTAATAGCTTTGCCTTGTTTTTTATAGGCATCACTAAATTCTGCCGCTAGTTTTTTTGCCATAGGTTGGCCTTTACGGCCGCGAGCAGCTTCAAGAATCCAGCGGAGTGCTAAGGTTGTTTGGCGTTTCTTTTCGACTTCCATAGGAACTTGGTAAGTAGCACCACCAACACGGCGAGAACGAACTTCAATTAAGGGTTTTACATTGTTAATGGCTGTTTTGAAAACTTTGAGTTCATATTGTTCGTCGCGAGAAGCAGTTGCTTTGTTATCTTCTTTTTTAGCTTCTGGTTTGCCTTCAACTTTTACTTCTGGTTTACCTTCAGTTTTTGCTTCTGGCTTGATTTCTGGGTTGATAAATTCTTTAGCAAATTCTTTACGCAAAATTTGGAGAGAATCGTAAAAAATACGTTGGGCTATGCTTTTCTTGCCTTCCCACATAATACAATTGATAAATTGACTTACCAGTTTGTCCCGATATAATGGGTCTGGTTGCAAAAAGGTACGAGTAGATTTAAATTTTTTTGCCATTCACAAATCCTCATAGGATTCAGTGAATTTCTTACGTTTCTTAGAATGCGTAAAGAAATTCACTTTTCCGAAAGTTAATTAAACTTAAACTATTTTTTAGACATGTCTCAAAGTATTTTGGTTACAAATTCCTATTTATTATTTAATTCAAATTTATTCAAAAAAATAAGAACCCTTTGAGATTTTTTACCACTATGGCTGGTCTAAATTATTTTTTTGCTGTTGGAGCAGATTCTTTTGGTCGTTTTACACCATATTTGGAACGACTGCGTTTACGATCTGCAACTCCAGTAGCATCTAATGTTCCACGAATGATGTGATAACGTACACCAGGCAAATCATGAACGCGACCGCCGCGAATAAGAACTATATGATGTTCTTGTAAATTATGGCCAATGCCAGGAATATAAGCGGTAACTTCTTTGCCATTAGAAAGACGAACGCGAGCGATTTTACGCAATGCAGAGTTCGGTTTCTTTGGTGTCATAGTTTTTACTTGTAGGCATACGCCCTTTTTCTGAGGACATTTTTCCAAAACGGGAGATTTACTACGATTGGGAACAGGTCGTCTCGGCTTTTTAATTAGTTGGTTGGTCGTTGGCATTCAAAAAACTCCTTTTGTTTTTCATATCTGCTTATGAATGCGTATGTTATTAAACTTAAAAAATGCTTAATATTTCGTAAAGCATTTTTTATTAAAATCTCAGTAGGCAAAATTTGCCTTTGATAAATTTCCTGAGTTAAAAATATCATTTTTTTTCTGAACTATTTTCCAGCCAAAATGGGCTTCATTATGATAGAAAATTTTCCTTGTTTTGTCAAATCAAAAATTTGAGAATTTTAAAGGATTCATCAAAAATTTTATCTATGTTTTAAAAAACTGTAATTTATTATTTATGAATTATTTATATAATACAATGTTCTCTAACACAAGATAAAAATCTTTCCAAATCAAGATTTTTTAGAAATTTTATCAAAAAATAAGTATCTTTTTTAATGGGTTAAATCCATTCCTACTTAATGATGAAATTTGCTTGAGTACACAAGGAAACTATAGATTGCTGTACTTTTTCAATAAGTTCATCTCTATTTTCAGCCGTCAACCCTATTGTAGAGATAGGTTCTCCAATACATAAACTAATTTTACCGCTTTTTGCTAAAAAACTTTTCTTTGGCCAGCACTTCCCTGTTCCAGCAATTCCAATAGGAATAATAGGAACTTGTGCTGCAATCGCAATCATAAAGCCGCCTTTTTTAAAGGGAAGCAGATTGATTTCGTCTAATTCTCTTGCGTCACTGTTTTCCTTAATCAATTGAGATTGCTGGGCACGCGTTCCTTCTGGAAAAACAAGAATAGTTTTTCCATTTTTTATTTTTTGAACAGCTCCGTTTAAAGCAGAAATTGCTTGATTTCTATCTTTACGATTAACATGAATATTTCCTGCTAAATACGAGGCAAGTCCATAAATTGGCAAAAAGGCTAGCTCTATTTTGCTGACAAAACGCAAAGAAGAAGATGCATATCCTAAAAGTAAAGGAGCATCAAGATTACTTTGATGATTTGCCATGCAAATATACGGTCCTTTGAGAGGAACTTCTCCTGTTTTTTTTACAACAGTAATACGATGAAGGCACATCGTTCCGTGGCCCCAAAATGATAAGATTTTATCTATAAGTTGAGGGCGGCGTAAGGGAGCGACTAAAATAATCAAAAAAGCATAAAAAAATGTAGAAAAAACAAAAATAAATTGGGCAAATATTCGATAGAGCATATATAAACTACCACTAAATAATGTTAGATAATCTTATTTTTTTACGTTAAAACGTATTGTTAAAATATCTCCATCTTGCACAATATAATCTCGCCCTTCAAGTCGTAATTTTCCTACATCTTTAAGTTTACTTTCTACACCATTTACTGCAAGTAAATCTTGATAGGAAAAAACTTCTGCGCGTATAAAACCACGTTCTAAGTCAGAGTGAATAGTGCCAGCAGCTTTAAGAACTTTACTGTCTTTTGCTAGTGTCCAAGCACGTACTTCATCTTCTCCAACTGTGAAAAAAACAATTAAACCTAAAAGACGGAAAGATTCTGAAATAAAGCGATTTAAAGCTGGTTCTGGAATTCCCAACTCTTTTAAAAATTCTTTTTGTTCATCAACAGGTAAGCAAGAAATTTCTTGTTCTAATTTACCACAAATTGCTGTTACAAGAGTAGAAGGAATATTTTTAAACAATCCTTCTGCTTGCATTAGCATTTTATTAGCATCTTGGCCTTCTCCAGTATTGATGATGATCATAAGAGGTTTTTGTGTAATAAATTGATAGCTATTTATCAATTCTTGTTCGCTAGCAGTAAAGGAAAGGCAACGAAGTGGTATTTCTTTTTCCAAGGATTCTTTACATTTTAATAATACTTGTTTTTTTAATAATAAATCTTGCTTTTTGTCAGCTTTAAGACTTCTCTCTACTTTATCTAAATTTTTTTCAACAATTGCAAAATCAGATATTATTAGATCTGCAACCATTTCTTGGATGTCTCTCATATAGTCTATATTGCCGCTAATATGAGCAACTTCTTGCGAAATAAAAGCTCTTACTACTAAAGCAATTGCATCCATTGTACGCAAAGTTCCAAGTATTGTATCACATAGTCCCTTACTAGCAGGCCCTTTGTTTGCACCTGCATTGATGTCAACATATTCAATATTAGTATAGACTTTTTTCTTAGGATTGTAGAAACTGTTTAATTGTTCCAATCTTGCATCTGGAACTTTTACAATTGCACGATTTTCACTAGTTTTTTGATTAGTTTCTACTTTTAACCCAGAAAGGGCTTGAAAAACAGTTGTTTTCCCAGATTCTGGAAGACCAAAAATTCCAATTTTCATAAATTTTAATATACGTGCATTTAAAAAAAATGCACTTTCCTTTATAAAATAAGTGGTTTGTCAACTAAATTGCTGGACATATTTTCCTTATCCTAATGCACTAGTCCATGTACGTCAGTGCATGGTAGGAATTAACCCGCCGCTTATAAATGATGGCTTTAACGAAAGAAAATTTGCAGCGGCGGCTCAATTCCTCACAGTTGGATGTCAAAAGACTTAGTTGACAGACCAATAAGTAAGTTGTCAAAAGTATTTGGACTATTATACATTCCTATCTCAGTACTAACTTTAGCTAAGTAAACTCGTCCATGATGTAGTGCATGATAGAAATTAACCTGTCGTTTATACTTCAATTCCTCATAGTTGGCATATTTTTTAGTCCAAAAAATTTTGTCCATTCATAAAATATTCATGGTGGAAAACCCAGCCTTTTTTAGGGGTGGAGTTATAATATTTTGCCAAGAAAACCGCTATGCTTGCATAGCCAAGAATTTTTAAGGTATGAAAGCTTATATCATATTTGCAAAACAAATGAGAAT
>CAZPDM010000057.1:0-28941 GCA_964585305.1 uncultured Planctomycetota bacterium | reverse complement strand
TAAAAAAATCGTACTTATCACAAAGACAAGTACGATTTTTTCTTTTTTAATCTTTAATCCCGTTTCCTTCGATTTCGAATTTCATTGTTTTAGGTAATGGTAGTGCAAAGAATTTTTTCCAGCGTTCGGTGGGTTCGGTAAAGAGGAAGTAGATTGCCATGGGAGATTTGTCTTGCATATCAAGATAGACTTTTTTTTCTTTTCCAGGATAGATGGATTCAGTTTTAATAACACTTTGTTCATTGTCTTGGAATACTTTTTCGGCAACTTCTTGATAGCTTTCTGTGATGTAAGATTTTTGATCGATCATTCTTACAAGCATATAAAACGGACGTCCGCCATTACAATATTCTGAAGATTGAACAACTATATCAATCTGATCGGATTTAAAAATGCTACAGCCTGAAAAGATGCAAGAGAGAAAAAGTAAGATAGTGATAGAAAGCAAAACATTGTTTTGATAGACCATTGTTTATTCCTTTTTTACAGAACCATTAGGAAGAGTTGGTATGCTTGCAGCCGGGATTTCTGAGAAATTTTCTTCGGAAATGGCTTCTTCGGAAATATTTTCTTTTGGTGTGAGATTTTCTACTGGAATATCTTCTTCTGGAATGGCTTTTAGAGCAGTTGATAGTTGGAATAATCTCCAAGGATTTTCTGAAAAACTAAATTTAACTTTAGAGCTTGTATAATCTGAAGCGTTTTCTGGTAAATACCATGTATAAATATCTTGCTCTACCATTTTAGATTTTTGCAAAAGTTTAAAAAATGACCAGAGGGAGTCATTGATTACAATAGAATATTCATATTTTTGGCCATTTGCGGGAACAGTATATTCTAAAGCAACTTTTGAAGTTTCTTGTTTCCACCATGAGACAGGAAATTGTTTCCAACTAGGTTGCTGATTAAAATTAAAACATGCAGTTTTGCCAACTGTAAGAGATGATAAAGTAGCATAACGTGATTTATCATAAGAAGGTAATGGCAATGGCGTTGCCTGAACTTCTAGTTTTAAAGGTCTTGGGTTTCCATCTTCATCCCATAATGTTTGTGAAAGTGTTTGCATAAAGTTTACTGTTTCAAACATATTTTTGGGTGCTTCAATAGGCTTTCTAAGAGATTCACGAAGTTTCCAAAGACCATCTTGTTTTATGCAAGCTGGCGCGATAAATTGTTGGAATGTTTTCCAAAATGTTCCACTATTAGGATGGAGAGCGGTTTCAAAATCAATAGGAGAAACATCTCGTTGTGATTTTGTATTAAATGGGAACTTATTTACTAATGGAGCTAATATAGAATACACCTTGGTTTCCCAATTTTTTTTCAAAGCATATTCCATGTCTAAAATTCCCAAATCATAGAGTTGTGCAATAGGAGCTAAAAATGGTTTCTGCCATTCTCCTCTAATTTTAACATTCCTCAACCAATCTTGTGTGATGGATAAATAAGAATCTTTTTCCTGCAAAAGAATAAAAAGTGTTAAACGTCCTACAGGAGAAAGAACAGCGGCAAATTCCTCAAATTCTGCTTCTCCGGAGTCTTTGCCATCTTTCTTTTTTTTGTCATCTTTTTTGTTTTTGGGAATATTATGCAATTGTTCTTTAATTCCTTGTAAAATAATTTTATATGTTTGCAATTCATTATTTTCAGGATTATTGATAAGTTGATGTATGGGTTTAAAAGCAGCAAGGTGCTCTTTTAAAGGTATTAAATAGGGACAGTTTCCTGTTTCAAGTGCAGTATTTTCTGTAATCGTGCGTAAAAAATCCATAAATGGAGAAGAAGGTAATTGCATTTGAGTAAGTATGATTTCTAAAGAAATAACAGATTCTACCTGAATATCAAAGGTATTGTAATAATCTTCATAGCTTTTATAGTAAGAAAAAGCATAGTGTTTTGCTCTTTCAAAGATAAAATTTGTCAGCTCATTCTTTTTATTTCTTGGCAGAGGTAAAGATTTTATCACCTCGTCAAATTCTTGCAATACAATTTTAACTTCTCGTTCATAAGCTTCACGTGTATACTTCCCAGGAATTTCTTTTTGCCCAATGAATAAGTTTATTCCATCGTTATAACGATTAAAAAAGATGCTTTCATAGATATTTCTTCCACTAAAAAGTATAACATCTTTTCGTTCCTGGTTATATTGCATGAACATATCGCTTAATTTTATAATCTTGCTATTCTGAATTAAGTTGTGCCATTTTTCAGCTGAAAATTGAAATCTCTTTCCTTCTAGATCAAATTCAAGTATTTTTTGGGGAGCTTCTAAACTTGTAAAGGTTTTTAAATTTACAATAAATTGTGGCAAATTTGAATATTTTTCTACTGAAGGAATAGCTAAAGATGCTTCGTTAATAAATTGAAACAAAATTTTCAACATTTCGTTATTTTTGCTGATCCATTTGGTCATAGCTAAGGGTTTATAAACTTTACGAACATTTAAGCGTGTTTCTCGTTCGAGTGTATCAAAAAGAGTTTGTGCTAAAGAATATTGTCCAACATAGTAGATTACCTCTACTAGAGGTTTTCCTTCTTGCTTAATCTTTTCCAGATATTCTGATGTAATGTAAGGACGTTGCAAAATATTGTTGATTTCAATAAAGTAAGTAATCCAGGGTTCAGGATTATCTGCAGCATCAAAATCTTTTTTGGTACTGGGAAGTTCAATCAAAGGAACAGGCTCATTCCAGGGAACTTCTGTGTACATAACGTAATCCTGAATAACTTTCTCTGGGATATCCAAATTTTTTGACCATTGAGCAATATTTCCCAATGTTTGTTTTCCAAGTTCGTTTTCTTTTGAAGCATATATCACAGATAAAAGATACAGTGTTTTTTCATGGGCATTGGAAGAAAGTGCGCATTTTTGTAATAAAGGAATTAGATAAAAATTTCTAATAGCAGCAACAAATTGTTCTTTAATCGATTTTTCATAACTTTCTGAAAAGTCTTTTAAAGATGGTGCTAAAAATTTAACTTTATTTATGTTGACTAATTCTTCTATCATAGGACGAGCTTTATTGTAAAGCTCATTCGAAGGTTCTTTGGAAAATTTTTCAACAATTGCTTGGGCTTTATTCCATTCCACAACATAGAAATTTCTCACACCAAGAATATATTGTTTTTCTAAACGTTGTTGATAATTTTGAGCAAAAGGATTATGGAATATTCTTAAATAATTGCAGGTTTCTTTGTTTGATAAATTGCTAATCTCTTGATTTGAGGATTCGCAAAGGCTATAAGTAGGAGCTTGAAATAGAACAGCCAAATTTTTTTGGGCTTTATCCCAATGATTTCGTTCATACAAATATGCAAAGATAAGTAATGCTGTTCCTAAAATTAAAAGACTAATTCGAATGACACGATGTCGGAATGATGCGCTGTCTAAACTTGATAATATTTCTTGAGGCCATGAAGTTGCAAATGGATTAGCAAGTTTTTCTTTATTTGTGTTGGATTCTAAATATAGTTCATCTAAAGATACGCTAGGAGCTAAGGGATCTTTTTCTGTAAGACTTTGCAAAAAGAGTGCAGTAGCTGAAAAAGTTTCTGGAATTTGTTGCAAAAATTTGATCAAATATTTATATTCCAAAGAGTTCATTGTTGTCAAAGCTAGGGGCAAATGTATCTCATAATTTTCCAGGCATTTCTTGAGATCATTTTCTAAAGATAATTGATTGAGATTTATTTTCAAGGGAATATCATTTGCTTGTAAAAATCTTGCAAATTCTTGGAAACCTTCAATACGATCAATATGAGTTAGAACAATTTTTACGGGAATACGGTTCTTATACATTTGAGAAATAATATTTATTTTTCCACGAAGCATTTTAGACTGTCTCCGCAATGCATCGGGAGTCATAGTTGCTAAATTATCTGCTTTAAGTGTTACAACAATTATTGGATCTCGTTTATGAAAACTTGAATTCCAGAGATTTACTAAAGCCACTCTAGCTTCACGAGATGTATCGTTTAGAATATCTGCTGGGATTTCTTGTACTAGTACTTGTGACCCTAGATAAATTTGCATTTGAGAGTCTTCGGTATAGCTTGGATAAAATTGGTAAGATTGACCTTTCCAGTCAGTATATTTTTCAATCAACAGACTTTTTCCGCTACCAGCTTCTCCCAAAACAACAAATGGCTGATATAAAGGAATTGCATGACGGTATTCTCTTGGAATACGTCGGATAAATTCACGCCAAATATTGACTAAAGAAGAAGAGGTAATTTTTTTGACTTCTTGCTTTTCTTGAGCTTGTGCTTCTTTTCGTTTTTTATACCATTTTACTAGCAATATAATCGCACCTACTCCTGTTAGAATAATAAGTATTTTTTTAGGAGAGAGGCGTTTTTTTACCCAAGAAAAAGAAAGAATTTTTTTGAGGATATTAAGCATTGTTTTTCTTTCAAAAAAGTTCATCTCTTGATTATTTTTATAAAACTTATAGAAGAGAATTCATTTTAAATTTTAAGAATGTAATGGAGAAACTATAGCGATTTTTCCATCGTGTATTCCAATTGTTATTTGTTCGCCATCTTTGATCTTTTCCTGCAAAATTTCTTCTGACAGCATATCTCTCAAATATTTTTGTATAGTGCGTTTTAATGGTCTTGCTCCATACGCAGGTTCAAAACCTTCTTTTGCTAACCAATCCAAAGCCTCTTCTTTCATTTCCAAAGTAATTTTTTTATCCTGCAATAATTTTTGCAGTCTTTTTAGCTGGATTTGAACAATAGGTTTCATATTTTCAAAAGTGAGACGATGGAAAATGATTATTTCATCCAGACGGTTTAAAAATTCTGGCCGGAAGTGTTGGCGTACAGCTTGCATTACAGTATCTTTCATTGCCTGATATTCTTGTTCAGTTGTAAAATCTTCAATAATTGCGTTTGCGCCAAGATTAGAAGTAAGGATAATAATTGAGTTGGAAAAATTTGTTATGCGATTTTGACTGTCCGTCAAACGTCCATCATCAAGAACCTGCAAAAGCAGATTAAAAACATCCGGATGAGCTTTTTCGACTTCATCAAAAAGTATTACTGTGTATGGTTTTCTTCGAATGTAGTCGGTTAAAAGACCTCCTTCTTCATATCCTACATATCCCGGAGGTGCTCCAATTAACTTAGCTACTGTATGCTTTTCCATATATTCGCTCATATCGATACGAAGCATTGCTTTTTCATCGTTAAACATGAATTCTGCCAGAGCTTTAGTCAATTCTGTTTTGCCAACTCCTGTTGGGCCTAGCATAAGAAAGCTGGCAATAGGTCGTGATGGATCTTGCAAGCCTGCTCGAGATCTACGGATAGCTTTTGACACTGCAGTCAGAGCTTCTTCTTGTCCTACAACTCTTTGCCGTAGCCAGTTTTCCATTTCCATAAGTTTTGTTCGTTCGGATTGCAGCATTTTGCTAACAGGGATCCCTGTCCAGCGTGATATGGTAGCGGCAATATCGGTTTCTCCAACGGCTTCTCTTAAAAATTGTGTGGCAGAAGGATTGATTTCTTGATATTGGGCAAGTGATTTCTCTCGATCAGGAATAATTTTATATTGCAATTCAGCAACCCGAGCAAAATTTTCTTCACGTATTTTTTGTTCCATTTCTAATCTAGCAGCTTCCAATTCTTCTTTTGCTTGACGTAAGCCATAGATAGCTTTTTTTTCCTTTTGCCATACTTCTGTAAGTTGCCGGCTTTTTTGTTTGAAGTTTTCAATTTCTTGCTTTAAGAAAACCAATCGTTCTTTAAGTTCGGGCTTTGTTTCTTTTTCAATGGCTTTAATTTCAATTTCCATCTGGATAATTTGCCGGTCTATTTTTTCAATTTCTTCTGGTTTTGAAGCGACATCCAAATGAATATTTGCGGCTGTTTCGTCTAAAATATCTATAGCCTTATCAGGCAAAAAGCGATCTGTAATATATCGTTGGGAAAATTTTACTGCTGAGGTAATTGCTTCATCAAGAATTCGTACACCATGATGTACTTCATATTTTTCCTTGAGTCCTCGAAGCATAGAAATGGTAAGTTCAACACTTGGTTCTTCTACCATAACTTTTTGAAAGCGACGTGTTAATGCGGCGTCTTTTTCAATCCGTTTACGATATTCGCTTAGTGTTGTTGCTCCAATGCAGCGAATTTCTCCACGAGATAAAGCTGGCTTAAGAAGATTTGAAGCATCCATTGCTCCTTCTGCTCCACCAGCACCAATAATTATATGAAGTTCATCGATAAACAAAATAATATTTTCAGCTTCGTTAATTTCTTTTAACACTGCTTTAAAACGTTCTTCAAATTCTCCGCGATATTTTGTTCCGGCAACCATAGCACCGAGATCCAGACTAAGAACAACTGCCGATTGCAAATTATCTGGAACCTCATTGCGGATTATTTTTTGGGCCAGTCCTTCCACAACAGCAGTTTTGCCTACGCCAGGTTCGCCTATTAAGATGGGATTATTCTTTAGACGGCGTGATAGCACTTGAATAATTTGTCGTATTTCAGCATCACGTCCTACTACGGGATCAATTTTTCCATCAAGGGCTCGCTTGTTTAAGTCTGTTGTATATTTAGCTAATACAGATTCTCCACTAGTATTTTCTGAGATTTTTAATTTACCAGCGCGAATATTTGATAAAATTTTTTGAATGGTTTCTGCATTGACTCCAGCATCTTTCAATATATCAAGAATTGCTGGTGTATCAAGAAGACTAATAAGAAGATGGCTAATTCCTATGTATTTTTCACCAGCTTGATTTGCTGTCGTATCAGCTTCAATAAAAATTTTTTCTAATTCGCGATTGATAGGTGTTTCTTGTTTTCCTTCAGAGGCTTTGGTTGTGTTAGCAAGTCGTTTGTCTAATGGAATCTGTATTGTATCTATTTTAATATTTGCTAAAGAAAAATATTTTTTAGCAAGACTTTCGGATTGGTCTAAAAGTCCCCAGAAAAGATGAATGGGCGTAACAAAAGCATGGCCTTTTTTTACGGCTAAGCGACATGCTCTTTCAATTGCATCTTGGGATTTTAGATTAAATCGTTCTATTAACATAACAGTTTTCCGCCAAAAGTTTCTTTATTTTGCTAATAAAAAAATATCTAATAATTCTTCAATTTGAACTAAAATTTCTTTTAGTTTTTCTCGGTTTTTTAGTAGCTCTGATTTAGGTAAATCTTGATTTTCTTCACTTTTAAGAATACTTTTGGCTTCTTCTAAAAAGCGATTCAAAATTTGTGATTTTCCTCCTATCTCAGAGTAGATCATTTTTTCTAACTGTTCAAAAGTTTGCAAAGTTACAGAAAGTGACATTGGGGAATTTTGATCCGGTTCATTTTTATATTTTCCCCACAATTTTTTTAAACGCTCCGGGTCAAAAAAATAATCAAAATCATTCATTTAAATCCCTTTAAATGACTGCAAAGACACATAAGAGAGCATATATCGCACCCAATAAAACTACGGTAGCAATATAGGACCAGAAAGGAAAATTTTCAGAACGCATTAGATCCGGGACTTCTTCTACTTTTTCCTGGTTTTCAATTTTAGCAAGAGGAATTTTTGCGCGCAGTTTATTTTTATATTCTTCAATTTTGCTAACGTTTTCGCTATGTTGGCCGCGAAAACCATCGGAAAGGCAGAAATAAAATACTTGATATACTAAAGGAATTGTTTCAGGCTTTCTTAAAATATCATCAATTGTTTCATAAAAGACTTCTCCACCATTGTCAATTTGAAATAACTCTTTTTGAAGTGGAGGCCAAACAATATGTTGCGATTCAAAAATTTTTGATTGAACCATTTCATCAAAATAAATTACGATAGGAAATATTACTAAATAAGCTTCTCTATCATTAAGATTTTCTGCCATTTTGGCTTTTAAAAAGTTTAATTTATTACGTATTTCTGCCCGTAAAGGAATAATGTCTTCATTTTGAATGCCTCTTTTTAATACTTGCATCCCTCTTTTTTCAACATTATCTTTTACTGAAAATATTCCTCGCGATTTATCAACAAGTTTGTCAACTTCGCAGAATATCTCATAAATTGCCGGCCAGATTTGATCCTTCATTCCGATCTCCTATATAAACTTTTACTTTAAATTTTATCGCCATAATTTAAAAAGTATATTTATTAATTTCTATTCAAAATCGAGAACTTCTTGAGTGCTAAGTCGTACTTTTAAAGCAACTGTAGAATCTGCACTGCATGTTTGTAATAATATAAGAGTATGTTTTAGAAATAGCTCAACAAAGGGACGATAGCTAAGTTCAAATTCTTTGAAAGTAATATGATAGACGTATTTAATTCCTCCAATTTTTTTGCTTTGGGGGATAATATTTACTTGAACATCTTGTAAGAAGGAAGAAATTTCTTGGAAACGATTGTTGTATAAACATCCTAGAGATTTCAATAAAAAGAGAATTTCTTGTAAATCAAAAATAGATTTTTTTTGCAAAGATAAAAATTGTAATAGCCCTTCAGCATCATCTTTTAATGGATTCTCTTGATGTAAACGAATTTTACCTAAAATGTCCCAAGAAAGCCCTTCAACTTTTCTATTTGTAGGTAATATACGAACAATTTGAGATAGTTTTTCAGATAAGGATGGTTGTATCCACAATGCTTCAATTGCTATTTTTTGTGGTTCAACAAAAGATTCTGGTAAATTAAGAACGATATTCGTAATTCCAATAGAGCGAGAATATTCTATTTCGTACGAACCATTTCCGCCTACTAAAATTCCTGGACGTAAAGGAATAAGCCCTTGTTTTTCTATTCTATATACTCCTAATATAGAATGTACGGCAAACTGTTTTTTAGGATCAGGATAACGAACAGGATATATATCTTGAGTACCTTCAGATAGAAAAGGTTGTGCCATACTTTGCTTAATATTCATAATAGGAACTGTAAAAAGCTGGAAAATATCACGATGAATATTAAAAGTTTTTGGCCATTTGGAATCTAAATCTATAACAATAGTAAATTGCTTCCAATTTCTTGGTTGCTCTGGAACATTAATATTTATATACAACTCTTGTTGTGGGAAATGAAAAAATGTTCTGACTTTTTCTAAGGGATGAGATATATCAGCATTCGTAGTACTTGTAACGTCTTTTAAAGCACCAAAAGAAATTTCACAAGGTTTTCCTTGAGAATATTCTGTGATTTTTTCTTCAAAAGATACCCAGCACTTTTTAAAGTGTTTTTTAAAAGCATATAAAAATTTTAAAGAGGCATCATAATCATTCAGATAATTAAGGTATAAACTTAACATACCAATAGAATCATTTCTTGGATAGGGTGTATAAAAATTCAATAGAATACGAAAATTTTGTTGAGTTCCTAAAACTAATTCCGCTTTTTTAAGTGAAATTGGTAAAACTTTTAAATCAAAAAGAGTTCGGAAAAAAATTTCACTATCTTGAGCAGCTTTAACAAGAATTTCAGAATGTTTAGGAAGTATAAATGGCTCGGTAAAATGTCCACTGCAATCTGCTTGTAAAATAGCCATTGTTGGCAATGGTGATAATAAAAAAGAAAAAAATTGTTCAAACATTCTTCTTCTTGTGTTAAGGATACTTTCTAAAGCTAAGGATCGAGTGCGTGCATTAAAAAAAGCAATTGCTTCAATCAATCTTTTTACATCAGGATCATCGCGTCCTAAAAGTTGACACGAATGCGTTCCCGAATAAGACATGCGAAATTTTTCAAGTGCATTAAGCTCTTCTAAAAATTCGTTATATAAAGAATCATTTGTTTGCATAATTCTATGCCCCAATTTTTACGAGAGAACCTTTAATATTGGTAAGTTGTCCTTCTACAGAAGTTATTCCACTGCTTTTGGCAGTTAACGATCCATCCGCTTGAATATCAATCATTGGGCCTTTCATTTCTGCTTTTACAGTTCCAGATAAAGTTAAGTTTGTTGTCGTTGCTTTTACTGTAGTTGATGCTCCTGAAATTTCAGCCGCCGAAGTCGCTTTTCCAGTTAAATTTGCGCTGCTCTTCAATGTCATATCTTGAGTACTAGAAACATCAAAAGTTGAGCCACTTTTATGTGTTGTTGCTTGAGAAGATTTACAAGTAATTGTTTCTGCATCAACTGTAAAATCTTTGCATTTTATGACAATACTATCTGTTTTTTGTGTGATTGTGCTGGTGTTTGATGAACCTTTGCAAGTAGTAATAATAGATGTGCCATCCATTACAATAGTTTGGGTAATAGAGCTATCTGCATTGTCAACAGTAATTGTAATACCGCTTTCTTTGTTTAATTCGATGCGACAAACAAGTGCCATGTTAAGTTTCCTCTTTAGTTTCTAAAATCATGCAGCCTTCTTTAAGTTGGATCATTTCGGTATCTTTTTTTAGTTTTCTATGAATATTAAAAATGGGTTTATTATCTTGATAAATATGGTTAATAGAGGTTTGATTTTCTGCTTCTAATCCTAACAAAATGTGATTTCCTTGTGTATCTAGTGGCAGTTTAGCACCAACTCTCCAATCTAAAAATTCCGCAATCCATGCATCTTGAAAATTAAAAGCTAATAGTACTCTTGCTTTTTTAAAAGCTGGGAAATAAAAATGTCCAGAAAAAAAGTGAGGAAGGTAGGGAACAATAACATTTTGATTTTCCCATAGAGGAACTTGTACTTTATAGATGTCTTGAGACGAAGTATCTTGATAAAATTGATAGGTTTCTTCTGTATCTGATCCTGTTTCGCTTAATATTTTTCCTTCTACATATACAGGATATTTGGGAGGATTAAATGGCCAGTAACGAGGATACGATTCATCTTGTAATTCTAAATTTGCAGTCATTTCTATATCATAACCTTCTAGCTCTTTTTCAAAATTTATTTGAGGATCAGGTTGGTGGCAAACCCCTTTCATCTTCAAGCGGAAAATTCGATATATATTTGCTGTACAAAAATTTATTGTTCCCCAATCACCTTCACTTAATATGAGTAAATATCCTGGTTTAACTGTAACCGTGGGGTAATCTTTAAATACCAAATTGATCTCATGTCCACGAATTTTAAATTTACTTTCTTCCAATGTTTTGAATGCTGTGAATGTATCAGAAATTGCTGTACGAGTAAGAACATCTTTACGAATTCCTGTAACTTCTTTTTCATTTGCAATTTCTTGTTTTTCAGCACTTTCAGTATAGCTATTCTGGACAACAACTTTGTAACGCGGGACTTCTGGGAAAAGAAACTCCCAGCTTTCAACTTCATTTCTATCTAAAGGCTGTTCGACTCCATAATCTTGTTTTTCTTCTGAAAAAGTATATTTATGTAGTGTACTATAATAAGAAAAAATTCCATTATTCTTTTGAAGATACCAACCAATAAAATCATAGAAACTTGCTTGTTTTTCTGGAATATTAGCATAGTTTTCTGGTGTTCCTAACCCTAAAAATAAAATTGGATGTTGCGTTTCTAAAACTGGCCAGGAATATTCTGCCGTGATTTTGCTTGTGGTGTGTAATGTTATTACATCTTTCATCGTTTTATCTACATGGAGTTCTGTAGGAAAATGTTGTTTCCATAAAACGCTAGCAACATCTGCAAATTGAATGAAATAATGTCGGAACCAAACAGGAGTATCTTCAACATCTTTAAGTTGCATTTCCTGCATTTTTTTACAATAAGCAATTCCTATAAGAACAATGGGTTCCGGAAGTACATCGGGAGGATTATAATAGCTTTCTACTGTAAAAACTACTTCCATAAGAGATGAAGTTGTAAAATAGGAATATAAAAGGTCTTCTCCTGTTTCTATCCAAAAATCAACATTTGCATCAAAACCATAATTGCTCATTTCAAAAGAAAATCCTTTAATATTGGCCGGAGGAGCTTCAAATGGTGTTTCGTCAATGAGCAATTTTAATTGTAATCTTAAATCGTGTGAAAACATGATGAACTCACTTAAAAAACAAGATTCTATTGTTCGACGGTAAGATCATTAAAAATGGAATCAAAGATCAAAAAGATTGGTTTAGTATTCATAACAATTTCGCATTGTAGTTCAAAACGAATTCGAAAAGAATCTTGAGCTGTTACTTCGTGAATATCTACTAGTTTTACTCTAGGTTCATAAAGTTCTATATTTTTTTTTATTTCTATGATAATAGTATTTACTATAGCTTCACGAGATCGATAAGCATTATAATCGCCTATACCCAAATCTTTAAGAAAAGTCCCAAAGCCTTTTTTGGTATTTAAAATATTTGTAAGATTTCTTAAAATTTCTTGAATGCTATCTTCATTTGTTTTTTCGCGACGGGAAAATTTGGTGATGAGCATGATGTGCCTTTCACAAGCCCTTGATATTTAGTCAAGGGATAATTGATTTTAGATTTGAGATCAATTATATATAAGAAATTATTTCAAATTCAATCATAAAATCAAGCCAAATCTTATTTTTCCTTAAATTTTTTTAAAAGCTAAAAAAATGTAATTAAAAGTTCAAGATAATAATTTTATATATTTTATAAAAAAAAACAGATGGCCCAAATGAACCATCTGTTTTTTTGAATATTTTAAGATAATCCTAACCAACCTGCAACAACAGAGCCATATCCTGCCATATTAAGAATTACCGGGATAAGCAAAACGCCCATACAATTCATTCTGCGGGAATGGTAGAATACTGGGATCATACCAATACATCCGCTGACAAATAGAACAAGCATTCCTTCCCAACTAGCCATAAAGAAAACAACAGAAACAATAAATACTAAAGTTCCAGCAGAAATGTATCTGTAGTTGATTACTTGAATTAATTTAATAACAGCACGAGAGAATGTGGAAAGTAAGAAAAAGCTGATGGCTGTAGAAAGACAAATAACAGAAAGAGCAAGATAGAAATCTCCATATCCATTCGTACCATCATAGAAACTAGAAAGCATCCAAGACATCCCGCCTTTTGTCTTTGTTCCGCCGGGAACAAAGAGAAGAAGAAATCCGCCTACATAATAGACAAACTTGGATGCACCTTGAGATATTATAAATAAACGATCATCGCGTTGTGCTGTTGCATGTCCAGCTAATAATCCACCAATACCACCAGTAATAATAGGGAAAATTGCAGCAATAAGTCCGCCTAAAAAACCTGCACCAGAACCACGTAAATAGAGTCTAAAATTTATATCAACAGTCTTGCAAATATGTTGTGGTGGAGGTTCTGTAGTAGATAGCATATTTTGAATAACCCATGGAATTGCAAATAACCCTACAAGTGCAGGCATGATATTTTGAAAAGAGTATTCTAAAGGCATCATTGGCCGGTACAGAATAATAAAACCTAGTAAACCCGATAGTAATAGTGTTAAAAGACCTGCTAATAAATTTTTCCAAGCATTCCAAAAACGCAACCAAGACGTTTTTTCTCGATTTTCACCTTTTGGCCATTCAGACATAACCATAAATGCTAGCACGATGCCTAAAAGCCAGTGCATGTGCGGTGCGCAAACACTTTTAATTGTTGGTAATACTTTGGGTGCAAAAGGAGCAACCATAACTAAGAACATCATTCCGCCTAAACTCCCAATTCCTGTCAACATAGCTGCTTCATAGCCTTTGCTCAGCATAAGTGCGCGGTTTCCTGGCATAGTAATGAAAACAGAACTTTCATCTGGCGCACCTAAAAAAATTGAGGGAATAGTATTTAGGACAGAATAAGCGACGACCAAAGACATCATAAAAGTAATTAAAATGCTGTTTGGAATATCTCCACTTTTTAAAAATGGATAGCAGAAGATTAACAATAAACCTGCAACATTATAAATATGCAAGGCTGGCAAACAAGCCATCACTGCAGCTAATATTGTCCCTATAATAATGGCACATAGTATGCCCGTGAGTTCCATTTCAAATACCTTTACCTTTCAGATAATCTTTTTCTAAAGAAAAAGTTTGCTTACATTTTTGATAGAAAATATTCTGTTTCTAATGAGAAAAAATAGAATATTTTTTAAGATAAAAAATTATTCTTGAGTTTGTACAGCTATCGGTGCCATTTCTGTAACACGATGAACGCTTTGTTTCCCGGCTGTTATATACAATAACAGGCTACTCATATCGCGACCAATTTGACGGCATTTTTCAGCTTCGATACTTTCTGGATCATCTAATGCAATTTTACCTCCTAATACACCAGTAAAATTGCCGCGGACAATCATTCCCATATTCATCATACGTTCAAAAATAGTTCTTAATTGATTTGTTGCATTTGTCGCAGTAGTGCCTGATTCATAAGCCATAAAAGCTCCCCCCAGTTTTCCCTTCATATCTTCGGGGAATCGTTCCATGATTGCTAATGCCCCTTGAATTTCTTGGGAAGTGGTCGGAGAATTTCCAGAAGTTCCAACAATGATAGCACCTGCTTGTCTTAAGTCTTCAGCTTTAACATCTGCACCTTTAACAACTTCAATTTTTCCGCCTTGTTCATAGGCTCCTGTGGCAATTAACAAGGCTACATCTTCTGCTGCAGAACTTTTAGAAGGGTGTATCATAAGTATTTTAGGTGATTGGTAGCGTGCCATAACTGGCTCGAGTTCAGCCAATAAATCTGTTGGTGTTGCATATCGATCTTCTCTATTTTTTGCCATCATTTTTTCAATAATATGGCAAATATATTCACCCATAGCAGCTCTGCGTTCTTGAGGAATTACTAATTGATCCGTAAGATGCCGTTTTAGTATTTCAGAAGCTGTTTTGCCAGAGAAAGGAACTTTGCCTACCATCATGTGGAACAAAGTTGCTCCTAAAGAGTAAATGTCACTGCGAATGTCAATATCTGGTAATCCACGACATTGTTCAGGAGACATATAATAAGGTGTGCCAAGGGTTGTCCCTTTTTTTGTCAGTAAATCAATGCTTGAAATTTTTGCAAAACCTAGATCGCAAAGTTTTATGACTCCATTGTGGTTAATCATAATATTACCAGGTTTAATATCACGGTGAATAATTCGATGCTTAGTGGCATGTTCTAATGCTTTACTAGTTTGATAGGCTACGTTTAGAGAAAATGGAACGGATAAGATTTTTTCCCGTCGCATAATTTCTAAGATTGTTTCGCCGTTAATGTATTCCATAGCAAAAAAATAAATGCCATTATGAGAACCAGCATCGTAACCTGCAACAATATTTTCATGGTTTAGTTTGCCAACTGCTTTGGCCTCAATCAGAAATCTCTTAACATAAGTTTCATCATCTGTAAGTTCTTTGGCCAATATTTTTAATGCTACGACACGATCCATGCTTAATTGTCTGGCTTTGTATACTGTCCCCATGCCACCTTTTCTAATTTTTTTGATAATTTCATAGCCTTTTATTTCTGGATAAGGCTCATCATCTTCACCGTCAATTTCTGCTTTAGAACGTTTTAATTGAGTAATAGTAAGATGGTTTCTATTAAGAAGTACCTCGCCTAATGTTATTTCTTGTCCTTCGCTTCGCATTTTTTCTTGGATTTGACGAGCTTCTTGAACATTTTTTTTGGTAACAAAGCCACGCAATAATATATGTTTTTCTAAGGCATTGTCATCAACAATAGGGATATTTTCTTTTTCCCCTGTATTTCCTTCAATTTCTTGATTTTCCTCTAATGGCATGAAAAGCCCCTTTAGTATTTGTTTCCTTTTTAAATTAAAGGAGCACAAATATCCTTCAATATATATAATTTTTTATAAAAATGCTTATTTTGGGAAAAATTTGCTAAAAATATGTACTAGCCTAATTTTTCTTCAAAAAAATAATTGATTGGCACATTCTAACATATTTAAGTAAAGTAGTCAAAAAAAAATTAAAATAGTTTCCTTTTAGGAATTTTATCTTAAAATACTTGTATAGGCTAAAAATTTTTGAGATAATAAATTAAGCTTACTTTATTCTCAAAATATCTTTCTAGTTTGGGGCGAAATATGTACGAAGAAATTATCCGCCAAATACATCAGTTGAATCAAAAATTAGGCGAACAAGATATTTATACAGGTGGGAGAGATTTTTATAAAGTAATAAATTCTGGCCCATTTCCAAATAAAAAAAATATTTTGTTTGCAATAGCTCTTTCAAATCAAAAACAATATGTTATTGAATTTGCTCCTGATGATATAACAGCTAGTGAGTTGCAAAAATATTTGCGTCGTGCTTTGTTACTTATGACACTTGATCGTGGTAGAAATATTATTACTGCCCATGATTTTTGCATGAACCCAGCACATTGCTTTGTTGTTATGGATTGGATCGCAGGATATAATTTAATGAATGTTCTTAAACAAAAAAGACTACAATTAAAAGAGTCATTATGGATTATCCATGACTTAACTTTAGCTTTAGAACATTTGGCAGAGTTAAATTTTGTCCATCGGAATATCAATCCTAGCAATCTGATTATTCAAAGAGAGACTGGGCGTATCTATCTTAGTGGTGTAGAATATCTCAATGTTTCAGATTTTGCACATAGTGCTTTGGATGCAGTTTATGGACACTATGCTTCACCAGAGCTTATTGCATCATTGGAAAATCCTGACAAAAATTATGGAATTACTCCTATGAGTGATATTTACAGCTTGGGAACAGTATTTTTTCATATTATTTCAGGATTTCCACCTCCGCATCTTCATCCAGGATGGTTTTCTTCAGGGATACCTAAAATAGAAAATCCTTCTTTAACTAAAAGAGAGCGTCGTTATTGCCAAGAATTGCTAAATAACACTATGAATTTCAATTTCTTGAAACGATGGACAGCTCCTCAAATTCGCAGTTATATTTTAGCCTATCTAGTAGAAAGTGAACGTACTACAGATTTAGCCAGGCTAATTTAAAAAAAAAAATATTTGTTTGAATCTTTGATATGCAAAGATTGAACAAATATTTTTTCTTTTTTTGACTTAAGTTAGCATAGATAAGCTAAATCATATAAAGAAGTAAATTCTGAAACTTTTTTAAATTGCACTTGAGTTTTTCTAACAAAGTTTTGTTCTTTGCTAACGTTGATAATATAAGATTTATCATAACCAAGACGGATTTTTCCTTCTTCCAACTTCATTATAGCTCCACCAGATAGAGTTTCAAATTTACAATGGTTTGGAAAATCTAATGTTGTTCCATAGCGGCTACCTAAATCTTGAATATACCATTCATTTTTATGAAAAAATATTTGTAAATTTTGGCGTGAAATACTTCGTTCTCGTCTGCCTATATTTACAAAACAAAGTTCTTCATTTGAAACTAAAGGAAGACGTAAAATATCTGTGGTATTTCTGCCTATAATGTAAACCTTTTCAGGTAATAATGGTAGACTAATATTCTCTCGAAAAAAATATAAATAATATTCAGGAATATTATATTCGGAGTTTTTATTCTGAGAATAAAAACTTCTTAAAATAAAACGTGTTCCATCAATAAATTCTAATCTATCTCCAATATGAAGTGGTAAGTCAATATTAGTTTCTTTGGATAGAGTTAAAATTTTTCCCACTGCATCATTACTAATTGTAACAGTATTTCCTCCAGTGTTTTGTAAACAAAAATTGGGGCTTTTAAAAATTATATTTTTTTTATATGAGGTAAATTCAAGTGGTTTATCTGGACTAAGAAAAAATATTTCTCGATTTTCAAAACGGTCGTGCATTATAAAATATAAGAAATCAGTATCATAATGAAACGTATCATCGTTAGAATCTTCTACTTTATGTAAAATTGGGAAGGATTTTTGTCGCAGTCCTCCACGAAAAAAATCACTTGCTTGTGTTCTTTCTAAAAATTTCTCTAATGCTGATATACTATTTTCTAATGGTAAATAGTATGATATCCATATTTGCTCATATTTAATGCGATTTTCTGCGGATAAAAGATAGTGCTTTGCAAGATGTAAATAATATTCAATTTGTGTACGAAAATCTGGATGATCGTTAATATTTATAAATGAATCCCAATCTGAGTTCTCCATTTTTTGTATAGCTAAATATATTAAATTTGGTGGGGAGCCTGGGGGAATTCCTAAAAAATCATACAAAGATATTTGTGATACTGCAAAATCGTTTGTAATTTGAGATTCTGATTGTTGTGACATATTTCCTTCTTCTAATTATTAAATGATGAATATTTTTATTGATAGAAAATTTTATAAATTTTCTATCAATAGTTTTTAACCCAATTATAGCAAAATTGGTCAATTTCAGATAAAGAATGAAAAACAATGACTTTATCATAGGATTCTTGAATAAGTTGTTGGCGAGTTGTTTCTAAGTATATCCATTGTCGTAATAAAACTTCTTCTCCAACGATATACTTTCTTTTTTTGTCATTTTCTAAACAGTTTTTCTGTGGAATATCAAAGAAAAACAGAACTGTAGAAAATTGATATTCTTGAGCGATTTC
Organism: uncultured Planctomycetota bacterium; assembly: GCA_964585305.1. Lineage (GTDB taxonomy): Bacteria > Planctomycetota > Uabimicrobiia > Uabimicrobiales > JABWCH01 > CAZPDM01. The sequence goes on along the minus strand of CAZPDM010000057.1, from coordinate 10,542 downwards.
TTGGAGCTTTTTTCGATATTTAAATTTAAGTGCTGTGGAGTCAGCTATTGTTGTACGCTTGTATTTTAGCCGCTTTTTTATAAGAAAATAAAATAATTCAAATGCGTCCTCAGAAACTCTCTGGTTGCTAGGGGAATCTATGATAAGTTCACGACAGCGATCTGTAGAAACTGTTATTGTTGGAGAAAAATATCTTTTAGCAAAAGATGATTTTCCTGCTCCTGATGGACCAACAAGAATGAAAAGGGTCTGACGGGAAAAAAAAACTTCTTTATGATTAAGAGGCTTTTCATCCGGCCAATCATCGGCCAACAAATTTTTCCCGTCAAAGGTTTTAGATTCTAGAATTGCTGGTTGGTTATTGAGTAATAATTTTTTTTCTTCAGAAACTATAATCTCTGATTCTTTAGAATAATTTTCCATAAAAAAATGACCTAATTTTTTTCTAAAAGTTCAATAACTTTTTGAGCCTCTTTTTCTAGTCTTTGAAATAATACCATAATTTCATTTATATTATTTTCATTTGCAGCTTTTTCCATAGCAGTCGCCAATAATGCACAAGATGTTGCCCCAATTTGACTAGTGGTTCCTTTGATTGCATGGGAATGAAATGCAATTTTAGCAATATCATTTGAAGAAACTACATCACTTAATTCTGACATTCTTTTAGGAAAATGGCTTAAAAAGGATTTATACATTTCTTGAAGTAAAACATGATCGCCACCTAAACGTGATAGTGCTCCTGGAATATCTAAAATTTCATCATGAGGAGTTATTTCTCCATATTCTTTCAAAGAAAAGCGACCAGTTTCATTTAGATTAAAACGGCTAGTTATATTAAGATTATTTTGGCGGAATTCTTGTAGTACTCCGCGTAAGTCATCAAAGTTAATTGGTCGAATAATAATATTATTCATTCCCGCAATGAAACATTTTTCATAAATATCTGACATTGTGTGTGCAGTGATTCCAAAAATAGGAATTTTTTGATTTTTTTCTCCCGCTTCTCCTTGCCGTATTCTTTTTGTTGCTTCTAAGCCATCCATTTCTGGCATTTCAATATCCATAAATATCAAATCAAAATTTTCTTTTGGAAGCTTTTCTAATACTTGTTTACCATTTTCTATCATTGTGACAGAGTGTCCTAATTTATTTAACAATTTTTTTGCCATTTGTGCATTGACTAAATTATCTTCTGCTAATAAAATATTAAGCGGAGTATTTAATGATGGTTTCATTGCTTCAAATCCTTTAGTTATTCTAACTTCATTAGAATCTCCAAAAGGAAAGCATATTACAAAATAAAAAGTACTTCCTTCTTGTGGATGACTTTCTACCCAAATACATCCTCCCATCATTTCAACTAATTTTTGGCAAATAGAGAGACCAAGGCCAGTACCACCATATTTTTTTCTGGTAATGTTGGAAAGAGCATTAAAACTATCAAATATAATATCTTGCTTATCTTCAGGGATTCCAATTCCAGTATCTTGTACAGAAAATAAAATAGCTTGTTCTTCTTGGCAATTTAGTGTTTTTCCTTGGGGAAATTCAAAGTTCTTTATATCTATATCTTTTACTTCTAAACTGATTCCTCCTTTTTCTGTAAATTTGATAGCATTATTGATCAGGTTAGAAAGTATCTGACGTAGTCGTAAGGAATCTCCTTTTAAAAATTTGGGGACATTTTTGCTAATACTAGTTTGTAAATATAGCCCTTTATTTTTAACTTGTAAATGGAATGGGCGCAATGTGGTTTGTACTAAATACTCTGTATCAAAATCTTTATTTTCTAAGGTAAACTTTCCGAATTCAATTTGAGAAATATCAAGAACATCTCCAATCAATTGCAACATAATACGTGAAATATCTTTAACGGTTCTAAGGCTATGACGTTGTTCGTTTGTTAAAGACGTGTGCAAAAGAACATCGATTAAAGCAGAAATTCCACTTAAATGATTTCTTAATTCATGGCTTACAGAAGCAATAAATATACTTTTATTGGTATTAGCTTTTTCTGCTGCTTCTTTAGCTTTTTTGAGTTCTTCTGCAATACGGTTTTTTTCTTGAATTTCATCATTTAATACCAGTTGAGCACGTTCTAAATCTTGATTTCTAACATTTACCGCTTGTAAAAGTTGTACTTTTTTATTACTAAGTTCTGCTTCTATTTTTGTATGTTCAAGAATTTCTTGCCGCATGATTTCATTAGTTTGAAGGAGATTTTGTATTTCATCAATCTTGCTTTCTAAATCTTGACGTTGCTTTTGATCACGACTAACCATTTCATTAAAAACATCTGCTAAAGTAGCCAGTTCATTTTTATAAGGAACATACCAACGAGAAGTTTCAATACCTTCTATAAGTTGCTCAACAACTCTAGTTCCTACTGATATAGGAACAATAACGGAACGGTTCAAAAGAAGTATTGTTATTAAAATACCGATTAAAACTATAGCTATATATATAAGTAATGGGATAATACCAGTTGGAATTTGAGATTGAAGTGGTATAATCTTCCAAAGGCACATTGCTAATAAAAAAGCAAGAATGATAACGAATATATATATTAAAGAAAATATCTTTTGAATAGACAATTGTACTCTCCCAAAAAACATAGAATGAGCAAAAGAGTTGTCATAACTCTAGAAAAATGAATGAAATATTTGCTATTCTATAATATCTACATTTTTATTCTACAATATGTATGTAGACTTGTGCTTTTTCCTTAACAATGTCAAGCATCCCTCTAGTAGAAATTTTAGGATCCAAAAAGAAAAGAATTAAATCTGCTGCAGGTGAATTTTCTAAAGGAAGAAAAATTTTGTCAGGTTCATCAAAGTCAATGTTTCCGTTTTTATCATAACGAAAATGTCGATGCGTTTCTGAGATTGTAATTTGGCCAGGAAGAAATTCGCTTTTATCAATTGATTGGGGGGCATTTAATTGTTCGGAAAGTATCATCTTGATACGTCCATCATTTTGTTTTTCTAGACTGATAAACATTTCTTGGTTACGTTGGAGAGCTGCAATCCTACCAAGTTTTAGAAAACTGTGCAATTTAATTGCCGCATTTTCTAAAATTTCGGTATTGTTTTCTATTTCTATTTCTAAAATATCTTTGTTTGCTAACGTATTATTTTCTATGGGAGGCATTTCTTCTTGTTCTTTTGTACTTATTATTTCTTGAGATTGAAGCACTATTCGGTTTTCAGTTTGGCTACAACTGACTAATAGTATAACTAGTATCGATAAAAAAAATTTCGTTATTATAGATATCTTCATTTAAATTCATCCTCCCAAATTTCTTGATAGTCTTTCCACCACTTTTCCCAAGTATTATATTGTGGAGAGAGCTGGTTTTGTTTCGTTATATCTCTAAGTTTATTATAGGCTTTATTTTGAATATCTGCATCCCAATGTTTTAGCAATTGTATTAAATAGGGGATAGAATTAGAATTGTTATACTGACAAATTGTATAGCACGCAGCACGTTGGATTCGTGTATCATGGTGTGTACTATATTTTTGCAAGATTTTTAAAACGTCTTCAGTATTATACTTCTCTAAAGCTATGATTGCAGTTTCTCGAATGCGAGGATCTTCTGTTTCATTTTGTAAAATACTATGAAATATCGAAATAAAAGACAGATTATAAAATTCTGTTAAAATTTCTATAATTTTGCGTTTAGCAGTAGGATTTTTTGTTTTAAGCCCTTCTAATAATTGTGGAATAGCAATTTCTCCAATTCTTCGTAAATTTGGGAAAGCTTGTTTATCTGCATCATTTCCTAATTCTTGTATCCAAGATTGGATACGTTTTTTTAAAAGACTAGGTGCTTCTTGGGTGGGTTGAATCAAGGGTTCTATTGCCCAAGAAAAAGTATATATGTAAATAATAAAAATAGCGAATATAAAATGTTTCTTTTTGAACAACATGCTGCTATCCTGATGAAATTGATATTTGATTTTGTTTAGCAAGGTATAATTTTTAACGAATTTATGATTACTAGTTGCCTATATTATAGTTTAGCAAAAAAAACAAATTGTACATAAAAAAATTTAAAATTCAATTAGAATAGCATTTATTTTGGTTATGGCAAACTATCCATTTTTTTAAAGATAAGTTAAATAACTTACAATTTTAATGATAAGCAATTTTTATAATTGAAAATCTTTTTAGGAGCATATCATGGCAAATACTCTTAGTTTATCTATGCAACAGCGTTTAGCAAAGGTATTGCAACGAGTTCAGCTTTTTGCTAGCTTATCTGATGAAATTTTATTACAATTGAGTCAAAGCATGGATACTCAGTATACACAAGCAGACCAGGTAATTTTTAATAAAGGTGATGAATCGGATGCTATATATGTAATCCAATCTGGCAAGGTTTTAATCTATCAACCAGATAAATTTCAAAATGTTGGCGAAAAAATAGCAGTTTTATCAGAAAATGATTTCTTTGGAGAGATGGGCTTAGTAAGCCGCCAACCAAGGAATGCTTCCGCTAGAGCAATAGAAGATTCTTTACTTGTTGCTTTAACTAAAGACTCTTTTCATAATTTGCTAAATGAAAATGCTGATATTGCTGGAGAGATTATGAATGCTTATATGAAACGAACTAAAAATAATCAAAAAAGAGAATTTGTTCGTACACAAGAAATTAAAAAAAAGGAAAAATGGGAAGAAATTTTAAATGCTATGATCGATGCCGCTAAAAAAGATTAGTTTAAAGTTGTTAAGAACAGCTAGGTTCCTAGTTGTTCTTAACATTTTAGAAATCTAAAATTTAATTTCTTTTAGCAAAATTTGTGCAATTTTTGCGATATTTCGAGCGTCATCAATTCCTCTGTGATGAGTTCCAATAAGAGGTAGCCCAAAAAATTCTAAAGCTTTGCTCATTCCGCAAGGTTTGATCTTTTTCACTGTTGCCATTTTTTCTTTTAAATTTATGTGCTTTTCTTTTTGAAAAGGGAAAGCCATATTATGGCGGGTACAATCTGTTTGGAACTGTCGAAAGTCATAATTTCCCCAGGAACATAGCCAATATTCGGGTTTTTCTATCCATTGTAAAAATTTAGGGAATACTACTGGGAAAAGTTCAGCTGTATCTACCTGTTTTTGAGTAATAGTTGTTAATTTTGTACAAAAATCACTTAAAATAGGTGAAGCAAAAGGACGAATAAAACTTTCAAAATCATCTAAGATTTCTAATTTTGAATTCATTCTTACAGCACCGATTTCAATAATTTCCATTTTTTCTCGGTTTTTTTCATGTTCCCAACAAGTTGCTTCTAAATCAACAATAATAAAATCCATAAAATCCTCTATTTCTTTCTAAAAATTCATTTATACAGATACATCTGTTAGAAAAGTGCTTTTTTGCTAAATAAAAATATTTTGAGTATTTGAAAATCTGTGCTGTTTTTAAAACAAATTTCTTTAGCTCAAATAAGGTAGGAAAATATTTTCCGTTAAAATAATTGTTTAGCATATTATCAAAGCACATAACTTTGTGTTATGAAAATTTTACTACTAAATCAACATTTTTACCCTGAAATTGCTGCAACTTCTCAATTAGCTACGGATCTTGCAGAAGACTTAACTCTAAAGGGTTTTTTTGTTTCAGTTATTACAGGAATGCCAAGCTATACAGAGAGCGAATCCGAAAGTTTTAAAGACATTTCCAAATATCAAGAATATAAAAATATTAAGATATATCGAGTGTTTACAACATCATTTAATCGACATACAAAGGTAGGAAGGTTATGTAATTATCTTTCTTTTTATTTTTTCGCATTTTGCCGATTATTGTTTTTAAAAAAAAATGATGTAATTATTACAATGTCAACACCACCATATTTAGCCTTATTGGGCGTTTTTTTAAAAAAACTAAAGCGAACTCGTTTAGTTTTTTGGCTTCAAGATGTGTACCCTGATTTAGCAGTTGGTTTTGGAGTGATCCATTCAAAAAGTTGGATTACAAAAATATTACAAGCAATTAGCAATTATATTTATCATCAATCTGATGCAATCATTGCCATCGGGAAAAGTATGATGCAACATCTTATAAATAAAGGTGTTAGTGAAAAAAAAATCATACTTATTGATAATTGGGCGGATCCAAAAGATTTTGATATAATTCCTGGTATTTTAAACCCAATTCGCCAAAAATTCAACCTCGAAAATAAATTTGTGATAGTTTATTCTGGAAATATGGGAGTTGTGCATGATTTTGAGCTTGTAAAGCAAGCTATGCTAAGATATAAAGAAAATAGTGATTTTGCATTTTTATTTATTGGTGAAGGAAAAAAAAAGTTGGAGTTAATAGCATACTGTCAAGAAAAAGAAATCCACAATGTTTTTTTTCTTCCTTATCAACCACGCGAAATGATTCGATTTAGTATGAGGGCGGGCGATGTTGCTTTAATCACACAAGAAAAACGTACAATCGGGTTAGTTGTCCCAAGTAAATTCTATGGTTCAATTGCTGCAGGAAGACCAATTTTAGCGGTTGCTCCTATTCAAAGTGAATTAGGACAAATGATCCAAAAATATCAATGTGGATTGTGTATAGATAATGACGATTCACAAGGATTTTTAGATGCTATTGAAAAATTCCGCAAAGATACAAAATTCTATCAAATATCTGCTCAGAATTCTCAAGATATCTTTGGAAGATATTTTTCCCGAAGTGTTGCTACAGAAAGATTTGCAGATTTCATAAAAGAAATTTTAAAATAATCTCTAAAAAAACGACGCAATTATTGCGTCGTTTTTGTGATAAATAAGTTGTCGAAAGTAAGAATTTATTAACAAAACTAAAATTATTCTAAGCTATATTTTATTGCATGCTGAGTGCATATCTTAGCTTTAAAACACCATCCTCCCATTCCCTGAGAAACTTTAAACAAGACTGCATTGCGGCCAGTTTTTAATTTTCCTTTGCATAAATCCGGATCATGGAAAGAGGATCTTAAGACATTTTTAGATAATATTTTTTCTCCATTTAAGAAAAGCTCAATTCCATCATCTGAATTGAGATAAAATTGTATATCTTGTTCTATTTCAGAATCAAGAAATACCAGTCCATAACCGATAGCATCTTCTCCACGAAGATGATGTCCTAAATCGAATTCATAGCTAGGTGTGCATTTTACTTTTTTCCAGGAAAGAGCTTTATTGTTTTTTCCAATATAAGAATGAGTAAGTAAATTTTCTGGTTTTACTTTTTCTGGATCATAAGTATAATCTTGGATATTTTCTTTTCTTTGGAACTTAAAGGGTCCTAAAAGAAGACATTCTGGTAAATAAGTATCTCTTTCTTCTAACGTAGAAGTTAATGTAATCGAATGGTTTTCCATTGGAAAAGTAACTTGAATTTCACGTCGAAATGGCATTCCAAAAGTATCAGGGAAAGGATCGGGGATTTCTAAAATCCGGCTTCCAGGATACATTTGCAATTTTTTTGAGGCCAATACTATTTCTTTAGAGCCGATGTAATCAATTACTTTAACTTCGCTTGTTACAGCAGCTATTCCAGCATTACAAATTAAATGAATAATTTGATTATCTTCTTTATGTAAAGATATTTCACTTAAAAAAGAAAGAATATTATCGCGATTGTTTTTAGGCCAATCTTTAATTTCTGATAATATTTTCTCTAAAGAAAGATTTTCATCATTGATGCTGGCCATCCCTTCACTAAGTTTTTGCCAACGATATAAAATTGGCAATCCTTGTTGGATAGAATGGGAAATGGATACTTTTCCCCAATGCAATTGAATATGAATTTTTTGGGATATAGATTGAGCAGGTATTTCTACGCGGCAAATTGCTTCTTTGTTATTACAAGTATAATCAATTGGCTGTCCTTGATATAATACTTGAACAATTTCTTCTGGCATATTATCGCCAAATTCAATAGTATAAGAACGTTCTTGTGGTTGATTTGTATAAGTTCCTCGAACTGGTTCAATAATGATTTCCTGGATATTTTCAGTTTGACGATATTGTATTTGTGTAGTTGCAAAAATTCCTTTTTTATATGCTTGAGAAATTCCGTCATCTTCATAAAGTGTAAAACTATTATTTGGGCCAGGATAAACACGTACAATTAGATGTTTTAAAGGTTCACTAGCCATTCGTTGAGTATATTTTTGCAAGGGAATCGGGATTCCTCCTTTGACATAAAGAGGAAACTCTGTAATATCGGCCCAAACATTGGTAAAATTTTCTCCCGTACTTACACAACGTTCCCCTGTAAACCAATTATACCATGCTCCTGGAGGAAACCAAACTCTTTGAGATGCTACTTTATTTGGCCCTGTCCCAGGGCGAGTAATAGGAGCAACGAGTAAAGCATCACCAAAAAGGTATTGGGGCTGGCTATGATAGGAAATTTCTTTTTCTGGATATTCAATATACATAGAACGTGTAAGAGGAATAGTATTTTGGCAAGATTGCCAAACGCTAGAATATATATATGGCATAAGTATACTGCGAAGATGGAAGGCTTTTTTCATAGAAGTTAGGTGTGGCTCTGCCATTAGCCAAGGACGTTTATCCATGGTTGCATCATGCGTAGAATGAAGTCGTAAAGCAGCAGTTAAGGCACCAAACTGTATCCATCGGGTATTTGTTTCAGGTGTCAATCCGCCGAAATGGCCACCAATATCATGCGACCAGAAAAAACATCCAACATTACCAGCAGTTGCAGTAAAAGGAACTTCAAATTCTAACATATCCCATATTGAAACCGCATCACCTGAAAAATGGATAGGATGTTTATGATCTCCCCATCCCCCCCAACGGCTAAAAGATGTTCCGCGACGTTCTTCGTTTTTTCCAGTGTGTTTAAAATAACAATAATTTAGCCATTCTAAATTTTTTAACTCAGGGTTACCAAGACTTGGTTCGAATTGTTGCCAATCTAACCACCAAAAATCTACGCCTTGTTTCTCTAGTGGTTCATGGATATGTTTAAAAATTGCTGAAATATATTTTTGATTAGAAGAATCAAATGGGATTGTTTTTCCAACATCTTCTCCTAATTCTTTCATAAATTCTATATATCTATCTTCGTGTGGCTTAACTCCGTCTGCAGGATGTAAATTTAGAGTAACAGCTAAATTTTGTTGATGAAACCATTGCAACAATTCTTCTGCATCAGGCAAAAGTTTTCTATTCCATGACCAGCCTGTCCAACCATCTTTATGCCAATCCATATCCATAACAATAACATCAAGAGGGAAATCATGCTGTCGATATTCTTCAATAATTTGCCTATATTCTGCGGAAGAATATGGCCAATATCTTGAATACCATGACCCAAGTACATATTTACGTGGCATAGGTACTTGGCCAGCAATTTTGGTAAAGGCTTGTAAAGCTGCTTTATAATTAAGCCCATATCCAAATAAATACCAATCTATTCCCGCATCTTTAGGACGTTGTTGCACCCAATCTGATGCTAAAATAGGACGGCGAGAATCATCTAGCAAATACCAACCATCTCGTGATAAAATTCCATCTTCTAAAGGAATTTTCCCTCGTGCTTGATCTAAAGTTCGGACAGTTCCTCCAAGATTTCCTTGATTAACCATGTCTGGTACCCAACGAGCTTTCTCGTCTCCTTGAAGGATAATCATTGCAAATATATTTTCTTTACTAAATGGTTTTCCGTTAGGTTGATATGTAATCTGCATTCTACTTGTACTAATTTTCCAAATATTCTCCTGAATTTTATCCACGCGAAATTCAGAAGAGTATGCATTACGATTTACAGCTGTTAAAGAAGGCTCATCTATAAATTGCCCGTTTTCAGAATATTCTAAACGAATACATTCTGGCGCGATAATTGTAAATCGTGCTGTATTTGCAATAACAAAAGGATTTGTCATAGAAGTATTTTTTTCACCAATAGAATTTTCTTCTGTAATTTGACTAAGTAACACACTATTTGCTAAAAAAAATAATGCAAATGAAATATATACTATATTTTTTATATGTCTCATATTTCCCCTTTTTTTATAAAATTGAAGTTCTTTAAAAGGATTTTAATATTAAGTATAATTCGTTTTTTGTCAAGAAAAATCTATCTAGAATGATTGTTGATTTTCTTTTCTTAAGAAAGAATAATAGTATGCGTTTTTTTCGAAACTATCCTTATGAAGTTATAATTTTTTTCTTATATATTGTTGCTTCTTTTTTTATAGTATGGAATCATGAACCTTGGCTTGATGAAGCGCAAGCATGGTTGATTGCAAGGGATTGCAATTTTAGCCAGCTTTTTGAGCAAATGAAATATGAAGGAACTCCAGCTTTATGGCATCTAATTTTAATGCCATTTGCTAAATTAGAACTTCCTTACTTTTCTATGCAGTTGATCCATTGGCTTTTTTCGGTAGGAATGATTTTTTTACTTTTATTTTATTCTCCATTTACTTTCCTTATGCGTACAGGAATAACATTTTCCTATATTATGTTTTATGAATATACAGTAAAAGCTAGATGCTATAATATTTCAATTTTATTACTATT
>CAZPDM010000056.1:0-29395 GCA_964585305.1 uncultured Planctomycetota bacterium | reverse complement strand
GCAGGAGATTTATATACAGTTTCAATCGAAGGTGGAGTTGCCCGAAAGTTAACCAACGATGTTGGTTTTGAAATGTTTGCCCGTTTTTCGCCCGATGGCAAGTATATTGCATTTACAGGGCAATACGATGGAAATACGGAAGTGTATGTAATGCCGAGCCAAGGCGGAGTTCCTACTCGGTTGACATATACACCAACTTTATCTCGCGATGATATTACGGATCGTATGGGACCGAATACTATCGTAATGGGTTGGCGTGATCAGGATACTATCGTATATCGCTCGCGTGGGTTTGAGTGGAACTCGTTCAAAGGACAACTGTTCCTCGTTTCTCGCAATGGTGGTATGTCGGAACAATTGCCACTTCCTCGCGGAGGTTTTTGTTCGTATTCTTTAGATGCCCGCCAAATCGCATATAATCAAGTCTTTCGTGAATTTCGTACTTGGAAGCGGTATCGTGGTGGACAAGCTGACGATATTTCCATTTATGATTTTATCAGTAAAAAGACAACCAAAATTACGGACAGTCTAGCCCAAGATATTATTCCGATGTGGTATGGAAATAAGATTTATTTTCTTTCAGATAGAGATCAACGCATGAATCTTTTCTGTTATGATTTGGAAACAAAAGCAACCGAAAAGATCACCCATTTTGAGACATTTGATGTGAAGTTCCCGTCCTTAGGCGATAAGAATATCATCATGGAAAATGGTGGATACTTGTATCGCTATGATTTAGAGAAAACAACTCTTCACCGTATTCCTGTTTTCATCCAAGAAGATTTTGACACTGCCCGTGGTGGACTTGTTGCAGTGAATAAATTTGTCTCTAGTTTTGATATTGCCCCTGATGGTAAACGAGTTGCCTTAGCAGCACGCGGCGAGGTTTTCACTGTTCCCGCTAAACATGGGAATATTCGTAACCTAACCAATTCATCAGGAACACACGAACGAAGTGTAGCCTGGTCTCCTGATGGAAAATATTTAGCTTATATTTCAGATGCTTCGGGAGAAGACGAAATATACATCATGCCTCAAGCTGGTGGAAAACCTATCCAAATTACAAGCAATGGTGATAGTTATAAATATGCTTTGGCATGGTCTCCGGATAGTAAGAAAATCCTTTGGAATGATCGTATGCAACGACTCCAATATGTGGATGTCGCAAGCAAACAAGTTACTGTTATTTTCCACAGCCCTGTTTGGGAAATTAGTTTCTTCAACTGGTCGCCAGATAGTAAATGGGTGGTTTATGAACGTTCAGAAGAAAAGCAAATGATGACTCTATATTTGTATTCTTTGGAACAAAATAAATCCTATCCAATTACTGATGGTTGGTACCAATCTTATTTGGGTATTTTCAGTGATGATGGGAAATATGTATTTTTTATTTCCCAACGTAATTTTTCACCAACCTACAGCCAAATTGAATGGAATTACAGCTACCAAGAAATGGATAAAGTCTTCTTGATCACTTTGAATCCCGATGTCAAAAATCCTTTTGCCCCCAAGAGTGATGAAGTAAGTATCAAAGAAGAAACCCCTGCTAAAGAAGAAAAGAAAGAGAAAAAAGAAGATGTGCCTTCTTTAAATGTTGTCATCGAAGGCATACAAGATAGGATCATGGAAATCCCAGTTCCTGCAGGTTATTATATGGCATTGGCCACAGCAGGAAGTAAGATTTATTATTTGCGTGAATCTCAAAAAGGTACGACTTTATTCGAATTTGATTTAGAAAGCGCAAAAGAATCGGAACTAGGAGAATTAGATAGCTTCAGCATTTCCGCCAATCGTCAAAAAATGGCGGTTATGTCAAAAGGAAATTTTGCAATTGTAAATTTGCCAACGACAAAAATTGACATGAGTGATCCTCTCAATCTGAGCGAATTAAAGATGAATTTAAATCGCCAAGAAGAATGGCAACAAATTTTCAATGAAACCTGGCGACAGATGCGTGATTTTTTCTACGCTCCGAATATGCACGGTGTAGATTGGAAGAAAGTTCGTGAAAACTATGCTATGTTAGTCCCATCTGTACGCCATCGTGCTGATTTGGCCTACGTCCTTGGGGAAATGATTGGCGAACTTAATGTCGGTCATGCCTATGTAGGCGGTGGAGATTTCCCTAAGCCTGAACGAATCAAACTTGGCCTACTTGGTGCAAAAGTACAACGCGATTCTGCCAGCAAATTTTATAGAATTGAAAAAATATTGCTTGGACAAAACTGGAATAAAGCCCTACGTTCTCCATTACGCCAAGCTGGTGTCAAAGCCAAAGAAGGCAATTACATTTTAGCAGTCAATGGACAAAGCACAGAACAGATGCCAGATATTTATGTAAGCCTTGTTGGTATGGCAGGCAAGCAAGTTACGCTAACCTTGAATGATAAACCAAATATGGATGGTAGCTGGGAAACCGTTATTATTCCTATTGAAGATGAGCAAAATTTATATTACTACAATTGGGTACAGAAAAATATTGCTCGTGTCAATGCGGCAACAGAAGGCAAAGTTGGTTATGTTCATATTCCTGATATGGGAGTCCATGGATTAAACCAATTTGCCGAATATTTTTATCCCCAGATGAATAAAAAAGCCTTGATCATTGATGTTCGTAGCAATGGCGGTGGCAACGTTTCCCCGATGTTGATCGAACGCCTACGTCGCGAATTGTGCATGATCGGAATTGCTCGCAATACAACCCCAAGCTATAACCCTAGCGAAATGCACCATGGACCAAAAATTTGTTTGATGGACGAATTTTCTGCTTCGGATGGAGATATTTTTCCTTATCGCTTCCGTTTTTATAAACTTGGCAAGCTCGTAGGAAAACGTTCATGGGGCGGAGTTGTCGGCATCCGTGGAAGTTTGCCTTTTGTAGATGGTGGTTATTTAAATAAACCTGAATTTTCCCGATATGATGTGGAAGGAAAAGAATGGATCATGGAAGGACACGGCGTTGATCCAGACATTGTTGTCGAGAATGATCCTGCTCAAGAATTTGCTGGATATGACCAACAATTAGAAGTCGCTATCCTTGAAATCCTCAAAGAATTAAAAGAAGGCAAATATCCATTCCCACCACCACCAAACTACCCAGATAAAAGCAAGTAACTCGTAACAAAATATTCCTATTGAATTTCAAACAAAAAAAGAAGTTGGCAAATAGCCAACTTCTTTTTTGTTGATAGCTTATTTTTTTATTTTTCTTTAGAAAAAGATATTGTCATGCAATTTTTTTATTGTAAAATAATATAAAAAAGTAAAGAGTTTTTTTTAAATAAGGTATTTTGAAAGGAAAATATTGATGATATTTTCAATATGGCAGAATGAAGTCATCAAAGCAATGGAAGATACTATCAATCAAAAAAAAGGGGAATTGGAAGAACTAGACGAAAACTTAACAGAATTTCAAGAATTGGTACGAAAAACTGAAGAAAAAAAGGATTTTTTCGAACATTTAAAAAGTTCTTATATTGAATATCAGAGAGCATTGCTCGCCTTATTACAAGGCCAATATAGATATGTTTCTTTAGGCGTACGTTTATGTTTAGAGAAATCTTTAGATTGGTATCTTGGGAAAAATATGAAGATTGATAAAGAAGGAAAAATATCAAATTCAATATATGCTATTTCAGGAGATTGGAAAAAAGATATTGCTCTTTCTATTAAAGACAGTTGTAATAATGCTGTTCATGGAAATCATGAAACTCTTAACAAAATTGAATATAGCGAACAACATTTTAAAGAATGCTCTAAATCTCTTCTTGATATTTTCGAAGTAGTAAAGTCTCTTTTTGACTTAAAATATCCCCAGCCTAAAGGCATAGATTTTAAATTAGATGCCAGTGATTTACCAGTAAAACAAGCAGATAAATTGTATCAAAAATCAAAAGATACAGAAAGAATTTTAAAAGTCCTTTTAGGGGAAAAATCTATTTTATTAGAAGGAGCCAGAGGAACTGGAAAATCTCTATTATTTAAAGTTGCCAAATACCAAATAGAAAATGACAATCAAGACCAAAAAATTAGGACAATTTATAAAAAATTGATTATTGGCGAATGTGATGTAATTAAAATTATAGGTGAAGAGATTGCAAAGTCAGTTAATATTGGGCAAAATAATTTGCGGCCTGAAAACGACCCTCCAAAATCTCCACAAGAGCTTCAAAATTACATCAAAAAGATATGCAACGAGCATGGTATAAAACGTTTTGTTATTTTCTTTGATGAAGCCATTCGTGCCTTTGATCCTGAAAAACAGAATGTCTTTTTTAAAAACCTACAGGCAATCCAAAATCCATTTATAACATTCCATATTGCTGTATATCCTGAATCTATATCGCATATCAACACCAGTTTTTTAAAAGGATCGAATGCCTTTTTTCAAACACAATCTCTTCGATACGATCCTTTATGTCAATTTGATAGACAATTTTTTTGCGAAATTCAAGAGAAATACTTCCCGAATTTAAAATTAAACAAAGTTGAATTGAATGCTATTATTGCTATGGCAAATGGGAATATTCGTACATTTTTGCAGTTATTAAAAAGAAAAGAAGACATAAGCAAATCAGTACTAGATATAGCTAGAGATTTTTTTTATGATGAGTCATCTCAAATTTGGAAAGAATATGATCAGCAATCACAAATGATAATTAGTTGGGGAAGATCATTTTGCTATAAACTAGTTCAGGAATTTCAAAAAGGAGCTAGAAGTTTATTTAAACTATCCGATACTCTTCCAAAATCAATTCGATATGCTGTTGATATGTTGCGTTACACAAGCGCGATTTCCTTGGTTGAAGATGGAGAAAATGAAAAAATATATAGTTTAAATTTTGGGTTCATTTTATCTAAGCTGGAAAAAAATGAGCTTGAAACTTTCCTCAACAAATTTCTTTCGCAAAACAAAGACAATTGCTATATTTTAAAGACAGAAGATGACAGATATGATATAAAAAAATTTGATTCAGAAATAAAAGAAGCTGCAAAAAAATTATCTTTAAAATTACAAAAAAAAATAGAAGAACTTCCTTTAAGTGAAGGAAACAGAAAAAAATTAAACAATCTTAATATAACAACTATAGCAGATCTACTCAAATATGATGATGTTCAAGATTTCAAGAAAGATGCTAAAAATTATAATGTAATCAGAATTTATAAACCTGAAGAAATTTTAAATCAGGCAAAAGAATTGGCTTATTCACTGCTTTTTGCTGAAGAATTGCCAAGAATTAAATAGTTAAATTTTAGTATGATTTATCGATAGAATACAAAGGTGTAGCACCTTTGTATTCTTTAAGAAAGAAAATAATATGCCTAGAAAAAAAATAAAAAGTAATGATGAAATTGCATTAGAAAAATGCTATGCAGCAAGCAAAATAGAAAAAAAAATTGTTCAAGATTTGATGACTTCAGGAACAACTATTATTTTAGAAGGCCAGCAAGGAAGCGGAAAAACATTTCTTTTTAAAGTAGCCCAACTTAAAATGAGTAACAATTTTTTTACAGAACGTGCTTTACCTGTATACATTTCATTCTTAGATTTAAAATTTGTTGCAAAGAACAATCTATCCAAATGGATAGTTGCTAAAATCACGAAAGAGATTTTAATAGTTTTACAAAAAACTATAGCTATTGCTGAGGATGATTCTGTTTTAGATTTTTTAAAAAAAACTACTAATATCAATGATACTTTAGTTTATTTGGAAGATACTATTCATAATATCAGTCGTGGAGAAATTATTCCAAATGAATTTTCTTTGCATGATTTAAAAAATTGGATAGAGATTATTTGTAGAACAAAATCTATCAGCCGGATTGTCCTTTTTCTTGATGATATAAGTAATGTTTTTTTACAACCACAACAACTTTTGTTTTTTGATGTCCTGCGTGATTTGCGTATGGAATATATAACTTTTCATGCTACAACATATCCTAATTCTCAGTTCTGTGGGGATTTTAATTTGACTCATGATGCTTTTTTAAAAAGCCTTATTCGCCTCCCAACAAACCGAAGTTTTTTTAATCTGGCAATCAAGATTGCACGAAAGTGGTTAGAATTTCATACAAAATCTAATATAGATAAAAAATCCCTTTCCAATGAAGATATTGAAACACTATATTTAGCTTCATCTGGGAATATTAGGGATTTTCTAAATTTGGTAAAAAATTATTTTGAGATGAGAAAAACTCTTTTTAATTTATCAGAGAAAGAAAGAGAATCAATATGCCAAGATATTTTAAACATGTCAGAAATCCAAGATAAAGAAAAATTGGTTAAGTTAGCAATTGATAAAACTGTTTTATATTTTCAAGAAAAAGATATAGTTAATAGATTATTAGAAAACTATCACCAGTTTCAACAACAATCGTTCGAAGAAAAATTTCCAGAATATAGCAAATTTATTCAATGGGGAATGAAATTCATAGAACAAAAATTGCTTCTTGATTTAGAAAAAGAAAGATTTCTTAAAACAAGAAAAAAAAATTCCCAACAACAAGAAGTAAAAAAGAAAAAATATCTATTTCTTATTGAAAAAAACTGTCCAGAAAATTTATCACTAGTTCTTAGAATTTTAGAACATTTTAACATCATTCAATATTTGGGACCTTATTTTGTTTCAGGAAAAAAAATATATGGGTTACGTTATGCAATAAATCTTCAATATTGGATGAAAAAAATATCGAAAAAACTTTTGATTGGAAATTTAGGAAATTCATGTTTAATCTATACAAAAGATATGTTTCAAGAAGTCAATAGCCTCACCCACAAGGGGTGAAATTAAATGCAGAAAAAAGGCAAACAAGATAAACTCATAAGACATGGTATTGTGAATCCAGGTTCTTATTATTTTTTATTTCTACTTTTCTTTTGCTTCTTTTTGTTCTTTTGTGGTATACTAAGTTCTTCCTCATCTTCCTTATCAAACTTACCATGGTATAACAAGATTTATTGGTCCAGAATTAGACTTTCTTTCTCCTAGGAATAAAGATAGCCAGAGAAATGATGTACTCAACCATTTTAAATTTGCTGCTAGTGCTAGCATTCTCAATTTTATTCTTATTTTAGATGAAATTCATGTTTTGGCTTCTGGCGATATTCTTACTCAAGATGGTAAAGAAACCAATGAGTTAGTTGATAAACTTGTTGCCTCTAAAAAACTTGCTACCTATTCTCAGCTTGGCAGTGATATTTTTGCTCTTACTCGCGGCTATCCTCTTTATATTTGGTTGCTTTTTAAGTCCAACTATTTAAATACCCTTGATGCCAAACAAAACTTTAGTAATCAAAAAGGCTTACTTGCTATCTTTAATTATGAAGTATCTGAAAATGGCGAAATTTTTAAATTTTGGAATGAACATCTCAGTTTAAATTGTGAACTCATTAACCAAAATCCCCCTGAATCTCCTAACCTAAGTTATCGTATTTTATCTTATATCTTGCTTCCATGAATGAGAACTAGCTTTAGAATTCTTTAAACAACATTGATAAAATTTAGTTATAGTTTAATTTATTTTCTTTGAAGGAATTTTTTTATGTCTCATCCAATTTTTATTCCTATGGAACGTGGAATTTTTTGTAATCGAACTTTAAATCTTAAAAAAATTCACGCAATTGGCTATGATATGGATTATACGTTAATACATTATAATGTTGATGCTTGGGAAGGTCGAGCCTATGAACACATCAAGCGAGATTTATTAAAAAAAGGTTGGCCTATAGCAG
Organism: uncultured Planctomycetota bacterium; assembly: GCA_964585305.1. Lineage (GTDB taxonomy): Bacteria > Planctomycetota > Uabimicrobiia > Uabimicrobiales > JABWCH01 > CAZPDM01. The sequence continues at coordinate 21,663 of CAZPDM010000056.1, read as the reverse complement.
ATATGAAATTCGATCCTAAGATGGTCATGCGTGGGTTAGTTATTGATAGAGAGCTTGGAAATTTAGTAAAGGTAAACCGTTTTGGATATGTCAAACAAGCCTGTCATGGTTTAAAAATGCTAGATTTTGAATCTGTGCGAAAGGCATATTCGCGTATTATTGTTGATTTAGCAGAATCCAGATATGTGTTTTTAAATACTTTATTTTCTATTTCCGAAGCATGTATATATTGTCAATTAGTCAATTTATTAGATGCTGGTAAATTGCCAGGAATATTAGGATATAGCGAACTCTATAAAACTGTAAATACAAGTTTAAATCGCGCACATGTAGAAGGAGAACTAAAACAGGAAATTATCAGTCATCCTGAGCAATATGTATATATGGATCCTGAAGCAGCATTAGCACTGTTAGATCAAAAACATGCTGGAAAAAAACTAATGTTAATCACCAATTCTGAATGGCAATATACCAATCCAATGATGTCATACTCTTTCGATTGCTTTTTACCCAAAGGAATGTTCTGGAGAGATTTATTTGATTTAGTTGTTGTATCTGCAAATAAGCCGGATTTCTTTTCTGGCAACGCAATGATGTTTCAAGTAATCAATGACGATGGAATGTTAGAAATGTGCCGAAATATTCGGACCAATGGAGTATATCTTGGCGGCAATGCTAATAAAATTGAAGAATTTTTAGGTGTTTCCGGTGAGGAAATTTTATATGTTGGAGATCATATTTTTGCTGATGTTAATATGTCTAAAAGTCTTTTACGTTGGCGTACAGCACTTATAGTTAGAGAATTAGAAGACGAATTAACAGCAGTTCTACAATCTCAAAGTAATCAAGCACTTATTCATGATCTAATGGAAAAAAAAGAACAGTATGAAATAAACTATAATCAAATAGTACTAGAATTCCAACGGCAACGAAAAAACCATTATCACATTGAAATTGATATTGATAATAATAATCAACAAAATAATCATATTGCAGGATTAAGCCATGAAGAATTAGAAGCTAAATTTAGAAGACTAAGAACCCAAATACAAGAGGTTGATGCAAAATTACAATCGTTATTAATTCAAGAAGAAAAAAGGTTCAATGCTTATTGGGGCTATCTCTTTCGTACAGGGAATGATAAAAGCCACTTGATGCGACAAATCGAACGACATGCAGATATTTACACTTCTCGCGTTGCTAATTTTTTAGCCTATACACCATTTATGTATTTTCGTTCGCCTCGCGGTAGTTTGCCACATGATTTAGTAACATTTGACGCTTTTGAAAGGAAAAGTTTTGACGAAAGAAATATTTACATCTAGTTATAAACTACCAAGTCTTTCCGAACTTACATTGGAACAAAAAATTGCTCAAATTTTAGGGATTGCAGTTTTTACCAAAAATACTTGGGACACAAAAAATCCAAATGCGTTAGAAAAATTTGTGGCAAATTATGGTATTGGGCAAATTCATCTTGCTTATGGAAATCTAAATCAAACTTTAGGATGGATGGATCATCTACAAGAATTGGCCATGCAAAAAAGTGGCATTCCAATTTTTTTTGCAGCAGATTGCGAACAGGGATTGCCACATAGTTTTAAATTTGGAACAGAATTGCCCTGGCAAATGGCATTAGGTGCTTCAGATAATCCTAATTATGCTTATTTTGCTGGATCCATTGCAGGAAAAGAAGCCAGAGCAGCAGGAATAGATATGATTTATGGCCCGGTTAGCGACGTTACTACTAATTCTAATAACATGTTAATTATGAATCGTAGTTTTGGAAGCAATCCTGAAAAAGTAGCAGAGTTTGTTGAGAATTATGTGCAAGGATGTCAAAATTATGGAGTCATAGCAACGCTGAAACATTTTCCAGGTCACGGGCAGGCTGTAGAAGATTCTCATGTTGCTTTACCAATTGATGATAGCAGTTTAGATTTCATTGAAAAAAATCATCTAGTTCCTTTTATAGCGGGAATAAAAGCTGGTGCACGTGCAATTATGACCGGACATATAGTGATGTCAACTTTAGATAAATTTTTGCCTGCAACAGTATCATCTGCTGTCATTTATGATATCTTAAGAAAAAAATTAGGATACAACGGCTTAGTAATTACTGATTCAATGAACATGTGGGCCATAAAAAAATTTCTGCCTAAAAAACGAGAAGAATATGCTGTCGAAGCGATTTTAGCAGGCTGTGATCTTGTCCTTCATCCAGGAGAATATGAGCAAGCCTTAAATATTTTTAAACGTAATCTTGAGCAAGGAACTTTGTCAGAAAAGCAGTTAAATCAAGCAGTTGCAAGAGTACTTGCAGCAAAAGAATGGGTATTACCATATAAGTTAAAACAAGATAACAATGAAACCGAGGCAACATTCCAAGATGATCAAAGAGAAAATGCCGCACAACAAATGGCAGCTTCTTCAATCACTCTTTTACCAGGTTCATCGTTTGAAGTTTTGCCAACTTATAGTATGAATATTTTAAATATTATAGATAATAATAAACATGATATTCCTGTTTCTTTAAAATTTTCTGAGATAATTTTACAAGAACGGCCAGAAAGTCAATCTTATACAATTTCTGAAACAATGTCAGAGGAACAGTGCCAAAGCATTTTAACACAAATACAGCAATCCCATAAGCCAATAATTCTTGTCATACTTTGTCCGATGATGTGGTTCAAAGGTCGTGCCCTTTTGCCTCCTACTTTGTTACAAAAAATCAATGAGGCAACAAAACATTCAGAAGTCCATAGTACAATAGTTTTTGGCAATCCATATATTGCAAAAGAATTACCAGGAAAAATAAAATATTGCGGCTATGGGCCTTCTGTATCTTCTCAAAAATCCGGCGCAGAAGTTTTATTAGGTTACTATCCTGCTAAAGGTAGGCTTCCAGTGATATGGGAATAAGATGAAAATTCTTGATTTAGATGCCAAAGAACGGCCAACAGTTATTGGCTTTATCACGTTGATCATTGTCCGATCTTCTGGTAAGGCAATGGGATTAGCAGCAGTACAAACAATCCTAGTAAAACGTTGGGGTCTTGAAAATTTAGGAGGATCCTATATTCTCCTAGCCATTATGGGAATGATAGGGGCTTTAATATATTTGTTTTTTGCAGATATAGGTCGGCGGACAACATTATTTAAGACTTACTCTCTCATAACTGGTCTGATGATGATTGCAGCAGTTTTTTTTATTCCTGCAGGATCGCTTTCAGATTTAGCTGAGGGGGAACTTCCCTGGGAAGTATTTATTTTCTCAGTAATGGTTTTTGCTGCATATACACTAGGCGACTCTACCCTTGGCATTCAAGTTTGGACAATGATTGGTGATACTTTTCGCCATAGCCAGGGAATACGCATATATCCCATTATTGCAACTGCACACCTTTTAGGTGGAATCATCGGTGGATTTTTTTTACAAATTCTTTCCCAATATATCCCTTCGGAAGGAATGATTCTCTTTTGGGGATTAACTATCTTATCGGGATACTTTTTTATAGGTAAGCTCGAACGCACAACACTTTCTCTCAGATATTCTCCTCCTTCCGCAGCAAAATCATGGTTGCCCCATTTTTGGCAAGGATGCAAATTTTCTTTTCGTAGTCCATTAGTATATGGTATTGCTGGAGTTTGCATATTATTTTGGACAGTTGCATCTTTAAAAGAATTTCAATATAATCGTTTATTAAATATTGAATTTTCAACAGAAGAATCTCTAAATATATATTATGGCTATTATACTATCCTGCTTAATACATCAGTGCTAGCAATACAATGGAAAATCACAAGTAATATTATTCGTAAAGTTGGCGTTGCATATTGCTTTTGCCTATTACCAATTACTATCTTAAGTGGATTATCATTTATAGCAATTTTTGATTTTTGGGTAATGGCAATTCTTATGCGATATACCTTTGATATTGTTGCAATGACTGTTCAAGGTAGTGCATTCCAACTTTCGTTTAACGCAATTCCATCATCATATCGCGGACGTGTTCGCGGTTTGTTAGAAGGAATCATCAATCCAATCGGAGGAGTTATTGGTGGAATTATTTTAACGTTTTTAGCTCAAAATACAGCTAAGACAAATCTTGCCAATCATCCTTTTGGAGAAATAACAGTCTTAGGAATTTTCTTTTGCCTCATTTGGCTCAGTTTAGCAATGATTATTCCTTCTCAATATCGAAAACAATTATTTCAAAATTTACGTAGTGATGATTCACGAACTCGACAGGATGCTTGGGAGATGTTGCAGGAAATTAAGGAAAAAAAGATGCCGGAAAATAAAGCAACCAACTCCGAACAAACTCGATTACCTTTTGATATAAACTCGTTTTGCAAGTATATTATTCCCCTCTCTAAACCAGAAGATTCCCAAATTATGCCAATAAAAGCTACAATTCAAATTATTGCATCAAAAAATTATGCTTCCGAAGCCCCAACATGGGTTAAATCTAATGAGCAGGGATTAGTATTAAGAAAAAATTTTTGGAACGAAACTAAATTAAGCCTCTTAATTCGCTACGGACGAGGTTGCCAACAGTTAATTTTAACAATGGATCAAATTCATTGGCATACAAAATGCCGCAATACAAGACTTATTACAAAAAGACAAGATTGCAGAGAAACGAAACTTATCACAACACCATTAGGAATTTTGTATTGGAAATCAGATTTTGGTTATCTTGCTAGTTTTTGGGAAAACGGCCAATTAGAATCTATTGAAATAGGCCACTTTGCACAAGAATATGTAGAAACCATTTTTTGTACAGAACATGACTTTAATGGCCCATATAAATTACGTATTCATGAATCTATAGTAAATCCATTTTCAAGATTTTTGTTAGAAATTCAACCGTTAGGATTTCCTTTAGAATAAAGAATCTTACTAAAAAAATTTTTTTATATAAAGGATCACGTATGAAAATTATTCTAATTCTCAGTATTCTTCTTTCATTATCTTTTGTTTACTCTCAAGAACCTGTCCCACAAATTGATGTCAAAAATACACATGTAGAACCTAATAAATGGCAGGGAAATATTGCTACTGAATTAGAAGAATTCATCAATTTTTTTGCCAAAACCGCGGAAAAAAGTATTGTTTACGATTCTTCCATTAAAGGAAGAAAAATCTTTATTCAAAATGCCCAATGGAAAAATGTAGAAGAATTACAAACTCTATTTTTAGCAGTACTTGAATTAAATGGATACTTTGCAGAAAGTGTTGGCAAGCAAAATCAAATTTTAAAAATTAAACGAAATATTGTTGCTCCTTGGACACAAAATCCTATCATAAGTTCTTTGGAAGAGTTGGAATCTATTTGCCATGAAGATCGCTACATTACTTTTATCTTCCAAGTTCAAAATACCAAACCTTCAGATGTTCTTAATATGATACGAAACTTACGTATTATAAATCCACAAGGTGGAAATCTTGGACTTGTAGAAAGTAGAATATTTATTAGCGATTATGCTCCCAATGTTTGGAGAACTGTACAAGCCATAAAATTGTTAGATGTTGCGGAAAAGAAAAAATAGATAGTTATTAAACAAAAAAATGATCCCTGTTTGGGATCATTTTTTTGTTAACTCTGTCGCCAATAGATATAGGAATTAACTCCTTCTAATGCTGGTTGATCAAAAAATGCTATGCTTCTTTCGCTTAAAGCATGATCCCATTCTACGCCAGGTAATATAAGGAAAAAATCAACTTCTGGCCCAAATGTATGTTGAAAGGGAGGATTAGGTAGTTTTTTAAATGGAATTCCTTGTAAAGAGAGTTGATGAACCATTGCAATTCGAGACATACTTGCAATTTTGAAACCTTCCAAGGGAATAGAAGTTGTTACACGAGGTTTTTGTAATAAAAGATATACATTTTTTGCATCCACAACTTCCTTTGGCATCTTGGAAACAATAAACATTCCATCGCCTTTTTTGAAAGGAAGATATGGGGCTTGAGCTTTCATTGTTTGCATTTGGCGAATAAGAGGATCTATGATTTGAGAAAAACACCAGGACAATTGATCATGCAAATATGGTACTTCAACATTTTCAGGTGTATGATTTTGATATAAGCAAAGAGAAATATAAAAAAACTTTAACTTTTCATAAAAATAATAAGGATGGCAATGGACTTGATGCTTTAAATTACTAAATAAATGTTGTAGATGATAAACAGCTTGCAAGCATTGCTTGGCTACAAACAGATTTTCCCCACTAAGATATGTTGCGGTGATTTCTTGGCTCAACTTAAAATGGAAAGCTTCTAAGATTTGAGTCATATAATTCAAAGTATCTCTAAAAAAGGGAGAAGTACCAATTTGAAGCAAAGGAGGAATGTGAGAATCCGAAAGTTTCCAAATTCCTTCTACATCTTTTTTAAATTCTGCGAGTTTAACAGTATATCGAGAGGAGCTATGATTTTGACTTGCGGTAATTTCTACTGTATAAAATATTTTTTCTAGAGATTCATCTTCTACTTGATATGCAGTTTCTTCGTTGGATGACTCATCATCAAGAAGATGCAAATATAAAGAAATTTGCGAACTTCCTGTAATGTTCATATTAAAAGATTTTGCAGATGCATTACTTGGAATCTCAATAAGTTGTCCAGAAGGTAATATAAAAGTTAATGCAACAATAGAAAATATTCCTTCTTTAATACTAGCTTCGTTCCATTCAAGAAGTCCAATTCCATATTGTGGTAAACCAGAAAGCTCCCAACGAATTCTCATTTCTGAAAGTAAAGACTCTTCTTGCAGAATTAAATGCTCAGGAAGGAGAGATTGTCCCATTCTCCATTTGATTCTAGCTAGCTTATCAGAAGCCATAATAATCCCCCATTAAAAAAAACGGGCGATTAAATCGCCCGTCAAAATTTTTACAAAATAGAACTATGCTTTAGCAACGCCCCATGGTTTCACAAATTTTTGGGTTTCTGAAACTGCTAAATGAATACTTTGTTGACTCTTGTCTGGGGTAATGCCTAAGGAAACCGCATAGATTTCAGGTTGTAGAACACCATCAGTTTTAGTTGTAGAAAGTTCAAACTTACGTTCTGCACCAACAGTCTGGATCAAACCTTTAAGTTTTGCAGCATTACTGTGCATAGAAAGATAGAACTTTTTCCCTTCGCTGTCATATTCTGCAATTGTAAAATCAAACTCAACATTGGTTGATTTTAAAGTAGTTTGTAACATAACAGCTGCTTCTTTTTTGTTTGTAAGAGAAACGTGGAAAAGAAGAGAAATAGGTTCTGTAGCACCGCCGCCCCATTGTATGGATTCGACAGAACCAACAACTTTGACTTCAGATTCATCAACAAAACTCTTAAGGGTAATATCCGCTGGAAATTCTTTGGTATCAATCTTAAGATATGTAAGATGACCAATTGGATCTTCAATTGTACGATTGTATTCAAAAGAATTGATCACATTACAATTTTTCGCTATGGCTGTTCCCATGTGTTTCCTTTCTGAAACATACAAAAACCTAAATTTTGCTTAGAGTATTACCTATTTTTGTAGCCTAGATTCTAGTCTAAGTTCAACATCCATACCTTCGAACTGAATATGTGGCAAAATAGAAACTGTGCAATTATACCAACCTATTTGGCCAGGACGTGGTTTTACTTCAATTGCAGCAGCTTTAAATGGATAATAACGCAAAGTCAAATCATCTGGGTTAACAACGGTTGTAACATATTGCATGAGCCAGTTGCTAAGGGTATTTTGAATATAAGCTGCATCTGCGCTACTACCAATGTTATCACGCATAATGCACTTGATATAATGTGCAATTCTTGTTACGGAAAGAGTATAGGATAAATTAGAAACAAGTTGGGAATTTTCAGAGTCTTTGGAATCTTTGAATTTCTTAGCCTTTTTTAAGGATTGGCAACTGAAAAAACAAGCATCCGAAGAATCTTTGCGATAGACTACAGGCATAAATCCACAATTGGCAAATTCTAATTCTCGATAGTCAGGAATAGAAATTTCAATAGGGATTTTCATTTCTTGTTGGCCACGAGTATTGAACATGTGTACAGGAAGACCAGAAATCAAACCGCCGCCTTTTGGACCGCGAAGATATTGACACCAGCCAGATGTCTCAAATGAGCGAACCATATTTCGAGCAAATAAGATGGCTGCACTTCCCCATAGATATTTCTTGTTTTCTCCCGCACAATCTTCAACAAAAGAAACATCATTACAAGGATTGCTATCGGGATGGTAGGGCAATCTCAAAACATATTGAGGTAATGCAAGGCTAAGATATGCAGCTTCTGGTGTATCACGCAATGCATTCCAAGAACCATATTTAGGTTGGTTCATTAAACCTTCGAGATCTTTTAAAGCACCAAGTTCTTCTACCGTTTCACATCCAAAAAATTTCGGGGAAACTGTTCCAACGAAAGGAGCATGGCTAGCGTTTGCTACTTTGCCCATTTGTTTGAGCCAGAATTCTTCTTTTGGTGTGTGATCAAAAGCAAATAAACCAATCATACCACCAAATGGCTTACCACCATATTGGTCGTATTCTTGAATATAGACTTTATGGAAAAGGGCACCTTTGCTAATATCAACGGAATTATTTTCAAAATCTTCGTAAAGTTCTTCTTTGGTAACATCCAACATATCTAAGCGAATATTGGCTTTAAAATTTGTATGGGATACCAAATCATACAAACCACGCCAGGTAGCTTCCATCTTTTGGAATTTTTCCTGATGTATGATTTCATTAAGTTGAGCAGAAACCAATTGATCAATTTTCAAAATGGCTTGCTGAATTTTGCCTTTATCAAAGCGTCCATCCCCACGATCAACGTTAAAAAGAACGGCTGCTAATCCAGAAAGAAATCGTTCTTCATCGCTAACATTTTCGTTTGTTTTTTCAAAATTTTGAATCATTGGGGTTGGGGCAGTACTTAATTCAGTATTTAACCTCATGCTAGACAAAAATCGTTGCAAATTTAATTCTTGTCCGGCGTCTGTAGTTGGATCACTCACAGCAAATTTCCTTTAAGCTAAGGTTGTTAAAAAAAATCTTTTCATGCTACTTAGGCAACTTCATACTTTCAAAGGCTTTTAATTCTTCCAACATCTTATTAAAAGCTGCTTCATTAGCATAGAGATCCGAAAGCAGTTTTTGTAAGGCTTTTTTGTTAGACATGTTGGATTCTGCTTCTAACAATAACTTTTTCAATAAAAGTAATGCTTTTAATTTAGGGACATGCTTTACGATTTCATCTGGCGAAAAAGATTTCATACTTTCAATCGGTAGCTTAACTTGGACTTCACCTTCTTTATCAGGGTCCACTTTGTTTTCAACAGTCATTTCAAGGGACATTTGCATGTCTTTCATTAAGGCATTTAAATTTCCCCCTTCAATGGGTCTTAGTTTCCTTTCTTCAAGATCTACTTTGCGATCTTTTGAGGTGCCAAGTGAATAATCGCCCATGAGCAAAAGCCGTAAAGGCAAATTAACGGTTTCGGGTTGGCCATTAATTTCCGTTCGATAGGTTAATGTCAACCGTGATTTCGGGATTTCATCTTGAACAGCCATCTATGGCTCCTTGTAAAATTTTAGATAGGAAAAATAGAAAAATCCGCGCTTATCGAAAATAGATAAGCAGAAAAAAACAAATTTTTCTTGACAAAATGAACATATTATAGGAAGTAATTTATGATAAAAAACGTGAGGAAAAATACAAAAATGAAACAACATAAAAACAAAAAAATTAATTATATATTATCAATATAAAAAAGAGAATAAACTGGAACGTGATCGCCACCTTTTACATCCATTGGTGTATATAAATATGGCATTGTTCCATCTTCAATTTTTATAGTAGAACTTTCTGTAATTTTGGGTAAATCTGCATTACCAAGAGTAAAACCAATTCGATCGAGCCAACCAAAATCATAAAATCCATCGCGTTTCATAATAAGCTGGCCATTTTCATCAAGATATTGGCTAATTGCAATTAAATGTTCCATATTTTGGTTATCATAGATACTGCCATTAGTTGTATAATTTTGATCAGCTAATAGATTTTTCCAAGCAGTAAATCCTTGATCTTTTTTAGATTTTGTACGTTTGTAAGTGGGAAATGAATCGTCATGAAATGGCACCCACCAAAGTTTAAGAGGTGAAAGAGATTGAGGGCCGGTATCAAATGTTCGAGTACCTTTTGTTACTCCTGTAGTATTTCCAAGAAATGAATCCTCTGCTCTTAAACTAAGTCTTGTACCACGATTTATTAATTCTTGAACAACTTCACTACTTTCATCCACTGGAACTTTTTTATTTGTAATTGCTTTTGTATATTTTGATGGTCGTTTGAGTCGGAAATTTAAATCCCCCATAAACCAAAAACCATGTAATTTCTTAGATACATTGATCTTTTTGCTTTTTGTCCATTCTTCAATACTTTTTAAGACTTGATTTGCCATTTTCGTACGTTTTGTGTCATCATCAGCAGCTAAGTGGCATGTACAAAAACCAAGTCTTTTTTGCCCAACATTTACAGTGGCAAAAAGAAATCCTTTTTCAGAAAAGGTAGAATGTTTATAACTATTTATTTCACCAAGACTAATATTCACCGCTGTGCTTTTTTTCAATACTTCAATAGATTGCTGGGCATAATTACCACCTATTGCAGTAACCACTTGAATACCTTTTGTAACGCCGCCAAAAGACAGTTCTCCAATATGTGAATATTCAGTAGTCGCATCTTCGCTCATATTCGCAAGTTTTTTTCCAACAAAATGAAGATGAGGAATAAGTTCCTTTTTGCTTTTCGTAGCACTTTTAACTGCTTCTTGCAAACCAATTACAATTAAGTCTGGTTTTTTCTTTTGAATAACTTTGAATAAGGGATCTATGCTATCTTTATCCATATCTGCTAATTCTTGATTCCAAGTAATACACATTATAGATACATTAGCCATGAATATCCTCCAATTAGCGAGAATAAAAACCAATTATATCAATTTATTCTATCAAAGAAAAAAAATTGTACAAATAGAAAAAAACAAAAAAATTGTTTTTTTTTCATTTCTTTCAAAAATTTAAAGATACAACTAAAAAAATAAAGGAACTTTCACAATTTCAGAGCTTTTTAAATATAAATATTTTTCTATTTTTTATAAAAAATATTTCTTTCTTGGAAATATTTCATTACAAAATCAAAACATTCTTGTTTTTTTCCAACAAATTCTGGAGGACAAATTCCCTTTTGTTGAAATTTTCCAGACAGAATAAGATTTGCAACCGCTGTAGCAGCAAAACCCGTAGTACGAGCCATAGAACTTAATTCAGTGGAAGCATCATAGCGATCTAATAAAGAATAAATAACCTCTCGTTTTTCGCCTTTATACTCGCCAACAATGCGAATCTTCATAATTGTGAATTCTGCTTCATTAGGCTGCAATTTCCATTTTTTAAATAGTATCTTTGAAGTAAAATCCATGGGACGAATATTTGCGTTGCCAATTGCAATTGGTTCATTGCTTAAAAATCCCCCATCTTTTAACGCTTGAATATATCGAATATGTCCAGGATATCTCAAGGTTTTTTCTTTCATATTGGGAATTTTAGGCATAGTTTTTAGTAAAGAACGTAATCCATCAGTGTTAAAGGCTTCCAATGTACCAATTTCTGGGAAGTTGATTAACTCAGAATCAGATAAAGCCAAACGAGTTACAAGATGTCCATTTTCTATATATCGAGCGGGTCGTGTATATTCTTCTAAAACATCTATAGGAGAAAAAGGAGCCTTGTATTCATAAGGCCATTCACGAACAACAGGTAAACCTCCAACAAAACATTCAAATTCTTTTACATCCATCTGAGAGTCGTAATAACCTAAAATAAAATTACTCATACCAGGAGCAACACCACAATCTGTAACAACAGTAACGCCATGCTGTTTTGCCAATTCATCTAATTCAAACATGTCTTCTGGAAAAAAAGAAATATCTACAACATTTTTGTTGGCTTCAATTAAAGTTTTTAATACTGAATATCCCATAAAACCTGGAACTGCACCTAAAACTAAATCATAGCCAACTACGATTTCTTTTAACTTTGATAAATGAGAAAGATCCTGTTGAATAGTTTGAATATGAGTACATTTATTTTTTAGCCAATTCAAGTTTTCGTTATTATAATCAACACTTGTTACATCGTAATCTCTGCTAAGATCATACGCAATGGCCCTTCCCACCATTCCTGCACCAAGAACAATAATCTTTTTATTCATAATTCAACCTTTCTTTATTATAAAAATTCCTTCAAAGTTTTTCTAATTTTAGCTATCTTCTTTTTTATGCTGAGCTAAAGCAGCAATTGTCGGATTAGAAAAGAAATCACGAAGGGGACAGTGTATTTTCATTTTATCACGGACTTGAGTCAGCATCTGCAAAGCTAAAAGAGAATCTCCACCAAATTCTAAAAAACTATCTTGGCGGCCAATATGAGAACCTAAGAGTTCTCGCCAAATTTCTGCTAATTTTTTCTCTAGTTCATTATTAGGTGGAATATATTCTGTAGATATATAGCTTGGTCTAGATTCCAAATTTCTTTCTTTTTTTTCTAATGGAATATTTACTTGCAATTGCTCTATGCGAAATTCTTGTGAAGAAACTTGGTTATGTGTAAAGCATATTTTATTTTGACTAAGAATATCGGACTCCCAATTCCTTTTAGAAACAACTACATTTGTTAATCCCAATTCTATAACTTTTTTAAATATATCACAGCCTTCCTCATTAGTAATTCCACTGGCTAAACTTTGCTTACGTATTTCCTGAAATCTTTCTGGAACTTCTGTTTTTACTGCCATACCTACTTCTTTCCAAGTATCCCAATGTATGGTAATAGTAGGTGCCTTCCAAGAATATTCAGGAAAAAGATTTCCTTGAGAAACGAGATCAAACACTGAATTTGCCGCAGAATAGGCTGCTTGGCCAACACTACCTTTTAAGCAAGTAACCGAGGAAAAAAGAGCAATCCAATCTAAATGATGATGTCCTAAAACATGATGAAGTGTTTTTAGTCCATATACTTTAGGCTGCCAAACCTTTTTTGCTTGTTGCAAATTTTGGCGTAATAAAAGGGTATTATCAGCAATTCCTGCAGCGTGAATAACTCCGTGAATAACTTCCCATTTTTGTATAATACTTGAAACTGCCTTTTGCATAGCAATTTCATCACTCACATCTGCAAAAATTGTAATAATTTCAGTATCATAATCTTTCATAATTTTCATAATTTCAGCTTGGCGTTCTTCGGAAACAGGATTCCGACTTAATAAAGCAACTTTAGCTTGAAAATTTTTAGCTAACCAATTTGCTAAAACAAATCCAATGCCGCCTAAACCGCCTGTAATAAGATATACTCCTTTATGCCTAAAAGTAGAAAGATTTTGCAACTTGCTCTCAGATTCAATCTCCCAAGGTTTCCAAATACGTTGCCAAATTTTTGAACCTCTGATAGCAAAATCATAAATAAATGAATTTTTAGAAAATGAAGGGTTTTGCTTTAAAAATAGTTGAAAAATGGCACTGGCTTTTTCTTGAGACATGTTTATCTCTATATCCAAAATATGGATGTTTAAATTTGGCATTTCTCTTGCCATTGTTCTCAACCATCCAAGAAATAAACCTTGGTAAGGATTGATAGTATCCTTTTCTTCGACTTGCCAAACAGAAGAACATAATACCAATATTCTATTTTTAAAAACTTCCAATTTTTTTTCATCTGATTGAGAAATCTCTAACAGATGCTGACACATATTTTCTATATACTCTAAAGGTTTTTCTAAATCTATTTTTCTAAAATCAAAAACAAAAAAATCTAAATTAGAATGGGTAAGAGTAGTTTCTAAAAAAGAAATATTTAAAACTTGCTGCCAAAGTGGTATATATATTTTGGGTATAATATTTATTTCATCAGTACTTTTTTCAGTACGATTTTTATCATTAACCCAATATCTTTTCTGTTGGAAAGGATATGTTGGAATAGAAAGGCGTTTATAGATAGAAGTTATTTTTCTATCTTTATAAAATTGTGGCCAATGTATTTTAGCCCCTTGACACCAAAGTAAACCTAGTGTTTGCAAAAGATGAGAATATTCTGATATATGCTTTTTAAAGCTTTCCAAACTAGAATATATGAGAGTTTCTTGAGGAAAATTTTCACGATAAGCACTTATCATGTATGGACCAACTTCTAAAAAAATACGATCTTTTTCTAAAAGCAAAGTCTGCAAACATTGACTAAATCTTATAGGCTGACGCAAAGTTTCAGACCAATATTCGGGATTTATAACATCATTATTGTTAATCCAAGTTCCTGTAAGATTAGAAAGAAATGGAATTTGGGGAGGATGTAATTTTATTTGTGAAAATTCTTGTTGAAAATTAGTTAAAATTTTCTCCATAAGAGGTGAATGAAAAGCCTGCATTGTATTCAGTGATTGGCAAATAACACCACGACTTTCATACATCTTCTGAAAAGATTGTATTACTTCTTTTGTTCCTGAGATAACACAACGTTTAGGTGCATTGATAACTGCCAAGCTAATTAGCTTTGAATTTTTTTCGAAAGCGTCAATATCAGCAAGAACTTCTGACTCAGAAAGGCCCACAAATAGCATTGAACCTGGAGATGTTTGAGACATCCAATAGCCACGTCTAGCAATTAAATATAAAGCATCTGGCAAATCAAAAACACCGGCTAAAGTTGCGGCTACATACTCTCCTAGGCTATGGCCTAATAAAACTTGTGGGGAAATACCCCACTCCTGCCAAAGTTTAGCTAGACTGTATTCTATAGAAAATAGAATTGGTTGAGCGTATTGTGTCTGTTGTAATTTATATTGATTTTCTAAAGTATCAGAAGTAAAAATATAATTGCGAATATCATAATGCAACCATCTTTCTAAAAGATCTGCACAAGTATCTAAAGTCTCACTAAAAATTTTGCTATTTTCATATATATTTTGAGCCATGCCAATATACTGTGTTCCTTGGCCTGGAAAAATAAAACAAAAATTTTTATTTGCCTGTTTATTACAATTTATATTTTTCTGATTTATAGAGGATAAAGTCTCTTGTTTTTCTATATTTTCTATTTCTATATTTTCTAGTTTTTCTATAGCAATTTTAGTATTTGAAGCGACTAGAAAAAGTCGCGTTATAAAATCTGAACGTCCCATATTTTGAGTATAACAAATATTTCCAAAGTTTTTATTATCAGTTTGTTGTTTTAAAAATTGCACAAAATTTATACAATACTGTCGTAATGAAAAAGGAGTTAAAGCAGAAATAGTAATCAATTGAGAAATATCTTCTTGAGTTAAAGCATTATTTTTATTAGTTAAATCTTGAGCAGAGGGTATATATTCTTCTAAAATAGCATGTATGTTTGTTCCTCCAATTCCCAAAGAGCTTACTCCTGCACGACGTGGAAATTTTTTAGAAAATCGCCAAGGTTTTAATTCTTTTATAATATAAAAAGGACTCTGCTCTAATTTTAGAAGAGGATTTTCCTTTGAGAGATTCAAACTAGGAACTAAAGTTTTATGATATAAAATAAGAGAGGTTTTTATAAGCCCACATATTCCTGCAGCTACATCCAAATGCCCAACATTTGTTTTCACAGATCCCACAGCACAAAATTGTCGGCAATTTATTTGATCTTTCTCATCATCAGAAATTTCCTCATTATCAATGCTTCCATTTTCTTCAACAATATTCGCAGTTTCTTGAAATGCTAATTTTAATGCTTGTATTTCAGCGGGATCTCCAAGAATTGTACCAGTTCCATGAGCTTCAACATAACCAATAGAATTACTTGAAATTCCTGCAACATATATCGCTTGAGCAATAGCAGACGATTGTCCAGATATACTGGGAGCGGTATAGCTTAATTTATCCGAGCCATCATTATTCATCGCAGTAGCTTTAATTACACAATATATATGATCATTATCTAAAATAGCTTCTGATAATTTTTTTAAAACAACTATTCCAACTCCTGATCCAGGTACTATTCCTTGTGCTTGTGAATCAAATGCCCGGCAATGACCATCTGGAGAAGTAATTCCTTCTGGTCGATAAGTATAACCTGACATAAGTGGAACACGTATAGTAACACCACCTGCTAAAGCCATATCACATTCGCCATCTAAAAGAGATTGGCAAGCAAGATGTACAGATGCTAAAGAAGTAGAACAAGCAGTTTGTACAGTCAAACTTGGGCCTTGGAGATTTAGTTTATATGATATTGTTGTTGCCAAAAAATCTTTTTCATTATGGAGCATTAAATTATAACTACCTAAAGTTTGAACTAGCCTGGAATAAGGCATAATTTCTGACCAAAGGTAGAAATTTTTCCCCATGCCAACATATACTCCAACTGATTTAGGGCAAGATTTATTTACTCCATAGCTTGCATCTTCTAAAGCTGTCCAAGCACACTCTAACAGTAATCGCTGTTGAGGATCTGTAATCTCAGCTTCACGATGTGCTATTCGAAAGAATTCAGCATCAAACATATCAGCATTTTCTAAAAAACCGCAAGCTCTAATATAGTTTGGATCATTAAGAACATTCTCTGGAATTCCAGTAGCTTTTAACTCTTCCTTACTGAAAAAACGAATGCTTTCTTTTCCTTCACAAAGATTGTTCCAAAATTCCTGCAAATTTTTCGCACCTGGAAATCTTCCTGCCATCCCAATAATAGCAATGTCACTATCGGGATTATTTGTTAGCATAAAAATTGCTCCAATTTATAAATCTTATATAAAAAAATTTATCTAAAAAAACATATTTAGAGGCACTTGATACTACTTATCTGTATCTGTGCCTCTTAAAATATTTTATAGAAAACTCTTTTTTCTATCTTTAGCCCATTATGGCTAAGATATCAACTTCTGTTCCCATTCTCTAAACAAATTCTTATATTCTTGTGCAAGGGCTAAATTATTTCGTTTATAAGCTCCTTCAGCAAGAATTTTACATTTCTTACACAACACCTGAATTGCTTGCTGATGTTGTTCTTTATTTAATTTACCAGAATTTAAAGATTTAAGAATCGCTTGAATCCGAAATCTATCCATACCCCAAAATTTCTTAGAAAGCTGATCCTCATGCCCACCATATTTTATAATTAAAGGTTCTGGAATACAATAAAATTGCATTACATGAGCAGCTCTTAACCACAAATCATAGTCTTCACAAGCAGGCAAATCTTCATCAAAAGTACCGACTAACTCAAAAAAACTGTGATGCATCATTACTGAAGAAGGACTTACTAAACAAAGTTCTAACGATGGTTCAAATATCCAACCAGAGATTTTAGCATGATGCCGGCAGGGATTCACACGACGACCATGCCGAATCCAAATTTCGTTTGTATAACATACCAAAGCCTCCGGATGATTTTGAAAAAATTGATGCTGTATGCTCAGTTTTTTAGGCATCCAAATATCATCAGAATCACAAAACGCCAAATACTTTCCTCGTGCTTTTGCAATGCCAGCATTCCTAGCCGAAGAAACCCCTCGATTTTCTTGAGATATAATATGCAATTGATATTGATATTTTTGTAATAATTCTAGCGTGTTGTCGGAAGAACCATCATCAACTATGATTAACTCAAAATTTGTATAATCTTGGGCTAAAATAGCATCTATACACGTGCTTAGCACTTTAGCACGATTATAGGTAGGAATGATTACACTAATTTCTGGAGTATTCATAAAATTATTGTAACTTTTTTATAGCTTCTTCTAATGTTTCCGCATATAAAAAGATTTCTTCTAATCCTAAATTAGTAAAAACATCTTTAACTTCAAGACTAGGTTTTAATAATACAATATTTCCATTATGATCTTGTGCGGTGCCAATTGCAGAGATAAACACACCAGCTCCAGCACTAGATATATATTTAACTTGTTCCATGTTGATAATAATTTTAAAATATAGCTTAACAAACAAATCGGCAATTTGTTTTTCCATCTTTTCATAGGTCACGGCATCGAGGGAACCAACTACTTTTAAATGAGCTATCCCCTTACCTGCCTGCTTTGCCTCGATGCTCAAAACACTCATCGAATAACCTTTCAAATGGAGTATCAATTTGTAGAATTAGGAAAAAATTTGTAATTTTTAATATTGCGACTTTAAAAACAAATATTTGTACGTATTTTTAGCGCACTGGGCATAGAAACAATATTTTAGCAAAAGATTATTTTATGTCAAGCAAAATTTTTTCCTTAAAAATTTCACAAAGATTGAAAATTTCAATAGATATTATTCTTGTTTAAAAAAACATTTTCCTATATTGCTATTTTTAATTTTATTATGCCAAGATGATGAAAAAATATCTTCATTTTTATAAAAATGATAAAAATTAGGATAGTATAATCCATATACAAAGTTGTCATTTTTATATAGAGAACTATAGCTTATATCTACAATCCAAGTGCCAGGTTTGGGAAATAAATATTGCTGAATTTCCTGAGAACTTTTTTCACATCCCGGAGGAAGAAAAAGCCACCGATGCTTAGGAAGCAAATGAAAAGCTGTTAAAATAGGAAGCAAATTTTCAAGAAAAAATAATTGAGAAGAAGGTTTTTCTAAAAATGAGTTATTTTGTAAATAATAGTTAGACTCTATTGCAAAAGAAGAAAGAAGTGGCAAAGTTGAAATAGAATCCGATATATGTTTGTGCATTCCAAGGATAAAATATGTCGAGGAAATTTCTTGAGCTAACTTTAACGTATGTTGCCAGGCTTGTATATTATCCGAAGAATCACCAATTTTTCCATAAATGCCAATTGCTAATGGTAAACTATGCCATTGATGATTTAGCCAAGTAGTAATTAGATTTTGTGCTTGAAAAAGCCGCTGAGAATTGTTTGGCAAGACTGATATAATATAAGGATCTTCTGGGACTTCTTCACTTAACCACAACTTTGGAATTTTAGCATGGCGATTGCCTTCCATAAGAACAAGATCATAATATTTAGGAATGAAATTTAAAACATTATAGAAATTTTGAGATTCATGGCGATGATATAAAATTTGATGTTCGTCATGCAGCCAACTATCTGCACCTTGTTGATAAAATCTACTTGTGTCTTTGTATTCTTCTTCTAAAGGGACATTATGTCCATGTTTTTTCATAACCAATATTTTTAAATTTTCTTTACAAAGAATTGGCAAAAGTTGTTCAATTAAAGTAGTTTTTCCAGAATTGCTAAATCCACTAATTCCTAAAACTGGAGGCCACTGACAAATATTAAACATGCTAATATCCTTTATTTTTCTGCCAATAAAAAAAGCCGGGTCAAACCCGGCTGCATGGATGAAATCCTTGGATTAGAGATCATATACTCAGCATCCTTGGATTAGGGGTACAAAATTCGGTATATTTTTAGCCGCGTATTCTCGTGGCGGCAAAATTTTTGAAAATATTGATTTGTTTATTGTCATGAAAAAGCAATAAACAAGTGCTATTTATATTTTTATTATAGCATATTCTTTTTCATATTTCAAGAAAAAAATAATTTTTATTACAAAATTTTTTTTTAATATATTTCTACAGAAACTGTTTCAAGAGGCTCCCAAACCCTTGGTAATTGTATATTAAATTGGCTACCATCAGAGCCACTTAAACGTTCATCATGTTGGAAAATCAGTTCTCTAGCTTCATAGATAATAGATTCGTTCCGAGCAACAACAGCACCATTTATTTGAATACTTGCATCATTTGAGAAATAAGTAAGGTTGTCGCTTTTATAACTATAACTATTTAAGTTATTGATATAGCCACCTAGAAAATGATTGGTATAAAGTGTTGCATCTATTTGAGGAAATTTTTGGCTTCCTGTTCCTACACTTGGAGTGTTTAAAGTATCATTCCAATATGTAACTTGAGAAAAAGAAGTAACGCCTGTTGGAATATTTCCACCCCAAGCTGTGCTTCCTGAAGCTAAAGGAGTAGAAAGATAAAAGTCTGACAACTTTGTTCGATCATCAAATTGTCCATCACCATCAATATCTTCCCCGGTTCCAGGAATTGCACTCCCATCATCATTTCTAAGAACAGTCCAAATATTATCATTTTCACCAGTATCATAAGTAGTAGGAATTTTATCTGCACCCGAATCTTCTTTACTTTCATTCGCAGGATCATTGATCCATGAATACACATTATTCTGCCAAGTTGAAGATGTGTAATCGCCAAGAACAATATTTTCTTTAGCAAACAATCCAAGCATATCTGTGCCTAAATTAGTTTCTCTCCAGTTTTCACGCGCACTTTCGCTATTATTACTTGGACGTCTTTCTGTAGGAGGATTGCGATAAAGAATACGTTGGGGAATATAGACATTTCGTCCGCTATAAATTGTTCCCTGTCCTGTAACATAACCACGAATGATAACATCCCCGCGAACAACAACAGTGCCATTTAATTGGATAGGGTTTTCGTAAGTACCTTCAAGATATAAATTTTGTTTAACTTCATTATCTCCCCAAATCCCATCACAAATTGTAGTAGTACCTATTTTAATTGAGCTTTGTTCATCTTTTGCTTTTTTTTCATAAATAGATAAATCATTTAAATTAGGCATAGGTAATTGTTCAAGATCGTATTGGGTACTTTCTCCCTGTAAGCCTGCATATAAATCAGATGGACGGCCATTTGCAGAAGGAGTTCCCGTTATATTATTCCAAGAGTAAATTCCGCCATCTTGATTATTAAGCTGGCCATCTTGATTGTCATCAATATAACCAATTAAATCAATTCCTTCACTAGATTCAAAGCGAGGTTTTCCCCAAATTGTCGGACGATATTTTCCCATACTGAAACTACCATTTGATCGGGCATTGCCATAGGTAGTAATATTATTACTATGAAACCATCCCCAATTGTTGATAAAGTAGCAGTAATCAAATACACGGGAAACATCATTTTTTATTTTATAAGTTGTACGTGAAATTGTAGGAAACGTACTATTATTGGGGCCAACCACTTTACCAGTAGATTCAATTGTAACATAACGTACAGAGCTTACTTTATCACCTGAAATATCTTCTGTAGTAGTAATATCAGAAGATGTAAGTATTTTTACTATAACTGTATAATATCCTATAGTATATAATTTCCCATTACAGGGTGCTAAAAATGGTTCATTATCATATAAAGTTCGATTACTTAAATTTTGATCTACTTGGGTAAATGTTACTTGATTATTTGAAAGCATAAGATTGATATATTGTAACGCTCGAGATTGACCGGCTTCTGCAATATAGTAACTAGTTAATTTATGATGTTCCTGGAACACTAAATTTTGTTCTTGAGAACTCATATAACATATACTACCTGCAAATGTTATAATAATAACTCCAGTAATCAAACTTAAAAGCAATGCACTTCCTTTATGATTATCATAAATAAACATGATTATTTCCTTTCTTAAAGAGACATTAAATTAGCTAGCATATATTTTATGCAATAATAATGCCAATATCTTTTTTTTAAAAAATATATATAAAAAAATAAAAAATTTATTCAAGTACTTATTTATTAAATAATTATATATACAACATTATTATTATAATT
>CAZPDM010000055.1:0-29411 GCA_964585305.1 uncultured Planctomycetota bacterium | reverse complement strand
TATCGCATACTTTTTTCAAACGATAACGTTGTCTTGCTCGAGATTTTGCCATCTTAGAAATAGTACAATCTAAGGTATAGCAAAGACGGAAAATACGAGAAAAATCTTGATGAGCAAATTTCCCTGTGCTATGAATAGAAAAATATGTTTGAAATGTGCGAACCTCACAGTTGGATGTCAAACACGCAGTTGGCATATTTTTTAGTCCAAAAACTTTTGTCTAATAATTTAGGTAGAATTAGACATCTGTTTGCGGCGGATTAACTGGATCACTTCGTTAAGCTCTTGAAGAAACCGCGAACGATCGCGGTTGTTGAGTGGTGGAGGGCCTTTTGTTACTTCTCCTGAGCTACGAAGTTCTGACATCAAATTTCGAATTGCAACGGCCTCTCCAATGTTATTTTCATTGAATGATTTTCCAGTTGTACTAATTACAAATGCTCCTTGATTCAAGCAACGGCTTGCTAATGGAATATCAGTAGTAATTACTATATCATCAGGTTGTACATGTTTAACGATCCAATTGTCAGCCGCATCGAATTTATCTTCTACAACTTCAAGAGATATCCATTGCTCATTTGGAATCTTCATCCAAGAGTTGGCAACTAATGTAACATCAAGTTGGTATCGATTTGCTACGCGATATACTTCCTGTTTTACAGGGCAAGCATCAGCATCCACAAAAATATGCAACAAAACAATATCCTCACAATCTTGTTTATAAAAAAAAGAGCTAATTTTTATTAGCTCTTTTTTTGTTTATGCACAAAAATTATGCTTGAATTTTACAGAAATTTTGTGCGGTTTCTTTTTGGTGGCATACTTCACATTTTTCAAAGTAATTTAGTGGAAGCCCACTGCGTTTAGAAAAATGTTCTGCCTGTGCCTCTGTAATATGGGCACGTCCACAAACACTACAAGTAAGCATTTTAAAAGGTCTGCGCCAAATATAACGAATATCATTTTCTTCTTTATATTTGATATGATTTGTTGGACAAACTTGTACACATGCTGCACAACCAATACAATCGTTATTAGGTTGATGAAAAGGTGTATTGATTTCTTTATGAATCCCACGATTGACTGTTGAAATTGCATTCGCACCAATTGTTTCACAAGCTTTAATACATAAACCGCACAGAATACAATTATCTGGTTTTTTACGAGGAACGTAAGATGTTTGAAATACTCCATATTTTTCCGCTATATTTTGTATTTCTGGAGTATCTGGGCATCGTGCCAAAAGCAAATCTAATATAACTTTGCGAGTACGAATAACACGTTCGGATTTAGTATAAACAATCAATCCATCCTGAGCAGGATGATTGCAGGATGTTACGAGCTTTGACCATCCCTCCCATGATTTTTGGGTAACTTCTACAGAGCATATTCGGCAACTACCAGAGGGTTCTGCCCAGGCTTTGTGGCATAAGGTCGGAATCTCAATGCCAGCTCGCTTTGCCACCTGAAGAATAGTTTCATTTTCTTTGGCGGGTAATGTTTTGCCATCAATAGTCATAATCATAGCAAAATTTCCTTCGATATTTTACTATCATAGATTGAAATTTAATAACAAATCTACGATAGCTAAGATTTTTCACTGAGAAGTTGCTTGTGCAACCAATCGCTAGCATTTATGCTAACACATCAGGAATATTTCTACTTGCTCGCAACAGACTGAGTCTGTTTAGTGCCAATACAAATAGCATTAAACTTGCAAGCGGAGTAACATGAACCACATTGGATACACTTTGCTTGGATGACTTGGTGCTTTTTCTTAGACTCGCCTATGATAGCCGCCACAGGGCATACTCTTAAACATGCACCACAACCAACACATTTTTCTTCGTTGACTGTAAAGGAAACTAAAGCCTTACAAACTCCAGCAGGACAACGTTTTTCAAGAATATGTGCTTTATATTCATCTTCAAAATAGCGCAAAGTACTAAGAACTGGATTGGGAGCACTAGTTCCTAAGCCACATAAAGACGCGTCGGCAATCACTGTACATAATTCTTTAATACGATCTAAATCAGAGAGCTTTCCTTTGCCTAAACTAATTTGATCCAATATTTCATATAATTGTGGCAATCCTTCTCGACAAGGTGTGCATTTTCCACAAGATTCTTCAATTAAAAAATGGGTGAAATATTTTGCTACATCTATCATACAAGTACGATCATCCATAACGATCATACCGCCGGATCCCATCATGGCACCTACATTAGTAAGTGTATCAAAATCAACAGAATAATCGAGAGCAGATTCCGGCAAACAACCACCGCTAGGGCCGCCTGTTTGAACGGCTTTAAATTTTCTATCGCCGATAATTCCACCGCCCATATCAAAAATAATTTGTCGCAAAGTTGTTCCCATTGCAACTTCAATAAGACCGGAATTTTTTACTTTTCCAACAAGTGAGAAAATCTTTGTTCCAGGGCTTTTGGGTGTTCCAATTTTTCGAAACCAATCTACGCCATTTTTAATAATAAGAGGCACATTTGCCCAGGTTTCTACATTGTTTAAAACTGTTGGTTTATCAAATAAACCACGTTCTACAGAACGAACATATTTTGCACGTGGCTCTCCGACCTTACCTTCAAGAGAACGCATTAAAGCAGAAGATTCTCCACATACAAAAGCACCACCGCCGCGATTGATATGAAGATCAAAACTAAAATTAGTGCCTAAGATATTCTTACCAAGCAAGCCATATTCCCGAGCTTCTTCAATAGCATGAGCTAAATTTTGGACAGCTAAAGGATATTCATGGCGAACATAAATATAACCTTCTTGAGAATCCAACGCATAAGCACCAATAATCATACCTTCCAAAACAGAATGAGGATCGCCTTCCATCAAACTACGATCCATAAACGCCCCGGGATCACCTTCATCACCATTGCCAACAATATAACGCGGATTAGGAACTCGTTTAGCAGATTTCCACTTTCTTCCGGCAGAAAAGCCACCACCGCCACGTCCACGTAATCCAGATTTTTCGATTTCATCAATAATGCTATCTGGATTCTTCTTGTTGGTCAAAACTTCCACTAATGTTTGATACCCACCAACTCTAATATAATCACGAATGTCAGTAGGATCAATAATTCCCATGTTTCGCAAAATAAGCCGATGTTGTTTACTTAAAAATGGAATGTCATGTTGATGTGCTACACTTTTTTTTGTGCTTGGATCTTTATAAAGTAGACGTTCAATAACTTCGCCATGTTTTACTGTTTTTTCAATAATTTCTGGGACATCGCTTAGTTTTACAGAACAATAAAAATATCCATCAGGAATAAACCATACAAGAGGACCTTTTTCACACATACCTTGGCAGCCAGGCTTTTTTGTAACTAATTCGATTTTATGATTGAGTCCTTCTGCTTTTAACATTTCTTCTATTTTGTTAGCAATTTGAAGACTTCCGCCAGCTCGGCAACCAGTTCCACAGCAAATTTGAATTTTTTTTGTTCCAACTGGTTCTTCTGCCAAAAGTTTTTCTTGTAAAGCAAGATATTCCGCTAAGGAGTTAATTTTCATGCTTTTCTTCTCCCTCACGTTTGAGTAGCTTAGGAACTTGGATAGGTGTTACATTACGGAAATATTCTTCATTGACAACAACTACAGGAGCCATTGCACAAGCACCTACACAATTGACTGTTTCAAGAGTAAGTTCTAAATCTTCTGTAGTATCACCACGTTTAATTTTAAACATACGTTCTACTTCTTGCACAATTTGTTCTGCTCCACGAATATGACAAGCAGTTCCCATACATACTCGAATAATTTTTTTTCCACGTGGTTTGAGACTAAGAGCTTTATAGAAAGTTGCAACACTAAATACTTTTGCTATTGGAACGTCTAATCTTTGAGCTACAACTTTTAAAGCATCGCAAGGCAAAAAATTAAAAGCATCGTTAATATCTTGCAATACCATAATTAAGCTGGTCTCATTATTAGGATATTTTTGCAGAATGTTTTCTAATTTATTGGTGTCAAAACATTCTTGTTTTGTTGTATCCACAGATTCCATAATAATTTCTTCCTATATTATTGCTTTGCTGGCTGATTTTTCACAAGATCATAGCCTCTTTGCAAAGTTATAAGATTCAGTTCTACAAATTTTGGATTAGAAGAAAATTGATGCTTAATTTGGTTTAATACAGTTTCCAATTTTACCGCACCGGACTTTCCAATGTACGCTCCTAAAGCTATCATATTCGCAGCTTTTCCATTACCACATTGTATTGCCAATTGATTGCAGGGAACATACACAACCTCAGCATCACTCTGAAAATCTGGCACATCAATTAAAGAACTGTTAATAATTAAAAGACCATTCTTTTTAACTTTTTTGCCAAAGCGATCTAGCGAAGGCCTATTCATAATAATACAAGCCGATGGAGTTTCAATAACAGGAGAACCAATTGGGCGTTCAGAGAGTACAACAGTACAATTTGCTGTACCTCCGCGCATTTCTGGACCGTAAGATGGAAGCCAAGAGACTTCTTTTCCCTCTTCCATGCCAGAATATGCCAGTAATTTCCCTATTAACATAACTCCCTGGCCACCAAATCCAGCCATAATAACTTCTTGCATAAAATTACCTTTCCTTCATCCATAAAAACCTAAGCGGGAAGAATCCCTTCCTCTGGTGTTTTGAAAATGCGCAATGGGAAATAGGGAATCATGTTCTTTTCAAGCCATTCGCTTGCTTTTTTAGGTGTTAATCCCCAATTTGTCGGGCATGTGGACAACAGTTCAATTAAAGTAAAACAACGATTTTCAACCTGATATTGGAAAGCCCGTTTCAGCATTTTCTTAGCCTGGATGATGTGTTTAGGATCATGAACAGAAACTCGTGCAATAAAGGCATCTGTGCGTAAAGCAGAAAGCATTTCTGAAACTTTAATTGGCCAACCGGCAAGATTTACATCGCGACCAAGCGGACAAGTTGTTGTAACTTGATTGACTAAAGTCGTAGGGGCCATTTGACCACCAGTCATCCCATAAATAGCATTATTAACAAAAATCACACAGATTTTCTCGCCACGATTTGCTGCATGGACAATTTCCCCAGCACCAATGGATGCTAAATCGCCATCACCTTGGTACGTGAAAACAAAAGACTCTGGACGCCCACGTTTAACACCAGTTGCAATTGCTGGTGCGCGGCCATGAGGAGCTTCAATAAAATCTACATCAATGTAATTATAAGCCAATACTGCACATCCTACTGGTGCAACCCCTACTGTACGATCGCGAAGGTTTAATTCATCAATAACTTCACCTACTAAGCGATGAATAGTGCCATGTGTACAACCAGGACAATAGTGCGTAATAGCATTAGTCATACTTTTAGGCCGTGAAAAAATCGTAATCATAGAAATATCCTTTACTTTTTGCCTAACAATATTTTAATTTGATCGGCAATTTCATCTGGGCTTGGGATAATACCACCAGTACGACCATAAAAACTGATTGGTTTTGTTTCAGCAATTGCTAATCGAACGTCATCTACCAATTGGCCACTTGACATTTCAACTACCATTACTTTTTGAGCTTTAACACTTGCTTGTCGAATCGCTTTATATGGAAAAGGATATACACTAATAGGACGAACTAAGCCTACAGAAATACCTTCTTCTGCAAGCATATCAATTGCAGTTTTTGCAATACGGCCTACTGTGCTATAAGCAACAACTAGCACATCATAAGGTTGCTCACAATGATAGTATTCCCAGCGTTGTTCGTTTGCTTCAATTTCTTGGTATTTACGATGAAGTTTTTTATTGTGTTCTTCAAGTTGGACAGGATCAAGGAAAAGAGAATGAACTTGATTTGCTTTTCTACCTTTTGCACCACAAGCCGCCCATGTTTTAGGAGGTAATTGTACTGGAGGCCGTTCTTTAAATTCAACAGGTTCCATCATTTGTCCGATAAGTCCATCACCTAATAACATAACTGGGTTCCGATATTTATCAGCAATATCAAATGCTTCAATCATGAGATCCGCGGCTTCTTGAACACTAGATGGTGCTAGAGATATAACGTGGAAATCTCCATGACCAAGACCACGTGTAGCTTGAAAATAATCTGCCTGTCCAGGTAAAATCCCACCCAATCCTGGGCCTGCACGCATGATATTAACGATAACAACAGGGACTTCTGAACCTGCCATATACGAAATGGCTTCTGCCATTAAACTTATGCCAGGGCTTGAAGATGATGTAAAAACACGAATTCCTGCTGCTCCACAACCATAGATCATATTGGAGGCTGCTAATTCGCTCTCTGCTTGAACATAAACGCCTCCAACTTCAGGAAGACGGCGGGATAAATATTCCGGAATTTCATTTTGAGGAGTAATGGGATAACCAAAAAAGTTTTTACAACCAGCTTTTATGGCTGCTTCACCAATTGCCTCGCATCCCTTAAGCAATTTTTTCATAAGCAATACCTTTTATTGAAAAATTTAGTAGTGGTGAAAAAATTGAATCATTAAAAAACATCTCAAAATTTTATTTAATAATCAAAATAGACATACTGGACAGCGTTAACGTTTACTTCAATTGCTACATCTGGGCAGCTAATTGCGCAAAAACGACAACCAATACATCTCGATTGATCCACCACCTCTGCATAAAAATACCCTTTGGTATTGATGTTTTTTGACATCTTAATAATTTGCTGGGGGCAAGCGTTGTTACAAATTTCACAACCTTTACAACGCTCCCGATCAATGTTAACCTTTGGCATACATACCTTTCTTCCAGCAATAAAATTATTTGAAAAAAAACGTACTCTAAAAATTCGAGTACTTATTATTATATTGTATCATATCATATTTTCTTAGCAAGAAAATTTTTTATTATTTCAATCAAAAATGGAATAATAAGTTTTTTTCCTATCATTCCATTTTTTTGCTTATTTTTCGTCTTTGTACATGGCTTCAAATATATCTTTATATTTTTCACTAACAACTTTGCGCTTGACTTTTCCTGTTGGAGTAATTTCATCCCCTTCTATAGAAAAATCGTGATCTAGAATCGTATATTTTTTGATTTGCTCTGTTGTAGAAACCTTGCTATTAACTTCATTGATCGCAATCTCAATCATTTTCCGAATTTCTGGATGTTGTGTAAGAGCAGCATAATTTGTAAATTCAATTTTGTGCACCTGGGAATATGACATGAGTTCAAGAGGATTCAGTGTAATTAAAGCAGTAAGATATTTTCGGAAATCTCCATAAACCATAACATTGCCAATTAAGTGATTTCGTTTACATAAATTTTCAATATAAAGCGGAGCAATTTTTTTTCCTGTCGATGTCTTTATAAATTCTTTTTTACGACCTGTAATATACAAAAATCCATCTTCATCTAATTTCCCAATATCTCCAGTGTGAAGCCATAAATTTTCATCTATCATTTCAGAAGTCGCAACAGCATCACCATAATATCCGCTAAACATTTGCGGACCACGAAGTAAAATTTCTCCATCTTCAGCAATTTTGATCTGGCAGCCATACATAGCTTTTCCTACAGAATTCACACGATGATGTTTAGGTGTATTAAAAGCACAGCAAATGAGTTCTGTCAGGCCGTATGCTTCTAAAATTGTTAGATTTCCTGCATATTCAAACATATCCAGGACTTCTTTAGGAATAGGTGCTGCGCCTGAACTACAAACTAAAATACGTTTGCCAAAGTTTGCACGAACCTTACTATAAACATTAGCTTCTGCCCATTCATATTCAGCTTTCAAATTAGCAGGAATAGCCTCATTTCGCTGTTGCAATTCTTTAACCTTTTTATTTATTTCAACTGCTTTCTGAAAGTCTGCTTTATTGTACCCATTTCCAGTTTCAACATCGTTCATAATTTTAGCATAGATCTTTTCAAAGAATCTTGGCACACCACCAAATGTTTGAGGACTAACTTCTTGAAGATAAAGAAATAGCTTGGAAAGATCATCTACCAAATAAGCTGGAATCCCAGAATATACACGGTGATACATGCCACTAATTCTCTCGGCAACATGGCAATATGGCAAGAAAGAAAGTGTAACAAAAAGATCCTTTTCATGCTTTTTCATTAAATCTTGAGGAATTTCTTGCAAGGTTGTCGTTGAAAAATGAAAAAGAGATTGGCTACTGCTAATTATATAGCGATTGCTAAGACAAGCTCCTTTGGGATTGCCTGTTGTTCCCGAAGTATAAACAATAATCACAATATCTTCATAACTTCGAGTATTTGCAATTTTTTGATACCAATTCCAACCTAAAGAACGATATTTATCTCCAAGACTTAAAAATTGCTCCCAATTCCATATTTTTATATCTGATGAAACATTTTTTGAAATTTCTTTTTTTACAATAATTCCCAATAAATTTGGTAGTTGAGTCTGAACTTGTAAAATTTTTGCTAATTGAATATCTGTATCAACTATAACAAATTTTGATTTTGAATGATTGAGTATATATGCACATTGCTCTGCAGAATTTGTAGGGTATATACCAACAGAAATTCCACCCGCAGCGATAATTCCTAGATCAGCTATTGGCCAAACAATATCATTGCTTGCTAAGATACTAACGGTATCACTTTTTTTTAACCCATTTTGTAAAAGAGCCATAGCAAAACGATCTACTTGTTTTTTTAAATCTTTCCAAGAAATCGATTGCCATTGGTTGGATACACGCTCAAAATATGCAGGATGTTCAGAATACTGGGTAACAGTATGACAAAGCATTCTATAAATATTTTTAAATTTAGGATAGTCCATTCTTCTACTCTTTCATCCTTTAATTTTCTACTTTAGCCCAAGTTTTTCTTTATTTTTTTCGCAGAAATTTTCCTAACTTTTTCTATTTTTTCTACTTTTTCAATACTCTTTAAATTTATATCTTGTGCTTCCTTAAGTTTTTCAATTGAAGCATTTCGAGCGTCTTCTAACTTCTTTGCTGATAGCTTGCGAGTTTTTTTAGCTGACTGGCAGTTATCTGCAATCCATTTATACCAACTATCCAAACCTATTTCTTTTCGACAGGAAACTTTAAAAATTGCAGCTTTTGAGTTGATCTTCTTAATATCTCTTTCAGCTTCTGAAAGATCAAAATCACAATATTCAAGTAAATCAAGTTTAGTCAAAATTACTACATCTGCATAATAAAACATCTTAGGATATTTTATGGGTTTATCGCTTCCTTCTGGAACTGAAAGTAAAACAACTTTTTTATGTTCACCCAATTCAAAACTAGCTGGGCAAACTAAATTTCCAACATTTTCTATAAATAACAAATCTATCTTGGGTAAATCAAACTGAGGAAGAACATTTTGTACCATTCGAGCATCTAAATGACATCCTTCATCAGTATTGATTTGAACTACAGGGATTTTTAAAACAGCAATTCGATCGGAATCTCTTGTAGTTTGCAAATCTCCTTCAATTACCGCTATTTGTAATTTTTTAGCAAAATATGATAAAGTCTTTTCTAAAAGTGTTGTTTTTCCAGCACCCGGGCTGCTCATAATATTGATGACAAAAACTTTTGCTTTTGCAAACTCTAAAGCGTTTTCCTCTGCAATCTTTTCATTTTCTTCCCATATACTTTTTGCTACTTGAATTTCAGGCATAGAATTACCATCCTAAAATTGTCAAAGAGTCCCAGGGATTTCCCTGGCACTCTTAATTAGAAAGTTAGCCGCATTTAACGCGTTCTACATAACGACCTGTACGAGTATCAATTTTCAGCATATCGCCTTCGTTAATAAACAATGGAACTTGTACTACTTTTCCTGTCTCTAATGTAACAGGTTTTGTACCGCCTTGTACTGTATCACCTTTAACACCCGGCAATGCTTCGGTAACTTTAAATACCATAAATTCTGGTAAGTAAGCTTCAACAACTTCGTTGTTATAAAAAGTAAAATATACAGATTCTTCTTCTTTAAGGTATTCTAATAAAGCTTGCATTTTTTCAATAGGAACAGGTATTTGTTCATAATTGGAGCTATCTAAGAAATAGATATAATCTTTTTCTCGATAGGAGTATTTCAATTCTTTTTTCTCAACGATAGCTTGTTCAAGGGGTTCTTTCGCACGAAAGCTATATTCAAACTGGCTATTTGTTACCAAATTTTTCAGCCGAGTGCGAACAAAAGCATGTCCTTTACCGGGTTTGATGTGTTGGGCGTCAATAACTTCATGGATAACACCATTGTAAATGATCGTCATTCCATTGCGCAAATCGTTGCTAGTAATCATTCAAAAAATCTCCATATTTTTTTTACAAAATCCTAACTACTTTAAATTAGGATGTTTACGACATTCTAAAATAGTGATAGTATATGTCGTAAAATTTAATTTATTTTAAAGCAAAAAAACAAAAAAATCAAGCATTTTTTATAAATTTTATTTGGCAAGCAAATTAGCAGTTTTTTTGTTTGACTAAACAAAAAGAACTATTTTCTCTTTGACATAATGTCAGCTAAGTGGTTTGTCAACTAAATTGCTGGACATATTTTCCTTATCCTAGTGCACTAGTCCATGCACGTTAGCAATTTCTCGCACTTTTTTTTAATGTCCAAAGAATTAGTTGACTGACTATTTAGATAACATATTAACTTTTTTTTTATTATATTTTAAAAGGCGGGAAAATCCCGCCTTTTATAGTTTATTCTCTTCTTCGACTAGTTGGTTCTCCCCACATAATTGGGCTGCCATCTAAGGCTTTAGTAACAACAGTAGCAATTTGTTTCATTTCTTCAACTTCTTGTGGAGTAAGTTTAAGATTGATAGACAAAGCATTTTCAGCAACTTGAGTTGAATTCCTCGCACCTACGATTGCAGATGTTTGGGGATGTGCTAGCACCCATGCAATTGCCAAATTTGCTAAAGTAACATTATGTCGTTCTGCAATGGGTTGCAATTTTTGCAAAGCTGTTTGAGCATGATCCAAGTGCGGTTTTTGAAATAATTTATTTAAGGCACGATTATCTTCTTTTGAAAAGCTATGTTTTTTACCAAATTTTCCTGTCAAAAGTCCTTGAGCAAGAGGCGAATATCCTAAAATAGAAATTTTATTTTGTTCGCAGAAGGGAATCAGTTCTTCTGCTACATGCGAAAAAAACAAAGAAAATGGAGGTTGGATACTTTCAATTTTTCCATATTGCATAGCTTCTTTCAACTGTGCTAAAGAAAAATTCGAGACACCAATGGCTCGAATTTTTCCTTTTTCTTTAAGATTATTTAGTGCTGTCATTGTTTCCGAAATAGGAACAAATCTGCTTGCAAAAACTCCTGAAGGCCAATGAATTTGATATAGATCCAAATAGTCAGTTTGTAAATTTTTTAATGAACGATTGCAAGATTCTGTAACTTGATTTTGTTGAAGATGGCTGCAAAAAACCTTGCTAGCAATAATTACCTGACTACGGTTGTTTTTAAATATTTTGCCAAGCACTTTTTCCGAGTAACCATTTCCATAGATTTCAGCAGTATCGAAAGTCGTGATTCCAAGTTCTAATGCTTTCTGTAAAGCCTGTTGTATTGACTCATCTTGAATACCTGTCCACATGGTTTTTCCAGCTTGCCAAGTACCCATGATAATTTTAGATATTTGAATATCTGAAGTACCTAAGTTTTGGTATTCCATAATTTTTCCTCATTAAATGTCATATTTAATTTTTTAAATGTACCAATTCGCCTTGTTCAGTCAAGATGGTTATAGTTCCATCAGAATGCAGCTTTTGTAGCATTCCTGAATAGTAATATTGATAACAACTATAGTTGTAATTTATCTTGCGACTGTATTGGCTACATTCTTCGAATTCTTGCAAAATCTTTTCTAGTGAATTTGTTTCATTCTTTTGAAAATAAGCAAGTAAATTCTGTATAATGTCCAAACGAGTAATTTGTAAAGGCGTCTGGTTATTAAAATCTTTTGAAAAATATTGCTGTAGAGCAAGAGAAATAGATGTTGCAGTATCAGGGATTTGTTCAATATTAGAATGTACATTGATTCCAATGCCAACAATAATATTTTGAAATTCTGTGTCCAACATTTGGAGTAGTATTCCTGCTATTTTTTTAGAACCAACATACAAATCATTTGGCCACTTCAAAGTCAATCCAGAAAGAAATTTTCCATATAAACTAGAGATTGCCTTGAAAAGAAGAATACCACACCA
The DNA here is from genome assembly GCA_964585305.1 of uncultured Planctomycetota bacterium. Taxonomy (GTDB): domain Bacteria; phylum Planctomycetota; class Uabimicrobiia; order Uabimicrobiales; family JABWCH01; genus CAZPDM01. Next base: position 17,211 of record CAZPDM010000055.1, on the reverse strand, counting down.
TAAATTTAAAAAAGCAATTTTCTTTCCCAAAAAATTTGATTGTATCCAAGAAATATAAATGTTAGTATTAGGAGAAGATTGCCAAGTTCTACCATAGCGACCATGTCCTTGTGTTTGTTGATTGCTTAAAATTAACCAACGCCGTTGCGAATCATTTTCCCAACGACGTTGACATTCTAGCTGAGTAGAATCAATATTTTCTAAAAATACAAAAGTATATTCAGGGAAATTATTTTGCAAAATTTCTTGGGTTTGAGGAATAAATAGGTTCATGCCTCGTTTTCCCTCGCTTTAATAAAGCGGGCTACTTCATCTTTTTTGCGCCCAATATATATTTCACTGGCATTACGATCTTTTACTTTTTTATGATACGCAACCCATTCATGTTTTTTTTCTTGCAATTCTTTTTGTATCTTTTGTCCAAAATAAATTCCTGAAATCAGCGTTGTTACAATATATTTTCCTTTGCGAGTAATTTTACTCTGTATTCGAGCTAATATACTTGAACCATATTTCAATTGATATTCTTTTATTAAAGCTTCGTATTTCCAAGTCATTTCGGCCATTATGATCTCTTTCCTTTTAAAGAAAATAATTTTTGATTGCGTAGATTGTTGATCGTAACATCAAAATATTTAGAAAAAAAATCTTATTTTTTCTCTGTTTCTGAAACAGGACTTTCAGTGGAAATTCGACCTTCGAGTAAATCTGCGTACTTTTCAGGATTCTCAAAGAGTTCTCGGAAATATCGGCTTAATTTGGATGCTAGAAGCCCATCCATAAAGCGATGGTCAAAAGTGTAGCATAAATTTAATCTTTGGCGTATAACGATTTGATCGTCTATAACAACGGGTTTTTTGCAAATTTTTCCAACTGCAAGCTGGGCAGGGGTACGGCCCAAATGAGTCAGTGGAACAAAAACCATTTCTAATCCTAATGTGCCAACCGCCGTAATCATAAGACTACCTAACGCATCCTTAGGAATTCCTAGCCAGGAAAGATTTAAATTCCAATCATACTGTAACCAATTTAAAAATTTAATAGCAAACGGAATCAATCTCCATGGAATATATTTAAACGGATTTTGCGATTTACGCATAGGATGATTACGAGAATTCTTAACGTGTTCGCTTTTTTCAATCAACTGCTTGGAAAAATCAACAATACCAAGCTGATCCGCATTTCTTAAACATACACCAACTAATTCTGTTTCAGCATTTTCTAAACCAACTTGAAAAAAAATATCCACGTTTTTACGCAGATAGATTTTTCCGTTAGCAATCATACCATTTAAAAAGGGATATTTTCGTAATGTTAAAGCCATAACACGGCCAATAAGATGGTTTACAGTAACTTTAACATTATATGTTTGACGTAATTTTTCTAAATATGGAACGACCTGCTCGCAGTCTAAGTCAAAAACACCATAGACTTGAGGATCTCCAATTCCGCCCCAATTTCCCATAGATAATTTTCGGAAATTAGAAGGATTTTTCAAAACTTCCCATTCTACATTACAAATACCCATGAATTTTCCTTAAAACAGTCAGTGTCAGTTCTCAGCCTTAGCTAAAAAATAAGACTAAGAATAGTATCTTCTTAGAAGATATGCTATAATAGCTAAAATTTTCTACTTTGTCAAAACAATTTTTTTATCTAAAAATTCAAATAAAGGAGCGGTTTTACCTAGTTATTTTAAGGAAACTAGCATTTTTCCGTTAAAACTTATGAAAAAATATCTAATTTTAATTATTATTTTCCTTTTTTTAGGAAAAATATTTTCTCAAGGAAATGAAGAAAAATTTCCGAAGATATCTGAAATTTCAGAATTTTGTAAAAAAACTTTAGAAGAATGCCAGGATAACGAAGAAATTGCTCCAGAACCTTTAAGTAATCAACAATCTACACTTAAAATACAAGCATTAGACGCTAAAATACAAAAAATGGTAGCCCAAGAAGAACAAAATATTCGGCAACTTTATCTTAGAAAAAAAGGCAATAAAAAATGGGCAAAAGATGATCGTGCGCATGTTGATTATCTTCTTGAAATAGGACTATTTAGCGAAGCTATCGAATTTTTAAAAGATACAAGCCAACGCCAAAATCAATGGATTGCAGCTGGAAATAGCCAATTTTTACTTGCTTTAATCTTTCAACGTCGTGGTAAATCCGCTCAAGCTCAAACATATTATAAAAATGGGCAAGAATTGCTGAAACAAATACGTAACAAAAAGGGAAATAAACCTCAATGGCTTATTGATCAGTCAGAAAGATTGCAACAACAATGGATAAGCAGCTCAGGAGAATTAGATAGAAAATATAACGAATACACCATAGCATATAAAGAAGCAATAAAAAACATTGAAGATATAGAATCTTGGAGAAAGCTTATTCATATTGCTGATAATTTAGAATATAGAGTAGAAACTCTTTGTTTTTTGCAATATATATGGGAGTCAATGAATAAAAAATTAGACGATAATGTAAAACGTGAGGTATTATTTGAGCTAGCAAGATTATATGGGATTACAAGTCAAGGGAATCGTTGTCTTGATATTATAAAAAAAATAGAAAAAGAAAACCTTGCACAAGAAAATAAAGCTGCAGATATTGTATATTATAAAGCTAAGGCCTATTTGGAACTTCAAAATTATGTAGAAGCAGAAAAATATCTTACTTCTTTAGAACGAAAGTTTCCTACTTATTGTAAAGAAAAAGATTGGTTAGTAAAAAGACTTAAAGAAAGAATTGTCCAAAATGATTAAAATTGGCCTTTATAAAAGACTACCATGTCTTACTATTAAAGTTGTTCCAGGTGCAAGTAAAACAGCTATACAAAATTATGAAAATGAATTACGGATTACCATTGCAGCACCTCCTGAAAAAGGCAAAGCTAATCAAGAACTCATTGCTTTTTTATCAAAAAAATTAGACATCAGAAAATCAGAAATTGAGATTGCCCAAGGAGAAACAAGTCGCATAAAGCTAGTTATTTTTACAAATTGTCCTGAAAACTTATTGCAAGAAAAATTAGAAAAAATGTTAGTAACAAAGTAGTAGTTAAATATTTTTCTGAAGTTCCAGAAAATCTTTAGAAAAAGTGCTTGACAAATTATTATAAAACAATATTATAAAAGAAACAAATCTTAAAAAAATTATACCTTGTACAGCTCGTTCGAGCTGTGAATTTTTTTTGATGAACAACTTGTTCATGAGGTTCATATACTGTGAGAGAATTATACGATCTTATAAAATCTTTGGATGCTACGGTATCCCCAAAAACATTGGAAATCATCCAGAAAAAACTACACGGAATTTGTGAAAAAAAATATGATGGGGTCGGGTATTTTTTTTTGGTTTTAAAACAAGGATTTAAAATTTTTCCTTTTTTAGCTATAAATGAAAAATACGAACTCAAAGAACCATTTGAAGAATTCTATGATAACACAACTTCACATCTCTATCATTTTCTTAAGGTAAATTGTATCCATTCTCTGCTTCTTAAAAAAGATGTTGATGTTCAGGCCTTGGCTAAATTTATGGGAAACCAGGGAACACGTCCACCACAAGTTGCAATGAATGTTTACCAAAAGGATTACAATTTAGCACATGAAATTTTTGAAACCATTTTAAAAATGTTTTCTTATCCAGCCCAAGAATTTCAACGAATGATTCAAGCTCTGGGGGATTATCAACAAACAAGCGACCAAAATCGTAAACTTGCTATTCAAAAAGTTTATGGAGATTGGATTACTGCACACCATCGTCTAGCTGGAAATATTGAGGAGCTTTTATCACGTTACAGCCGCGTAACATTTGTTATTCGTTATCCTTTAGCAAAAAGCAGAAAAGATGAGATTGAGCCAGAAGGATTTCATATATTTTTTGAAAAAGCAGAATTTGATTTGTCTTATTCTCAAATTCGAACCTCTGAGTTTTTTCGCAAATCTGTTTACATTCCTAAAGGAGAACGCCGCGATCGTTTAGATAGTTTATCTTTAAAGAGAGATCTTTCTTCTGATGACTTGTTTTCATTTATCTACAGAATTCGTGGAAAAAATAAATTATTGTTCAGTTTATCTTTAGATTATAGAAATTATCTTATACAAGGCGTCATTCCTGAACCCCTCGAAGAAAAATTTGGTACACGATATCCCTTACCAGAACAAGCGAAAATATCCAATCTTGTCCCTGATGAACAATGGGCAATTATGGATAGCACAAAAAACATTAAATATTTAATTGAAAAAGGTGAAAACAAATTTGACGTTTACCAAAAAATTGATGAAATACCACATATTACAATCAATCCAGTAAAAGTTGGTGTCTTGGACATTGAAGATGAATTTTCTGACTTCCTTGCATTAAAACAACAAAATAGCGAACTGAAAAAATTAGTTGTAAAACTTAAGGAATCTTCCGAAAGATTTGCGGAAATGATCCGGCAGCAACAACAGAAAATGCAGTTGTTAGAAGAAGCCTTAATAAAAGAACGTGAGAAACGAACCAGCAATACTTATACAACTACATTGGAAGCACGTATTGAAGAGCTTGAAGGAGAAATTTCTCAACTACACCAAAATATGGAGCAATTGCAACAAGAGCATTCGCAGATCGAACAAGAACGTCAAGACGCTTTACAAAAATTAGAATTGCTTGCGCAGATAAAAAATGAGCAACAGCTTACTACAGGCTTAATTCAAGAACTTTCTCAAAAATTACATATTCCACCTGAACATATTTTGAGACTTCTTTCTCCTGAACTTTTGGAAAACGCCTTACATGAACAAATCTTGAAAAATAGTCAAACAGAACATGACGAAATGGCAAATTATACAATTAAGCTAGCAATTAAATCCAAACAAGTCGGCCAAGTAATTGAAAAAGGCTTACGAGATGGGCAATTTTCTACCCATCGGGTGCAAGAATTTTTTGATAAAACTATTGATCCGTGGGATAAAAAAGAAGTAGCACGCCAATTAGCTCATCAACTTGCAACACTTATTTTTCCTAAAATTCCAGATTATAAATTTGAATCTTTCTTTGATTTTTCAACAAATCCTGGTGGTGATGCTTGTTTTATGTATCCTTTGGACGGAAACAATCTTGCTATTTGCTTAGTTGACTTACAAGGAACAGGATTAGAACAATCTTGCAATCTATTTTGGATTAAAGTTCTTCTTGAACGTATGATCCGAGATTTTGAAGATCAAAGCGCAGACAAAATTTTATTCCGTATTCAAAAAGAACTTACTCATGTTCGTCAATATAACGATGATTTCCATTGTTTTTCCGGACTTGTAGGTATTTTAAATACGCAAGAACACTCTTTCAATTATTTACGAGCAGGTGTACCACAAGTATATTTATACAATAGAATAACCAGCGAAGGACGTTTTATTAAAGAATATGGAGTCCCTCGATTTGGTTTAAAAATAAGTGATCAATATTACCAACGTAAACCTGAAAAGATTAAACTTACATCAGGGGATGTATTACTTCTGCAAACAAATGGATTGATAGATTGTTTTGGAAATTATGATACCTTTGATTATCTTATGAAGTATCTGCCTCAACAAAATATCTCAGAATTCTTACATGAAAAAGTTCGCGAAAAAGCAAATGGGCGACCTTTAACAGATGATGTATATTTGCTAGCAATGGAGTATGTCCATGAGTAACGAAATCAGCGGAATTTTAAAAACCAGTGATGGGGATACTAAAGTAACATACACGATTGTTGAAACTGATAAGCATATACTACGTGTGGCAGGACAATACGATCCAAATACTAAATCTCAAGAATGGTTTGATTTACGCCCGATGAGCAATGATCCTCGAATTTGTACAAGTATTATTACGACTATAGAAGATAAACTTAATATCCAAATTCCTAAACCTGAAAAAACTTTAACTCATTGGCATAATTCAGGAATGGTTGCAGCTTATGGAATCTTTCAATTTGAGAACTCCCGATTTTTAGTGACTGATGCTTTTGGTGGGCAAACTTTTCATGAATTCTTAGTGCATTTAAAACCAGAAGATCGTCCTACTTTAGGTACAAAGGATATTATTAGTTTTTTGCGCAGTCTTACAAAAACTTTGCTTTTATGGAAAAAATCTCACGAATATATTAGCAGCCAAACTGTTTTAGTTTCCTATAACCATGAAATTCTACATGCTGGGCTAATCTGTTTTCCTGATAAATTTTCTCGAGAAACTCTCAATGAATTTGAAATCGTGTTAAGACCTCCAATTTATAATCGAAAATTGACAAACCAAAAAAGTATGCCAGATGATCAATACGCTATAGCTCTGATTACATTACAACTTTTATCCTGGGATGTTGGGATTAACGAACCCATGTCTTCTTTTGAAATGTTAGAAAAATTCCGCAATTTAATCCAAGATAAAAATATGGCCCGACTATATCAAAGTAAGCTTCGCCCAACAATTCAACAACTTTTTGAAGGTGCTATTACTATTGAAAAATTGGAACAAATTTGTCAAGATTTAGAAGCAGACCTCGACCAAGCTAAACGCTTAGCAGAAAACGTGGCACGTTATGCAACTTTTTCTCAAGATTCCTTACCTCAAATGCTAAGAGGCAGTTTTTATTTTTCTTTTACTTGTCCGTATTGCAACACAAGCTTTCCTGGTTTGAATGCAGAATATTCTGAATTTTGCCCAATCTGTCACAAAAAAAGCGATTTACCATTAGCAATCCGAACAAAAGTTTGTCGTATATGTAAAAATGAATTTGATAAAGAAACTAGTGTTTGTCCCAATTGCCAAGGAATTGAATCAACAGAAACCACAGCACCCAAAACAGAAACAGTAACTTTAGACCCATTAAAAATAGGTACAATGGAAGGTTCGGAAGAAATGCGTCTGAACATTTTACCTCTTGAAGAACTTGATTTAGAGGAATCAAAAGATAAATCAAAATCTTCGGATAAAGAACGAACAAAAGAGGGGTCAAAAAGTAGCGGACGCATCAAACCAGTTATCCCACGTTCTTTACCCACACAAGATAAATTAGCCAGTTCCATGCAAAATCTTTTAAATCAGATTGCAAATATAAATTGCCGCTATCAAGATGGTGATGTTACAGTAAACATTGAAATTGCTGATGCAGGCGAATGGAAATTCCAAGTTACACGCGATTCTGAAGGGCAAAAAATATTAGAACAAATTGAATACAGCCATAAGATTAAAAGTGATCTTTCTCAAACCATATCGCTTGATTTTGAAGCTATAGAAGAGGCTTCATGTGTTTTTGTTCTTATATATTTCAATAAGCAATTGATCGACCGTAAGAAAGTCATGTTGGAAGGATGATAACTTAAAAAGAATTCGTCTGCTGATTTTTCTAGCAAGAATGTTTCGTCCTTCCTTTGTTACAAACAAAGGAAGGAAATTTTTTCTAAAAAGAAAGTGGACATCATGTACATCAAAGGTTATGTTATTGATAGTCGTTATACTTTAGTTGATGTTTTGGGACGAGGTTCTTTTGCAGAAGTATGGTCAGCTCTGGATGCCAATAAAAAAGAAGTCGCGATTAAAATTTGTAAAGCAGCTTTAATTGCAGAAAATGATGAAGATCGGGAAAAATCCATCCGCCGCTTTTGTGATGAAATAGCCTTAATGAAACGAGCCAAATCTAAATATATTGTAGAAATATTAGACTACGGAAAAGAAAAAGAGGAAATTCCTCCATACTCCTGTTATTATTATATTGTTATGGAAAAAATGCAGGCAACTTTATCAGGCTATCTTGATAAATGTAGAAATGAAAAAAAAACAGGAATATCTGTAGAAGATTTTTTAAAATACGCTATTCATTTGATATCTGGCTTAAAAGATCTGCATGATAAAGGAATCATACATCGCGACATTAAACCATCAAACATATTTTTTTCTCGAGACGATATTTTAACTATCGGAGATTTAGGAATTGCAAGACTTTCCGAACGAAGCCGGGCAACTCATACTATGTTTGGAACAGTAGGATATGCTGCCCCAGAATTATTTGTAAATAAAAAAGATGCTTCTATTCAAAGCGATCTATTTAGTATGGGAATAGTATTTTATGAAATGCTAGCTGCACGTCATCCATGTTCTGATACAGGGCAATTTTATCTAAGCAAAGAAACAATACGACGTTTAATTACAGCCGATTTTTATCCTTTAGCAGAGTTTCGATCAGACTTGCCTTCTTCTTTAATTAGTCTTATACAATCTATGTCAGCTTTAAACCCAGACAATCGTCCTAAATCATGCCAAAATATATTACAGGAACTGCAAACTTTACGTCAGCGACTTATCGAAATTTGTCTTGCTCAAGGAAGTGAATACCTTCAAAAGAAAAACTATAAACAAGCTATTTCAATTTTTGAAAAAGGACTGTCTATAGATGCAGAAAATTCTCAAGTATATAGTAATATAGGAATGTGCTATTATATGTTGAATGACTTTCCTCGAGCCAGCCAAGAATTTGATAAAGCCTTACAATATGATAACGAAGACAAAGTTGTATATAATAATCGCGGTCTTTGTCGGTATCATTTAAATAATTATGAAGAATCTATTCGCGATTTTAGTCGCGCAATTCAAATAGATCCTAAATTTGCAGAAGCATATAATAATCGTGGATTAGCCTATCATAAATTAAAAGAATACTATCGTGCCATACAAAATTTTAATAGAACGATCAGTCTAACACCAGAAGATCCCCGTGCATATAATAACCGAGGGCTAACTTATACAGAGCAATCAGATTATCTTCAAGCAATTTCTGATTTTTCGAAAGCAATCAAATTGGTACCAGAAGATTCCGAGCCTTATTTTAACCGGGGTATGGCTTATTTACGACAAAAAAATTATAGTTTGGCAATACGCGATTTAAGTTCAGCTATTATGTACAATCCTAATGATGTGCTAAGTTACTATCAACGCGGATTGGCCTACCATAAATTGGGAGAACATTCCAAAGCACTTATAGACTTTAAATCTGCTAGAAAACTAAATCCTAATAGTAAAAATATTCCTAAATATATTGAATTCTGCCGTCAAAAGATTAAAGAAAAAAAAGGGAAATAATATGCTTAGAATGCTTTTTGTTTTGATCATTTGCTTATTTTTGTTTTTACAAGATATTCAATCACAAGATAAAACAAACAAAATTGAACATTATTTGATCTATATAAAATCAGCAGCAAATGGATACATCACAGTAGAATATTCCACCGATGCTCAGAATACCCAAATCCGTAAAACTCGTACCGCACTAAAAACTAAAATTGGCAGCAAAAATTTTGATGATCAACTGCTAGAAGAAAGCAGATACCAAAATAATTTAATAACATATTCCTGGGATAAAATTTGGTATAATCAATTAACAGAGCAACAAAAATATATTTTTGAAAAAACTACACTAAAAATTAGCAATTCACAAAGTGGTAAAGAAATCAATAATAAAGCATTTCCAATCTATGAAGATACTGTATTTTTAACAGATTATTTTTCGTTTATTCCACTTTTAGAAAAAGTACAAGCATATCCTAAAACTATTTTCGCTGTTGATCTCAAACTCATTAACCTTAGCAATTCCACTATCACTCCTCAACCATTACTTATTCAACCTTTAGGCTCTCAAAAATTAAAACTCAATGAAGTAGAATATAAAACAGACGTTTTCCAAATTCAATGGCAAAATCTTCCAGCTACTTCTGGGCAGAATGGCTTTAAAATATGGGTAGAATCTGCTCAACGTCGTATATTGCAGATACAAGATTTGCAACAAAATATGAAAATATGTTTGGCCACAACAAAACAAATTCAAGAGCTGTCTGAACTTACCCAACAATCTTATTTTAGAAAGTTGCGTCCATTGCCATATCTGTTAGGCCAAACATATCATTACCAATGTATGAATGAAAAAAAAATCATTGGCGATGTATACTTTACTATTACAGGCCCAAATAATACTCAATCTTATTATGAAATAATTGCTAATGGCAAATTTGCACGTTCTAATAAAGACTTTACTTTCCAATCTATAACAAGATATGATGAAAATTATAATCCTATATTTTATAATATAAAAGAAGGAGATAATATGGAAATATCTTGTGAATTCAGTACTCAAGGAATAAAAGAATTCTATCAACGGAATCAAAATATTTTAGAGTATTTTGTTCCCATAACACCTGATACTATTTTTTTAGATAATAGTGCAATTCATCATTTTGCAATGTTCTTATGCCAAGCTAATCTGGAATATAATAGCCAATTTTCGATGTCTATTTTTCATCCTCGTCGTCTCCAAATCAATCCAGGAAAATTTAAAGTTACCCAATCTTACTCAACATATTGTACTGTAGAATTAGAAACTACATTTCATGTTATCCAAATGAAAGTTGGCTTAAATGGCTTACTTTATGAATATAAGCAAGATAAAATTCTAGTACAATTGATGAACAAATAAAAAATTGACATCTATTGCTGTCCTGTGTGAGAGCCTCACTCAGGACAATATAAATGAAATAAAGGTTAATTTATATTTTTTAAAGATAACATTTATTAGGAGATAGCATGATAGTTTACTAAATTAACATGGAGGGTACTATGAAAAAACAAATTGAGGCTGAAGAATATAAACTCATTGTAGAAAAATCTCCTATTATGATATGGCGTTCTACAGTAACAATGGAATGTGATTATTTCAATGAAGTATGGCTTAATTTTACAGGACGCTCTCTTGAACAAGAAATAGGAAATGGCTGGACTGAAGGTGTTCATCCAGAAGATTTCGATAGATGTTTGCAAATATATAAAGCCACTTTTTGGAAAGAAAAATATTTGAAATGGAATATCGACTTCGCAGGTTTGATGGTGAATACCGATGGATATTTGATCGTGGGGTACCATATTTTGAGTTATCGGGAAAATTTAAAGGATATATTGGAAGTTGTATCGATGTTACAGAACGGGTTATTTCACAAAATTTATTAAAAATAGCTCAAGAAAATGAAATCAATCAATTACGAGGGATATTGCCAATTTGCTCATATTGCAAGAAAATACGCAATGATGAAAATTATTGGGAACAGCTTGAATCTTATATAAGTAACCATTCTCAGGCTTTATTTTCGCACGGTATTTGTCCCGCATGTACACTCAAAATAATAAAAGATATGAAAACAAGTAGTTAAGTATTTTATAAAGCAAGTTTTTCGGACGGATATTATGAATACTCTTTCTTTGCAAATTAAAAACGCTAATAGCATAATTGATTGCGTACCAGTCATTCATGGCCGATGTATATTTGCGCAAGAAGTTCGTAAAATATTTTTGCAAAAATCTTATCAATGTATTGCAATAGAATTGCCAAATTCTTTAAAAAATTCAGTTATAGAAGCTGTACAGAAATTGCCAACTATTTCAGCCGTTCTATATTTAGAATCATATAAAAACTTAGAAAAACAATATTGCTATGTTCCTATTGAACCAGGCGAAGGAATTATGGAAGCAATTCGATTGGGATTAGAAGAACGACTTCCTACTGAATTTATAGATATGGAAATGGAAGTGTATGAGCCTTATAGTCCTGCGTTGCCAGATGAATATGCCGTGGGGCATTTAGGTTTAGAATCATACTATCAAGCAGTTTTGCCATACCTAATTCCTGCTCCACCCAATAGTGCTCAAGATATGAGAGAAATTTTCATGGCGGAAAAACTGCGAAAATTAACTGCACAATTCAAGAGCATTCTATTTGTCTGCGGATTGGCACATTGGGAAGGAGTTCGACGTCATTTTCAATTGCAAACTCCTTTTATATTTCCTGAAGAACAATATGAGTACGATTGTGAAATTCGCCCCGTTCACACAGATAGTATTTATCTTCTAACTGGAGAAATTCCATATCTTACTTTTTTATATGAAAAACATCGTAGTAGCTTAGAACTTACGCCTTATGATAAGGGAGATGGATTAAAAGAACTATATTTAGAAAGTCGTAAAGAATATTGCAGAGATATTCCAGAAGAACACGAACGTTTGACTCCGGGAGCTTTGCAAACCATGTTAACATATTTACGAAATCTTTGTTTAGTAAAAAATTATTTAACTCCATCTCTCTATGATTTAATTGTTGCTGCCCAGGGAGTAGGCGGTAGTGGATATGCAGCACGCGTTGTTGAAATGGCAAAATTTTATCCCTATCAAGATCCTACAGCAGAATCTGCTATACGTATAGGTGTTGATAAAGGATATACTGAAGAATTAGGAGAATTTGATTTAAAAAATCGCCTTCCCGGTCCACCATTTAGTCTTAAAAACATCAAATTGGAACGCAGACCCAAATTAGAAAAACAAATCAAATGGAAAAGACATTGGGGAAATCATAGTGAATGCTCCTGGCCAGAAGAAGACGAACGTATTGAAAATTTTACTAAATATGTAAAAATGCGAGCACTTTCTCTTGTAAGCGAAGATTTATCTCGTGTAGAAAAATTTACAACAAGCATTAAAGATGGTTTAGATATACGAGAAACAATTCGTCAATGGCATACACAGGATATTTATGTAAAAGAAATGCCCCCCGCACGTGGAGATGTTGGGGCTGTTATTTTTATTTTTGATAAAAACTTTGATAAATATACTTGGCGGACAACTTGGCAAGCTGAACACCAAAACGAATCTACACTTTGTTTTTATGCGACAAATCATTGCGATGATATTATTGGTCCAGGGATCAGCCGCGCATTTTATGGGGGAGCGTTGTTTATCTTTCCTCCCATTACGATAGAAGATATTTGGAAAAGTTCAATATATGATTTTACTCAAAATCCTATTGAACGCTTGGTCGCTGCAGCCGCAACTTATAGCCGTTCTAAATTTATTGCATACATAGGAAGCGATCGGCCAGATTTATCTTGTCGCAATATTGCCCGACGTTTGCAAAAACATCTTATTTTCCTACCACTGTCTGGATTTTCAACATACACATTGAGAAAATTAAGAAAATTTCATGTACTTCAAGGCCGAGAAATCCGCAGTTATGCTCAAAAATATATATGCTAAAAAAAGAGTGTTGGTTAAAATAGCCAACACTCTTTTTTTAGCATATTATCGAATAATCTTTCGAGTAAATGTTCCAACAAATAAGGTCATAATAAAAATTCCCAAAAAGGCTTCTATACCTGTAGCATAGCATAATGGGCTATCTAGCTTAGGTTGAAGATCGTTAAGCCCCATGGTGGTAAAGGTAGAAAAACTCAAATAAATAGCTTGTGAAAATTTTAGAGCTATTCCTTGTTGTTGGATATTGAATTCTTCGGGGAAATTACTATAAATATATCCAAAGAGTAAAATAACTGAAATCGCTACAATTCCAATATTAAGTGGCTGTGTTCCATAACCAGTTCCACGATCCACAAAAATACGTTCAATCAAATTAACAAACAACCGAGCAATTGCTTTTACAATACTACCTTCTTTGTTTTTACGAAGTATTCTAGCCCAAGACTTTTGACTAATAGCTTTGCGTTTCATCTGGCGGAATTTACGATATGCCCAATCTTCTTCCTCAGCCAATCCACGTTGTTGAAAACTTTCTTTAAGAATCAAATATTCTTCTTTAACACGATCATAATGAGGTGTACTTGGCCGTTCATTTAGTAATTTTTTACGAATTTGGAAGCATTCTACAACAATCAAATCCAGCGAAGCCTTATAAAAGGAAATTGCTTCGAATTTGGCTTCACTAAGATCCAATCTGCGATTGATATTAGCATAGTCAAAAGTGATTTCACTAAATGAAGCCTGAATTGCACTAAGCTCTTGGTTGCAATAAACATTATTAAAAGTAGTGGGACCTTGAAATTTTGTATTCATAAAACTTGCTTGTTCACCAAAAAAGCTATTGGCAAATGTCGCAGATTTTTCAAAAACAACTTCTTCAAAAACAGCGCGTTTATGAAATCGAACATTCATAAAATTAGCAAAGCCACTAAAAGAAGCGGTTGTATCAGCTTCATTTAAACTAGCGCGAGTATTACGATCAAAATTGAATAGTGCTTCATCATGGAATTGTGCATTTAAGAAATCTGCTTCACTAAATTTTGTCGCAAGGAAAGAAGCCAAGCCAGAAAAAATCGTATGTAAAAAACTAACCTTAGTTGTAAATGTTGCATTACGGAAGGAAACTTTGCTCTTAAATTGAGCATCTTGAAAATCGGCTTCACCATCAAATTTTGACCGTTTGAAATCTACTTCACCATGCACAATAGCTTTACGAAATGCAAGATAGCCTTGGAAATAAGATTCCGCAAAATTAAGGTTTCCATAAATTAAAATGTTATTAAATGAGCCTTCTTTTTCTAAAAACTTCGCACATTCAAAAGAAACATTATGAAAAAATTGGGAATGATCAAAGTGGCCTTCTAAACCAAATGTCGATCCTCGAAATGAAACATCGCTAGAAAAATTTGTTTTCCAAAAAAATGCTTGCTCATAGAAATAAGCTTCTTGAAAAATAGCTTCTTTTTGAAAAGATGTACCTTTAAAAGATGCCACTTCTTTAAACTGAGTTCCGCCAAATAAAGATTTTCCCTGGAAAACACATTCATTAAAAGCAACTGTTTTTTGAAAAATAGTTACTCCAGTTTTAGCATGAGAACTTTCCCAGCCAAATACAGCTTTTTCTAAAAAAATACTTTTATCAAAACACGCAGCACCTTGAATTGTAGTATTGCTAAAATTGAGAACACCAATTTGGCAATCAGTAATAATAACTGAGCCAGGAATTTCCTTATCTTGGATTTCAATTTTTGAAATACGATAACCTCTAAGGGCTTCTCCAGCTAAAATTTTATTACGCGCTTCTTCTGAAGATAACACTGGCATTTCAAAATTCATCAATGATCCTTTCTTAGAAAGAATTAAAAATTATTCTCGACAACTTTTTTTTATTTCAGTTTTTTCTTGAAGTAATCGAAAAATATTTTGCAAATTTTGCTGACTTTTATTTTCTTTCTCCGCAATTTCGGCAATTTGGTAAAAAAAAGTTGTGTCTGAACAACCTGCTAAATCTTGAATTGTATTCAAAATATCTAAAGATGCACGATAATAGGGATCTTGGTTTGGCATTTTACCATACCAAGCCCAATATACCAACTCAAAAATTCCAGAATAATTTACATCCATTCGTTCCATAATTTGTGCAAGATAATAATAAGGATCTGAAGTATGAGTCAAGCCAAAAGTCTCTGCTATTGATTCAAAGCGCATTTGAATTCTTTCAGGGCTAAATTTTTGCTCCCAAAGCATTTCCACTAGATTGCCCAGATTAGTCATCATAGGTAAAAAACATGGAAAATCATTAAGATGGCCAAGTTCATGGAAATGAACCAACTCGATTTGCCGTTCTAAGATAGCAATATACAAAGAGTTCCAAAATTTTACATCATTTATAGATACCTTATCTGGCCAGTTATTTAAAGTCAGAAATAGAGATTTGCGAATTAAATTTGCAACAAGGTTTGAATCATACTCAAACCCCAATTTTTCAGTAGAATTTTGGGATATATTTTTTTGAAGCATCTTATTTATTTCTTGATTTTCTGCAAAATTGGAATTTTGTAAAAATATATAACTCTCTTGGTTAGGAACAGAAAGAGATTTTTTCTTAGAAACAGATGATACTTTTGTTATATTTTCGTATAAAATTTGCAAAAAACGTAAGGAGGGACGAATGGTATCTAAAGCAATATAAAATCCTTGAAATGATAAAAATGCTCTGCCCGCAACTTTAGGAGATCCAGAATGATAACCAATATAGTTATCGATTTGTGTTTCATCACCAACAATAACGTTATAGGAAACATTTTTTCCAAAAATTTCTCGATTGTATAATTTCCAAGATATACGATTCATCATTCGACAATCAAGATATCCATAATTATTTCCCAAATCAAACATTTTATTATAGGAAGCTAAATATTCACTAAGAGTTCCTGGTTGAGGATCATAAGGATTTGTTTCACGAACAACAATAAAATAAGAATCAAATTCCTGGCTAGGTTGAAGAGATAAAGGAATTTGACATTTTTTAGCTAAAACGTTAATTTGATCTAAAATTCGAATAATAGAAATATTCTTGCTACGATAATTTTGTTCAATAATTAAACGAATACCTTGTAAAAACTTAAGATGCTGTTGCAATTGTTGTTGTTCAGAGAAAGTTCCTGGAATCTTTTCATAAACAAGTAATGCTTCTTTTTCCCAACCAAATTTTGTAAGGTCTTTTGCTAAATTTAATAGTGTATCAACTTTTGCAAAATCGATTTGTTCCACAGAGTTTTTCAGATTGATATAAAGATTTCTAATTTTATTTTCTGGATCTAGCAACATCTTTTGAGGAATAATTTTTTGCCAAAGTGCGAAGGCTTGTTGATATTTTCCTTGCTTAAATAGCAATAAACGATATTGTTGAATAGCTTGTAATTCATAAGGATTTTGGGCAAGAGCTAGTTGTAAAGAATTTTCAGATTCTTCTATTCTTCCCAAAAAATATAAAAATTTAGCCTGAAAACTTAAATAAAGAGGATGATTGGGAAAATATTTTAATGCCTGATTTGCTAATTCCAAACCAGTTTTGGGTAAATTATCTCGCTCTAATTGTAGCAAAATACGCCAAAGAGTAGCCTGCAAACCTAAAAGATCATCATTTGTAAAAACATAATTAGGAAAAGAAATTCTGACAGTATCAAACCATTGCCATGCCACAAGATATTCTCCACGAATTAAGCAGTCTGCGGCTTCAAAAAAATATGTTTTGACAAGATGCGGTGCAAGATTGCGTGCTTGACGTGCATATTCTAATGCTTTTGGCCATTGAGCCTGTTGCAATTTTAAATAGGCAAACAAAAGGTATACTTGAGGATTTGCTGATTGAGATATAGCGTGATTAAGATAGTCTTCACATTTACTAAATTCACGATGTTCCCAGGCCTCCTGAGCTAAATTCAACAAAGTTTCTTGGGAAATATTTTGGCTAGATAATTCAGAATGTGTTACAAGAAGATTGCAACTTATTACTAAACTAAATACTATGAAAAATACTGTATATTTCATCTCGTCTCATCCATTTTTTTTATAGAATTTTAGCGAGAAAACCCCGAAGTCTTCAGCTTCGGGGATGAA
>CAZPDM010000054.1:0-30078 GCA_964585305.1 uncultured Planctomycetota bacterium | reverse complement strand
GGGGGGGGGGGTGTGTTTGGGAGGTGGTGCCATTTTGGGTTGATTTGAAGTAGGTGCTGTTGGAGGTTTGGGAGGATTTTGGGGCGGTGGAGGAGGAGGGGGCGGAGCTTTTGTAGTTGGTTTTGGTGCTGCTGCCGCTGCGCCTCCTTTAGGCTTGGCAATAGAATCTGCCGCATCTTCTTCTGTTTCGTAAATTTTAAAAAGAGATAATAAACCCAACATATCAAAAAGTGCGATAACTTTTTCAGGAACGCCAACTAATTTAATATCACCGCCGCCTTCTTGAAATTTATCTGCTAGTTTGACAAGAAGTCCCATACCAGTAGAGTTAATGTACTTAACATCTGAGAAAATCAGAATGAGATTTTTGACGCCTTGGTTGAAAAATCCAATCAATTTGTCTTCAAACTGGCGTACCGTAGTTCCATCAATGGCACCTATAATTTTGGTTATGATGATCGGAGAACTATCGGGCAATTTTTCTTGCTTTGACTGGAATAATAACTCGGCCATGAACTCTCCTATCCATCCACAACTGTTAAATAAACGGCTATCTGAAGCTACCAAGCTCCAGGGAAAAGCAAACTTATTTTGCCGTTGTGTCTATTTTAATTTCTTAATAAGAAATTGTCAAGAATAGTTAAAACTTTTTTTTGTTTAACTTTGGTTCTTAACCATACTTTTCAATAAAACTAGTTGACAAATTTGCATATTCTGCTAAAATTAGCAAAAAGATTTGCTACTAGGAATTTTATGGGAAATTGATTAGTTTTTCCCTAGGAATCTTTTCCATTTAAACTTTTAAACAGTGTGAAGTTTATTAAAAAATCATGAAATGAAGTTATAAAAGTTTTATTTTTGATTTCTTTATTCTATCGTACCTTATTTTATTTAGCAACCAAAAAAAAAGAAAAATCATCTTTTTTTCTTTCAAAAAATAGGTAAAAGGAGAAGAAAATGGCTACAGTATCTCTTGCTTCTCAAGTAATTGATAATAAAGAATGGGAATTAGCTACCAAAGTTCGTACAAACCTTGATTTATTTAATCTTATTTCTAGAAATTTTGTTTCAAAAGATGTTATTCCTGTAAAAAAATTGGCTCAAGTAGAATTCTTGGTCAAACCATAATATTTTTTTAAGCCCAAAAAATAAAAAAACTGCCTAAATAAAGGCAGTTTTTTTATTTTCTTTTTATATTTTTTAAATATGGTTGCCATATAAAACCTTGGGAATTTTTCCATCCTATTTCTATTTCTTTTGTTTTTGATAGAGCATATTTTACTTCTCCGGAAACTGTTAAAATATTTGCGCCATGAGAATGGCGATTTGCTATATCTAAATATCCATGATAAATACGTGTATCGGTATGAGTATTATAGGGAGCATCCATACGCCCATCTACTAATAATACTGTAGAAGATTTCTTTTGAATATCCCAAATTCTTGGCCAATACCAATGGTGTTCAGCTTCATTTTGCTCGGTTTCATAAGGTCGTTCATTGGGACAAAGACCTCCATTCATTTTTATACTATGTTCATCACTTGTTTCTTTTCCTGACTTATACCCTTTCCAACTTGGGCATTGTTTTATTCCAGAAAGATTTTCTCTTGTTAAATATGAATCAAGCACATCAAACCAACAATAATTTACTCCAGTATCGCTATCTCTATCTCCATGAGGAAGTTTTCCTGAATAATCTATAGAATAACAATAAAAAGCTATACCTAATTGTTTTAAATTATTTTTACAGCTAATGTTACATGCTGAAGAATATGAGCTATGTACAATAGGTAAAAATATTCCTAATAAAATTGATAAAATAACAAAAACAGCACATAACTCTAATAAAGAAAAACCCCAATTTTTATAAGTTTTCATATCTCCATCTCCACCTTGAAATATTTTAAGTATCTGGTTTTAGTCAAAAATCCTATTTTTATTTTAACTTAGTATATGACAATAAAGTTGAGTTTATGCCAAAAAAATATTTGTATGATACTTTTATTTTTTTTATTACTTAAAATATATTTTTATTTTTTTTGAATACAAAATATGGTACATTAGTCTACTATTAAAGTAAAAAATGTATATAATCTTAGTAAAAAAATATAATTATTCTTTAAGGAACTTCTATGGATTGTCTTCAAGAGTTAAAAAAAGAATTTTTTGAAGCAGGAGCTAAGGAAAATAATTTAACTTTGCATATATTTCTCCAACGCCATCCTGAGATTCCTGTTGAAATTCGAAAAGAATTTATAAAAACATTTAAATTACCTTCTCAATTTTTTTTGCAAAAATTTGTAGCAGCAATAGTTACAATTACATTACTTTTAGCGGCTGTTGTTTTATTTTCCAATTTAGGTATTTCTCTTCTTTCTGCCGCACCTCAAGAAAATTCAGTTACTGATAACTCTGACTCTGATAGGGTTGAACCAAAATCTGATGCAGAAAATAATGAGCAATCTACTAAAATAATAGAAAAGTTATTGATTCTATCTTCTTTGGAAGCACATTCTCCAAGTTTCGGAGAACTCTATATTGACTTTAGATTTAATGAACAAGTGGATGCTTCTGAACTTAAAAAATTTGTAACAATAGAACCTAACATTGATGTAACAATTGGAGAAGATTCATACTATCGCACAACTCTTCTAGGGAAATTTGAATTTGGGAAGACTTACAATATCAAAATTAACCAAGGTTTAAAAAATAACGATGGATATTTTCTGAAGAATGATATTGTGCAAAAAATTTTATTTCCAGATAGAGCTGCTTCAGTTAGAGTTATTAAAGATAATGGAAAGATATTAAATCTTTATGGAAAGACTCAAATTTCTTTTGAAACTATAAATTGCCAACAAGTTAAACTTCAACTATTCCGAATCTATCCTAATAATCTAGTGAATTTTCTCTCAAGTAGCTATTATTACCAATCTTTTGTGGAAAAAAATGCACGATTAGTAAGCGAAAAAATCTTAGATGTATTTGGCGAGAAAAATATAATTACTACTTCTAAGATAAATTTATCAGAATTTATCGAACTTCCAGAACTATCTGGAACATATTGGATTCGCCTTTCCAAATATAATAAAAAGCAATTGGATTATTATGATTATGATGATTACTATGAATCTAGCCAAAATATGCTGGTTGTTCTTTCTGACTTAGGTATTACAATAAAAAAGCAAGTGGACGATCGTTATTTATTTTGGATCACTTCTTTATCTAAAGTAAAACCTATTATTCAAAGCAAGATTACCATTTGGTCTCATAAAAATCAGTCATTGATAACAGCAAAAACCAATGAAGAAGGCTTAGCTATTGTTGAATTGCCTGCTACAAATATAGATGGAACACCAGAATTTGTCCAAGTTTCTTTTGAGAATGATACGAATATATGGAGATTAGATGACGGTCTTTGGAATACTAATCGATTTGATGTGGGAGGTTTAAAAACCAATTCAAAAAGCTATAAGACATTTATTTTTTCTCCTAGAAATATCTATGTACCCGGAGAAAATGCTCAATTTTCGGCAATATTGCGAACCCCCGATCGAAATGTTCCTCCCATTTTTCCAGTTGTTTGGACTGTTCAACGTCAAGATGGAGTGGAAATATTAAAAGAAAATACTCTTACTACAATAGACGGTACTGCAAATATTTCTTGGAATATACCAGAAGAAATTTTAACGGGGAATTATGATATTTATTTAAATATACCAGGAAGTATAGAAAAATTAGCTATTTATAATTTTAATATAGAAGATTTTGTTCCGGATCGTTTTAATTTGGATATAAAAGTTTCCTCAGATAAACCTTATACCTTACAAGATAAAATTTTTGTTACTGTAAATTGTTCTCATTTACATGGCGCACCAGCAACAAAAAGAAAAATCAATTGGACAGCAGAATTAGTTCCTAGTGATTTTAAAATTTTTCAAGATAAAAATTCTTCTTGGCAATCCGAATATGTTTGGAATAATCCTGAAGCAAAACAAGAGACTGTAATTGAATTAGCTTCAAATGATTCTACAACAGATGAAAATGGCCAAGCGAAATTTTTTGTCGATTTACCTAGTATCTCTAAAATTCCCGCAATGTACAATTTGCAAATTAAAGCAACACTCAGTGATGTAGGCGGGAGATCCATTACACGTTATGAATCGGTACCCATTTATTGTGCTAAAGAGTATTTAGGCATCCAACGTGAAACTAAAAAAATTATATTAGATAGACCTGTACAATTCAAACTTGTTGCTATAGATATGTTTGGAAATCCAAAAGATTGTGAAAATGTTAGTGTTAAAATTACCAAAGTTGATTGGGTTTGGAGTCGTAGGGATTCTGAAGATCGTATTGTTTATGATTATTTAAAAAAATATGATCTTTTGGCAGAAGAAAATATTTTCATTGAAAAAGGTCAGGCTTTTTATAGTTTTACACCTCAACGATATGGACAATATCAAATTACTTTGCAAAATAAAATAAGCGGCCTTACTACAAGTTTAGAATTTAACACTTGGGGAAATTCTTTTGCAAGAAATCCAGATAGCCGTGAATATTTGCAACTAAAACCAGAAAAAGAAAAATATGTACAGGGCGAAACTGCTCAAATTAAAATTGTTAGCCCATTTGATGGTCTTGCTCTAGTTTGCTTAGAACGTGAGAAAGTTTTATCAACAAAAATTATTGAAGTTACTAATGGTGAATCTATTGTAAGTTTCCCTATTGAACAATTATACTCGCCTAATGTTTATTGCACTGCAACACTTATCCGTTCACAGTTGAATTATAACTCTGAACGATTATATCGAGTCTATGGAGCTGTTCCTATTATTATCGATAATAATAAAAAAATCTCTATTGATATGGAAATTCCTGATGAAATTCGTAGTGAAAGTAGCTTGGATACTACAATTACTTTAACTCATCAAAGTAAACCGCTTGCAGATGCTTTAGTAACTTTGGCAGTTGTGGACGAAGGAATTTGTCAGCTTACAAATTTTAAGACGCCTTCTCCATTTGAATTTTTCTATGGAAAAGAATCGTTACAAGTAGAAAGCTATGATTTATATAAATCCCTTATTTCCGAGACTCCACCTGGTGGTAAAAGTATGCCTAAAACAATTAAACAATCTTTTGGAGTCCCAAGTTCTCAGAAAAAATACAATGTAGCTTTCTGGCTTCCCAATTTAAGAACGAATGAAAATGGCCAAGTTGTTGCGCATTTAAATTTTCCTAAATTTGTTGGAAAAGCTAGAATAATGGTAATTGCGCATTGCAAAGATTTATTTGGCAATAAAGAAAAATTTGTTTTTGTCCGTTCTCCTCTGACTGTCCAATTAAATGGACCAAGATTTTTATCTTGGGGAGATGAATTTTATATTACTGCCAGCATGATGAACTATACAAAAGCTCCTTGTAATATAGAATTTAAAATTGATTCTGACATTCCTTTAGTACAAGAAAGCAATATTTCAAATTTACCCAATCCAGTTAAATTGCTCGTAGATATTGCTTCCAGCAATAATATTTGCCAGGGGAAATTAGATTTCTTGCCGGAAGAAGAAAGATTTGTAAGATTTTTTGGAATTGCTCCTTTTCCTAGTGAAAATTCTTCTAATAAAATTCTCTGCAACAAGATTCAAATTACTTGTTATGCAGGAGAAGAATCTTCCTCTGCTATTTTAGAAATCCCAATTCGTCCAAATATTTTTCCTGAAAATACATTTGGTATCGGTTCTTTAGAATTAGGCAAAGATCAATGCGTTGAAATTCCTAGTTCTTGGATGTCTGGAACTGGAGAATCTACATTACAGATTTCTACCCAACCTTTGCTGCAATTCTCTGGTAGCTTAGAATATTTATTAGAATATCCTTATGGATGCGTAGAGCAAACAACTTCCCGCGCTTTTCCGCTGTTATATCTTGATAGCCTTCTTGCTTTACAAAAAGAACGCAAACACGCATATTCTTCCGCTTCTGCCTATATTGATGTTGCTATCAATCGGCTTCAACTTATGCAAACAAGTGAAGGCGGATTGTCTATGTGGCCAAATGGAGTAGAACCTCATTATTGGGGAACCTGCTATGCAACACATTTCCTTTTAGAAGCGAAAAATGCTGGCTATAAAATACCCGAAAGCCTTTGGAATAGCCTTACTTCATGGTGTATGAGTAAATATAACAAACTTGGAACAAGACCTTCTGAAATTGAAATTCGCAGCTATAGTGCGTACATTTTAGCCAGACTTGGAAAAATTGGATTTAGTGAATTAGCATGGTTTGTTGAAAATTCTGCAAAATTGAATACTGTAAGCAAAAGTTTTATTGCCGCCGCTTTATTCAGTGTTGGGCAAAAAAGCCAAGCTCTAAGATTGTTGGAAGTTTCTAAAGAAAATAATAATGTTCAAGATAAATATTTTGATAATTTTAGTTCCGAGACAAGAGATCAGGCATTATATCTTGCTACGTTATTAGATATTGATTCGAATTCTCCAGAAATTCCCTTGATTGTAGAAAGTCTCATGGCAAAAGCTGAGCAAGGACGATGGACTAATACTCAAGAAAATGCTTACACTCTTTTAGCACTGGGAAAATATGTTCATAAACTTAATACTGTTTCAGCTAATGGTGAAATTTCTGTTACAATAAAACAAGATGATAAAGTAATCGAATGCTGGACTCCAGAATCATCTAAAATTTTACAATGGAAACAATCTACTCCAATTTTATTGACTATCAATAGTACAGGACAAGGAAAAATATTCTACCGTTGGACAAGTTCAGGCATTCCACATACTAAGATTGCATCTTCTGACGAATCAAAAAATGCTGTGGAAAAATTAAAATTATTGAACTTGGAACATAGAATATTAGATGAAAATGGTAATGAAATTGTAGAAGGTGAAATTCCTAATGGCAATATGATATGGATTGAATATACAATAACTGGCCAAGATTATACAAATCTAGTTTTGGAACAATGGCTTCCATCAGGTTTTGAAGTTGAAAATCCTCGTATGCTTTATGCAGAAAAAATACCACATTTTTTTGATAAACAAAAAATAATTACTCCCAAATATTTTGATATTCGCAGTGATCGTGCCTTAGCATTCTTTGATCTTTTAAATTATCAGGATAAGGTATATTTAGGACTTCGAGCAATATGCCCAGGTAAATTTTCTTTCCCTAAAGCCAGAATACATTGCATGTATTCCCCTTCTTTACAAAGCGAAACATTTAATCAAATTATCGAAGTAAAATAGAATTTTTGATTTTTTTTGATTCTAAATGGTCTGTCAACTAAGTCTTTTGACATCCAACTGTGAAGAATTGAACCCGCTGCTGCAAATTTTCTTTCGTTAAAGCTAGTACACTAGGATAAGGAAAATATGTCCAGCAATTTAGTTGACAAACTACTAAATGAATAGAAAAAAGTTTTTGGACATTTAACTGTGAGGATTTGACAACTTACTTAAAAAATTAAGATAGGAAAATATTTGTTGCGGCCTTTGATTGAGTACAATCAAAGGTTAATAAGCAACAAAGTATTTTTCGGCAGAAATTATAAGAAATTATTGTAGAGTAGCTCACTTACCAGAACATAACTTGTTCTGGTTTTTTATTTGATCTTAGATTTTTTTTTGTTAAAATATTCAAAGATTTTTTTATGCAACTCATGAAGATTTCTTTGGAAAGGCTTAATTTATGCTATTAGCTGGCTTTTTTGAAGGCATTGGCGATAATATTATTGCTGGTTTACTTATTTTAGTAGTAGGCTGGTTTTGGGGACGATGGCGTGCAATGTTAACATGGCAAAGCAAAGCTTTTAAAGATAGAGTTGTTCTTGCCCTAAATACTTTACAAAATGAAAATGGAAAACTTAAACTTACCCTTCGTACTTTATTTGAAAAAGATTTACGTGATGTTTTTCAGAACGAAAGCATGGTAAGAATTATTGAAAATGCCATTGAAAAAACAACATCTGAAAATCCTCTTTTACCCATCGATAAAAAAGATTCCTGGTATTTATTAAATGCTATTCTTAATAAAATTGCAGAACATTTTTCTTCGGGTATTCTACGACGAGATATGGGATTACCAGTTCAAAGCAAACGTTATACTTTTTGCATAACATATAAAAAAGAAGCAAGTGTGCGAATGCAGAAAATTAGAATTATTATCATGCAAAAAGAGCAATTTCTGAATTTCCCAGAAACTGGAGAAATCTCACTAGAATCTGATCGCCATGCTCTTCGCATTGAAACACTGAGAATTCTAAAACGAGAGATGGAAAAAACACCACATTTGTTTATGGATATTGAATTGTACCAATAAGTTCAATAACTTTAATAAGTTACTATTTCAAATTTTTTGAAAGGTTATAGTTATGTTATTTGCTGCTGTTTTTGATGATCTTTGGGCAAATATTATTGCAGGTGCATTAGCATTAGCATTAGGTTGGTTTTGGGGACGATGGCGTGCGATGCGAATTTGGAAAAGCAAAGAATTTAAAGATCGTGCAGTTCTTGCACTAAATACTTTGCAAACAGAAGAAGGAAAGACAAAACTGAGTCTTCGTACTTTATTTGAGAAAGATTTGAGAGATGTTCTCCAGAATGATAGTATGGTTCGAATTGTTGAAAATGCTATTGAAAAAGTAACTCCAGAAAACCCTCTTGTACCTATAGATAAAGAAGATTCCTGGTATGTATTAAATGCTATTCTCAATAAAATAGCAGAACAATTTGCTACAGGAATTTTGCGACGGGATATGAGTATGCCTATTCAAAGCAAACGTTATGTATTTTGCATAACTTTTGAAAAAGAAGGTGGCATTAGGATGCAAAAAACTCGAATTATGATGCTCCAGAAAGAACATTTAGTTAATTTTCCAGAAGCAGGTGAAATCTTGTTGGAATCTGAAAAACATTCTACTCGTATTCAGACATTAAGAATTATGAAGCAAGAGATGCAAAAAAATCCGCATCTTTTCATGGATATTGAATTGTATCAATAATTTTCAATATAATAGAAATTGGAATTATAATGGGAACACTACAATTTGGAGCTTGGCAAGCTGTTGTAAACTGTGTAAAATTAAAACCTGGCGAACGTGTAGTTATTATTACGGATATTGCTGCTAAAAAAATTTCAGAGGCTATACAAAGTGAAGCAGAAAAAATATCTCATGGAAATATTACTACTTTTATCATGGAAAATTATGGTGAAAGGCCAGATAATCCTAGCGATAAAATTCCTGCATTAGCTTTTGCAGATGAAATTAGGAGAGCTTTAGAATCTGCGCAAGTCAGTTTTTATGTCGCGGCTGGAAAAAAAGGCGAGCTGCAAACATTTAGATCTCCAATGCTACGAACAATTGAATCAAATCGCTATTTGCGTCATGCCCATTTGCCAGGAATTACAATGGCTTTAATGGAAACAGGAATGTCTGTTGACTATGCTAAAGTCCAGGCACTAAGTGCTAAAGTTTATGAAATTTGCCATAAAGCCAGACAGATTCAGGTTACTAATCCTGCTGGTACAAATTTTACAGCGTATTTTAACCCTCAATGGAAGTGGATTATTAGCGACGCCAATATTTCTAAAGATGGGGTTTGGAGTAATTTGCCAGATGGTGAAGTTTTTACATGTGCAGAGCACGTATCTGATGGGCAAATTGTTGTAGATGGCATTTTAGGCGATTTCTTTAGTGAAAAATATGGTTTATTAAACAAAACACCCGTTACTATTCAATTAAAAGATTCTCGAGTAGCTCATATTGCAAGTGAGCATAAGACTTTACTTGCGGAATTTCAAGAACGCTTATGCTTAGATGAAAACGCCAATCGTGTTGCAGAGTTTGCAATTGGCACCAATATTGGTTTGACCAGCCTTATTGGAAATCTTCTGCAAGATGAAAAATTTCCTGGTGTTCATGTTGCCTTTGGACATGGATATCCTGAGAAAACCGGAAGTAATTGGAGTAGTAATGGCCATATTGATGCAGTACTAACTAAGGTTACTGTTGTTGTCGATGGCCAAAAAATTATAGAAGATGGAAAATTTTTGATATAACAAAAAAATAAAAACTATGTTCCTGCTTTGTAAGTAAGAACATAGTTTTTGTTTTGTTTTAATTTTTTTCTTCTAGTGTATTGAGCAAAAGTTTACTTTGATTGGCCATTTCTTCCGTTAAAGATTTGACTTCACTTTGAATAAGTCTTAAACATTCTTGTATGTCTTTTGCAAATGGTTCAATTTTTAAGGTTTCTTCTTTACTTCGTCGTGATAATTCTCCAACTTCTTTTGCAACAACTGCAAATCCACTACCAACTTCTCCTGCACGTGCAGCTTCAATGCTGGCATTAAGAGAAATCATTTTTACAGTATAGGAAATATCATTGATAGATTGGATGATAGGAGCAAAACGCTTGGTAGTTCCTTCTGTCAATTTAATTTTTTCAATAAGTTGATTGACTCTACTTTGAAAATTTTCAATAAACAAAGAAAAGGCTTGAAGATTTTTTTGCTGATGATGCAGCATACTACGATGAGATTGCTCCTTATCTAGTTCTAAAGCATGGTGGCAATTTTCTGGTTTATTTAAGCCATTATAAATAGCAGTTGCCATTTTATCACATTCGTTATATCCACATGCACGGCAATTATGAACATCTTTTTTTGTATATTTTTGCATCTTGTGAAAGATTTCAGTTTTTTTAGTTTCGGACGGAGTCTCTACAGTGTTATTGTCGGAAAGATTTAAATAACTTCTATGATAAAATTTAGGATCCCAATAGTCGTTAATTGTTTTGTTAAGTTGCTTAATATTTTTATATTTTTGTTGCATTTCCTGATTGCGTTCTTCAATTAAGCTTTCCACTTCATCCAAAGACTTTCCTTTAGTTAATGTTCCTGTTCCTCCATTGCAACCCATTTCACAATTTAAACAGTCAACAAGTAAGGGAGCTTTTCCTTGTTGAATCATTTTATAAAGTTGACTTAGATAACGATAGATAATATGCGCACCTTCGATTTTACGTGTTTTTTCAATAATCTGTGGAAATTCTCTTTGTGCTGTTCTTAGCAATCCTCCTGGAGTAGAGAATAATACTGCACGTTCTGCAGGAGGATTACTATAATCAACATCAGAATATTTCGATAATGCAATACGATTTTCTCGAAGATACCGATCAATCGATTGGTAGGTTACATTCATTACATCAGGCATAACTTCATCAAATTCCCTTCGTTTTGCATAACAAGGAGAAATAACCACTGCTTTATGGTTGTGATATTCTTTGTAAAATCGGCGTACCATTTTAATAGCGTGAATAATAGGACTGTCTGCGGGAGCTAAATATGGCAAAAGTTCTGGTTGATAAATTTGAATATAGGAAACTAGTGCTGGACAAGGTTGTGCAATAACGCATTGCGGATTTGCTTTTTTGATATATTCTAAGTACGATTTTACAGTAAGCTCTGCTCCAAAACTTACATCAAAAAATGCTGTTACACCTAAAGATTGCAACCAGCCATTAACTTTTAAATATTGATGGGGAAAATTTGCTGCTGCAGACGGTGCTATAAAAGCAATATATTTTATACCACGCTGCAATTCGCTGAAAAATTGTTCTGAATCGTCTACACCAAAACGTGCTTCATGTTGACAAGCGTCAATACAATTTCCACAACCAATACATAAATCTGGATTGACAGAAACATGATCCCCACTTCCATCATTACAATATTTTACTGGACATACGCTAATACAAGCATGGCAATTGACACATTTTTGAGAATCTACCTCAATAATTTTAGATAATTTTTTGGAAATAGGATGGTTCATTTTTTTATTTTTCTTAAATAAGTTAAATTATTATATAGTGTTATAACAAAAGATAACGATACAAATTTATAATATATCTTCTTATAAAGAAAAGCAAGACTATTTTTTTATGTTTGCAAAAAAGCCCTTTTTTGATATAATCAAAAAGACTAGAATTTGTAATTCTAGTCTTTTTGAAAGGATTTTAGTTTATGAAAGTCATTATTTTATTCTTGTTTCTTTTTCTTTCAAACATTTTTGCAGCAGAAATTTTTTTTGATAATTTTGAAAGTGGAACCCAAAGTGGGTGGAGCCAAACAACAATTTCTAATGATGCTGCATTTTCAACATTTTTGGGAAGATTTGGGAGTTCTACAGTAAATTTAAATTTATCTAATTTAGCAGAACATACTACTGTAACTTTAGAGTTCGATTTATATGTCATAGATTCTTGGGATGGCGAATCATTTCAAGTTAAAAATTCATCGACAACCATTTTTAGTACTACTTTTGATAACCATGCTGGAGCTTCGCAATCTTATACTCCAAGGACAGGAGATACTTTTCGCGTTGACTTAGCATATAGTGGCCCGGCCTGGTATGATTCTATCTATCGTAAAGTAAGTGGTGGTATAACGTTTGCTCATACTGGAACAACATTGTCTCTTAGTTTTACGGGATATACAAACGAAGCTATATCCAATGAATCTTGGGGGATTGACAATGTTCGAATTCTCACCAATGCAGTAATTCCCGAACCCTGCTCAAGTGCTATGTTAATATTGGGGATAGCAGCTTTGTTTTTGCGAAAAAAAAAGATATATAGTTATTTTTAAGAAAAAAAGCTAACATAACGTTAGCTTTTTTTTAATTGATTATTTTTTTTAATACTTTAGCAACAATTTTTCTGTTCTTATCTGTATAAGTCATATCTTGCTTTCGACCTTTTAGGCCAATATGATAAGTTATTTTTTTCTTGATAGGAAATAATTTTGCGAAATTTTTAAAGGTTGTTACTATATTAGTAAAAAACGGAACAAATATTCCAGGCATTCCACTTGTTGTAATCAATATCCCCATTTTTTTAGGAAAACAATTTTTTATTTGTGGAGCATACATTTCATCTCCCCAATAAGCAAGACCAACAAGTCTTTCGTGCATAGTGCGAAATTTAGATGGGAAGTCATAACAACTTAGAGGAGCTGTTATGATAATAGTTTGAGCTGCGAATAATTTTTCGCTGATTATTTTCATATCATCATCAATAGAACATATTCCTTTTTCTGAAATTTTTTCTTTCATACAACTTCGACAATGAGAACAATGTTCTATTTTATAATCTCGTAAGTTTATAAGAGTATTCTCAACATTTTTTTTATTTAGTTCTTCTACAAGATGCTGTGAAATTTGATCGTTGATCCCATTTTTTCTTGGAGAAGCATTGATAATTACTATCATAAGACTTTCCTAAAATTTTATGTTGCGATTACACGTCCTTTAAGTAAGCGAGTAACTCCATCAACTTTGACAATAACAGATGGACGTAATTCTCGTAAAATTGCTCCAGGTGGAATTCCTTGTTTACTTTGAAGTATAATATTACCAAGATATTTATTAACAGACGCTAAAGAATCATGGCTGGAGTCAAAATTTCTAACATAAAGTTGATTATGTTGCCGAATAAGAGATTGCCAACTTTGGACACGCCGTCGGATGCGGTCAAAGAAAGAATATCCATTAGGACGATCATCATCATGAAAGATAGCCCAAAAACATTCTAAAACGCGCCAGAAATTTGTAGCTAAACGATATATATTATCTTTTTTTTGTAAAGAATTTCTAAGTGCATCTCCACGTCGAATTATTTCGGAGATAACTGCTTCTTTGGATTGAACTAAAGTTTCTACGCGATTTTTATTGATTCCTTCAATAGCACAAACAACAGAATTTTGTATTTGAAGATGTTTTAGTAAGAGTTCAAGTTCTCCTAAAACAGCTCTCCAATGAGCCGGCAAATTTCGATCTTGATGATCATCTGGCCATGATAAATCGGGTGGCATAGTTACTAATGTAACTGGATTAAGTAGCATTTTGTGATTTTTTTGTATACCAGGAACAAGTACAGCAATTTCTTTTTGTGTAAGACTTGGACGGCAGGAAAAAATCACATCTCCTATACTTTGCTCAATACGACCAAAACGACTAGGGGTGATCTCAAATCCTTGTAATTCTATTTCTTGACACCACAATTTCCAATATTTTTCAAATCTTTTTACTTCTTCTTTATTTAGCTCGTCAGAAATAGTTGCACTGAGAAGATTGCTTCGAACGGCGGAAGCTGCTTGTATCAAGATTTTAAATGTTTCAAACCCATCTGCTTGAGGAATTGTAATTTGTAACCAAGGTTCGGCTTTACTATTCCATTTTTTTATTAAGTCCAATAAATTGGAAGCATTATTTGAGGCTGCAGGATTTGCAGGAACATAATTACGCGGCATAACATTTGCCCCTGTACTACTTAAATTTTCTGGATAAATTTCGATATTAGAAGGTACTGAAGGGGGGGTAGATTTTTGGGGTGAAATAGCTGTAGATGAAATAGATTCCTCTATAGTATTTATATTTATTGGTATATTAGCAATATCTGAAACTGAAGGAGTTGTGATAGGATTAGCTGCTGTAGCAGGAACTTCAATTTGCGAAATATTATTTTCTTTAGCAGGCATATCTCCGCTTTCCAAAAATTCTTCTTCATCGGCCCCTTCTCCTTGGTTCCCACCGACCTTACCAAGAAGAACTTGGTCTAAAACTTGTCTTGCGGATTCTGCAGTTTGCTGGAATTTAGAATAATTGGATTTGGTTAACGTATTGCAAACTTCACGTAATAGCCCAATTGCAGAACGAATTAACGCTCGCTTATCTTCTTCTGGGCTATTAACCAAAGTTTGTAATAAAAATTCCAAAGAGGTTGGTGTATTCATGCGAACTACTCTCTACTTTTTTTGCAATTCCTTCTGTATCTCATTATACAGAGGATCTGTATGCAACAATTGTTCTAAAGCTCGTTGGTAAGCCTCTCTAGCTTGATTGATAGATTGTTGCTGGCTTAAAGCCTGCCCATAGTGGTAGTAGGCTTCCGGCCAATTATTTCGTAATCGTATTGCCTCTCTCCATATAGGAATTGCTTTAGCATAATCTTTTAAGTTATTTAAACTAATTCCCCAATAAAACCAAGCACTTGGCAATTTGGGATCCTGAATAGTAGCTTTTTGCGCAATACGGCTGGCTTCAACAAAATTTTGGGAGAGAATTTTAAGATAGGCTTGACGTGACAAAACCATTGCATCTTTTTCGCCTTCAATTTTTATAATTTCGTCAATGATCCGTTGAGCAATAGCATAGTCTTGACGTTGCATTTCAACATCTAGCAATGCTTTTTTAGTTGTCATCCAAGTAGGACGAATTTCTAAAAGGTTAAGATATGTTTTTTGCGCAAGCTCCAGTTGATTTTGGCGCACATAACATTTTCCTAATAAAACCCAACTTTGTAAATTTTTAGGATCTTTCTTTAAAATTTGGTTGAAAATTTTGATGGCTTCTTCGTCTTGATTTTTTGCAAGGTTAGTTTGAGCCCGAATAAATAACGAAATAATGTCAACCATTTCCGTAGGTTCTGGGAGCAAGTTATTAGATTCATTACTAACTATTGGAAAATTATCATGCTCAATATAGCTACTAATATATCCCAAACCCTGCATATCTGCAAGGTTTTGCATAGATTCCATATTATTATAACTAGAAGATAGATTTGTTTGATATGTAGATAATCTTTGCTGGAATTGCTTAACAAGCATTGAAAGATCTTGCCTGGAATTAAGTAAATTTTGTTTTTCTGTAGGATCGCTCTCTAAATTATACAATGCTCCATGTTTTGTATCATGGTATTTATAGTGTCCAACAATTAAACTACGTAAAATACGCCAACCAAATGCGTGGTAAGTATAGTAAGTTTCAGCATAACTTGCAGGAGTATTAAAAAACTCACTGTTTTGTTCATCATGTTGTTGTAAATTTTCTTTAGAAAATATTTTTTTTGATAAATCTTGTCCTTGTGAATGGCCATGATTTTGAATTCCAAGTAAAGATAAAATTGTGGGGAGTATGTCTACACTAGAACAAGAATTTGTTATTATATGCCCTTTAGGTAACATTGAACCTGCTATAATCCACGGAATATGAAGTGTAGTATTATAAAGAAAATAGCCATGACTAAGTTCTCCATGCTCGCCTAATCCTTCTCCATGATCTGCCGTGAGTACAATAATAGTATTTGATTTTTTTTCAGGATGAAGATCAAGTTCTTGGAATAACTTACCTAGACAATAGTCAGTATATGAAATTTCTCCTTGGTATAAATCTTTAGAATATTTTTCCCGAAAGGGAGATGGAGGAGAATATTCAGCATGAGGATCAAATAAATGCAACCATAATAAAAATGGGCGTGGCATATCCAAACAGCGTTTTAATTGTTGCAGAGAAATTTGAATAGAATCTTCTCCAATACGCTCCGCTACAGTATGAGATTCTCCAACTGTTGAAGCATTGCTTGGAACATCATCATATTCACAAAAACCTTTGTATAATCCTTTGGATCTAGCTAATGTTGCACTGCTGACAGTTGCCGCTGTATAATATCCATACTCTTGTAAAATGCTGGCTAAAGTAGGAATATGCTGAGGGAAAGAAAAGAAACTATTATCACGAATTCCATGCCAGGTTGGATTAGTGCCAGTCATAATAGAGGAGTGGGAAGGAAATGTTAGAGGACTAGTCGAATATGTTTTTGTAAATAATATTCCATTATTAGCAAGTTTATCTATGTTTGGCGTCCCAGCTTGTGGATAACCATAACATCCTAATCTATCTGCTCGTAATGTATCTACAGTAATAAAAACTATATTATACGAAATATTTTTAGAAGTAAATAATATATTCCATGCTAATATTACAGATATTAAAATAATTCCTAAAGTAACTTTAATTTTCATAATTTAGACCCGTTTTATGATTATTTGGCTAAAAAATTTATGAAATTTTTAATGTGCATATTCAACGACCTTCATTTCCCTAATGACGGTAATTTTAATTTTTCCTGGATAGTGCAATTCTTGTTCGATTGCATTTGCGATATTTCTTGCAACTGAAGTAACATCTCCGTCAGGTACTTTATCTGGTGCTACAATAAGACGAATTTCACGCCCTGCTGAAATTGCATAAGCATTTTCTACACCAGGTATTTCATAAGCTATAGATTCTAACTTTTCTAACCGATGAATATATTTTTCAAAAGTTTCTCGTCTTGCTCCAGGACGTGAAGCACTAATTGCATCTGCTGCACTAATAAGTGTTGCGTACGGAGTATCTGATTGAACATCTTCATGGTGCCCTGTAACTCCTTCAATGATTTCAGGAGCTTCTGCAAAATTTTGTAAAATTTCTCCGCCAATTTCTGGGTGTCCGCCTTCTTGCTCATGATCAACTGCTTTTCCAATATCGTGTAATAATCCTGCACGACAGGCCATTTCAGGATCAAGCCCTATCTCATAAGCTAAAAATTTAGCAAGCCTAGCTACCTCTACAGAATGCCATAATACATTTTGTCCAAAACTAGTACGATATTTCAAACGTCCTAGTAAGCGATAAATTTCTTCTGAAAGGTGAATCCCCAAATCTACACAAACTGCTTTTCCCGTTTCGAAAATTTCTCGTTCTAATCGTGATCGTGTCTGTTGTATCCATATACGAATTGTACTTAAAGTAAAAACTTTATTACTAATCATAAGGCTTAATACTTGCCTTGTTATTTCTCGTTTACAACCATCTGCTGTAACTATTAAAATTGCTCCTTGATCATATTCTAACTTAACATCTAATTCTTCACTAAATGTATCTTGAAGGGAAGGTGTAAAGATTTGAGAAAGTAAACTTTCATCTTCTAATGGAATAGAACTAGGATAACTTTCTGACCAATGACTAAAAGAGCAGCGATGAATGGCAGCAGATAAAATTCGGCTAGCAATTCGTTCAGAATTTATAGCAAGAAACTCTTTCATATTTTCTTGGTATTTTAGGTATTCAGAATCCATCTCTTGTTGGAAATCATAGAAAAATCGATCTTGTATTTCAGGATATGTGTATCCAGATTTTTCTAATAAAGTTTTCTGTATTTTATCTTGAATATATTGTGATTCTTGTTCTAGAGAATTATTTTTTTCCTCCTGTCGTAGCAATTCTCGTTTAATTTGTTCTAACTTTTCTTGCTGTCGGTTTAATTTTGTTTCGGTATAATCTAAATCTTTCTCTTGTAATATTTGTTTTTGAGCCATTATTTCATTACTTTGCTTAAGTTCAGCAATCATTTGTTGATAATTTTGACGTAGTTCAAGTTCTTGGCTTAAGCTAATACTAATTTCTTTTTGTCTCTGTCGTACACGTTGTTGAACAGCAAGTAAAATATCTTGAGAAATGTCTTGCGCAAGTTTTAACCTTTTTTTTATAATAATATTATATATCATATATCCTAAAATAGTACTTGTAACCAATATTATTGTGTTTGTAATCATAATAAACCTTTGCTAATTTTTTGTATATAAGAAATAATGGAGACCGTCAAGAAGGCGATCTCCATTAAGGTAGGAAAATATTTATTACGACTTCTGATTGAGTACAATCAAAAATTAAGCAACAAAGTATTTTCCGTTAAAATTTATCATTAAAAATTAGTTTTTATCAGGATTTTCAGGTTTAGGTTGTTCTGCAGGTTGTTCCACTTTAGGTTGTTCTGCGGGTTGTTCCACTTTAGGTTGTTCTGCGGGTTGTTCCACTTTAGGTTGTTCTGTAGCAGCTGGTTCTTGGCCTGGACGTGCGCGAACTAAGGAAAGTCCAATTTTGCGTTCGGTTTTATCAAGACGTAGAATTTTTACTTCTACTGTGTCGCCAACTGTTACGATTTCGTCTGGAGATTTAATTTGGCGGTCTGATAAAGCGGAAATATGGAGCAATCCTTCCAAATCAGATTCGAGTTCTACAAAAACGCCAAAGTTAGTAAGTTTAGTTACTTTGCCAGTTACAACATCACCAACATTGTAACGTTCTGGAATGTCCTTTTCCCATGGATCTGCGGAAAGTTGTTTCATTCCTAAAGCAATGCGTTTTTCGGCTTGACCAACATTTACTTCCAAAACAACAGTTTTTACAACATCGCCTTTTTTGAGGATTTCTGATGGATGGCTAATTTTCTTTGTCCAACTCATATCAGAAATATGAAGCAAGCCATCAATGCCTTCTTCTAATTCAATAAAAGCACCATAATTGGTAAGATTGCGCACTTTTCCAGTAACGGTGGAATTGATTGGGTATTTTTGCAAGACTAAATCCCATGGATTGGCACCAGTTTGTTTCATGCCAAGGGAAATTTCTTGTTTTTCTTTATTGATGCTTAGAATAACAACATCAACTTCATCACCAATGGTTACAAGTTCGCTAGGGTTGGTAACGCGGCGAGTCCAAGACATTTCGGAAATGTGAACAAGTCCTTCAATACCATCTTCTAATTTAACGAATGCGCCATAAGGCATGACATTGACAACTTTGCCTTTGACTTTGGTATTGACTGGATATTTTTGTTCGACATTGGTCCATGGGCTTTCTGTTTTTTGTTTGAGTCCCAATGCAATACGTTCGCGTTTGCGATCCAACTTGAGGATTTTGACTTCGATCTTATCATCAATATTGACCATTTCTTGTGGATGACTGATGCGGCCCCAACTCATATCAGTAATATGGAGCAATCCATCAATACCACCAAGATCAACAAAGACGCCGAAATCAGCGATATTCTTGACAACGCCAGTAATGATTTGACCTTCTTGGAGTTCTTCCAAAAGTTTTTCTTTCATCTTGCGACGTTCTTCTTCAATAAGACGACGGCGAGAAACAACGATATTCATGCGGGCTTCGTCAATCTTAATGATTTGGGCTTTAAGTTGTTGGCCAATGTATTCAGAAATATCGCCAGTGCGACGGATGTCAATTTGAGAAGCAGGCAAAAATACTGGCACGCCAACGTCGAGAAGTAAGCCACCTTTGATTTTGCGGATGACTTTTCCTTCGACCATATCGCCTTCGTTTTTGGTTTCGATAAGACGTTCCCAACCTCGAATGCGATCGGCTTTTTTCTTGGAAAGAACGATTTCGCCGGTTTCATCTTCAACAGTTTCGAGTAGTACTTCGATTTGTTCATTGATTTTTGGTGTTTCATCAAATTCAGCAAGAGGAACTTCGCCTTCAGATTTGTAACCAATATCAACAATAACTTTATCCGAAACAACATTAATAACACGGCCTTTAACGATTTTTTCTGGTTCAAAATCTTTGATAGAAGCTTCATAAGAAGCAGTGATTTCTTCTTTTGCTAAATCTTTCATCGCTTCGTTAACTTCGTTATTTAGCTGTTCTTCGGAAATCTGAAACTTTTTTACAATGTCCTTTTGTTTCTTCATGAAAAAAGACTCCTCATCCTTTGATAAAAAAATATTTTTACTATTCAACTATCAGTTGATTTTTTTTACTAACATAATGAATAGCTAATAAATATTTCTTTCTTGCTTTAATTTCCAAATCCAATTTAGTGCGGCTCCCGTCAACACCAAAAATCTAAATGGGCGAAATACCCCGCCCCTTATCAGCAAATGAAAAAAACTCTTTAGATTATATAGTACCGCGCTAGATATGCTTTTATGTAACATTTAGTTTAAAATAAGATACTAAATTTTAAACTAAACTTCCAAAAAAACACCTAGATACGCAAAAATTTTCATCTACTGCTTTTGGGCGGGATGAAACGCCCGGGAGGATTGAATTTTTAAGGAAATGAAAATTTATTTTTTGGAAACTTATTTAGAAATTTTACCACTAACACTTTATAAAATTTCTAAGTAAGTAGTTCTTTAGAAAACTTAGTGGTGAGAAAATTCTAGCAAAAAGATATTTCCAAATCAAGCAAATTATTTTTTTGCTAAAATTTTTATTTATAAAAAAATATTTTTTGCTATAATATAGTAACAAATATTTATATAACATTATATTATATAAATATTTATATTTTTTTCTATATATAAGACTCAACAAAAATAATTTTAAAAAAAATAAGAAAGGGTTTTAATGGGAAAAGTTATAAGCATTATCAATTTCAAAGGGGGAGTTGGCAAAACTGCTACAACAGTTCAAATTGCTGAATGTCTAGCTTCAGAATATTATCGTAAAGTGTTAGTTATAGATATAGATCCTCAAACAAGCTCGACTGTTGCTTTAATTGGTGATGAGAAATGGATTGATATAGATAGAAAAAATTATACTTTATATCAAGTATTTAAAGCAGCTTTAGATGATGAAGAATTGCCAAATTTAAGGAATTTCATACAATTTACGGTTTCTAATTTAAAATTAGAAAATTTGCATTTGTTACCATCTACTCCTAAGTTTTTTGATATTTGGGAAGATATTCAGTATATTCCAATTAAAACAAGTTATCGAATTTTACCTATGACTGTTTTAAAGCAAAGCATTTCTGAAATATTAAATGACTATGACTATATTTTAATTGATTGTCCTCCAACTTTAGGTTTTTTGACTCAAAACGCTTTGGAAATCAGTAATTTTTATTTAATTCCAACTATTCCAGATAGAATGTCAACGTATGGGGTGCCTACTCTTATTCAATACATTTCTGACTATTCTGTGAAACGTGATCTTAAACTTACTGCGTTAGGAATTCTTTTTACTCAATGTCGCAATCATTCTACTCATCGTAGAATATTAGAAGATTGGCCTAAAAATTTGGAAGCAAATTGTATAAGTAAAGGATTGCCTTTACCAACAATTTTTAAAACACAAATCCCTCAAACTAACACAATTGCAGAATCATTGGAATATAATATTCCTAATCAAAGTTTCAAAGGAAAGTATAAAGTTACCAATAAATTCATTGAAGATTTGACTAAGGAGTTTATAGAATATGCCAAATAAAAAAAGGAATACATCAAATCCAAATTTTTCTCTTTTTACATTAGAAAGTCTTAAACAAAAATTAGAATTATTTACTAAAGATGAACTTATTTCTCTTATTTTTATAGTTTGTGAAACTGCAAATAATTTTCTATCTACTATAGAACAAAATAAACAATTAAAAACTAAAAATATACCAGAAATAAAAAGTAATTCGGAAATAGTACCGGAAAAAAAATACGAAATTGATGCATCGAAACTTACATCAGAAGTAGCATCAAAAGATAAAGTAGAATCAGAAATCATTCCTAAATTATCAATGCCAATAGCTACAATAACTCAAGATATTAAAATAATTTCTGAATGTCAATTAGAAGAAAGTAACTCTAAAGCTATATTGCAAAAACGAAATATCCCAAAAAACATAGGTCATTTAGAAAATGAGAAGCCTAAAAAAACAAGAACTCTTCGCAGTAAAAAAAATACTCCCATCATTGATATATTTACGATTTTTAATCGCGATGGTAAAGAAAATTTAAGGAATGAATTAAACAAACTTTCGGAAGATGATTTGCGAGCATTAATTAAGTTAAAACGTTTTGCAGCATCTGGAGAAAGATTAAAAAAGAAAGATAAAGATTCCTTAATTGCAATGATTGTAAATGGAACAGAAAAAAGGAGTAAAGAAGATTTGGCATTTTTGACAAAAAATTAATAACTTTTTTCCTATCGTTTTTTTTAAATTTTCGTATATCTCCAAAACTTTCTTTTCATAAAATTACTACATTAGCAAATTTGGAAAGGAATTTATTGTGATTACTAATAATCCCAAATTAGAACAACTAAGGCTTCGTTGTGAATTTTTGTTGATTGCTGGTGAATGGCAAGAGGCCTTAAAATGCTACGATCAAATGTTGGAAATTTCTCAGGATCCATTTATATTTACAGCAAGAGCTAAAATATTAGAGCATCTGGAGCGTCAACCCGAAGCAATGGAAAATTTTGAATCAGCTCTAAGATTAACTTCTCAGGACGAATTACGAACGGTTCATCTATTGCAGTTGATTTTAGGAGTAGATAAAGATCATGGAGGATTATTAAAAACATTAGCCAAAGAAAATATTAGCAAATTTAAAATCAGTGAAACAATAAAAGACATTGGGATAGCTGAAACCATGCTAGCTAATCAAGAAAATATTTGCGAATCTAATGATCCATCCACATTTTTAAACACAACTAATTCAGCACATGCATTGAATGAAAACAAGGAAAATGACTCTACTGCTGCAACAATATTAAATACAGGTGATTCAGCACAAACTATATTAGATAGCCATGATAATGATTCTACTGCTGCAACAGTTTTAAATACAAGTAACACAGAACAAACTATGTTAGATAGCCATGATAATGATTCTACTGCTGCAACAATGATTTCAAATAATTCGGAGGATACTTTTTC
The DNA here is from genome assembly GCA_964585305.1 of uncultured Planctomycetota bacterium. Lineage (GTDB taxonomy): Bacteria > Planctomycetota > Uabimicrobiia > Uabimicrobiales > JABWCH01 > CAZPDM01. The sequence continues at coordinate 6,717 of CAZPDM010000054.1, read as the reverse complement.
AAATTCTCCCCCCATAGAGGCTTCTTTAGAAAATAATGTTACTCAGTTGGTTGATACAAATATAAATTCGGAACAAACATATATAGCGGATGATGTTAAACCTACGGAAAAAAAGATTATTGCAACTACAAATGCTAGAGTCCCTTCAGCAAACGCAACGCAGGCTAAACCATCTAGTTCCTCTGAAACGCAACAAAAAACAAAACAAAAAAATCTTAATACTACGAAACAACCAGAAGGGCAGTCAAATTCTCCTACGCGTCCTTATCAAGGCTCTAGTCAACAATCAAATCGGATTGAATTAGGAAAACAATTTGGTCGGTACCAAATATTAAAAAAGCTAGGCGAAGGCGGGATGGGGATTGTTTATAAAGTCCATGACATAGAAATTGGAAGAATGGCAGCTTTGAAAGTGTTGCGTTTACAAGAAAATATTGCAGCAATGCAAACTCAACGATTTATGCAAGAAGTAAAAGCTACTGCACGTCTACAACACCCTGCTATTATAACGATATATGAATTTGATATACATCCTCAACCCTATTTTACTATGGAATTTATGAGCGGAAAGACTCTTTCTGCTTGTATCCATGAAGAAATATTTAAACCGACTAAAGCTGCGCGTATTCTTAAAATTATTGCGGAAGCAATTGATTGTGCTCATCGTGCTGGAATTATCCATCGCGATTTAAAACCTGGCAATATTATGATGATTACAGATGATCAACCTAAAGTTATGGATTTTGGATTGGCAAAACTAGAAGGCGAGGCAGGTCTTTCTAAGACAGGAGATATTATGGGTACTCCTGCATATATGCCACCAGAACAAGCACAGGGAGGAAAAACCGACAATCGAAGCGATATTTATTCTTTAGGTGCAATTGGTTATGAAATGATTACAGGGAAGCCAGTATTTCAGGGTGATAATGTTTTTCAAATCTTAAATATGGTGATTCGATACGATCCCCTTCGCCCTAGTACAATCAATGCTAATGTTGATATAGATTTAGAGACTATTTTATTAAAATGCCTTGAAAAAGCACCTAACAAACGTTATCAAACAGCTATGGAATTGGCAGATGATTTATCGCGTTATCTTGAAAACCGTCCAATTTTAGCTAAACCTCCTACAATTATTACGCGTACTACAAAATGGGTTCGTCGGAATAAAGAGCGCACTGTAGCATTATTTTCTTTATTTGGAATGATTGCCGGATTTATTTTTTACGTATATCTTACTTGGAACTGGCAAATTCGTTTAAATAAAATGGTTGGCATGTTAAATGATGTTGGACGCTGGGATTTAGAAAAAGTAGATTATAAAAAACATGTTGAACCTGTATATGTTGAAGCAGAAAAATTAGCCCCATGTTCTTTTTTTTATACAAATTGGGGCGAATTTTGCATGAGATATGGACAAAAAAATGGGCAAAAAGATCTTCAACTAAAAAAAGATTTTTATTCTCTTGCTGAAGAAAAATTCCAAAAAGCTATTTCTGAAGATCAAAATGATTCTGCTGCATTATATTATTTAATAATAATTGCAGTTGGAAAAAATCAGTATGAATTAGCCGGCATATATAATACAATGCTAGAAAATGCTCTCAAGCGTACTAATACCCAACATAATGAATTTTATTGCATTATGAAGGCTAAAGAATTGGCTAAAGAATATACAAATGAAAATAAAGACAAGATTCGAAAACAACAGATTGATCTTTTAGAAACTGCTGTGAGATTAAATCCGCAGTTATTTTGTGCCTATAATAGTTTAGGAGAATTATATCTTGATGCTAAGGATTATGATAACGCTGCCATTAGTTTTGAGCGTTCTATTCAAGCTAACCCTAGTTATCGTTTTGCGTATGCGAATAGAGCAAAATTGAATATGGAATTATTTCAATTGGCAATGGCAAATCAAAATTCTTTAATGCAAAAGGAAAAACCAGTAACAGAAGGGGGAAAAGCTCAAAATCAAGAAGATAGTTCTAATAGTGAACTTGCAATGATGTATGAATCAGACGAATCAGAAACACCTTCTACTAAACCAATTTTGCCTCCTAAAATAAAACCTTCTACTAAAGAGCAACCCAAGATTCCTACTAACCAGCCAAAAACAACTGTTGCTGGCAATCAACGAACAACAACTGCTACTACTGGCAATCAGCCAAAAACAACTGCTACTGGCAATCAGCCAAAAACAACTGCTACTCAATCTCAAAGTAGAATCGAAAAATTTGCCAATAGAGTTCATGATACAAAAGAAACGATTACTAGTAAAATCCATGATAAAAAAGGTGAACTTGTTGAAAAAATAAAAAATAAAAAACAAGAACTAGAAGCCACAATAAAACGAAGAAAAGAAGCAAGAAAACAAAGATTGATTCAAATAGAATTGGCTAAACAACATGTGTTAAAAGTAAAAAAAGATTTAGAAGAAGCTCAAAAATACTTGCAAGAAGATCAAAAATCCGGACAAGACTCTCTAAAGCTTAAAATGCAAGCATCTAAAGACTTAAATTCTTCTCTAAAACTTGAAACTGCACAATCCTTGCCATCATTACCACAATCTCCTCCTGGTGCTGCATCCACTTCTGCCTATAATAATACGATGTTGTCAGAACAAGAACAATATCAAAAATGGATGTCAAAGTTAGCAGAAGAAGAAAAGAAGTTACAAGAAGCTGAACAAGAAGAAGATGATGAAAATTTAAAAGAAGATTAACAAAAAAAGCCCGAGTGATACCATAATCTGGTAGAGCGGGCTTTTTTTCTTTTTAGACAGCAGCAATTTTAGGAAGAGGCATAACTTTTCCAAATCTTCGATCTCTCCTTGCAAAATCTCGCAATGCTTGATGAAAGTGAGATATAGAAAAATCTGGCCAAAAGGTAGGAGTAATCCATAATTCTGAATATGATACTTGCCACAACAAAAAGTTAGATAATCGCATTTCACCACCTGTGCGAATCAATAAATCTAACTCTGGCATATCAGATTGATATAAATTTTGCTGGCACAATTTTTCATCAATCTGTTCTATTGAAATTTCTCCGGAAATTGCTTTTTTAGCTAAAGATTTTGCTAAATCTACAATTTCTGCTCTACCCCCATAAGAAAGAGCTAAACATAATACCATACGTTTATTATTTTTGCTCACTTCTTTTGTAATTTCTAATTCACGCTGAACAGATTCTGGTAAACGATCTATTTGTCCAATTGTTGTCAAACGTATATCGTTTTCCATAAGAATTTTTCGTTCGCTAATTAAAAATCTGCGTAAAAGACACATCAAGTAATTTACTTCATCTGCCGGACGTTGCCAATTCTCTGAAGAAAATGCGTAAAGAGTTAATTGTTGTATTCCTATTTTAGCACACTCTCTCGTAATAGTATCTACAACTTTTGCTCCTATACGATGCCCCCAAATTCGGGGTTTATTATGAACTTGGGCCCATCGCCCATTTCCATCCATAATAATAGCAACATGACGTGGCAAACTTTCCAATTCCATACAAATATTCTCCCTCTAAATTTTTATAGAAAATTGTTTTTCTTGTAGGCGAAGTTATTGCCCCAGATTTAATTTGCGGATGAAACCTTCCAAAGAGTTAATATATTCTTTAAAAGCCGTACGGCCATATTCAGTTAGTTCATAAGAACTTTGAGGTTTTCCTTCGATAAAACTTTTGTGAACTGTGATATATCCATGATTACATAACAGTTTAAGATGGACACTTAAATTGCCATCTGTAACATTGAGTTTATGCTTAAGTTCATGAAAAGAGCATAATTGTGTTGCACTTAAAGCTGCCATGATTCCCAGCCGTACTCGCTCATGAATAATTTTATCCAATTCCATGAGTTTATCGAATTCTTTAGCTTGGGTTTGTGGCTTCATTTAACCCTCACCATATCGAAAGATTAGTCTGAGACCATAAACGATATGATAGCCGCCAAAAGATATTGCTAACATGATAAAGTTATAATCTAGTAAGAAAAACAAAGTAAATAACCCTGTCACCATAAAACTTGCACCAAGCCAACGTGGTTCAGGTATAGAAAAAAGCCCTGCTGACCATACTCCTAATCCATAAGAAATCATCCATAATGGAGGAATATAGGAAAATTGATTTTTTTGTAAAAAAAATATCGTCATAAAAAATCCAAGTATTAGAGAAGGGCTTAATGCATAAACAATAAGTCGAGATAATCGTGACCAAGCTAGTTCTCCATTTTTTCTAGCCTTACGATTGATAAAATAAATATGTGCAAAAACAGAAATGAAGAAAACTAATATCCATACAATAATAAAATCAATCATTTTTTCCATCGCATAGAAATCAGTTTCTTCAAACATGATTAAACTAAAACTAGCTCCAAAAAGAGCTGCAATACCAGATATAACTGCGGCTATTCCAGATAAATTTGTGTAATGTAAAGAGGAGTTGATTACAGATTTGATGTAAGCAATATCTTCAATCAGTTGTTGTCTTTTCATAATTTTTTATAAAAAAAAGATTACATTATTATATTTTTACAATAAAGTATAAAGTACTTTATATCACAAAGTACTTTATACTTTATTGTATATAGTAAAGCAAGAAAAAAATAAAAAATATTTATACAATTCTGCTAACTCTAAGCAGAATCAGGATTTTATTTTAAATAAAATATTTGAGCTAAACTTGTTTTTATGTTAAAATGATTATAATTGGCTTTATTTATATTTCTTTCTTTAGAAAGGTTTTTATGAATAAGTTTACTACATTGCTATTGATTTTAGCCTGTTTTCTTCCTATAGTAATTGCAGAAAAACATGCCATTACTGTCGAAGACCTTTGGAATTGCAAACGTTTAGCTAGTCCTCAGATTTCTCCAGATGGCAAAAATATTGTTTATGCAGTAATATCTTACCGAATGGAAGATAATGGCAGCAATATGGACCTTTGGATGGTACCTACACAAGGCGGAGAAGCTATCCAATTAACAAACTATGCTGGTTATGAAAGCAATCCTCGTTGGAGTCCGGATGGAACTAAATTAGCTTTTATCAGTGATAATAACGGAACAGATCAAATCTGTCTTATGGACATGGAGACCAAGCAAGTTTCAACAATTAGCAATCTGCCAGTTGCTCCAGATGGTTTTGAATGGACACCTGATGGAGAGTATTTTCTTTTTGTTGCTCAAGTTTATCCTGGCAAGACATTAGAAGAAACTGCTAAAACTGACGAAGAAAAAGCAAAATCTAAAGTTAAAGCAAGAGTAATTGATCAATTGCTTTATCGTCATTGGAATCATTGGACAAATAATAAAGTCAATCATATTTTCGCATTGCCAGCCAAAGGCGGCGAATATCGTGATCTTACTCCAGGACAATATTATGCGCCTCCTATATCATTAGGTGGTGAGATAGATTATTGTTATTGTCCTAAAAATAAAAAACTGATCTATACAACAAATACAGACTCTTTCCTTGCTACTTCTACTAATAATGATATTTATTGTGTTTCTGTAGAAGGTGGAGAATCGAAACAAATTACTACTAATCGTGGTAATGATAATAGTCCTGTACTTTCTCCAGATGGTAAATATTTAGCGTATTTAAGTATGGCTCGCGCTGGTTTTGAGGCAGATGAAACTGATCTTATGTTGATGGATTTGGAAACAAAAGAAGTTACAAATCTTACTAAAGATTTCGATCGTGATGTAGGAATGCCTATTTTTAGTGGCGAATGTATTTATTTTACAACAAGTAATCATGGCCGACATGTAATTTATCGTGTTAAAATTGCAGGTGGTGTTGTTGAAAAATTGATCGATCAGCATACAAATGCTTCCCTTAAAATCTCTGCTGATGGAAGTACACTAGTGTTTTTAAGACAACATGTAGGGCTTCCTGCTGAAGTTTTTACTGCTAATAGAGATGGCGAAAATGTAAAACAATTGACCTTTACAAACAAAAAAATTACTGATGAATTAGTTTTTCAACCTGTAGAAGATTTCTGGTTTGAAAGTTTTGACGGATGGCGTGTACATGGTTTAATTGTAAAACCTCCTTACTTTGATCCAGAAAAGAAATACCCTGTAATGTTCCTTATTCATGGTGGTCCACAAGGCGAATGGTCAGATGAGTTCCATTATCGTTGGAATCTTTCCATGTTTGCTGCACCCGGGTATGTTGTTTTAGCTATTAACCCTAGAGGTTCTAAGGGCTATGGCCAAAAATTTTGCGATGCTGTAAGTGGCGATTGGGGTGGAGCGCCTTATCAAGATTTGATGACTGGTCTTGATGTTGCTTTGAAAAAATATTCTTTTATGGATGGCAATCGTTTAGCTGCTGCTGGTGCTAGCTATGGTGGCTATATGATCAACTGGATTGCTGGACATACAGACAGATTTGATTGCCTTATTTCTCACGCTGGCGTTTTTGATTTAATATCAAAATATGGTGCGACAGAAGAACTTTGGTTTCCGGAATGGGAATTTAAAGGAATGCCATATCGTCATCCTGAACTTTATGAAAAGTTTTCTCCTTCCCGATATGCTGCAAATTTCCGTACTCCTACAATGGTTGTTCATGGTGAACTTGATTTCCGTGTACCTATTACTCAAGGATTCCAAATGTTTACAGCATTACAACGACAAGGAGTTCCTTCCCGCTTAGTTTATTTCCCAGATGAAGGACATTTCGTTGCTAAAGCTCAAAATGCAAG
>CAZPDM010000053.1:25947-30899 GCA_964585305.1 uncultured Planctomycetota bacterium | reverse complement strand
ATGAAGATGATCTATATCAACCTCCATTGTCGAAATAGAAAAATCAGACTTTTTAATGACTAGTATCACGTAGTGTAACACTATGTAGTGTTACACTACGGAGCATCCCATGGTGCCTTGTAAACAATGTAGTAAGATATCTATCTTACTTAGACTAATCAACTAACAATCTATTTCAGATTGTTCTTGTCTAACTCAAAAGGCTTGGGGGTTAGTTTTCCAAGCCCCTTGATCTTTAGTCAAGGGGTGATTGACATTATTGTCTTTTTCCGGCAAAAGCTAATTTTGATCGTCCGAGTTCTTGTTCAATATTTTCAATCAATTGTTTTCCAGGGGATAAAAATAAATTGGAGCTTACAAGAATAGCGGTTGTCTGGTGGTTATGTTGAATGCGGATGTACGTTGCGCATTTTGCATTTTCAGAAGTAAGAGATTTGCTTAGTTTAAAACAAATATCACGGGCTTTAGTGATTTCATCTTCGCTAGGGTTTTGGAATTCCAGGATAATTTTTCCTGGTAGCTTAGTTAGAGCCTCTTCATAAGGAGTTACCGATTCAACAATAAGTTGCATCTCTCCATTAGTTGCTTGGGTTTCCCATTTTCCTTCTACAAAAACAAGAGCTTCGGAAACTAAAAGTTTGCTGTATTTTTCAAATGGCTCGACAAAACAAACAGCGGCGCAAGTTCCGGTAAAATCATCAAAAACTAGTTGTGCCATTTTGCGGCCTTTATTTCTTCCATCCTTTTTTATTGTGATTTCTCGAATGTTAGAAACTATGCAAGCAATGGAGATATTTGTATGACTAGGAACTTTGGCTAATTCAGAAATCTTATAGCTAGATAACATTTGCAAGTATGGTAACCAACGTTTTGCGGGATGCGCAAAAACAATTCCTAATGATTCTTTCTCATAGTTGAGTTTTTCTTGTTCACTCCAAGTAGGATAATCTTTCGTATATGAAGCATCAATTTTAGGGGTTCCGGAGGATGAATCTTCTTCTGTAGAAAAATCAAAAGCATCTTGATTTTTCTTTTTTTGTTTTTTAACGGTATTCATTCGTTGTAAAAGATCCGCAATACTGGCAAAAATCTGTTCACGTGGAACACCAAAGCAATCCAAACTGCCACTTTTTGTTAAGGCTTCCAAAGCTCGTTTGTCAATAGCTTTGCTATCTAAAGTTTTTTCACAAAGATCAAACAAAGAATTAAATTTGCCACATTTTTTACGTGTTTGTAAAATTGTTTGGATTGCTTTCTCTCCAAATCCTTTAATTGCAGCAAATCCAAAACGTATTCCTTCGTTTGTTGGCCAGAAAGATTCTTCGCTTTGGTTAATATCTGGAGGAAGTACTTTGATTCCATCATCTATGCATTCATGAATATATTTATTTATTTTTTCTAAGTCTTCACTTTCAATACTCATCAAAGCGGCCATATATTCTTTACGATAATTAGCTTTTAGATAGGCTGTTTGATAGGAAACAAGAGCATACGCAGCACTATGTGATTTATTAAATCCATAGCCAGAAAAATAATCCATCAAATCAAAAACCTCTTCTGCTATATTAGCGGGAACATTATGTAACTTAGCTGCGCCATCAACAAATTTTTTACGGAAGTCATCCATAATATCTTTTCTTTTCTTCCCCATTGCTTTTCGTAATTTATCTGCTTGGGTAAGAGTAAATCCAGCCATTCTACTAGAGATTTGCATAACTTGCTCTTGATATAGAATGACACCGTAAGTTTCACTAAGAATTTCAGCTAAAATGGGATGTTTATAATGGACAGGTTCTAATCCATGCTTGCACTTACAAAAGGTATCAACCATTCCACTACCTAATGGACCTGGACGATAAAGAGCAACCAATGCAATCAAATCATCAAAACGATCGGGTTTTAATTTTTTAACTAATTCCCGCATTCCGTCAGACTCTAACTGAAAAACACCATTAGTATCTCCACGCGAAAGCATCCGATAAGTTTTAATATCATCTGTTGGAATTTTTTCTAAATCAATGTTTTCTTTACGAGAATATTTGATCATTTTGAGAGCTTTTTCTAAAAGTGTTAAGGTATTTAGACCTAAAAAGTCCATTTTCAAAAGCCCTAAATTGACCATGTGTTCCATAGAATATTGGGTAGAAATAGTTTCTCTACTATCTTTGTCTTCTTTTGCATAGTACAAAGGACAATATTCTGTAATATCTTGATCAGCAATAATTACACCTGCAGCATGTGTTCCAGGTTGACGAGCTAATCCTTCCAAACGTTTGGCAATGTCTATAATTTCTTTTGCTTTGGGATTATTTTCGTATTCTCTACGAAATTCATCATCTTCTTTAAGAGCTTGTTCTAATGTAATTTTAGGCCCTTCTGGAACTTTTTTAGCAATGGGACTTACTTCTTCTAATTCCATTCCTAAAGCACGTCCAACATCACGAATAACACCACGTGCAGCCATTGTTCCAAAAGTAATAATTTGGCAAACTTGGCGTTTTCCATATTTTTGGGAGACGTATTCAATAACTTCAGTACGACGATGCGTTTCAAAATCAATATCAATATCAGGCATTTCCTTGCGGCCTTCATTAAGAAAGCGTTCAAAAATAAGACCATATCGAATAGGATCTAAATTTGTAATATGAAGTGCATAAGAAATAACGCTTCCTGCAGCAGATCCACGTCCTGGACCAACTCCAATATTTTGGCTTCGTGCATAGTTGATAAAATCCCAGACAATCAAGAAATACGGAGCAAAACCCATATTGCAGATTGTAGAAAACTCATACTCAAATTTTTGTCGTAATGCTTCATCTATTTTCCCATATCTTTCAATTAGCCCCTTTTCGCAAAGCTCCCTTAAATACTCTTCATTAGTTTTGCCTCCAGGACATTCATATTTAGGAAGATGCGATTTTCCTAATGGGATTTCAATATTGACCTTTTCAGCAATAGCAACTGTATTTTCTGCAGCATGAGGAAAGTACTTAGCTTGCTCATACATTTCTTCTGGAGATTTCATATAAAATTCATCAGTTTTAAATTTGAAGCGGTCGGAATCATTATATTTTGCACCAGTTTGAATACAAAGCAAAATATCATGTGGCTTGGCATCTTCCTTATGAAGATAATGAATATCGTTAGTAAAAACAAGCGGTAGATTAAATCTCTGACTCATTTTTAGCAATTCTTCATTCACTTTATCTTGTTCTTCAATACCGTTTTTTTGGATTTCTAAATAATAATCTCCAGGGAATAAATCACGATATTCTGCAATTGTAGATTCAGCTTTTGCAATGTCGCCTTTACTAATACTTTGGCAAACATCAGAATGCAAACACCCCGAAAGTACGATCAATCCTTCATGATGCTGAAAAAGCAATTCTTTATCAATACGTGGCCTATAATAAAAACCTGTAAGATAGGCTTCTGATGCAAGTTTTATTAGATTTCTATAACCTTGATAATTTTTGGCCAAAAGAGTAATGTGGCTATATTCTCTTGATTGCTTATCTTTAGTTTGACGATTGGGATAAGCAATATATGCTTCATACCCAATAATTGGTTTTATATTAGCTTTTTTAGCAAGATCATAAAACTCCATTGCTCCAAATAGATTTCCATGATCTGTCAAAGCAATAGCAGGCATTTTAAAATCACTTGCTGTTTTGACTAATTCAGGTAATTTAGCAGCACCGTCTAATAAGCTATAGTGACTATGAACATGAAGATGGACAAATGGGTTAAACATACTTTTCCCTTAAAAACGCCTCTTTTATTCTTTCGAGTCATAAATATAACTTAAAAAAAATAGAAAAGCAAACTATGATAAAAGTTTTATAAAAGTTTTATAAATAGCTCAAAAAAATAATCTTATATATTTTTTTCCTTCTTAAGGAAGGGTGCCATTTTTTACCAACAATCAGGGAGTACAGTAGTTAAAAAAAACTATTAAATATTTTTTTAAACTTTTCTCTGTATAGAAATTTTCCTAAGTGGTTTGTTAAAAGTATTTAGACTAAGAATTTATTATGCATTCCTAAAAAAATTTGCAGCGCGGGTTTAATTCCTCGTAGTTGAAGGTCAAACACGTAGTTGACATATTTTTTAATCCAAAAACTTTTGTCTATTCATTTAGTTTATTTGACTTTTAGCATTATATCACTATAATTATATTTTAGTGTTAGAGGAATCATTTTTTATATTATCAACAAAATGTATTGCGAAAAATGCAAAAAACTATATCTATTTTAAATTATGATGGAGGGCGCGCTATGCGTTTTTGATATGAAAAAAAATATAATATTTTTGATATTATTTTTATATCTTTGTGGAGCATGGAGCTCACCACAAGTTGTTATAACTCCAAATGAAGCAATAGTTGAAGCGGGTGAAAAAGTACTCTTTAAAGTAGGCGTTGTAGATGATGGTGTAGTACAGCGTGTTCTTCCTTGGGAATTTAAAATAAGCGTATCAAAAGGAGATATTTCTGGAAATGTATATACAGTGCCTAAAGAACCTGGAACATATTTAGTATTTGCTCGTTATAAATCTCTTTTAGGATTGGCCAAAATTACTGTTTCTGCTAATCAAGAAATTGCTAAAATTGAAATTATTCCTAACAAAAGCTCTATTACTGTTGGTGAAAAAATACAGCTAAAAACTAAAGTTTATGGAAATTCCGGGGATATTTTAGAATTCCAACCTGCTTGGGCAATTATATCTGCTACAGCAAAGGGAGGAAAAATTGAACAAGATGGGACTTTTGAAGCTGGCAGTTCTTCTGGCAAATACACAGTAGTAGCTTGGGGACCAAAAGGAATCGAAGCCACATCTGAAATTAACATTTTATCTGAATCCCAACCCGAACCAGTTAAACCTCAACCCGAACCTATTAAACCTCAACCCGAACCTATTAAACCTCAACCCGAACCTATTAAACCTCAACC
>CAZPDM010000053.1:25200-25847 GCA_964585305.1 uncultured Planctomycetota bacterium | reverse complement strand
CGAACCTATTAAGCCTCAACCCGAACCTATTAAACCTCAACCCGAACCAGTTAAACCTCAACCCGAACCTATTAAACCTGAACCTACAATTGAAAAACTATTTGTAGCTAAAATATTAGTATCACCAAGAAAAGCAACCTTAGAATGCAGAGAGCAAATGGAATTTTCAGCACTTGGGTTAGATCAATATGGAAATGAAATTCCTACTCAATTCCAATGGATGGCAAGAGGAGGAATCATCAAAAATGGTGTTTTTACAGCAGGAAATAGACCAGGGAAATATCAAATTGTAGTATTAAGTGGAGATGTTTCTGCGGAAATTTCCATAGAAGTTATTCCTTCTTCCACTCCTGAACCAATTCAACCAGAACCTCCCAAACCAGAGCCTGTAAAACCTGAACCCATTCAACCAGAACCTCCCAAACCAGAGCCTGTAAAACCTGAACCCATTAAACCTGAACCCATTAAACCTGAACCCATCAAACCTGAACCCATCAAACCTGAACCCATCAAACCTGAACCCATTAAACCTGAACCCATTAAGCCCGAACCTGTAAAACCTGAACCCATCAAACCTGAGCCTGTAAAGCCAGAACCTGTAAAACCTGAACCCATCAAACCTGAGCCTGTAAAGCCAGAACCTGTAA
>CAZPDM010000053.1:0-25100 GCA_964585305.1 uncultured Planctomycetota bacterium | reverse complement strand
GAACCTGTAAAACCTGAACCCATTAAACCTGAACCCATCAAACCTGAGCCTGTAAAACCTGAACCCATTAAACCTGAACCTGTAAAACCTGAAATTCCTCAACCAGAATATGTATTAAAAGTTTCTCCAGAAAAAGTTACTGCTTCTCCAGGTGAAAAAATTCCATTTGATGCTTTATTATATCGAGAAGGAAAAGAGCAATGGATTTTTGCTTGGGAATTGACATTTTTAGCAAAAGAAGGTTCTTTTTCAGATTCGATTTATACAGCACCATATCAAGCAGGAAGATATCAAATTACTGTAAAACATCCTAAAGCAGTTGGTACTGCAACAGTAATTGTTGAAGGAACTGAAGCAATCTCTATTCCTACAAAAATTGTAGTAGAAAAACAAATAAAAGCTACTTGTGAGGAAATTATTGTTCTGCAAGCAACTATTCTAGATCAAAATAATCTTCCTATTTCTGCAAATATAGAATGGAAAGCAAATGGCGGAATAATAGTAGAAAAGAATAAATTTAAAGCAGGAAAAATCCCAGGCGTTTACAAAATTATTGCTACACAACCTGATTCTAGACTTCGAGAAGAAATTAGTGTTATTATTTCTAAACCACAAGAAATTTCACCAGAATATGAAATTATTGTTGAACCTAAAGAAATTATTATTGCTCCAAATTCCAAACAGCCTCTACAAATTACAATTCTACAAAATAAGAAAATAATATTACCTTGGGCTTGGGAAATTACTGTTATTCCTAGCGAAGGAAAATACGAGGACGGAATATATATTGCGCCATCTAATCCTGGACACTACAGGCTAGAAGTTCGTTATCTAAAATCATCTGTTCGCATTCCCATACAGGTTGTTGATCTTCAATTGCAGCCCAAAGAGATTAAACTTTCTCCTGGACAAAAGCAAAAATTTGAGTTACAAGGAAGTTGGGCTGAAAATAGTCAAAAACTTAATTGGAAAGCAACAGGAGGCAACATTGAACAAGATGGAACTTATGTTGCAGGAAGAAATCCTGGGGAATATTCTATTCATGTATACTTTAATAACAATTTGATGGCAACGAGTACAGTCAAAGTTCTTACAGAATTGCAAAAACTTGTTATTACCCCAGAAACTATTTGGTTACAACCATTTGAAATGTGCCAATTCATTGTTACAGGAATGGCATATAATGGAGAAAATATTCCTGTAGAAATTACATGGGAGGCTAAAGGCGGAAAAATTGAAAATGATGGACGTTTTACGGCTGGAGAAGAAGAAGGCCAATTTTATGTTAAAGCAATACATAGTGATGGGACTTTTGCCATAGCAACTGTTACAATTCAACATGGTTCTGCCGAATCAATTAGCATTAACCCGCCTAGCATAACATTGCTTCCTGGAACTCAACAGCAATTTAATTTACAAGGATTAACAAAAACTAAACGGGTTGCTAGTGTGAAACCTCTTTGGATGGCAACTGGTGGAGTTATTACAGAAAACGGCCTTTATACTGCTGGAGATACTCCTGGAAATTACGAAGTTACAGGAATAGATACAGAAAGCCATTTAAGAACGAGAGCTTATATAAAAATTATTGAGCCACCTGAAGAAAACTCTCAATCTGCACAATCAAAATCTTTTAATGGCTATGTATTAAAAGTTGTTCCAGGTAATCAAACAGTTTCTCCCGGATTTAATCTTCCATTGCGAAGCAGCCTTACTTATCAAGGAACTCCTGTCCAATGTTATCCATGGGATTTTCGTTATACATGTTCAGGTGGAATCATGATTGGGCAATATGGAAATATTTGGATAGCTCCCAAACGCCCCGGGAAATATAGTATTTTTGTTTCTCATCCTGTAGCAAATTTAACTTTAACAATGACGGTACAAGAACAAAATATTTCTAATAATTCCACAAATCTTAATAAAATTGCTCGATTAGAAATAACGCCTAAACAAATTACATTAACACCAAGTCAAACTTGCAAATTTAAAATTCAAGCATATAATAATGAAAATCGTGAAGTTGATTGTGTTATAAATTGGCAAGTCTTTGGGGGAAAAATCGATCAAAATGGAAATTTTGTAGCAGGAGAATTGCAAGGCATATATAATATTCGAGCAGAATTAAATACAGATCGAAATATTTTTGCCACAGCCGAAGTTACAATTAAAGTAGAAGAGTCTATTAGCCAAAAAAATGGTTTTGTATATGGTGTCGGACTACGCCAAGGGCAAAAAAGTGTACGTGTTGTTCGTGAATACTTTTATTCCACCTTATTCTTCCAGCAATTGGAAGCAATTGAACAATTTAAAAAGGGATTTATCGCTGGCTATGGAATACAAGGAAATATTGTTTTTGATGGAATCTGGCAAGAAAATTTGATTGATTTAGGACGTGCTTATGGATATTCTCTATCAAATAAAAACCTTAGTCAATATGATGTTGTAAATGTTTTACGACAATATGTATTGCGTCTTTCAGAACGAGATCAACATCTGTTTAGAAGAGGATTTATTCAAGGACATCCTTTTGGAGCTGTTATTTATAAGCAATTACTAAATCAAGCTCAAAAATAAAATTCACTTCTTTGAGGCGGTGCGTTTAAAAAAACGCACCGAAATTTATGAAAAAAGAACCACTTGAAGCCCCGCCATTTATCAAACTCTTAAGTCAATATCCAGAATTTTATCTTTCTCCAGGAAATATCTTCCAAAAATTAACTAATGTATGCTATTACCAACTAGGAGATTTTTGTTACCCTACTCCAGTTATGCTAATAAACTTTCTAAAAAAGTTTTCTGGGCCACTTAATGTTCAAGTATTTGTACAAGATATTCGATTTCGTATTCTTGTTAGCCCTGTCTATAAAATTCCTAGTGATGGTGCGATTATGAGTCAAGATGTTTACCATATAGCAGGATCTGAAAACATTTTTTTAGATAAAAAGATTTCAGAAAACATTCGCGTTCCTGAAATGTTGGAAAATTCAGAAAGTTTTAAACCAAGCGAATTAGGAGAAATTGTCCTTTCTCAACCAAGTTGGTGCCAGTCAAAGTATCTTTTAGAAGCGATTATATATTGCTTTCAGGATAAAGCGGCTACAAATCAAGAAATCATACGCTTAACATTAGAAAAATCTTTAAAAAAATATAATGAAATGGGTTGTAAAAAAATTGCTCTTGATCCTCTAGGAACTGAATATTGCATACTTTCTGAAATAATATTTGTAAAAATATTAAATGAAATCATTATTAGTTTACATGGAGAATTACAAAATATTCATGAGATTATCATTGCAGCGCGTAGTGAAGAACATGCCAATTTATTAAAAAAAGCCTTTGTAAAAATATTAAATATAGATTTTTAACTCAGCATTTGCTAAAATATCTTATTAGTAGTCTGTCAACAAAATTGTTAGGCATAATAACTGTACTCATCCATGCACATATATTGGCAGGAATTAACCTGCCGCTTATAAATTAAGGCTTTAAAGAAAAAATTGCAGCGGCAGGTTCAATTCCTCTCAATTAAACCTTAAAAAACTTAGTTGACAGACCCATTAGTCGATTATTATTTTGGACTAAGAAATTTTTTTGTTAGAATTATTTTGGAGTTACTATGGCAAAAAAAATTATAATTTTAGTCTTAAGCCTATTGTTAGTTGTTTTACCAAGCAGCTATGCTGGGAAAATTTTTGTCAACCATGATGAATGGACAATAAGTAACACTGGTTTTAGTTCTGCTCCAGATACAGGACTTTTTGTTCAAAACCTTACAAATTGGTTTACAGGTGGTACTTCAGGAAATTTTTTAGCGTATTCTACTAATTTCTGTTTAACAGAAAGCACTTTAGCAAATTTTATGGTTACTCATGGACACACTTGGACGGTTAACACAAGTATATCACTAGATATAAATACACTGCTTCAATATGATGCAATATTTTTAGGTGGTTCGCCTGTTATACCAAGTAATTTGCTTATCCAATATGTCCAAGCGGGAGGAAATATTTACCTTTGCGGCGGAACAGGTATAGGAGGTTCTTCTGGTGAAGCAGCGAATTGGAATCCATTTTTAAATGTATTTGGGCTATCCTTTTATGGTGGTTCCTATAATTCTCTTATGGGAAATCTTTCTTTTAGCAGCTCTCATCCGGTTTTTCAAGGCGTAACAGCTCTTTATAGTGGAAACGGAAGTACTATTCTTGATCTCAATCCTTCTGATTCTGCAGAAGTTGTTATGTATAATACAACTGGACTCTATGGGATTTATGATGGTTCTGCTATTCCAGAACCTGCAACAGTTTTTTTGCTTGTCTTAGGAATATTATTCCTTAAACGCAAAAAAAATAATTTTTAATAAAAAAAGAAATATGTAAATACTGACATTTGCATATTTCTTTTTCATTTTCGGAGTAATAATATATGCCTAAAATTGGTTTGATAGGATACCCTGTTAGTCATAGTTTTAGTCCTGTTTTATTTCAAAAAGCATTTGAAATTTATGGATTATCTTCTTGGGAATATGAGCTTATTGCTATTGAGCCTAATGAATTTGAAATAAAATTTCAAACGTTATGTTATAGCGGAATTATTGGTTGTAATGTTACAACTCCCTACAAAGAAAGAATATTGAAATATACAAATAGTGATAACATTACTCAACAAATTGGTGCAGCAAATACTATTATCTTCCCTAATATGTTTCATCCAATAGCTTCTACTTTTGCTACAAATACCGACATTTATGGATTTGATGAAGATTTACAAGAAAATCTTCCCAATATGTTAAGAAAAAAAGCTATTATTCTTGGAGCTGGTGGAGCAGCACGAGCAGCCATGTATGTTTTAAATAAAAAGGGATATGAAATTATGGTTATCAATCGTACTTTTAAACATGCTTCTTCTATGATTGATCATATTAAAATACCAGCAAAAATTGGTACATGGAAAGATATATATTCTTGGCAGCCAAATTTGGTTGTCCAATGTACAACAGTTGGAATGTGGCCGAATATAGGTGATTGTATTTGGCCCGATGATATTGATTTTCCCAGTGGAATTGCTGCTTATGATATGGTTTATCGTCCACAATGGACCAAATTTTTACAAAAAGCTCAAACTGCAAAAAGCCTTGCAATTCCTGGAATTGGGATGTTAGCCCATCAGGCTGCAAAGGCTTTCTTTCTTTTCACAAAAATTTCTTGCTCATCCAAAATTATGTTGGAAGCAGCGTTGCCATATCTGAACAAATAAAAAAAATCTATCTATTTTTACCATTTTTTTAGTTTCCAAAATATCATAAAAAACACAACAGAAATAGATGCAAATCCCATAATAGCTCCAAAAGCCCAGTCGTAACCTGATAAAGGAATTTTAACATTCATTGAAAAAGCACTCACAACAAATGTTGGAACCATAATTGCGATAGTCATTACATTTAGCGTTTTCATAAGAACATTTAGATTATTGCTGACTATTGAAGCTCTCGCATCCATAAGACTTGCCAAAATTGATGAATATATTTCTGCTTGGGTATAACATTGGTTATTTTCAATAACTAAATCTTCTAGAAAATCTAGATTATCTGGATTTAAAGCTAATCTTGTAGCGTTATATTTAATCTTAACAATAACAATAGAATTAGAATGAATCGCATTTAAGTAATAAACCAAACTTTTTTCCAGGGTAAATAAATTAAGCAAATGCTTATTTTCTAATGACCCGTTTACTTGCTGTTCCAGTTCATCAGAAATTCGATTGATTGCTTTTAAATGTTCAAAGAAATGATTGATAATACGGCTGATGCACTTTAACATAAAATGTTGTAACGATGTTATTCTATTAAAAGATCTACCTTCAAACGAAGCTGGTTCTTCATCTGGGGAAACAATAATAAATCTTGTTTTAAACAGAAAAAATCCTATGGAACTAACTTTAAATAAAAATTGGTCTTGGTAACAATAATTCTTAGGCTTCTTCAAAATTAAAGCTAAATGATCTGGTTCAAATTCCAAACGAGATTGTTCATCAGGATCCAAAACAGAATTTAAAGTATGCTCATCAATTTTAAACTCATTGACTAGTTCAGTTTTCATTGCATCTGTAGGATTATTGATAAGCCAAATTGGTGCATCTTCGTTAGCAGAAACTTCAACTAGACGGCACTCTTCGTTAATACACAATTTTTTTATTCTTTTAGACATATTGAATAACTTAAAAAATTCTTATGGCCTAAACACTTAGTACACTAAAATTATCAAAATTTCTGGTATAGCAAAACTCCCAATCTTTAACTTAGGAAAGTTCTCGTAATTCTATCGTAAGTTATTAAATTCGTCAATGTGAATTTAATTATTTTCTTGACAAAATTTTTTTGTCAATTAAAATATTTAGGCTAAAACATCTCAAATTTGCATAAAATTTGACTACGGCTACACTTTGCAGCCAGTTATAGCATAGTTGCACTTAAAACTTTTTAAGGTAATAATAAAGGCTATGTTACAAAAAGATATTTGTATACGATGTGGAGCTTGCTGTGCTTTCTATCGAGTGTCTTTTTATTGGAGTGAAGCCGATAGTTCATTAGGTGGTACTGTTCCAGCCGATTTTACAGAGCCTTTGCCGCCTTGGAATGCTTGCATGAAAGGAACAAAAGATTTCCCTGTTCGATGTGTTGCTTTACAAGGAGAAGTTGGCAAAAATGCTACTTGTAGCATTTATGAAAAACGCTCTAGTACCTGTCGCGAATTTGGGTTAAATTGGGTTGATGGAAAATGTGTGGCAACTCCAATAGATCTTATAAGATGCAATCGAGCACGTGCAAAATATGGACTGCCTCTCATATCTCCCAATGAGATAAATGATAATACGCCACCTCCAATTGCAATATAAAGTTAAATGCTAAATTATAAGTTTTAAAAATTTGTATTCTTTTTTATATATTAAGAACTTATTCTTAAAAAAAAGTGCGAGAAATCGCTAACCCTTTAGGGTTGCGAATATCTTAATAATGTTTTATATTTTCTTTTATCATTTTTTATTTTGATTTTCACAGGAGAGTTGTTTCATGTCGAATCAACAAAACATTGGTAATCGTTGGCTAATTGCCATCATGGGTACACTTTTACAAGTGTGTCTTGGAACTGTATATGCTTGGAGCGTTTTCCAAAAATTACTTACAACAGCTTACAAATGGACCAATGCTCAAGCTATGTGGGCATTCTGCCTAGCTATTTGCTTTTTAGGTCTTGCTGCTGCATGGGGTGGTATCAATCTACCGAAATATGGTCCTAAAAAACTAGCAATGACCGGAGGTTTTTTATTTGGTCTTGGTTATATCATTGCTGCTGCTGCATTACATTATTCTAGCTTAGTTCTATTCCTCCTTGGCTATGGAGTTATTGGAGGATGTGGTTTGGGATTAGGATATGTAACTCCTGTTGCAACTGCTGGAAAATGGTTCCCAGACAAAAAAGGTCTTGTTACTGGTATGGTTGTTATGGGGTTTGGATTAGGTGCTGCATTTATGAGCATCTTTTTTGCTCCATTCTTCCTTTCTTACTTTAACAATGACTTAGTTAAAGTTTTCGCATCTCTTGGTGGATTGTTCATGGTTTTAGCTATGCTTGCTGCTTCCTTCCTTAAAAATCCACCTCAAGGTTATGTACCAGAAGGCTGGACTCCTCCTGCACAATCTGCTCAAGGACAACAAGCTGATGCTATTACTTATGGAGTTTCCAAATTCATTTTCTCTGGAAAATTTATGATGCTATGGCTTGTTTTTTGCGCCAACATTACAGCAGGTATTGCTTTAATTAGTTTGCAATCACCTATTCTTCAAGAACTTTACAGAAAAATGGATGGCACAATTCCAGCAGAAAAACTTGTTGCTTATGGTGGTCTTCTTGTAGCTATTACCTCTCTATTTAACGGTATTGGCCGTTTCTTCTGGGGTGGTATGTCCGATAAGATCGGCCGTATTCAAACATTCCGTGTTATGTTAGGCACTCAAATTGCAGTTTTTATTGCCCTAATTTTCATTCATCATCCTTTAGTATTTGGCATTCTTTTATGCTACATTCTCTTATGCTACGGCGGTGGATTTGGTACAATGCCTTCCCTAATATTAGACACCTTTGGTGCTAAAATGATGGCTGTAGTTTATGGGTTTATTTTAACAGCTTGGTCTGCTGCTGGTATTATCGGACCACAAATTATTGCTGTATTAAAAGATAAATTCCCAGCAGTACTAGAACATAGTAAATATTATTACTATTTTGGCATTGGCATTTTAGCAGCTGCTTTTATTATTACATTGGTTCTCAATAACAGCAAATTTATCCCTAAAGACATGGAAAAACAAGAAAAATAGACGATTCATCCTATTCTATACATTTTAATTTAAAAATGAGATTAACTCAATTTAAAGAGTTGGTCTCATTTTTAAATTAAATTCTATAAAAAAACTTAACAAGAGAGAAAAATAGTATTTTTTCCTTGACATTCAGATAAAAATAAGCAAAAATAAGGCCAGTTCTTTAAAAGATAGTCCCTTAAGTTTAGTATACTCGGGGGGCAAAATATATAGATGCACTATGCATCCTGCAACTTAAATATATATCATTATTTATGAAAAAAATTAAAATAATTAGGATTATAGATCGTCTTAATATTGGTGGACCTGCAATACATTGTGTTTTGCTAACTGCCTATCTTGATCCAACACAATTTGAATCAAAGCTGGTAATGGGAATGGTTGGGGAATGTGAAGGAGATATGAGTTATTTAGCAGAAAAAAATCACATAGTACCTTTGGTTATTCCCCAATTAGGTAGAGAAATTTCTTTTTTTAGAGATATTTTTACCCTTATAAAATTATGTATTCTTCTTTATCGAGAAAAACCAGATATTGTCCATACCCATAAATCTAAAGCCGGTGTTTTAGGTAGGCTTGCAGCTATTTTAATGAGAGTTCCAATAATCGTTCACACATTTCATGGCCATGTATTCCATCATTATTTTGGTAAATGGAAAACATTGTTTTTTTTAAAGATTGAACGTTTTTTTGCTAGATTTACTCATCGAATTATTGTTATTAGTCAACAACAACTTCAAGAAATTAATGAAAAATACAAAGTTGGCAAACGAGAACAATTTTCTATTATTCCACTTGGATTTGATTTTTCAGGATTAGAAAAAAACTGTCAATATTCTGGTTGGCTAAAAAAAGCATTTGGTATTTCAGAAACAGAAATCGTAATTGGTTTAGTTGGTAGATTGACACCTGTAAAAAACCATCAAATGCTACTAAAAATCGCACAAAATATGAAAAAAAATTATCCCCAACTTCGTTTTGTAATTATTGGTGATGGAGAATGTCGACAACAATTGCAAGAAGAAGCCTCTAGATTAGATTTAAAAAATATAGTTTTTACTGGTTGGATACAAGAATCAGCCAAAATTTATTCTGATTTAGATATTGTTGTATTAACTTCCCACAATGAAGGAACGCCAGTTACTTTAATCGAAGCAATGTTTTGTGGTAAGCCAATTATAGCAACAAAAGTAGGGGGAGTTATTGATTTAATAGAAAATGGAACAAATGGATTCCTGGTACAACCAGGGAATATTTCGGAATTCCAAAATAGTTTAGTAGCCCTTTTAGACTCAGAAAAACGTTATCAATTGGGACAATCTGGAAAAGAAATTGCACAAAAATTCGCAATTTCTCGTTTGACTCAAGACATTAAAAATTTATATATAAAGCTATTCGAAGAAAAAAAAGTAAAATGAAAATAAACCTTTTTGGAAAGACACTTTCTCAAATTTATGACATTGCTCAATCGTGTCAGGCACCTAAATATACAGCAAAACAAATTTGTTGCTGGATATATCAGAAAAATTGTCGTGATATTTCTAAAATGAGTGATATTTCTAAAAAAATACGCCAAGTTTTAGATGAAAAGTATGAAATCTCAATATTATCTCCCCAAAAACGTTTGCAAGCTAATGACACAACAAGCAAATATCTTTTTGCTGTAGAAAAAGGATTTATAGAATCTGCAGTTATTCCTGAAGAAGAACGTGCCACGCTTTGTTTATCCACACAAATAGGATGCAAGCGTGGTTGTTTGTTCTGTTGTACAGGAAAACAAGGATTCCAAGGTAATTTAAACGTTGCAGAGATATTAGGGCAATATGAAGCAATTTTAGAGAGAAATCAAATTAGCAATATTGTTTACATGGGGATGGGGGAACCTTTAGATAATTTAGAGAATGTATTACAAAGTCTAGAAATTTTTACTTCAGATTGGGGATATAGAAAAAGTAGCCAACGTATTACAGTTTCCACAATTGGTATTTTGCCAGAGTTGGAAAAATTTCTACAACTTTCTAAATGTCCACTTGCAATCAGCCTTCATTCTCCAATAAATGAACAACGACATCAATTACTTCCTGGAACTCGTCATTATCAGCTTAACGATTTAATCAATTTATTAAAAGCCCATAAATCTGAAGAACGGCGTCTAACTTTTGAATACATTGTTTTAGAAGGTTATAATAATACTCTCCAACATGTTAAAGAACTCTGCCGTTTGTTAAACGGCTTAAGTTGCAGGATCAATCTCATTCCTTTTCATTTTTTTGATGGCAGCACATTTATAGCCCCAACTTTGGAAAGCGTCAATGATTTCAAAAAAAATTTGGATGCAAAAGGATTAACAGTAACTGTACGCAGATCTCGTGGTCAAGAAATTAGTGCTGCATGTGGTTTATTGAGTACAAAAGAAATCATCCAAAAAAAAATCTAAAAAATGTTAGGAAACATAAGTGGATAAGGGAATTATTTATGAATTTAAAAAAATGGCCAATGGAAAATAAAAAAATCTTAATGAAGACTCCAGTTTTAAATTTAGTTTCGTTTGAAACTAAATTACCTCATAGTAATAAAGATTATACATTTTATCGATTAGAATGCAGAAATTGGGTAAATGTTCTGCCCATCACATCTAATGGAGACGTAATTTTAGTTGCGCAATTCAGAGCCGGAGTTGAAGAAATAACTGTTGAAATTCCTGGCGGATTACTTGAATCAAATGAGAATCCTCAAGAGGCCGCTGTCCGCGAATTAGAAGAAGAAACAGGTTACACAACAGCAGTCGAAAATATAACACCTCTTGGCTATGTTTGGCCTAATCCTGCTATTCAAAATAATTGCTGCTACTTATTTTTGGCAGAAAAAGTAGCGCAGACATCTCAAACTCATTGGGACCCTACAGAAGAACTTGAAATTATACGAATGCCATACCAAGATTTTCTTAATAAAATTCGCAACAATGAAATAAAAAACGGTTTAGTATTAAATGCAATTATGAAATATGAACTGTTGCGACAAAAATAATTTTAATTTAAAATGATAGCAAAAAATCTGACTTAAACGTTAGGCCTTTTAAGAAAAAAATGCCATAATTTTCTTGAAATTAGATAGCTAGGGTTTGCTATATGGCTACTTTTCCACCACAGTTAAATTCTTCTTCTGACGATGCTCCTAATAAAACACAACGGATGGTTCATATTACAGATAAGCCATTTTACCGTTATAGCTACCATCCTGCCCTATCCTCTTCTATTACAGACTCCTTTTGCCATCATGTCTCAGGAAAATATTTACGAGGAGAACGTCTTTGGGAGCAGTCTCCTACTCTCACAAATACTCTTAGGATTGGGCAATTATTAGGCAAAGGCGGTTATGGGGAAGTTTATGAAATTTGGAAAGTATCGGATCCTCAGCATCGTTTTGCACTTAAAATTCCAGGTCCACCTCTTAATATTACAAGAAATTATATTTTAAACGAAATTCAAAAACTCAAATTATTATCAAAGCCTGGAAATCCGCATATTCCTAAAATCAAAGATGGATTTTTCTACATCCGTAATGAAAAAATTCCTTATTATATTACGCACATTCTTAAAGCAGTAGAACGTAAATATCCTACGTTTGCCCAAAATCAACCAATGGATCCATTAGAAACTTTGATTCAATTTTATTTTATTGCTTCAGGGCTTAAGTATATTACTTCTCATCATATTGTTCATAATGACATTAAGCCTGAAAATATTATGTTTTATCACAATTTACCTATTATTACTGATTATGGAACAGCACGTAGTTATAGCGAAATCAATGAAATTGAATTTGAAAAACTTCAAGGTCGTCTTCATGGCACTCCTACATGGTTGCCTCCAGAGCTTATTTCTATTTCTCCTAGTGAAGAAAACTCAGATAACTATTTAGTTTATTATAACTTAAGTAATGTTGGCCAAAAAACTGATGTTTGGGGATTAGTTCTTGTTTTAATGAGATATTTATTAGGAGAAAGTCTTTTTCACGATGTTCCTATAAAAAATTATCAAGTTCCAGATATATTTTTTACAACTTATCAACAATTTTATGAAGCAAAAATTGTTGCGAGATACCGTCAACACGCCTACCGTCGCTTAAGCCGTTTTTATGAAATTCGAAATTCTTTAGATATGAATTCTAATTTTTTAAATATAGATATTTTAAAATCATTTCTTTTTCATGATACAAAAAGCGAAACAGAAAAACTAAATGAACAGTATATGTTGCTTCAATGTGGAAAAGAGATTTCTTCTAATGGAAAAGAAAATAGTGCTATAAGAAATGCAACTACAGGCCGAATTTTAACTGCAAAAGTTTGTCTTAAAAAATTGCAATTCATAAGCCGTTCACGTTCAAATTATGAAACAGCAGAATTTTTTCTTAGCTCCATTTTTGATATTTTTGATCTTTGTGTAGCTCCTGTTGAAAGTCGTATTAAAAGCTATCAATTAGTAGATATTTTAGAAATTTTATTCCCTGGGATGCTACCATTTTGCCAGAAGCAACTGGATAAAACAATATTTCCTGAATTGATTTTTTCCGAAATGGTTAGCTAAAATTGGAGGCTGGATATTTTCTATCAAACATTCAGCTTGTTTTTTACGTATTTAAATCATATCCTACCTCCATATTGCAGAAATGCTTAATCAGGAGGACTAGCCATTAGCACAGAACTTGTTCTTGAAAGCTATTTACGAGACATAAACAAAATAAAGCTCCTTACACCAGAACGCGAGCGCGATTTAGCGCAACGTGTCCGAAATGGAGATACTAAAGCTCGCGAAGAAATGATTAACTCTAATCTTCGTTTAGTTGTCAACATTGCTAAAAAATATATGAACTGCGGTTTGCCATTCCAAGATCTCATTGGCGAAGGGAACGCAGGATTATTAAAAGCCGTTGAACGTTTTGACCCCGACCGAAACTGCCGTTTTTCTACGTATGCTACTTGGTGGATCAAGCAATCCATTCTTCGAGCACTTACAGATAGCACAAAAGTTGTTAGAATTCCTTCTTATATGAGAGAAATCTTAAATAAAGCCGAAGAATTGGCAGAAAACTTAACTTTGGAAAATGGGACTCCACCTACAATTCGAGAAGTAGCAGCTCGTTTAGGAAAAGAAAAACATCAAAGAATTCGTGCGGAAAATATTCTTAAGCTTTCCTCTAGCCTTACTCATATTCAAAGTTTAGATAAAATTTGTGAAGAAAAAGAAATTATTGAAGACCCTTCTTCAAATCAAGAAAAACGCTCTGCAGAAGATTTTGAAAGACTTGAAGCACTTTTAGATTCTTTAGAATCTAAAAAAAGACTTATTCTGCAAATGCGCTTTGGCTTAAATAATCAAGAACCGCTAACTTTACAAGAAATTAGTGAAAAAGTACAACTTTCTCGTGAAAGAGTTCGACAAATTATTAAAGAATCTTTACGGCGTTTACGCTTAATTATTCAAAAAGAACGAGTATAACTTAAACGGCAGATAGAATCTCACACATTCTTCTGCCGCTTTTTCTTTATGAAAGACAAGGAAAAATGGAAATAGAAAAATTATTACAAAAAAGTTCAATCTATTTAAAAAAATTGTGTAATGAAATTGTCGATCGTAGTGTTGGAAATGAAGGAAATCGAAAAGCAACTTTTTTTTTCGAAGAAATATTATCTTCATTTGGATGGAATATAGAATCACAAGAATTTGATGCTATAGATTGGGAAAATGACGGTGCTTTTTTGCAGATTAAAAATCCTATAGAGATTCTTGATATTCCAATTTTGGTCAGCCCTTATTCTCTTGGTTGCAATGTACAAGGAAAGTTGATTTCTATATCCAATATCAAAGATTTAGAAAAAGCAGAAATAAAAGATTGCATCATTCTATTACATGGAGAAATCGCCAAAGAACAACTCATGCCTAAAAATTTTGTGTTCTATAATCCAGAAGAACATCAAAAGATTATTGCACTTTTGGAAAAAGGACAACCCAATGCGATTATTTGTGCTACAGGAAGAAATGCAGAATTGGCAGGAGGTGTATACCCATTTCCTTTAATTGAAGATGGAGATTTTAATATACCATCTGTTTTTATGACTGAAGAAGATGGTATTAGACTTCTAGGCTATCTTAATAAAGAAATATTCTTATCATCAAAATCTAAACGTATTTCAGGTAAAGGTTATAATGTCATAGGAAAAAAAGGAAAGCAAACAAACCAACGCATTGTTATTACTGCTCATATTGATGCTAAAAAAGGAACCCCTGGTGCAATTGATAATGCTACAGGTATTGTAATTTTGCTTCTTGTTGCGGAAATTTTAAAAGATTATGATAAGAATAATGTAATTGAACTTGTCGCATTAAATGGGGAAGATTATTATGCTGTTCCTGGACAAATGCTCTACATCAATAAGAATCAAAATCTTTTCCACGAAATATTTTTAAATATCAACATTGATGGTGCCGGCTACAAAGAAGGAAAATCCGCAATTTCCTTTTATAATTTTTCTGAAGAAATGATACAAAGAGCCAAACAATTACTTGAAAACTTTAGTGGAATTGTAGAAGGAAATCAATGGCCACAAGGTGATCATAGTATATTTGTCCAATATGGACGTCCTGCCATTGCTTTATCTTCAAAGTGGTTTACAGATAATATTAACTGCCAAACAATTACACATACACCAAAAGATACCATTGAGATTGTTGATTGCAATAAGTTGGTTGAAATTGCTCAAGCAATATCTTACTTTGTTTTGAAGATTTTATAGAATTTTATAACTTTTATCTGCCAGTAGCCTACTTGAAAAAATCTATCTTTTTTCAAATTATTTCAATTGAATTATAAAAATAATTCGTTAAAATAAAAACGAAAATATAGTAATATTATTTAAGCCCCAAAGCGGCTTAAATAATATTACTGATAAAGGATCAATGAAGAAATTAATTTCATTTGATGAGGAATTATTATGCTGCGAATTTGGAGCATAGCTGCCAATACTTTTACTGAGGTAATTCGGCAACCAATATATTTCATTTTATTACTGTTTTTTATGTCTTTAATTTTGCTTTCTCCCTACTTTACTATGTTTGCCATGCTTTCAAATCAACTCTTGATTAAAGATATGGGACTAGCAACCTTACTTTTATCAGGATTGTTGTTAGCAATATTTTCATCCATACGAGTTGTCCATGAAGAAATGGAAGCTCATACTATTCTAACTATTTTAAGTAAACCAATCCGACGTTCGTCTTTTATAATTGGAAAATATTTAGGATTGACATCTGCCATTTTAGTAGCAGAATATCTTTTACTTATGGTGCTATTGCATGTAGTACGTACAGAAATTACAGAAGCTGCTTATTCTCAAAATGATTATCCTGTTTTGATAGGATATTTGGTTTCTATAGTTTTAAGTTTAGCATTAGCGGCTTTTAATAATTTCTTTTATGATAAGTCATTTTATTCATCATCAATTTTTTTCGCACTTCCAATTTTTACAATGTGTTTCTTGCTCTTAGGGTTAGTTGGTCAAGATTGGACATTACAGCCATTTTTTAATAATCTTGATATTTCGATGGTTATAGCAGCGATATTTATTTTCTTTGCAATTATGCTATTATGCGCTATAGCGTTGGCCATCTCTACACGTATGCCTCCTTTACCCACATTAGTAATTACTGGAATAATTTTTCTTCTAGGATTATTTTCTGATTATATGTTAGGACGACATGTAGATAAAAATATATTATATAAAATTGCTTATGGGATGATTCCTAATCTTCAAATATATTTAGTAAATGATGCTGTTTTAGAAGAACGAACAATTCCTTTAGATTATGGAATTACCATTTTAGGATATACATTTGCCTATATTAGCGGGATTTTATGTCTTGCTATTGCTATGTTCCAAAATCGAGAAGCAGAATAGTTCATAAGACTCATAAGATATTTTAAATAATTAAAAAAATTTTCTCTTTTCAAAAAAATAAGTAAGTTGTCAAAAGTATTTGGACTAAGTATTTATTATACATTCCTATCTCAGTACTAACTTTAACTAAGTAAACTTGTCCATGCACAGAGTGCATGGGGTTCAATTTCTCACAGTTAAATTTCAAATACGTAGTTGGCATATTTTTTAGTCCAAAAACTTTTGTCTATTCATTTAGTTTAAATTTTATTAGAAATAGTTTGAGAAAAAAATTATGGAAAGTATAGCATCTTATAAAAAAACAGAATGGGTTGCTTTATACGGAATTTTAGTAGGATTTTTCTTCTCCTGCCTTATGTTCATTCTTTCGTATTGGACCCAATCACAATCAGTTTTTGTAGAAGCTTGGCATTTTTTAGGTGGTTTTATTTTATGGTTTTTGATATTACTTCATGCTCGCCAAAAAAGAATGATGCATGAAGAAGAAATGTTCGAACAACAAGTAAAAAATGGAGAGAAAACCATTTTTCAGGATGAAGAGATTGATGAATTTACAGCACGTAGTCGTTTTCTATTCTTTGAAAAATGGATTATGCCTATTGCGACAGCTATTATAGGAATAAGTTTTATTATCGCAAGTATTTGGTTATTCCGAAAATCACTTACTAATAGTACATCTATCCAAAATGGTTCTCTATGTGCAGCATTTTTAGCTGGTTTTGCATTTTTTTCATTACTAATTGCCAAATATGCAGTAGGATTAGCCAGAGAAAAAACATGGAGATTACTTAAAGCTGGAGGAAGCTATCTCTTGATGAATGCACTTGCAGCGTTTGCATGTAGTATATCGGTTGCTATGACAGAAATGGAAATAACAATCGTAGAACGCTATTTACCCATGGTAATTTCCATTTTGATTGGTATTATAGGTATTGAAATGAATCTAAATTTAATTTTAGATTTTTACCGCCCAAGAGTAGCAGAACAAGAAGTTCATCCACCTTATGATAGCCGTTTCCTAGAGATTTGCACAAGTTCTAAAGGTATTTTAAAAACAGCAGCACAAACACTTGATTATCAATTTGGATTCAAAGTATCA
The DNA here is from genome assembly GCA_964585305.1 of uncultured Planctomycetota bacterium. Taxonomy (GTDB): domain Bacteria; phylum Planctomycetota; class Uabimicrobiia; order Uabimicrobiales; family JABWCH01; genus CAZPDM01. The sequence goes on along the minus strand of CAZPDM010000053.1, from coordinate 7,670 downwards.
GAAACATGGTTTTATCGTTTTATGGAAAAAGCCATTGCTCCATTGATTTTATTTCAATTGATTGTCTTATATTTTCTCAATTGCATTGTTGTTGTTGGTCCAAAAGAACAAGCTATTTTAGAACGTTTTGGACGTCCTGTGGAAAATGCTGTTATGGATTCAGGGCTACATTTAAAATGGCCCTGGCCTATTGAAATTGCATATTTTTATCCTGTTAAAAGCCTTCATAAATTAACAATAGGTTTACATTCAGAGGATGAGGATAGCGATCTCAAAACAGACAAACATAAACACAATCATGGAAACCAAAAATCAGAAGCCAAAAAAGCCATCCTATTTTCTAAAGAACATGGGCATGGGGATGAAGGATATTATATAACAGTTCATGTTCCTGAAAATTCAAATCAAACTATAGAAGGATTGCCTATCAATCTTATTCTTATTGATATGTTTTTACATTATAGAATTGCAAACGTTTTAGAATACAGCCACAACCATTCTAACCCAAAAGATTTGTTGGAAGCTATTGCAAACCGCGAAATCACTCAAGTATTAGTTTCTACTACAATGCCAGAAATATTTTATGGCAATAGATTAGAAATTTGCCATAATTTAAAAAGCCGCATTCAAAAAACTTGCGATCAAGAAAAATTAGGTATTGCTATTGAATTAGTAGGTATTGAAAATGTGCATGTTCCTTTTATAGTAGCTGCAGATTTTGAAGCAGAATTAGCCGCTATGGAAGAAATGCAAACAAAAATTTTAGAAGCTGAAAAGTATCGCAATGAAATTTTGCCAATGGCAGAAGCTAATGCCCAGAAAATTTTATTAGAAGCGGATAAATACCAAAATGAACGACAAAAAATCACATCTGCAGAAGCCGATGCTTTTAAAAATTATTCCAGTACCTATAAAAAAGCAGGCCAATTATATTTGGCAAGAAAATATCTAAAATTGATAGAAGAAAATTTGCCAAGCAAGAGAGTCTATGTTATGGCTATGCCAGAAAATAGAAAAGAAATAGATGTTCTTAATTTTGAAGATAAACTAAGTTCTGATCTTATGCAATTAGATTTAAATAAAGTAGAAAATGGAAAGTAATATGAAATCTGCCAAACTAGCCAACAACCAAAAAATATTTACCATCATCGTTGCGGCGATTTTGGCCGCCGTTTTATTGTTTTATTTGGTAACATTCCAAGTTAGAGTTACTCAAATTGCAGTCGTTACAACTTTTGGAAAACCTACCCAAGCAATTAAAGAACCTGGATTATATTGGAAATTTCCATATCCTTTTCAAGATTATTTCACTTTTGATGCGAGAGTCCAAATCTTTTCAGGCAAATTAGAGCAAACTTATACCTCTGATAGTAAGAATATTATCATTGAAACATATATTGGCTGGCGTATAGAAGACCCTATTTTATTTTTAAGTAGAGCAGGAACAATAAAAAACGCGCAAAAAAATATTGAAGCTATGCTGCGACATTATATGAATAGCGTATTAGGAAAACATTCCTTTAAAAATCTTGTTTCTGTGGATCCTAAAGACATTCAACTTGCAAATATTGAGTCGGATGTCAAAAAATTGCTCAATGATGGTTTGCAAAGTGATGGACGAAATCAAATGGCTGGCGTAAAGTCCAGCATGGGAATTGTTGTAGATATACTTGGAATTCAACGATTAGAATTGCCAAAGGATACAACAAAAGCCGTCTTTGATCGAATGAAAGAAGAACGCAATCGTAGTATTCAAAGTTTCCGCTCCAAAGGGGAAGGTAAAGCCAAAGAAATACGCGCACAAGCAGATGCAAAACGCGAAGAAACTCTAATTGAAGCCCAAGCAGAAGCCAAAAGAAGACGGGGAAAAGGTGATGCTGCTGCTGCGGAATACTATGCTATTTTTGAAAAAGATCAAGATTTAGCATTATGGTTAAGAAAATTAGATTCTCTACAAAAATTACTTAGCGAGAATAATAAAATTACAATTGTTTTGGACACACGAACATCTCCATTTGATTTATTGCATGACAAATTTAATTTAAATGCCAAGGATAAAAATAATTCAAATGAGAAAGAAAATGCAAAAAAAATCGACACTCCTACAAACTTACAAACACCTACAACTAATCCATCTGATTCAAATAATAATCAAAATACCAATCAAGAAAAGAGTGTAATACCAAAATCCGATGATCCAACACTAAAAAAATCCGATACTCCAACACCACAAATCGAAAATCCTAGCCAAAACGAAACTGTTCCTGCCACATTGCCTAAAGAAGAAAGTTCTACCACAGTAGAAAATATTCCTACAGCAACTTCAACAACTCCAATTAAAGTAAATACGCTCCCAACAGATTCTGCCTCATCTCAAGAAAAAGGAAATTAGTATGGCTGAGAAGAATGAAAACCCATCTTTGCTTGAAAAAAAAGAAGCAGAATCTTTGGATCCAGCAAGCCAATCTTTAGCAGAAGCTTTAAATCTTAGCTTAAAAATACTAAAAGGAATTATGATTTTATTGGTTATTCTGTTTCTTTCTTCTGGAATTTTTACGGTAGAACAAAATCAAGAAGCTATGGTTTTGCGATTTGGAAAAATCCAAGGGAGTTTAGTAGATCGTGTACTTAAACCTGGTCTTCATTGGACTTGGCCATATCCTTTTAGTGAAGTCATCAAAGTTCCTACACACGAAATAAAACTAATGGATGGTGAATCAGACATTATGAATGACTTCTGGTATCAGGAAGATATTAAGGCAACTAGTAAAGTCGAAACACTTGATCCTGAATTCGATGGATATTGCCTAACCGGAGATGTTAATATTATTCATTGTCGTTGGCAACTCCGTTATCTTATAACTGATACTTATTTATATCATGTAAAACATAGCGATTGCGCAAAAGTTATTCATAGCGTTATCTGCAATTGTATTCTAAAAGTCATTTCAAATTGTACTATTCCTGAAGATGCTGTATTAGGAAATTTGATTGATAAAATTGGCCCGGAAGTAAAAAAACTAGCTCAAAATCAATTAGATTCGCTGGAAACAGGTATTGAAATTCAAGGTTTTGCAGTGGTTCAAGTTGTTCCACCACGTCAGGTACAAGAAGTTTTTGATAGTGTATTAAAAGCCAAAGCAGAACAAGATAGAAAAATCGCTGAAGCAAACAATTATTATGAACAACTCATCAATAGAGCAATTGGTGAAAAAGCTGAAATTATTGCAAAGGCAGATAATTATGCTTTACAAATTCAAAAAGAAGCAGAAAGCGATGCCAGTTATTTTAAAAGTTTACTTCTTTCTAATGTAGATCAAAGTCCTATTTTCAGAGAACGACATTATCAACAAATCGTCGAAAAATTAAACGAAAAATTGCAAGAAATTTTCCTTTTTGCCAACAAGGTCTCTGAAAGAGAAGTACGTATTCACTTAAATCGCAATCCTGATTTATATAGAATTCAAGCACCAAAGGAGGACTAATCGTGGCAAAGGAAACAATTGGAAAAATGGAACACCAAGAAAGCCGTATTTTATGGCAAATTTTTGGGACATTTTTAGGCGGCGTTTTAATTCTCAATTCCTTTATCCTTGATGTTTTTTTTCTACATAGCAAAGATATTGCTGCGCTTTGTGCTTTTTTAGGTGCTTTAATCTTAGCAATTCCAGTCATATCACAAGCAATTACATCTTTACGTCTAGGCAGCGTCAAAATGACTGAGCTTGCTGCTTTAGCAGTTATTGCATCTTTTGCAATTCAACAATATCAAACGGCTGGATTAGTAGCCTTTTTCATGCTTTTAGCAGAGCAATTACAATCTCGCACTGCATTAGGAGCACGTCAAGCAATAGAAGAACTCATTAAACTTGCTCCGCAAGAAGCCTATCGTATTACTCCAGAAGGAAAGGAAGAACTTATTCCAGTTAGTAATCTTAAAGCTGGTGATATTGTTCGAGTTCGTCCTGGAGAAAATATTCCCAGTGATGGAGAAGTTATCTCTGGAAACTCTGCTGTTCGGCAGGCAGAAATAACAGGAGAATCTTTACCTGTTGAAAAATCTTCTGGTAGTGAAGTTTTTGCTGGTACAAGTAACTTGACTGGCGTTTTAGAAATTAAAGTAACAAGAATTGGCGAACAAACCACATTAGGAAAAGTAAAAGAATTAATTCTCAAGGCTGAAATAACTCGAATTCCAATCATGCGGTTAATTGATAAACATGTTGGTTGGTACACTCCGACTATTTTAATGTTAGCCGCGTTGATTCTTTTCTTTTCTCGCGATCTAAATCGTGCTATTACAGCTATGGTCGTAACTTGCCCATCCGCACTTATTTTAGCAACACCTACTGCTTTAGTCGCAGCTTTATCTTGCGCTGCCCGTTTAGGAATCCTCATTAAAGATGTAGGAACTTTAGAGATTGCAACTACGATTAATGCTGTAGTTTTCGATAAAACAGGGACTATCACAACTGGCAATCTTACCGTAACACGTTTAAATCCTGGTAAAGGTGTAGATCCTGCTCATTTATTAGAAATCGCTGCGTCAGCAGAACAATTTAGCAACCATCCTTTGGCTAAAGCTGTTGTAGAAGTTGCTAAAAAAGCAAATATTACTCTAATTGAACCAGGAGACTTTAAAGAAATTGCTGGAAAAGGTGTTCGCGCTCGAATTCGCCAAAATATTGTACTTGTAGGACGAGAAAGTTGGTTACGAGAGGAAGCTGTAAATTTTGTTGCTTTGCAAGCAAAAGATATTGAAACTTCCGCTGAATATAGTACCCTTTATATTTCTGAAAATGGAAAATGTTTAGGGTGGATCGGATTAGAAGACAAAACACGTCCAGAAGCTCGCAAATGCACAGAAGATCTTAAAAAAATGGGATGTCGTCAAATTACCATGCTAACTGGGGATCGTTGGACTGTTGCCCGTAAAGTTTCTGAGGAGCTTGGTTGTACAAATGTATATGCGGAATGCCTTCCAGAAACTAAGCTGCAAATGGTAGAAGAAATGAAAGCAGCAGGCTATCAAGTTATGGTTGTTGGTGATGGTGTTAATGATGCTCCAGCTTTGGCATCTGGAACTTTAGGCATAGCAATGGGAGCGGCAGGTAATGATGTTGCGATTGGAAGTGCTCCAATTGCTTTACTTAATAATAATCTTGATCGCTTACCATTTTTAATTGGATTGGCTAAACGTACTCGAAGCATTATTATTCAAAATCTGATTTTTGGTATTATTTTTATTACAGCAGGTTTAACTCTTTCTGGGTTTGGCCTTTTAACTCCTGTTATTGGAGCTATTTTCCATAATTTTGGAGCGTTTGTAATTATATTTAATAGTGCGAGATTAGTCAGATTTGGAGAAAATATTCTATAAAAAAAATGCACTAGCCTTTTCTAAGCTAGTGCATTTTTTTATATTACAATTTTTTTAAAATACTCTATTGTTCGTAAAAGACCCTCTTCTAAAGGAATAGTTGGATTCCAGTCTAAATTTTTTTGAGCCAATGTAATATCCGGTTTACGTTGAACAGGATCATCTTGAGGTAAAGAACGATAAACAATTTTAGAACTAGAATTTGTTAGTTGTATAATTTTTTCCGCTAGTTGTAGAATAGTAAATTCAGAAGGATTACCTAAGTTAATAGGCCCAATTTCTAAAGAATTCATCATGCGAATAAGACCATCTACTAAATCATCTACATAACAAAATGAACGTGTTTGGCTGCCATTTCCATAAATAGTAATATCTTTATTTTGCAAAGCCTGAACAATAAAATTGCTTACAACACGTCCATCATTTGGGTGCATATTGGGACCATAAGTATTAAAAATGCGGACAACAGCAATATTCACTTGATTTTGTCGGTGATAATCAAAAAATAAAGTTTCTGCGCAACGTTTTCCTTCATCATAACAACTACGAATGCCAATAGGATTTACATTCCCCCAATAATTTTCTGTTTGAGGATGTATCTTAGGATCTCCATATATCTCGGATGTCGAAGATTGCAAAATTCGAGCTTTTATACGTTTTGCTAGCCCCAACATATTGATAGCTCCCATTACGGAAGTTTTCACTGTTTTGATAGGATTAAATTGATAGTGTACGGGAGAAGCTGGACAAGCTAAATTATATATTTGATCTACTTCTAAAAGTATTGGTTGGATAACATCATGTCGAATTACTTCAAAATATGGGTTATTTATTAAATTGCTGATATTTCGCTTAGAACCAGTAAAAAAATTATCCAAGCATATTACATCATTGCCTTGAGCCAGTAGCTTTTGACAAAGATGGGAACCTATAAATCCTGCACCACCTGTAACTAGAATTTTTTTCATCTATTTATTTTCCTTTTTTACGGAAAACAATTGTGTTATATCCGATAAAGTTAATTAAAACTGCTACCGCAATTCCTAATAAAGTATTTGTCATATAATGAATTGGGATAAGAGAAAGAAGGTAAAATAACACAACACGTGTAGTAAACGAAATACACGTAATCATTTCAAATTCAAGAGCTTTTCTAAGTAAATGAGAAAGGGAAGTATATTTATATTGCCAAGTAAAAATGGAATGGAGAGTAAAACTGATTAAAATAGACATTTGAATGCTGATAACATTAGCAATATTTTCACTTTTAATTTTTATTACTTCCATTAAAAATAACATCATAAACATTTGAGAAAGCGCGGCACACAGACCAAAAATGCCATATTTTATAATTCTACCTAATGTTGAATTGCTGTATTTTAATGCACACCATAACGCACGTATCCCATCTTTTGCTCGAATTTTCTTTCCTTCTTCGTAAGTTCGTGCATGGTAAGAGATTCCTACTTCATAAATACGCAATTTTTGCTCTTTGGCTTTTGCTGCAATTTTTGCTGTAATTTCTGGTTCAAAGCCAAAACGATTTTCTTGAATAACAATGCCTTCCAATACTTCACGTCGGAAAACCTTATAACAAGTTTCCATATCAGATAAATCAAGATCACTAAGAATATTAGAAACAAGAGTTAACATATAATTTATTTTTGTATGCCAAAAATATAATACTCTAGCTGGATCGCCCTTAAAAAATCTTGAACCATAAACAACATCTGCTATACCATCAATAATAGGTCTTAGAAGTTTACTGTATTCTTTTGGATTATATTCTAAATCTGCATCTTGGATAATCAAAATATCACCAGTAGAACGAGAAAATCCAGTTCTTAAAGCTGCGCCTTTTCCTTGGTTAACTTCATGGTGAGTAAGGTTAAGATTATATTTTGGTTGTAATTCTTTTAGAATATCGGCTGTCCCATCTTTGGAACAATCATTTACAACAACCAACTCCCTTTCTGTAATTTCTGCAGGCAGATCAACAGAAGCAACAATATCTAAAAGTTGCGCAATAGTATTTTTTTCATTATAAACAGGGATAATAATGGATAACTTCATAAAAATAATTAAACCTTAAACATTAAATTTTTGTAACGTTGTAAATTTATTTTTTTGTGGTAAAATGATTTTAATATTATTTGTTTAATTTATCAACCGAAATAATTATTTTCTTATTTTTTCTTCTTTATAATGCAATCCTTGGCAAGGAGAATTTTATGATTAAACCCAAGCAATCCTCTGCCGTAACTTATATCTTTGCAATGATGTGCTTAGG
>CAZPDM010000052.1:0-30931 GCA_964585305.1 uncultured Planctomycetota bacterium | reverse complement strand
ATTATCGATAATGATTCAAAATATAAAATTTTATATATTTTTAAGTTTTTTATTAAATTATAAATATATAATAAATATTATTTTAATACATAAAAAACTAAGTATGGAGTAAAAAAAATGCGAGAAATTTTCGACCTAAGCAATAAATGATTAGATTTTGGATATTCCAAAATCTAATCATTTAATTTTTATTTGCCTACATAATCTAGCCATGATAAACTCTAGCCGTATCTCATGAAAGCCATGGGGAACCTTTTTGATTAGGCCAAATTATCGCTCGTTGGTATATGAATCTGGAATTCCGGTAGCGAGCGGATTTCTACTATGAAAGGAATCCATATAATGTCATCTATATTAAATACGGCGGATTGTTGCCAACAGGCTTCTTTAGTTAAGGTCAAAGAAATTTCAATGTTTTATCGTGATATTGAGATTTTATATCAATGTCAGCATTGCCAGCAGTATTGGTTATATCATTTCCATGAAAATATGATGTGGCCACAAGAAGAAGATATTACTGAAACTCTAAAAAAAATCTCACAAGAAGAATCAAAATCTATTTTAACTTAAAATTTTTTATACTTGCTATTCCAATGAAAAAACTCTTTTGGGCTTTTTTCTTGACTCTATTTTGCCTTTGTGGTATAAGATGTTGCAGAAAATAATTTTCTTTGAATTAGTTTTTTATTGGAATGGAACTTAATTTATGTATATCCATGAACAAATTACAAATGAAAAAAGCCTAGAAAAAGTTCTACAACAACTACGTGATAGCGATAATGTTTTTGTTTTAGATTTAGGGCATATAAACAATATTTCTTCAAAAGCAATTCAAGATTTAGTAGAAACTCACATTATTGCACCAGAACGCCTTTATATCCTACTTCCTGAAGATTCCAATATTTTATCAATTTTTAGGCGGGAATCTTTATTTGGCCTACTTAATATATTCAACAACAGTAAAGATTTGGAATTAGTTATCGATCGTCAAATAACTCCTTGTCAACGTAGTTATTTCCCAGGTCCCGTATTTAAAATAGGACAAGACGCACAAAATGAACTAGATCGTATTGCTGAAGTTTGCACAAGAACTGGAAAATGCAGTTTTTCACTCGGATTGCGACAGGAATTTTTGCATAGAAATTTTACATTACCTGCTACTTTAACTGTCACAAAAGTAGAAGGGGAATGGTGGATTTATGAAGCAAGTTTAACCCAACGTCCTGGAACAACCGAAAATCGTCCTATTTTATATATTATTCGCACTGACGTTTATGGGCAAGCTCTTGAAGTATGCCAACAAATACTGACGCTAACCCCTACGGGAACTCTATTTGGCAAAGAACGGGCTAAAGAATTTCTATATCAACTACGAGAAGAAAACACTCCTATTATCTTTATTAACTTGAATCATTGCTATTCTTGGGATGAAGAATATGCTCGTGCATACCGCAAAGCTAAAGAATATAAAAAAATTTATTTAGTTCGTGCAGATTCTATGGCAATAGATTTTTTGTTTAAAACGCAAGGGGATATTTTTTATAGCGATTATGAGAAGGCTTATACTCATGCAGCTTTACTAATTAAAAAACAATGGCGTCTTTCTCCCAATCCTGATAGCGATGACTTCGAACCGCAATCAATTGTAGAAATCAGTGGATATATTTCCGAACAAGATTCAGAAATTACAGAGTTTTCTAAAAAACTTATGCGCATTTTACGTCGTACTATTCGCAAGTTACATCGTATGTGTATAGATATTCGAGAATTGTATCGTATGGAAGCTAAAGTTCGCGAAATATTTGTATGCAATATCAATGAATGGTGCCGACAGCATAAGGTACGCCGGACAAATATTGTAATTATTGCAACACTACCACGGCCAGATTATACTATTCAAGATGTAGTTGCCGATCTTTATGAAAATGGATTTTTTATCGTACCAACACCAGAAGAAGCAATGAGTTTATTAGAATCATATCCACATCCCCATTTTATTACTGAGAATTCTAGTTCTGTATCTATTTTACGTTTAGAAGGAAATATTATTCAAGATCAAGAGCTTAATACATTTCGTTCTGAAGTTACAAATTTGGTTCATAATGCTTTATCTGCAACTTCAGATGTTAATAACGTTATACGATCTCCACAACAAACAGTTTTTTTTGATTTTTCTACTATTCCTTGTGTATATGCACCAGTTATTCAAACAATTTTGTCCGTTGATAGTCAAAATAAAAATCTAAGTAAAATCTTATTAGTCAATGAGCATTTAGCAGAACTTATTCGCAAATTATTTGGAAAAGAAGACCCTACAGCTAGCAATATTTTTTGTTATGGTGAAAAATCAACTGCTCTTAGCTCTCATATTCGAAATATATTGATTGTTGCACCTAAGAAAATAGCAGTTGAAGTAATTGATTATTTTCAAAAGATTTTCCAAGAAATCTATCGCATACCACAAGCCAAGCATACACAATTTAGGGTTCGCTTTCATTTTGATTTCGAAAGACTACCCGCAAGACTAGCACATGATAATTATGATCTACTCATTTTTTATGGCTATACAGAAGAAAACGATCGACAAAAAATACAACAGTTTTTAACCAAATATCCACAACCTGTTTTAGAATTAGTTCAACCTAGTAATTGGACAGAGCTACAACCTTATCAACTTGAAATAGATGCTCCCATGAATTTAATACAAGATAAGATCAGTTCCTTGTTATGGAGCAATCCTTCTAAATATAACGAGTATCGTTTATTATTCTTAGGACAAAATTGGGAAAAAACTGGCCAAAGTATTCAAAATTGTTTGCAAGAAGAACAATGGGATCTTCTTAAAAACTTCTTGCCAGTTGTAGATGGTGCATGGTATGAATTTATTTTAAGTCAAAGAGAAGATACTTCTGTATCTTCCACATTACCAAAACTTAATTTAAGTAATTTAACAAAAAATAATTTAGAAAGAATTGAATTCCATCCCTATCGACAATGGTTAAGAAACTTTAGTTTTCATTATGCTAATAATATAATTAGCATTTGTCAAAAAGTTAGCGATGAAAATGCAATCAGCAGCACATTAGAAGTTGTCAGTCATTATGGTAACTACCCTCAAAATCTTTGGGGACTACTTCCTCATTCTATCCGTCGTTCTCAAAATGAACGTTGGATGTCTCTTGAAATTATTAAAAACAAGCTACTGAGCTTAATGTTTAGAACTCCTATTTTTGAAGTAGAATATTACCTTATCATTCTTCATACAGAATTATCTGACTTATTTGAAGGAAGAATCTGGCAAGCTATACGTTCCCTCTGGGAAGGCTCACGGCAAGATATTCGCTATCGTAGTTTTGAAGATCCATTATTAGGAATGACTCAATTGATTTTAAATTGGAGTAATGATCAAAGTATTCAGCAAAATCAATCCTGGCTTTCTTTAATGATCGGCTTTAGTGAAGATGAAAACGGGTTAAAAGTAACTTTTCTAACTGATAACATTGGAGCAGAACCTAAATTACCAGAGAGTTTATTTACAGCCCTAACAGATTGCCAAAATCGTTATAAACTTGATGCTCAAGGTCGAATTACTCCTGATGGTCGTATTCTTGAAATTATTTTACAAATCAAAGGCCGTAGTAGTGCCACTAAAAAATCTATCACAATTCGAAAAACAACAGAAGAGTAACAAAAAAAACCACAAGAAAAAACTTGTGGTTTTTTATTTAACCTAATCTATTAAGTATTTGAATCTTCTCTAAAACATTCTTTTCAATAAATGTCCCACAATGTTGGCGGCAGCTTTCCATCCCAACACCAATTACTTTTTTATAATGCCTCATAAGTAAATTATTTTTGCAAGAAGGGCATTGATGCGGAGTAATAACTTCTAGTTCTGCCTCAAGTTTGACACCTGCTAAAACTTTCATTTTAGCAGTCAAAATACGGCTTAACTCTGCTTGAGGAGACATTGCTAATATTTGCAATGTATTGTTAGGACACCAATATCCTCCACAGACATCACAAGAATATACAGAAAAGTTTCCATAAGTTTTAGATTCCATCTTTTCTTCACAAATAGGGCAATATAACATTTGAATCTTTGATTTGGAAACTTTTGCCTTTTTTAAAGATTCTGCGGTAGCAACTAATTTGGGAGATGGAGTTGTTTGGGGTGTAGAAGTTGGAGATGCAGATTTTGCGGAAGGTATTAAAGAAGAAGGTTTGGCGCGATCTTCTGCTGGTTTAAATTTAGCAGCCAAAGCTGCGCGAGGTATAGCAACTGTTTGTTTAAGTTTTCCACTAACTTTCGAATTTTCGCCAGCCTTTTTTAAATTTTGGGGAATTGATAAAACTATATCTGAAGGAGGAACTTTTGCCTCAGAAGTTCCAACTTCAGCAGGAGTTGCTAGCTTGGCACCTATTTCTTCAATAGATTTTGTTTTTTGTAATCCTTCTGTAGGTTTTGGAATAGGGGAAACAGTTGCTGGAAGATTTCCTAATGCCGTTTGTGATATGTTTTCAGTTTGTTTTAAACGTGCATCAAGCAGAGCTTTTGGAATACTGCTTGTTTGTTTAAGTTTTTGTTCTTTTGGAGGGTTTTGGCTTTTGGTTTGTGAATGTGGGGCGTTTTTATCAGCAATAGGAAGCTCTTTTGATGGCTCTTCTTTATCTTTGTTTTTACCAAAAAACCATGTCACCGTTTTTTTCTCCGACCAGATTTATTTAATAGTTTTTTTACTTTGTCCAGTAGCACTTCTGGCTCAAAAGGCTTTTTCAAAAAATCGTCGAATCCACTTTTAAATAATTCATTGAGTTCTTCTTGGCTTTGCATATAACCAGAGATTGCTAAAATTCCAACATTTCTCATTTCTGGCATTTCTCGAATATACTCACATACTTTTCGACCATCAATATCTGGTAGAAGTATATCTAAAATAATTAAATCAGGTTGAAACTCTTTTGCAATTCCAGCTTCAAAGCCTTTAGCTACTAGTCTGGTTTCATACTTTTCTTTGTCCAGTAAAAGATTTATAATATCCAAAATCTCTTGACAATCATCTACTACTAAAATTCTAAGTTTATTTTTTTCTAACATAGTAGTTGGCATATTATATTTTTTCATAAATAGTAGAAGATTATCCCTAGTAATTCGACGGTTTTTTGATCCTGGGATTTTAAATCCTCCTAATTCGCCAGAATCAATCCATTTAATAACTGTAGGAATAGTAACATGGCATAACTCAGCGACTTCACCTGTTGTAAAGCCTTTTTTATTCTGCAAATTTTGAGACTTATTGTTGTCCGAGACAAACATTTTCTTTTCCTCAAAAAATATTCTATTTAAAAACCAAATACTTTCTAAAAGAAAAATTTTTATGTATCTTAATAATTCATTAAGGACGAAGTTAAAGAATTCCATAGATCTTGAATAGAAATTCCTTCGGGCCTTAAAGATTGATGGTATAAACTAGATTTTATCCAATTAAGTTGAGAAATAGCAATAGACTCTAATTTTATTCCATATTCATTGAGTAATAAGGTCTGGATATTTTCTGCAAGGAGAGTTGAAAAATTTTCTCTTTGTGTATCAATTTGTTTAAATGTTTGATTAGCTGAAATATTATGAGCTGCAGAACAAATTTGTTGTCTTAAAAAAGCAGAAAGATTTTCTTCGTTAATTGGACTGATCATTATTGCTTTAATAATAGCCTGAGGAAGATTTTCAATTCGAACATATAAACTAAATTCAATGGAAAATTGTTGCTGGTCCTGACTATAAAGCATATCTTTTTCAGAAAGTTCCAATTTCAAGGAAAAAGATTTTAGAGAAATTCTTTGACATTCATGAAAAATTGGGAAACAAATAGCTCCTTGATTCTGGATAAGTTTTAATCCGCCCCAACCACTTCTTACCAAAACTTCTTGCGGAGATACTTTTCGATAAAACCAAATTATTATTAAAAAAATAATGGCAAGAATCGTTAGAGCTACATACCCTAATAATATCCAATCCATAATATTCCTCAATTTTTTAAGAAAAGTTATTCACTTTTGGAAAAAATTTAGCATATAACTATAACATATATATCATATAACTATAACATATATATCATATAACTATAACATATATATCATATAACTAATGAAAAATCAAGTTGAAAAAGAGAAATAAGTAAGTTATCCAAAGTTTTTGATTTTTTCCACTAAATGATGTTATACACTTTCATCAATAGTAGGAAATTTTCTTAAATGATAATATAGCGTTGCTCTACTAATTCCTAAAATTTTAGCAGCCTCGCTACGATTGCCAGAGGTATATTCTAAAGCTTTTTTAATAGCTTGATAAGTATTATGTGAAATAGTGCATTTTAATGTTGTAGTTGCTTGTAAGGTATTCTCATAATTCGTACCAAAAAGGTCTTCTAATGTTACTATTGAATGGTTTGCTAAAGCAACTGCACGTTCAATAGTATTTTCTAACTCTCGCACATTACCTTGCCAATAATATTTTTTTAGAGTTTCCATCGCTAACGGATCGATACCTTTAATACTTTTTTTATTCTCTCTATTATATTTTAATATAAAATACTTGACTAATTCTGGAATGTCATCTATTCTCTCGCGGAGAGGAGGAATAAAAATTGGGATTACTGCTAAACGATAATATAAATCTTCTCGAAATTTTTTTTTCGAAACTAATTCATATAGATTAGAATTTGTTGCAGCAATAACTCGTACATCAGATTTTATTGTTGCATTGCTACCCAAAGGTTTAAATTCTTTTTCTTGTAAAACACGCAGTAATTTAGTTTGTACTAAAGCAGGAATATCTGCGACCTCATCTAAAAATAATGTTCCAGTATCCGCTTCTTGAAATAGACCCTTTTTGTAGTAAGTAGCACCAGTAAAAGCCCCTTTAATATGTCCAAAAAGCTCATTTTCTAAGAGATTTTCGTTAAGCACACTACAATTGATGGCGATAAATGGAGATTGATTTCTATAACTTAATCGATGGATCAAACGAGCGATAATTTCTTTGCCAGTTCCACTTTCGCCTTGAAGTAATACTGTTGCATTTGTAGGAGCAATCTTGCCAACAATCCTAAAAAGTTTCGTCATTTCTTTGCTTTTACCGACTATATTTTCAAAAATGGTCTGATATTGGATTTGCTCACTTTGCATAATTTTTAATTACTTTGCCTAAAAAAATATTTAGGCAAAGTAAATCTTTTTTTAAGTTGGAAAGATATGGTATTAACGTCTTATAGGGAGCTTTCCTAATTTTTCCCATGCTAAATAGGCAGATCCCAAAACACCCGAATTCCCTTCTAATTTAGAAGGAATCACATCAATAACATCTCGTTCTTGTTTAAAAAGCATCTTTTTGTAAGTATTTTTCATTGTGGGAGCAAAAAGTTCCCAAGCACCTAAACCACCACCGGTCAAAATAATTTTTGCAACACCAAGAGTATGGACAATTGTAGCAATACCACGGCCTAGTGAT
This sequence comes from uncultured Planctomycetota bacterium, assembly GCA_964585305.1. Lineage (GTDB taxonomy): Bacteria > Planctomycetota > Uabimicrobiia > Uabimicrobiales > JABWCH01 > CAZPDM01. Next base: position 23,424 of record CAZPDM010000052.1, on the reverse strand, counting down.
GTTCCGACTTTTTCAAAAACTTGACAAGCATAAGTGTCATTTTTCAAAGCAGCATCATAGACATCTTTTGCTGTCAAATCCTGCACATTGGAAAGAGTTTGGCACTTTCCTTGAGAAACAAATTCTTTTGCCATACGAACAACGGCTGTAGAAGAAGCAAATGTTTCTAAGCATCCAATATTTCCACAACCACATACTGGCCCTGTTTCTGCAATAGGGATATGACCAACTTCTCCAGCAATTCCGGTTGGGCCATTCCAAATTTTTCCGTTTAAAATAATTCCACTACCAACACCTGTTCCAAGTGTAATAACTAAGATCATAGAATCAGAAATTTGTGGACCTTTCCAATATTCTCCAAGTGCGGCTAAATTAGCATCATTTTCTATAGCTACTGGAAGATTGCAACGTTGGCTTAAAATTTTTGCAAGTTCTAAATTATGAAACGTTTTTGGAAAATTTGGAGGTTCTCCAATTCGACCATTTATAGGATCTACAGGTCCTGCAAATGCAATTCCTACACCCATAATTTGGGTACGATATTGAACAATTAGTTTTTCAAAATTATTTAAAAAAGTATCTAACTCAAGTTTAGTAGGAATGCTAGTTTTATTACTAATATTTCCTTCGCTATCTACAATTGCAGCTTTTAAAAAAGTTCCACCGCAATCTACAGCAAGGACATATTCTTGTTTTCCCATAACTTTGCCCTAGAAAGCTAGATAAAATGAATTCACCTATATAATAGCTTGATTATTCTGTTTGCTTTGAACTATTGCTAAAGTCAGAAACGAAACAATGGCAGTTATCAACAAAATGGCCAAACCGTAAATTTGCAGATTTAAAGATTGCTCTTCTTGTATATTTTTTAATTGTAAATAAGAATATGTACCTAAGTCAACCTTTTTATTGATTTGTTGTCCTTGTTTAAGTTGAATATATGTTTTAGTTGGAATTTTTTCTTCTTTTGATTTCTTTGCTAAAAAATATGCAATTTTTTCTTCAGGTTTTTGAGTAAGAGGCAATTTTTTCAATTGCTGATTATAGTCTGGAAATAAATCTTTATATTTGCTTACATCAGCCAAATTTTGCTCATAGCGAATAACTTCTCCCATAGCAGAATCTTGATTTATTTCATCTCGAGAGACAATTTCATCCCCATTAATATCCAAATGGAAAAACCGATCTATAGAAAGAAAAGATTTATTCCAATCGCTCAATGTAATTCCCAAATTTGGGTTACTTGCTAAATCATTATATTGAGGAAGAAATAATTCCGAATCTAAATCTTTTTGAGATGTGCTATATCTGCATATATTATCTTGAGTACTACTGAACTCAGTTTTGTCATCTAGTTGTGCGAATATTGGATATACAATGATTAAAAGACAAAAAATAGCAAGCGAATATTTTTTCATAAAAAATTAGCGGCGAATTTCTACAATTTGCATAATAAAAATAGGATAAGGACACCCTTTTTAAAAAAATAGAAACCGCCGCAACCTCCAAATATTGGACTACCTAAGTTGCTAGTTAAAATTGTACCCGAACTAATGCTAGCTTCCAAGTCTCTTTTCTGCAGTTATTTTTCATTATTTATAGACTAGCAATTTGGGTTACTCACTTCGCCATTGTTTTCGTTTTTCTAATTGGGCTTCGATTTGTTTATCAGCAATATTTCCATTTACATAAAGATGTTTCGCAGGAGCCTGGCTATATATAATATCTGTGAACCATCCTGTGCTTGGAGTATCTACATCTTGGATAGCATTTATAACAAGCATACCGCTAAATAATAAAATAATGCTAGCCGCGATCATAAGGAACAACATACCAGAACTAATTGACTCTTCTTGTGCAAATACTGTTTGAACTTGTGCAGGTTCTTGTGAGATAAAGTTTCCTTGCTCTTCTTCACCAATTGCTGGTTCTTCTTCTGGAAATTTCGTAGAAGTTTCTTCTTTTTCTGGTTCAGACTCAGTCTGTTCATCTGGAGCAAAATTAAAATCTGGAGAATCAACATTTGTACCCAATGGCTCTGTTTGAAATCCGGTATCAGAATCAATAAATCCATCATTTTCGCCAGATTCTGAAGTACTGAAATCTGATATTGGGGCAACGGGTTTTGCAGGAGCTTTAGTAGATTTCCCAGAAGATTTTGTTGGTTTAGATGGCGTACTAACTGCTGTAAGTTCTTCAGAAGAATCTAATAAAACATCTTCTGTTGAAGATGTTACATACGCATTACTATCTTGTTCAAAAGTTAATTCTTCTGTATTTGTATCACCAGGTCCACTATGACTACTTGTTCCAGTCTCTTCTTCTTCAAAATCTTCTGAAGAACTTGCAAGATCTACAGTAGGAACCGATGCTCCAGAACTACCTTCTCCATCTGGTACATCGCCAATATCCAATAATGTTTCAGAAGTGCTATCGCCTTCATCTTCTACTAATAGAACTTCACTTTCTTCTGCTGAATCATCATGTTCATTTTGAGGAAGAATAATAGTTGGTTCAGTCATACGACCTTTTTTTAATCCATCAATATCGGATTTACGAAATTTCATTTTATCTTCATCACGAAAAGCACGAATTTCACCTTCTGAAACTAATCGTCGTAGTTCATCTTCTTCAATTTGCAATTCTTTTAGTACTCGTTCAAATGGATAATAATCGTCTTGACCGGAACCTTTAGGATTAGCCATATAAAATCCCCCTAATTATTTATTTTTAGCGTTTTTTTCTTCTGCTTTTTTGTTTAATGCTTCAATATCTCGTTGTAATGTTGTTGGACTATAATCTTTAGGACTATTATCTTGGTATTGAAGTAAAGCAAGATCGTATTTAATACGACGAGCACCTGTCAATTTAAAACCACTACGTCCGCCATTATCCGGCATATAAAGACATAATGATGGAGAATATTTAGTATCTCTTGCATCCAACACCCAAAGCCCGGAAAGTCCATTAGCACATAACCCTGTTACAGCTATGATTCCTGATGATTCTCCGCCTGTAGCATCTGCATAAGCGGAATTATTAGCTAGGGTAATCAGTGTTGTTGTTAGAATTCCTATAAAAATGCCAACAATTAAAGCCATTACTAAATAAGTAGATTTAATCATAGTCTCTCCTTTTGAAATATTCTTCAAATTTTTAGCGGTAAATAGCTTAATTTTTCATATAAAATTTTGTTAATTTGTTTAATTAAACAATGCTATTTAACTTAGTATAGCTTTTTTAGCTAAAATTTCAAATATTTTTTTTAGAAACTCGATAGAAATAGCAAATTTTTTATAGGAAAAGATAGTTACTTAGAAAATATAAGATTTCTTACCTTTTTTAGTTAGACAAATCTCTTTCTTATTTATAAAATGATCTGGGCGGAAAATATTTGGTGTTTTTCCCCTAATTCTAAACTGAAGCAAAAAAATAAAATGTTTTCTTAGTTTAAATTTACAAATAATTTTATAAATTTCTACAAAGAAATCTTGACTACTAGCTAAAATATAGCAAAATGTCTAGCAAAATTTACAAATTTGACAAATCAGGAGAATGCTATGGACGAAATTGAAGAAATCCAAGGAGATGAATATGTAGTAGGTAGCCCAAATACTTCCTACCTCATTAGTTCTTTAGAATTGATGCTTCGAGAGGATAAATATCTTTCTCTTTATGATACCAGTATTTTATCACTGCCCGAAGAACATTTGAAAAAATATTCTTTTGAAAAACTTAATCAAGAACTTTTATATAAGTGGCTATCATTTTTTGCGGGGATAGAAAGAATTTTTCAGTCAAATAATAATTTAGTAATTACACCAGAAGTTGGAGAGGAAATGCAAAATTTGATTGCTGGTACATTATCAGCAATTGATAAAAGAAAAATTCAATTTAAAACATATTCTTCCCAACAAAAAGAAACATTTCAACGATTATTTGAACATTTACATAAAAATGAAGAAATTCTCATTCGTATTCAAGATCAACTATCTAAATACCGCATAAAAACAACACTTACTATGCCAACAGTTTTTAACTATTTTTTGGAATTTATCAAAATGCTTGATAGTTTACTAGATTTAAAGAAACCTTCTTCTCGAAAAAGTAATGACACTGATGAAAGAATTTGCGCACGAGCATTTTATGAAATGGCGGTAAATGGTTATAATATAGCTGTTTATACAAGAGATGAAGATATTCGTAAACTTATTAGTGCAACATATAAATTTTTAACATCAAAGCAAATAAAAGAAGAATCCAGTTTTTCTTTTTTGCAAAATTTTTCACATCTCAATATAGTTGTTTTAAAATACCATTATGAAAAGCGAGTTTTTTCCCGTTTTTTTGAAAGCTCTACAGATGCTTGGGGAGGAGATTTTCGTTTTTCTCCTAAATTAGCAACAAAAAGTAAGGGAATTTATGAGGATACTAAGGCTATTTTGCAAGAGATTGAAAACCATTTGCAGATAGCAGCAAGTTCCTCTCAGAATGAGAGTGTGCCTATGAATATTCCTAATCCTAGTATTTCGCAGGAAAAAGTTAATAAAACTGTTGAAACTTTATTCAAGACTATCTGCAAAATACAAATACAAGATAATATTCCTAATCATCGTTTAAAAATAGATTTATTAAAACATATTTCAATATTGGCAGATGCTATACAGCAATCTTCCCTGCAAGAAGAAATCTTAGAAATGAAAAAAAAGGCAGAGGAAAATTGCATCCAAAATTTAATTAGCCAACTTAAACAAGATCAAGTAGAACTAGAAAAGAAATTTGAACAAATATCTAAACTTCAACCTACTCCAGGAATTGAGTATTGGCAAAACATAAAGACATCCGCTGAAGCTTCTGCTGAAAATTTGCATAAACTTTATTTTTTTGAAAACGCTTTACGGCTTAATCTGTGTAGTTTAGCTGAATCAGATTATCAACGTTATAAAGAATTTTTGGAGCGTTTTCGTCAAATCGGAATTATTATTGATCAAAGTGAAACACCAATTCAGCAAGAGAAAATTGCAGAAATTGCACAACTTTCGATTACAGAAACAATTCAAATTATTGAACGCTATAAAATTAAATATCAAAGTATGCATGTTTATTTAAGCCAGAGTAGTTTGCTATATTTTTTAGTTCGGCTTTAAAATTACATAAATTTTTAAGAAAAATTTACTTTTTCTTAAAAATTTTCTTATATAACATTTTAAAGTAAATTTTTCTTTAAAAATTTGCAATTTATTTTTATAAAATTAAAAAATGGGAAATGATATGGATGCCCTAACTAATTCCAGCAATAATGGCTCTCAAAATTCTAATTTGGATGAATCGTTTCGCCCCAAAAAAATCTTAGTTGTGGATGATGAGGCTCTCATTGTAGAAATTTTGATGGCAGCCTTACAAGATCAAGGATATATTGTTGAAGGCGCAAATTCTGGCGAAGAAGCAATTCGTATGTTCAAAGAATCCCCTGCAGATATTGTAATTAGCGATATTACAATGTCTCGTGTTTCTGGGATAGAGTTGTTATTCACTTTTAAGAAAATCAATGAACATGTAGAGGTTATTTTAATAACTGGGTTTGCTTCTGTTGAGACAGCACAAGCTGCTATTGAAGGAAAAGCTTATCGATATTTAAAAAAACCATTTAAAGACATTCAAGAAATTTTAGACATAGTTGCAGAAGCTTGTGGACAACAAAAACGTAAAGTAGATGAAGTTGCCCAATTTCAAGAAGTTATCCAACAAAGAAATCATTTTCAACAACGACTCAAACAGTTAGAAACAATGTATTTAATTGGCCATGCCGTAGGATTTCCAGAAAATTTATCAAAAATGCTGGTAGATGTGGCAAAATTATTATATCGCACTATTCCTATTTCTCTCATGGCAGGATGGTTTCAAGAGAAAGAACATATTTCTATTTTTATTTTACCAATACATCCTTGGAAAGAAAGTGAACTTCAAAATTTCCAAAATTATATTCAACAAGAATGCGCGAAAAATATTTTTTTCAAAGTTTCTCTAGAACCTACTATTTATCCTAAATTAGAATGTATTCAAAAAATTGGTAAACTTATTGACATTCCTTTTCCTTTATGGGAAGGAGGAATGAAAGGCTCTCTTTGGCTCAACTTTTCAGAATCTTACCATCTTCAACATGATGAAGAAGAGCTATTAGAAGTTACCGCAGCTCAAATTGCAGGAGCTATTCGAAAATTGCAAGAATTTCAACAAAAAGAGCGGGAGCGAATGCACCTTGTTATTGAAGGAATGCTTGATGGAGTTATCTTACTATCGGAAGGTGAATTAAACATTGAGCTTGCAAATACGGCTGCGCATCAACTTTTACGTGCTAAAAATTTAACTGAATTAACTGAAGAAATTCAAAAAGCTGAGATATGGCCAATGATTCTTGAGTTTAAGAAAAAACAGTGCATGACAGCAAAAGAAATTAAACTTAAAGATGGACGAATTTTTTCTATGGCATTATGGCCATTACCCCATACATGGGAGTTAAATTATGCGATTATTTTACATGATCTTACTCATCAATATCAGTTGCAAAAAGAATTAGAACGCAGCCATCGTCTTTCTATGGTAGGCGAACTAGTGTCGGGTGTAACTCACGAAATTGCAACCCCTTTAAGTTTGATTTTGGGATATTCTCAAATCATGCGTTCGCAAAAATTACCTTACGATGTCCATTCTACACTAGGTCTAATTTGCGATGAAGTAGGACGTTGTCAGAAACTTATTCAAAGCTTACTTGGATTTACCCGATCTTTAGAAAGAATTCCGATTGATATTGTTGAAATTATTGAAAAAGCATTAGAACTAAAAAAATTTGATTTACGCAAGCATAATATTACAATAATTCGTAACTATAAAGAAAAAGCATTGGTACAAGTAGATCCTAATCAAATTCAACAGGTTTTATTAAACTTAATCAACAATGCTCAAGATGCAATGGAACTTCAAAAAGAAAAATTTTTAGAAATTGAAGTTTCTTGTAAAGATGGATTTGCTGTCATTATTGTTTCGGACACTGGAACAGGAATTTCTCCTGAAAATTTAGAAAAGATGTTTGATCCATTTTTTACTACAAAGCCTCCAGGCAAAGGAAATGGCCTTGGGCTTTCTGTTTCATATAAAATTATTCAGGAACATAAAGGACAAATTTTTGTAGAAAATAATTCTAAACATAGCGGAGCTGTCTTCACAATATCATTGCCAATTTATACAAATCAATCTTTATAATTTTTTTTCATATAAAAAAATGAGGAGTAAAAAAATGAGGAATAAAATATTTTTTATTTTTCTTATGCTAGCAATTATTATTGCAACTGGTTGTTTAAAAACTTATCAAGAAATCCGCATAAAATCTGATCTTTCCGGAGAATTATATTGCCAGATGGTATATAATATCGACGATATTGTTCCCCTTGCAGCTTTACAACAAAAAATTTTGCCTAGCAAAATTACCCCACAACAAAGAATGGCTATTACAGAACAAATTCGCGGAACAATCGAATTGATGCAAAATGACGAACAAAGAGAGAATATTGAAGGACAATTGCCGGACGGCGTTAAATTAGAAGACTTTTCAGTAGATGGCCAAGATCCTAAAAATATGAAAATAAATTTAAAACTTTCTTTTAATCATATTGATCGTGTTAAGGAATTACAAGACTTTGAATTGGGGCAAATGACCGGAGATGAAAAAGGCCAAAAACCTTTCGCCGATTTTAAAATAACTAAAGAAGGAAAAAAACTTATTATTGAAAAACCCACAGAATTACTTCTTCCTACAAAAATGTTGCCTAAAAAACAAGAAAAACTAAACAAACGACCAGAAGAAAAAGAAATTCAAGCACTTGTTGATAATACTGTCAATGGAATATCATATAATTTCCGTATTCGATTACCATATATGAAATATAATTTAATTAAACATAATGCTGACAAATATGATCAAAAGGGGCATACTTTATATTGGTTTTATCCAGGCCGAGAACTTATGAATTGTATAGAGACTGGAAAATCTCCCAAATCAGTCTATGTCCTTTTAGAAGAGAAATAAGCTAAAAAACGTACTTAAGAAAAATTCGCTTGCTAAATTAGCAAGCGAATTTTTCTTATAATTTAAAATTTTCACAGAAATTTTATTGACCAATGCAAGAAATTTTGTTATACTACGAATCCCAAAATCGTTTTTAGGGATTGCTAATTAGAAACGTATTCGATATTAGTTTGAATCGCCCTAATTTTGGACGCTCCAAACTACTACGATGACAAACTAACTAGCATTTTTACATTTAATTTTTGATAGAAAATTTTTCTCATAGAAAAAGGGGTATTTATGCCTTTCTTCTTTGCCAGGTGGCTGGTTCTTGCCGCGTTGCTAGCATCTTGGATGATTTTTCCTTATGCACAAGAAGCAGCGAATCCGGAACAACCAAATGTACCAGAGACAGTACAACCGGAACAACCAAATATACCAGAAACAACACAACCCGAACAACCAATTGCTTTTGATCCACAAGCATTGGTTGAAAAATTGGCTAGTGATAAAAAAGAAGACGTAGAAGCTGCTATTTTATCTTTGACACAAAACAAAGATGCCGCTTTTTCTGCTATTTTAGCCGGGTTAAAAAATGTTAACCCACAAGTTCGGGTTCAATGTTTACAACTTTTGGAACAATATACCGAACAAACTTCTGAAATTGGCGCAATGCTAAAACAACTTTTGACAGAAGAATCTGAAACTTCTGTTTTAAGAAGGATTATGGCAGTTGTAAGCAAATATAATAAGGATGTAATTCCAGAGCTTACAAATTTGCTAGATCATCCAGTCTCTACTATTCGTAGTGAAGCGATTTGGAGTTTGGCTATCCTAAATGATCCTGACCTTTCAGAAAAGTTAGTACAACGCTTTGCTCAAGAACCTATTTTAGATGTAAAAAAAGCAATTCTTGACGCACTTTCTCGTAGCCAAAATTTAGAAAAAATTGAGGCTGCTCTTCGTATTGCCACAAAAGAAAAAGTGGATAAAGAAGAAATTTTAATAGCACAATGCAATTGCGCTGTGGCCTTAAAAAATGAATTTGGCCAAAAATTTTTGGTAGAAATTGGCACAAAAGCTGAAAGTGCTAACGTGCGAAAATATGCCCTTACCAATCTACTCTCTCAAATTTCAGAAAATAATATTGGCATGTTGCTATCTTTCTTATGGGATAATAACTTGGAAGTAAGAACATTAGCTTATCAAAAACTATCTGAAATTACTTTAGAAACTTATGATTATGATCCTAAAGCTAATGTTTTAGATCGTGCAATTGCTATTAGCAAATGGCAAAAATGGTGGACTGCCAAATTATTGATCGCAGAATTTGTTACTGTAGATGCAGTAAAACAAGCTGAATTAACTCCTAAAATTATTGATCAGGGAGAAGTTGCAGTTTTTAGCATTTTAGGAATATATGCTAATACAAATGAAGCTACCCAACAAGCGTTGATTCGCATTTTAGGATATTTCCCAATTATAGATAGCATTGAACATCTCATTGCAGTAAGCAAAAACCTTGATAAAACAGGTCTAGTTGCACTAGAAACTCTTGCAAAAATTAACACTCGCAAAAATACTCCAGAAATTCGCACAGTGCTAAAAGAAGCCTTTGCTAAATTAGCAGATTCTGACAAGATTTGGCTAGCTGCCTATCTTGTTGCAGAAAAAGATGCACAATCTTTAGAATTTTTAAAAGCCCAACTTAATGATGCAAACAATTCTCTTTTAGTTTTGAACGTTTTGGTTGCACAAAAACTCAATCATCCTGAACTTAACACAATTTTGGCTTCTAATTTAACCAGTCAAAATAAGGATATCCAAGCTATTAGCTTTGAATTGCTTGTTAGCTTTCAAGAATGGAACAGTTTACTTGCTAATTTTACAAATTTTAACGAAAATCAAAAAATTATTTTAATCGCAAAAATCCAGGAACAAAGTAAAGAAAACATTGAAAAGCTCATTCCTTTCTTGGCTACAGAAAAAGCAGAAAATATCCAAATTAAATTATGCCAAATTTTAGTTGATGAACCAAAAGCTCAACAAGAATTATTAAAATTAGTTTCCAATGAAATACCTGAAGCTGCTTTAAAAATAGTTATTCCAAGTCTTAAAAAACAAAAGGCAATTACTGCTGTTCAATTGTTGGATTCTTTTGCTAAACAAAAAAACCCAGCCAGCCAAGCATACCTTTTACAAGCAATTGCTATTGAAGATTTAGAAAATAACGTTGGGAAACTACAAGAAATTGTAAAAAGCAATGTTTCTGAAGAAGTCATTACTGAAGCGATCAAACAATTACTCAAAGTTGAAAAACAAGATGTTGCAAGTCTTGTCCTAGAAATTCTCCCTCAACAAAAGAATGCCTCTTTACGATTAGCTTGGTTGATGCTTGTTAAGGCACAAATTAAAGAAAATCATCTTGAAGTTTTAGAAAAAATTTTGCAAGCAGAAACAGAAAATTCTGTCCGAAGCATGATTGTTAGTTTATTTGGAACTTTCTCTTATGACAAAGTTCTCAAATCATTACAAAATATCCTTGCAAATGATACCAATCTTCTTTTACGTAAAGAAGCTCTAACACAATTAGTTCAATTTAAAAAAGAAGAAACCGTTGATTATCTCATCAGTTTAACAACTTCAACAGATTCTGCTTGGCGACAAGTTTTATACGAAAATATTGCAACTTTTTCTGCCGAAAAAGCATTGCCATTATTTCAAAAAGCTATCGCTTTAGAAACTCCTGATTTAGCTGTATTGCCAGCATTTGCAAAAAAATTCAACAAAGAATTAAAAGCTGCAATTCCTGAATTATTAAAGAAATTAACTACTGCCGAATCTAAAAAAACAGCACTTGATATACTTTCTTCAATTCTAGAACAAAAAGAAGTAGAAAGTCTATTAAAGTTGCTACCAGAAAAAGAACCTACTCTTGCACAAAATATTGCAAAAATATTAGACAAAATTACAGGAATTACTAGTAATTTTAATATAGAACAACAAGAAGTTGCAATCCAACTTTGGCAAGATTGGTTGAAAAAATGGCAAAATAGTGAACAACTATTAAAAACAATTCTTTCTGGTGATGAAAAACAACTTATTGATGCACAAAATGCGTTGCTAGCATTAGGAAATGTAGGTTTGAAAGCTGCAACTCAAGCATTTGCAACTGCTGAAAATGCTGCACAAAAAGTTATCTTATTAAAAACTCTAGCACGTTTCAATGATGATGCTGCAACCGCTGTACTACGTTTTGCTACTTCTGATGGAAATGTAGAAGTCCGACATACTGCATATCAAAGTCTCATTAACTTGCAGGATGTTCCATTTATGACAATGGCAAGTTTCCATTTTATTCGAGAAGTAGATCCTAATATTCGCATTACGATTTTCTCTTCTTTGAATAAAGAACAACAAGCTCTACATCAAAATCAACTTAAAAACCTCATTCAATTTGTTGCTCCTGATACATTGCTTAAAATTGTAATGAGTCTTGTTGATAATCTACCTCTTTCCACACGAAGAGAATTATTATTCTCTATCATTTCTACAGCAAAAGACGATGGACTGGTTTTGAAATATGCTTTGGAAAAATTACAACCAATTTTCTATCTACAAGATATTTCTGTTTTAGTTGACATAATTAAGAAAAGCAATAACCAAGATGTCATTACAAAAGCATTAGAAGTCTTACGCCAAACTAACTATATCTCTACAGAAATTCTTGCTACAAAAGATTCTTTTGTTGAATGGCTTGATAAGAATACTACTCTTATAGATTCTCTAACCAACGCAGGAAAATGGCTAGAATCTTATCTATATTCTCCTGCTGCTATCTCTTTACGCGCACAAAAAAATTTGCTTCGAATTACCGGCGATACTAAAAAAACTATAGTTGGTATACTTTTGAGTCAAATTAAGACTTCTGAAATTACAACTCAAGTTAAATTAGTCCGCTTATTAGGTCAATTAGGAAATCTAGAGCAAGCACAGCCAATTCTTGTAGAACTTTTATCTTCTGAAAATTCAGAAGTACGTCTTCTTTCAGTAGAAGCTCTATATAATCTTGGTTGGGATGCGAAAAGCGAAATCGTTCAAAAATCTTCTGCACACCAAGATCCATCTGTACGTCTATTTGTTGTAAAGACAATCGCACGTAGTCATGATCCTAAAGAAGCTATACCAGACACATTAATTAAATCTTTAAACGACACAGATTCTCGTGTTCGTGAAGAAGCACTATTCTGGCTATCTCGTTTAAATTTCTCAAATGCTGAAACCGTTCAAAAACTTCTTTCTGATGCAAATCCTAATGTCCGTGAACAAGCTATTCGTTTAGCTTCTCAATTGAAAATGACTGATGTAATTGGCTCTCTTATTAACGATTTAAACAGCCCATTTGTAAAAGTTCGTCAAGCTTCTTATGAAGCACTTCTTAATCTTTCCGGACAAAATTTCCCATTTGATCCTACTCAAGAACGAGCAAAACAAGTTGAGAATCAATTAAAATGGCAATTCTGGTGGCAATTACATCAAGTACAACAACAAATCCAAGAGCTAGCCCAAAAGTTTACAGCAGAAGATATTGATCATGCTAAACTACGAGAAAGACTTGTTGTAATGTTCCAAGAAAGCAAAACTACAGAATTACAAAATGCCATGACTGAAAAGATTCTTTCTCTTTTAAAAGATAAAGAACCTCAAATTCGCACAGAGATTGCTAATTTTTTAAGTGATCTTGGCAATCGCAATATGGCAAAAGAATTGGGAAATTTGCTTTTAGATGATACCTTATCTGTACGCCAGGCAACTTGGAATGCTATTGAAAAACTTACTAATACTAAATTAGAACTTAAGCCAATTGATTACGGCCAAGATGAAAAAGCCAAAGAAGAATGGACAAAATCTGTTCGAGAATGGTTGCCCAAATGGAGTGCTGCAGAAGCTAAATTACATATTGACAGCGATCTTAAACTATTAGAAGAAAGTACTCAATCTCTTCAAACAATTCAACAAATTTCTACACCTCAGGAAGCCAATGCATTGCAAAAAACAATAGCATATCTCAAGAGTGAATATCCTGAAGTACGTGCAGAAGCATTCAAATATGTCAGCAAATTTAATAAAGATGAGTCATTCCGTAATAATGGAACAATAGAAGATCGCAATCAAGATATAGAACACATCGAAAAATGGTTAGAAAAACTTCAATCTGAAGTTGAAGCACAAGCCAAAGAACTTCCTGAAAAGCTTGAAAAGATTGCAAAATTAGAAGGCGATCTTAATACTATCGAAGGTTGCGAAAATATGCGAAACATCGTAGAAAAAATGATTAACGATAGTACAAGTCATCCTTCTATCCAAGAAAAATATCTAGAAATTTTTAAGCAAAAAGGGCTGCCTATTAACGATTATAAAATATCTGATGATACTAAAACAAAAGAAGATATTTTGTATCGCTTAGATGAAAAAATTGTAATTTTTGAAGATAAACTTCGTCAAGCTGCTTTAGATGCCGAAAAAATTTCTGTTGATTTAAAAGACGCCTTTGCCTTGCAAACAATTGAAAAAGATGCAGACATTCAAGCTGCTGCTCAGTTAGTTGCTGTTTTAAATCATCTCCATTATCCTTTACGTCAAAAAGCTATAGAAGCTCTGAAAAAACTTGCTGCAAATGATTTTGGATATAATCCTGCCGCAATCGAAACAGAACGTCTTGCTGCTATTGAAAAATGGAATAAATGGATACAAGATGCTAAAGCAGAACTTGGCAATCGCCGTCAGGCCTATCTTGATCATATCAAAAAAACTAGCGAAAAATTAACAAAAGTATTGACTCGTGATGAATGGAATGATGCAGGACTGCTAGTCGGTGCACTCCAAGAAACCGATGTAAAAACTCGAGAAATAGCATTCAACAGTCTTTCTCCCATCGCCCAAAATACTTTTGGTTATCAACCCAATTTAGAGCCTAATGGACAAAAAGAAAGCCTAGAAAAATGGCAAAATTGGCTTACTCAAAAAGGAAGTAGTCTTCTAAAACGCGAACAAATGTTGCAATGTGCCCAAAATGTAAAAAATTCTGAAAAAGCAACTACTTCTCAAACTGTTGCCGAGATCGGAATTTTAGTCAATTTCCTACTTTCTGAAGAGCTTGTCGACCGCCAAGTTGCTTTTGAAGCCCTTTCTCAATACGCAAGAAATTATGCGCAATCTGAAATTCGTGAAGATTTTGGTTATGCAGCAGATGCACCGGAAAATATCCGTTTAGAAACAGCTTTACATTGGCAAAAATGGTTCCAAGAAAAAGTTTTTCCTATTGGTGTTGATCAAGAAAGACGTTTGAATGAAGTCAAATCAAATGAAAAGAAACTTGTCGAATCTAAACTTCTTTCTTTACAATCTATTACTCTTGTAGAATCTTTAGTAAATGCTCTTAAAGATGAAGCTACTCCAGTTCAAGAAGCTGCTTTAGCTGCTTTAAAGAATATTAGCAAAAAGAACTACCAAGATAATAGCAATTGGAAAATTTGGCTAAATAAACAGAAAAAAGATATTATTCGTTCTATTTCTTTGCGTAAAAATAACATTGAAACACTTATCAAAAATACACCTGCTTTTACTCATATCGATCATGAATCTGAAGCCCAGAAGATTTTGACATATTTCAATGATCCAGAAGCTGAAATTGCCAATATGAGCTTACAATGGTTCCAAAAACAAACTGCTCAAAAATTAGAAAATCAAGCTAATGTTGTGGAATGGATCCGTACTCACAAGAGCGAGTTGATTTTAAATGACAGCATTGCATCTATTAATAATGGTTTGCAAAGCGAAGCAAATTTCTCTACATTCCGAAAAGTTATGACATATTTAGATGATGCTAATATTGAAATTGCGAACAAAGCATTTTCTATACTTCGTGAATTAACCCAAAAAGACATTACTTGGACAGAAACCTTAGATAATAAAAATATAATTAAAGAAAAACTTAATCTTTGGTTAGATGCCCAAGATCAAAAGAATAAATTGATTGCTTTTATGGGGAATTTAACTGAAGTAAAAGCAAAAGAAGATTTAGTTAAACTACGTAAACTCATTGGAGAAGTTGAATCTCCTAATGTTTATATTCGTCTTTTTGCAGTAAATTTGCTTAATCAAATTGCTCAGAAAAATTTTGCATATAAAGCAGATGATCCTGAATCCAAACGCAATCAAGACATGAAAGAAATTGATCAATGGTTTAAAGACTTAGAAGCTAATTTAAATAAGTAGATTTTCTTTAGAAATTATTAAAACCAACTTTAAGATTTATGCTTAAAGTTGGTTTTTTATTATTTTTCCTTCTTAAAGGAAATCTTTCTAACTAAAAAAGAAATATCCTCTCCACCATATAATGGCTGGAGTATCTCAAAAAATTTTAATAGCAAAATTTTTAGAGAGGAATTATGAGCGATCCACAAGAAAGTATTAGAGAACTTTTTGGAGATTCTCCTCTTAATCCTGAAAGCGGCAAACTTTTACATAATCAATATAAAATAGTAGAAAAGCTCGGACAAGGTGGTATGGGAGCAGTTTATAAAGCAACAGATTGCATTAACCAAAGAAATGTTGCAATTAAACGGATTGCTTTAAAAACTAACAATCCTATTAACTCAGCAATGATAGAACGTTTTCGTCGTGAATATTATTTTCTGAGAAAAATACATCATCCTAATTTAGTTAAAGCTTATGACTTTTTTGAAGAGATGGAAACATTATTTCTAGTTATGGAATTTGTGGAAGGAACGTCTCTATATCGTTTGATTAAAAATCAGTCCAGAAGTTTAACCTTACAACAACAACTAGATTTAGCAAGGCAAATTTGTTTAGCGGTTGCTGTTCTTAATGATTCTCAAATTTTGCATCGAGATGTAAAACCTCAAAATATTATTATTAGTAACGATCGAAAGCATCTAAAATTAGTCGATTTAGGAATATGCAAAAGTTTAGATGAGGAAACATCTTCTTTAACAGAACATGGTTTTGTTTTAGGCACACCATCATATCTTAGCCCAGAACAAGTGCGAGGTAGTATTTCCGAACGCAGTGATATATTTTCCCTAGGATTAACACTATATCAATTTTTTTTATGGTTGCCACATTCACCATTTCATGCAGAGCATAAGATGGTGATTATGCAAAATATTATTGAAATGCAGCTTCCTCCTTTAATGCGCCAGCTTCCTGAAAATTTGACTAAATTAGAACGCACTGTTTACCGTAATATTTCTGAAATTCTCCAACAAGCTTTGGCAAAAAATCCACAACGTCGTTTGGCTTACGCTAGAGAACTAGCTGATGAATTAGGATTACTATTAGAATTGTATATTGGAAAACAATCTGAGGTCCCAGTTATTGCAGAAATGGCAAAAACTGTTGAACAAGTTTTTTCACAAGTTTCAGTTTCCGAACCGGATAAAGAAACTATTTCAATACAAAAAAAAGTTAAAGATTTTATCTTGTATAGAAAAGTTTGGGAAAATGAAGGCTTTGAACTTTATGTGGGATGGGATTTAGAAAGAAAATGCGGGGTTTTAATAAAAAAAATTGCTCAAGCTATTCCCTCTCTTCAACGTAATATTTTTCAAGAACAGTTGATTAAAGAATATTATTGTTTCGCAGGACTAGAACATCCTAATATTGCTAAAGCTTTAGATTTATTAGAAATTGAAGACGAAATATTCGTTATTTATTCTCCCTTCAGAGGAATTACCTTAAAAGAAGCCATCCAACAATTTCCAGATAGTATAGAATTAGATATAGTTTTATATTTAATTGTTCAAATAAGCCAAGCCATAGATTATTTACATAATCAAGGCATTATTATAGGAAATCTACAACCAGAAAATATTTTTTTAGATGTTGCGAGGCGGCAAATTTTATTAACTAATTTTATTCATAGTATAGAAATAAAGAAAGAAAAAATAGACTACAATAAAAGCTTTGATCTTCCAAACTATCAATCATTGAATTTAAGCTATCTAAGCCCGGAACAATTACAACAGCAAATAACTTTTAAAAGCGATATTTTTAGTTTTGGTGTTCTTATATACCAATTTTTAACTTGGCAGCCTAACTCTCCTTTTGCTGCACACGATCCTAAAATAACAGTAAACAAGATACTAAGCCTGCCTATTCCTTTATTAAACGAAAATATTCCACAAGATTATTTCCAAAACTATCATTCTATTTACCAAAAACTCCAAGCAGTATTGGATCATATTTTACAAAAGAATTTCTTGCAAAGATTTTCTAGCAATACTTTGTTAAAAGAGTTGCAACAAATTTTAGAACTATTTGAAAAAAATCATTCCTGCTTAAATAAAAAATTAAAAGAAAAAGAAGTTTCTCAAGAATTCGATGAAGCTGTTGCAAAAGCAGCCAGAGCTTTAGAAGATGCAGGAAAAGCAGCGCAAGCTATACAAGGTAATGAAAAAAAAGAGATAAAATCTCCTATTTTAGGAAAAACTCAAAAAATTTCTAAAAACGATTTATCCCAAGGAAATTCAATTTCTTTATCAGATGGGCAACGTCAACCTTCTTTGAACGAGAAGCAATTGAAACTTGCCAGACAATCTACTAATATTACAAAAAATCCTGAAGAAATGATCTCAGTAACACCTCCGCAAGATTCTCAAAAGAAAATTGCCGATAACTCAGGAACTTCTCTTCTAGAACTAGAAGAAAAAGAGCTTCCCATTACAGGAGAAGTAGTAATCCCGCAAGAAGATACTTCTCAATTACGTCACAAATCCCACTTTACTTGGAGTCCTGATCTTTTTCGATGGAAGCATTGGAAATCCTGTTTTTTAGTTATCTTAGATATATTCTCTGCAATTATTTTTACATTAGTAGTTTTCTATATAAATATATATTTTTCCCGCTTACCTTTGCCATATTTATCTGATTTAGGACCGAAAGGGTTAAATTATCATTATTTAGTTATTATCTTAATTTTTTCTACTTCTATAAGCATAGCTCTTTTTAAACATCGGAATATTATTTGGGGGCTTATCGGAGGATTAGAGCCAATAAATTTTCTCTTTATTTTGTTATTTCTACCAAATTATTCCTTATCAAGTATCCTTAAAGAAAAACAAGAAGGACATCTTTCCTGGAAATATTGGAATGTTATTAAAATATGTATTTCTGTTTTAGGATTTCTTCTTATATCACGGTTTCAATTTTATTTTAATGCCTCTCCAGATTCCTCTATTATTATTTTTTTAAGTATCTCCATACTTTTTTCTTTTTATTTAAAAATAGGTTTTCTAAGCATTCTAGGAAGTTTATTTACTTCTTTGCTTTCTTCTCCATTTGCTTTGTTTAGAATACCTGCAATATGGCTTTTAGGGTATTCTGGATCAGATTATAAATTAAGATATGCTCTTTCTGATTTAGGATTAAGCTTAAAACATCCATCTTCTCTAATAAGATGGTTTTCTTTAAGAACTGTTTCAAAAATTCTTTTTTACGATGCTGTAGAGCAACAACAGGATTCAACTAGATTTCGAAGGTGGAAACGTGGCAGGCAAACTCTTTTAGAATATTCATTAGAAGGCTTAAATGATAAGAAATGGTATGTTCGCGCACAAGCTTTAAAAGCTCTCGAAAAAATTTCACATCCTGACTTTGATATTGAGCCTTACTTGCAAAAATTTTTGAATGATCCTATTTGGATAGTTCGTGGTATTGCAGCAGAAGTAATAAACACACGAATCCGTCTCCAAAAATATTTAATTGAGAGTTCAAAATAAAAAAACACCAATAAAATATTGGTGTTTTTTTATTATTTCTGCAACTTTTTCTGAAATTCCTGCCCACGATTCTGTAATTTATCTTTATTCTCTGAGCTTTGTGATAAATGAGGCTTTAGTGTATAGGAAAAGACTTGTTGATCTTTATAGTTTAGAGGAATCATAAATTCAGTAAAAAAATCTATTGGAAAATATTGATACCAAGGAGTTTTGACTTCTTGCACAATCGTATAAATTTCATATCCAGGACGATATAAACTAATTTCTCTTTTCCCATAAAAAGAAAATGGGACTGTTACAGGTGTATTGCCAACTGTTTTTCCATCTAACCAAACTTGTGCTTCAGGAGGATCGGAAAAAATGACCATTTCTCTCTCTACACAGCCTATGCTAGATATAGAAACTAAGAATATTATTATTATTTGCAATTTCATAAAATTCCTTTTTTTAAAAAAGGATGGTTTATAAAAAAAAGTCTGACATCTTTTTCAGATGTCAGACTTTAATGAGGGCAGAGGGATTTGAACCTTCGGCCAACAGCTTAAAAGGCTGCTGCTCTACCAGACTGAGCTATGCCCCCAACTTTTATTTTACGCTATATATTATATCACAACACCTGCCATTTGTCAAGTCTTTTTTTTCTAAAATTCTAAAATTTCTTTCTTTTTTTCTTCAAATTTCTTATTTACTTTATCTTCATAGACTTTGGTAAGGTCTTGAATCTTAGTCTGTAGGCGTTTTGAATCATCTTCACTTAATTTAGATTCTTTTTCTAATTGTTTAACTTTTTTATTATTATCTTGGCGGATATTGCGAACAGAAACTTTTGCTTTTTCTGCCATGTCTTTAATTTGGCCAATGTATTTTTGTCGGCCTTCTTCAGACAAAGGAGGTATTGTAATTCTTAATAATTTGCCATCATTGGCAACATTAAAACCTAGATTTGCTTTAGCAATAGCAGTTTCAATACTTTTAAGAGCTGAAGCAACAAAGGGTTTAATTACAATGATGCGTGGTTCTGGAATAGCAATAGTTGCTAGACCTTTGAGTGGAGTAGGGTTGCCTTCGTTATCAACTTTAACATTTTCAACCAACCCTGGTGTGGCACGACCACTACGAATTCCGCGTAATTCATTAGCAAAAAAATCTAATGCTTTACTCATTGCATCTTCAGTTGTTTTGACAACTTGGTCAAAAGTAGGAGAATTAGCCATGCTAATTCCTTTCTAGTTATGACAAACTTATGAGTTAGCTGATGGAATTGTATCAGCGACTAAAGTCCCGATATTTTCGCCCTGCATAATTCTGATCATATTTCCTTTTCCCATAAGATCAAATACTCTAATAGGCATTCGATTTTCCATGCAAAAGGAAATTGCTGTAAAATCCATAACATGATATTGGCCAGTTAAAACTTGATTATAAGTTAAAAAATCAAATTTTTTAGCATTAGGATTTTTCAGAGGATCATCATTATACACACCATCTACTCGGGTTGCTTTTAACAAGCAATCCGCAGAAATTTCTACAGCTCGAAGAGCAGCAGCAGTATCAGTAGTAAAATAAGGATGTCCTGTTCCGCCAGCAAAAATAATTATTTTTCCAGTATTTAAATATTCTAGGCATTTGTGGCGTTGGTATAATTCTCCAACTCCTTCAATAGTACGAGTTGTAAGAACTTTTGCAGGAATTCCTTCTTTTAATAAAAGCTCTTCTAAAAGAACAGAATTGATTGCGGTTGCCATCATGCCCATTGCGTCACCAGCCCCTCGATCGATTCCAGATTTAGAAATGATACCACCACGAACAATATTGCCACCTCCAATGACTATTCCTAATTCTAGGTGTTGTTGATGGAGTTGTGCAATTTCTTGAATGATATTTTTGGCTGTGTCTAAGCAAAAGATATGGTTTCCACCAAAACTTTCGCCGCTAATTTTTAATAAAATTCGTTTATAGCAACAATGGTTTTGCATAATAGTTTCCGCCTTCCAAAGGCCCAAATTAAGATAAAAAACTAATATAGTATAGTACGCTGCGCGTGTCTATTTTTCATTTAGACACGCGTGCAGCATAAAATTATTTTTCTGCTATTTGGAATCGTACAAATCGTTTTACAGAGATTTTTTCTTTAATAGTACCAATTTTAGAGTCAATGAGTTGTTTAATTGTAAGAGTTTCATCTTTAATAAAAGACTGTTCCATCAAGGCAAAATCTTTATAGAATTTTTCTAGTTTTCCATTGATAATGCCTTCTTGAATCTTTTCTGGTTTATCTTTGACTTGTTCGCGATAGATAGCCATTTCGCGATCAATAGTATCTTTGCTGAAATCAGAGCGACTGACAACTGTTGGTTGCATAGCACAGATTTGTAAGCATAAATCACGGCCAAGTTCTTGGAATTGATCAGTATTTGCAACAAAATCTGTTTCGCAGTTGAGTTCTAACAAAACACCAATTTGATTATTATTATGAATATAAGAGAAAATACGTCCGGCTGTTGCAGAACGAGCTTCCTTTTTTTGTGCATCAGCCAAACCTTTTTTACGCAAATATTCAACTGCTTTTTCTAAATCACCATTAGACTCTTCAAGAGCTTTTTTGCAATCCATCATTGCAGAATTTGTACGTTGGCGTAATTCTTTTACCAATTCGCTAGATACCGCCATTGGCTAGTCCTTTCTTAGGAAATTTTCTAAATCTTTTCATCGAAAAATTTTGAAGGAAAATAAAGGTATGATATATGACCAATTCATCCGCTATGCAAGCATAGCGGTTTTCTTGGCAATATTTTCCAACAAAAAATAACAATTATGGGAAATTTATAGCTGGTTTTAGGAAGAATTTGCTTCAAAAATAGCAAATCCTTCCATTAAATATTAACCAGCATATAATATCCCAACAACAATATTGCTATTGTTGATTACTTGGAGGAGCCGCTGGAGGTTCAGTTGTTGGTGTGTTTTGAGAAATATTTTCGCCTTCAGCAGGTTTAAAAGGTTTATTGCTGGTGCCTTTTTCGTAATTGTTACGACCGGATGGACGATTTCCATTATGACGTTGTCCGCCACGTTGCTGTCCACCACTACGATTTTTTTGATTACGATTGCCGCCCTTACTTCCACCAGTACGTTCGCCACGTTCACCAGTGTGAGGTGCAGCATTTATTGCTTGTTGAATCGTGCCATCTTTAGGTTGATTAGTCCTGTCCCGACGATCGCGATTATCTCGGCGGCCATGGAAATCACGACGGCCTTCTTCGCCTTGTCGATTTGGACTAAATTCTTGTTTACGTTTGGCATCGAGTTTTTGTTTGTCTTCCCATTCCGCCTGGCCAGCAACAATAGCATCGGTTAATTTACCGAAGATGATTTCGATAGAACGCATAGCATCATCATTGCCAGGGATAGGAATATCAATCAAATCTGGATCGCTATCAGTATCCATTAAAGCAATAGTTGGAATATTGAGCTTGGCAGCCTCATGTACCGCCAGATGTTCTTTTTGTGGGTCTACAATAATAATTGCGCCAGGAAGTTTATCCATTTGGCGAATACCTTCAAGGTTGCGAGCAATTTTACGTTTTTCACGTCGTAATGTGGAAGCCATTTTTTTGCCCATACTATCTATGGAGCCATCTTTTTCCATATTTTCAAGTTCTTCAAGACGTGCTAACCGAGTATGGATAGTAGTAAAATTAGTTAAGGTACCGCCTAGCCAACGTTCTGCTACATAAGACATTTTGCAACGTTCGGCTTCTCGTCGAATCACTAGCTTGGCTTGCCGTTTGGTGCCAACAAACAACACACTCTGGCCTTCGGCAGTCAATTTTTTAAGAAAATAGTAAGCTCGAATTAGACCTTTAACAGTTTCGCTTAAGTTAATAATATGAATAAGGTTGCGACGGCCAAAAATAAAAGGGGCCATCTTAGGGTTCCAACGGCTTACACGGTGTCCAAAATGTACGCCCGCTTCTAAAAGTGTCTTTACAGAGATAATCGCCAAGACTTATAACCTCCAAAGTGTAGATACCGCAGAAGATTATCTGCGACACAATAAATTCGCTCAGTATCCAGTAAACAATAGTTAGGATACATCATATTATATTTTGTACTCTTAAAAAAACATTGACCCGAACCATTCGGGAAATGATGTGTTATTTTAGCATGTAATAGGTATTATTGTCAACAAAAATTTTATATAAGAAAATCTTCTTGTTTAAAATTTTTATTTATAATAAAAAAGATATAATATGTTGTTAATAAAAAAGTTATAAAATAAATATATAGAATAAAATATAGAATAAGTTAAAAAAATATATTTATACCCAAGTTGCTAGTTCAATAAAACTACTAACATATTGATTGAAAAAAAGATAAAAGAAATTAGATAAAAAAATAAAATTAATAAGTTTGGAAAAAAATAAAAGAATCCATAACATAAAGTAAAAAATAATTAAGGATGATGTTATGGGTGCGAACTGTTGGCTAAGTAAGTTGTCAACAGTATTTGGACTAAGAAAATTAAGCAACAGAGGGCCATGATCGCCAAAGGAAAAT
>CAZPDM010000051.1:23755-31008 GCA_964585305.1 uncultured Planctomycetota bacterium | reverse complement strand
GCATAAAAAAAATGAAAAAAAATTTTGCAAAAAAAAAGAGCCACCCAAGGGACTTGAACCCTTAACCTACGCATTACGAATGCGTTGCTCTACCATTGAGCCAGGGTGGCGAAAAAAATCATAAAAATTGTAGCAATTTTTTAAGAAATTGTCAAGAAAATTCCTAGAAAAAAAGTAGTCAAATTTTTTTAAACTTGACTTGCAAGATTCTTTTGTATAAAATGCCTCTTTAAAGTTAAACGTACAGTCAAACTATAAGATTTTGACGGAGGGCGGTTTTCCGCTAATCTTTTATGAAGATTTTAGCATGTCTTTTTCTTGTTTTAGCAATGAATCTTGCTATTTTTGCCCAACCAGAAAAACTTGTTATTTGGGTTTCTTCACCAGCAGTAAAAGCAGGTCTAGAAGTTCCTGCCAATCTTTTTAATCAAGATTTTCCAGAATATACAGTTGAAATTATTGTTTTAGCTGGTATTGTTGAAAAATTTAAATCAGCTGCTGCAACTGGAGCAGGCAATGATTTGCCAGATATTGCCTGTTGGGCGCATGATATATGTGGAAATTTAGCTATGGACGCATATATCTCTCAGACTGTTTTTACCGATAAATTGAGAGATAGCCTATTGCCTGCTACAATTCAGGGATTTACTTATAATGGTAAAGTCTATGGCTATCCCTATGATATTGAATCTGCTACTCTGATATATAATAAAAAGCTCATTTCAGATGTTCCCAAAACTATGGAAGAAATTGCTGCTTTAGCACAAAAACTTAATAATCCTGAAACCAATACTTGGGCATTTTTATGGGATATGAAAAATTGGTATTTTAGTTTTGCCTTTTTTGCACGTGGGCGTGCAACATTGGAAGAAACTCTTAATAATATAGATGATGCAAATGGATTAACAACAGCAAAATTTTTAGCCAATTTAGTTTCTAAGAGAATTGTAACTCAAGAAGTTGGCTATGATCTAATGATGGGACTTTTCAAAGAAAATAAATTAGCAATGATGATCAATGGCCCGTGGTGCATATTCGAGCTAAAAAAAGTTGGCATTGATTATGGGTTAATTCCATTATCTGATATTACATTAGATGGCAAACCCTTATCGCCATTTTGTGGTGTACATGGTTTGATGATTCGCGAAAATTTGACAAAAGAAAAAAAACATATCGCTCGTTTATTTATTGAAGATTATGTAATGACTTTTGAAGGACAAAAATCTTTCTACGAAAAAGACCCACGTTGCCCCAGTAGAAGTGATGTTGCAAAAAAACTTTCCGAAACAAATCCAGATTTATCTATATGGTTAAAAACCGCCACCAAAGCAATTCCTATGCCCAATAGCCCTACTACAAGCAAGATGTGGCCAGCTTTTGCTTCTTTACTAGAACAAATTTTTATGTTGTCTTTAAAGGAACAAGATCCTAAGGTTCTTGAAGAAAAAATAGCAGAATCTTTACAAAAGGCAAAACAATTCTGGCAAAAATAAACTCTCTTGGATTGACAAGAAAGGAGAATTTTCAATCGTGAAATTCTTATTAGGAGCTATAGGAATTTTAGGTATAGCAATAGGATTGTGGCTTGTTTTTGCATTGCTAGCAACAGGAAATTCATGGATTGCAGTATTTGCAATGATTTGTTTAATCGGTAGTTGCTTTATTTTTCTCCATCCTAAAGCCTATCCTTATCGCTATATTTTTCCAGGTATTTTGACTTTTCTTCTATTTATTGCAGTACCAGTTCTATTTTCAGTTATTGTTGCTTTTTCTAATTATGGAACAGGTCATTTTCAAACACCAGAAGAATCTTATA
This sequence comes from uncultured Planctomycetota bacterium, assembly GCA_964585305.1. Taxonomy (GTDB): domain Bacteria; phylum Planctomycetota; class Uabimicrobiia; order Uabimicrobiales; family JABWCH01; genus CAZPDM01. Next base: position 29,192 of record CAZPDM010000051.1, on the reverse strand, counting down.
AAATTTTACTTGGGCAAAAGGACGAATTTCGCTATTCTTATGAAATTCTACGAGAGCAAGACAATAGTCTTTCTATGTATGTTTATACAAACATTTCAAAATATTTTGGAAAAATTCCTTCTCAAGGAAAAGTACAATTACAATCTGTTTCAGAAAAACCTACATTAGAAGTGATAACTGATAGAAAAGTACTTGTTTCACAATATCGTAGTCTCAAAGATCGAGAAATTATACTACCTAACAATGATATTATTTATGTTTCTGGCTTGGAATCACTTATTGGAAGTTTATCTGTTTTTGAATCTTCTTCTCCACAAGAATTGCGCCATAAAAAAAATGGAAAAACTTATACTATAAATATCAAAGAAGGCTTCTTTCAAAGCCAAGATGGTGAAAATTTATATCCAGGCTTTAGATGTATGGTTGGCGTAAAAAATTTCTCAGATTTAGTTTTCAACCAAGAATTACGCGGGCCATTTTTGCGCATATTTTTTTGGAATATAGCTTGGGCTTTTTTGAGCGTTTTTTTCTGCTTTGCATTAGGAATTTCATTGGCTTTGTTAGTCAACAACAAAAAATTGCATTTCAAGATGTTCTATCGCGTTTTGCTGATCATCCCTTATTCTATTCCCTTTTTTATTGCAGTCTTGATGTTTAAGGGAATTTTAAATAAGGAATTTGGTGTTGTAAATCTTGCCCTTCAACAAGTTGGTATTTCAGCAATTCCTTGGCTTGGTGATCCATTCTGGGCAAAAGCAAGTTGTTTGCTTGTCAATTTATGGCTTGGCTTTCCATATATGTTCATCGTTACCACAGGTATTTTGCAATCTATTCCGAACTCTATTTATGAGAGTGCTATCCTTGATGGTTCCAGCGCGTGGAATACTTTCCGCAAAATTACCATGCCATTGATTTTGCCCGCAGTCGCACCTCTCTTACTTGGCAGCTTTGCTTTTAATTTCAATAATTTTGCAGCAATTTATTTGTTAACTGCTGGCGGCCCATCCGTTGATCTTAACTCTCTTGCTGGCGCGACCGATATTTTAGTAAGTTATATTTACAAAATTTCCTTCGTAAATGAACAACGCTATGGAATGGCTTGCGCTTTGGCAATTGTTGTGTTTTCGATGCTTGCTTTTGTAACTTTATTCCAATTTAAATTATCTGGGTTATCCGGATCATCGAAAACGAAAGAAGGGTAAAACATGAATAACGCTAATTTTTTACGCGCTCGAAAACAGATGAGCATTTTGGCACGCCACCTTTTTTTGATCGCTATTTTAATTGTTGTTCTTTATCCTGTTGTATATATTGCGGCGGTAGCCTTTGATCCAAACGAACGTTTAACTGGACGCTTTCCTGAAAATTTTACATGGGATAATATGCGCTATGTAGTTGGTATTGATAACCCTAAACCTGGGGAAAATCTTGAGCCTTCAAAATGTTTGCTATGGCTTTGGAATAGCGTAAAGGTTTCTGGAATTACAGCTATTCTTATGGTACTACTTAGCACATCTTCAGCGTATGCACTTTCTCGTTTTAATTTTAAACATCGCAATACTGCTCTGTTAGCCTTGATGCTTTTGCAGATGTTCCCCGCAGTCATGTCTATTGTTGCATTTTTCTTAATCTTAAATTGGTTAGGGAATCTCATTCCCTGGATGGGTAATAATACCCACGCAGGTCTTATTTTAGTCTATCTCGGTGGCATTCCTTTTAATATTTGGTTGATTAAAGGGTACTTTGATACATTGCCAAAATCTGTAGAGGAAGCTGCTATTCTTGATGGTTGTACACCTTTCCAATGCTTTTATAAAATTGTTATTCCATTGAGTACACCAATTTTAAGCGTTGTTGCAATATTGACTTTCATTGGAACATATAGCGACTTTATTTTACCTTCTATTTTGTTACGCGATCAAGAACTTTATACATTTGCAGTAGGCATTCAAAACTTTGCCACAGGACGATTTGAAAGTTTTTGGGGCAAGTTCTGCTCAGCATGTCTATTAGGAGCTTTGCCTATTTCTGCTATGTTTATGGCTGTGCATCGTTATATTGTTTCCGGTCTATCTGCTGGAGCAACCAAAGGCTAAAAGATGTGCGTCTGCAACAAGTCAAAACAGAACGCATATTTTTCCATAAAAAATAAAGGAACAAAAAAATATGATTCAGTTTTCGCAAGTTTTCAAAAAATATTCCTTCTTTAACAGCCAAACTAAAAAACGCGAATTTGTTGAGATTGGGCCATTGGATTTAGAAATTAAACAAGGCGAATTTGTTGTTATGGTTGGCCCGTCAGGCTGTGGCAAAACAACCTCTTTACGCATGATTGCAGGTTTGGAAGACATTACTTCTGGCGAAATCAAAATTGATGAAAAACGAGTTAATGAATTAGCTCCTGGTCATCGTGGCGTCAGTATGGTTTTCCAGGATTACGGTTTGTATCCTCATCTTACTGCTCGACAAAATTTGAGCTTTGCATTAGAATTGAAAAAAGTTCCTCGCGAATCAATTGAGAAAAAAATCCAAGAAGTTGCAGCCTTATTAAAACTTGGACACCTCATTGACAAAAAACCTGCTATGCTCTCTGGTGGCGAAAGACAAAGAGTTGCAATTGGCCGGTGCTTGATGAAAGATACCCCTATTTGGCTGTGGGACGAACCACTTGGTGCTCTTGATGCTCAACTTCGCAATCAAATGCGCATTGAAATCAAACGTCTTCATGCCAATAGTGCTATCCACAGAACCTCTGTATATGTAACTCATGATCAACATGAAGCAATGAGTCTCGCTGAAAAGTTGGTTGTCATGAACAGAGGAAAAATCGAGCAAATTGGCTCTCCAATTGATATATATAACCATCCTAAAAATGTTTTCGTTGCAAAATTTTTAGGCAATCCTCTCATCAATATCTTCAAAAATGTAAGAATTGAAAGTCGCCAATCCGAGCTATATGCTATCGGAGAAAACAATTCTTTCTCGATCCTTTTGCCAAAAGAAAAATGCGCGAATCTTCGACATGATCAACTAGTAACTTTAGGTGTACGTCCAACAGATATCACAATTGTGTCAGCAGCTACACCAACCAGTATTCAAGCCAAATTAGAATTTATAGAAAACCTCGGCAGAAACGCATACTTAAACTTCCAATGCGGCCAATATGCTGGAATTGCAGATGTCGAAAAAGCAGATATTCAAGCAAATACTCAAATTATTTTGAACATCAATGTAAGCAATCTTCATATTTTTGATACTCAAACAGAAAATACACTTCTTTAAAAAAGACTTACTTCAATAAAGAAAATAAGCATAGTAAAAAGCTATAATTAAAAAAGCAGCAAAAATTGCTGCTTTTTTTAATTATCTATGACCATAAATGACAAATAATAAAACCGCAAGACGATAGTTAGGATTTGGGATAGTTGTTTCTGCAATTTTGCTCCAGTAGTTAGGACTGCTATAACCATAAATGACTCCGTTTGGTTTTATCTCAGCAATTCTTGCCCAAGTAGAGCTGCTGGCATAACCAAATACTTCACCATTGGATTTAACTTCAGCAATCTGGCTCCAAGTTGAACCGCTTGAATAACCATATACTTGGCCATTTGAACGGATTTCACCAATTTGGGTCCATATACTTCCATCTCTATATCCATAAACTTCTCCATTGGACTTTACTTCTAAGATTTTTGTCCAGGTAGTTTCGTTTTGGTATCCAGAGATTGAACCATTTTTCTTTACTTCTGCAATCTTAGTCCAAGTGGTTTCATTAGCATAACCATATACTTTACCACCGCCAACTAGTTTTGATTCTTTTCCTACAAGTTTGCCAGCTTTATCAAAAAGATATGTGTGATGTGTATCGATTTCAAAATCTGTTTCTTTTTCAATATAAACCCATTGAATTTCGCCATTGGATTCCTGTTTCTTATCAGGATATTTTTTACCCCATTCTGTATAAACTGTGCTTTGAGCAGGAGAAAGAGTCTTTTCAAATTGTTCTTTAGCAGCTTGTTCCGCCAAAGCAATTTCTTGCAGTTTCTTTTGATAACGTTCTGTTGCTTGTATTTTTAAGGTTTCAAATTTAGCTTCATAAGGTTTAATTAACTTGGCTAATTCAGGATTACCAGCTATCAACAATTGCGCATTTTTGTAGTATTTATCAAACTCTTGCAATTGTAAATCAGGTGCCATATCAGATTTTTCAAGAATTTTAAGTGCTAAATCTAATTGTTCGGTAATCATAGGAGCAGCATATTTCTCTACTATCTTTAGGAAATCAGGTTTTTGAGCAAAAATTAAGATTTTCTTCCAATAGAGAGAATTCCATCCTTCTAAATCTTTATCAACAGATTCTTTTTCCAATTCTACTGCTTTTTTACAAGCAGCATGGAAAATTTTTACTTCATTTTCTGCAAGCATATCAAGAAGTTCTTTATTATCGCCAGCAATTGTTTTCACTTGATTAGAAAGATTTTCCAGCCAACCAAATCGTTTTTGCTCAATAGCTTGCAATGTTACTTCCAAAGAATCATTGATTTGTGATTTTTTGCACTCTTGTAAACCTTTTTCAATTTTGGGCAACACTTTTTGGAGATCTTCTATATCTTGATGTTGTTTCAAATAAGTAATCATTTCAAGATACGCATTGGCTGCTTGTATTAAAGAAGGGTTAAGTTGGTTTCTATCGGATTCTTTTTTGCTATTTTTAAGATGCAGTTGAACATTATTCCAGTAAATTTTAGCACGCTGTACTGTACCAAGGGAAGCAATTTGAGTACGTGCTTCCTGAGCTTTTTTCTGGACAATTTCTAATTTTTTTGTGGCTTCTATTGTATAAGGATGAGTACTATACTGTCTTTGAGCACCAACTAACTGTTCTTCAGCTTTTCTAATATTAAACTCAAGACCTTCTGTAATAATATATCGAACTTCATTTTCAGGGTTATTACTGGCTTCTATTCTTTTAGCATATTCAGCTAAAACTTTTTCCGCATTTGCAAGATATTCTTCAAAATACTTTAAAGATTCTTTTGCTGCGGCATCAAGTTCTTTTGCTTGGCATTCTTTGAGTAATTTATTGAGATATTGAGAAAGTTCCTGAATTTCTTGAAAAGTTTTTAAGGCTTCGGCATTGCGTTCAGGATATTGAGAAATCACTTTAATATGCGGCTCTGCATCTTGGACTAATTTTTCCAATTTTATTGTAACATCATGAAAACGACCTACAGAAATATTTTGACCTTCTTCTATCATCGCCTGATATTTTTTTCCATCTGCCATGTAGTTTTTGCTAAAACTAAAAATACTTTTTAATCTAGCCTGAGCATTTTTTTCTTCGGGAGTAGGTTTTGTCTGGTCAACTTTCGTTGGTTCTGGTTTCGTTGGTTCTGGTTTCGTTGGTTCTGGTTTCGTTGGTTCTGGTTTCGTTGGT
>CAZPDM010000051.1:0-23655 GCA_964585305.1 uncultured Planctomycetota bacterium | reverse complement strand
GTTTCGTTGGTTCTGGTTTCGTTGGTTCTGGTTTCGTTGGTTCTGGTTTCGTTGGCTCCGGTTTATTTTCACTTCCTAAAAAATCACGAGCTGTAGCAATAAAATCTTCCGTTTGTTTAATTATTTCTTCATAATCTTTATTTTCAGTGGCTTTTAAAGTTGCCAACAATCCATCCATTTTTTCGAGCTGAGAAACCATATAGGTTTTATCGTACTTTGGCATTTTTGCAATATTAGGATTTCGTTTCATTTTTCCAGCAACGCCATCTTTTGAGCTTTTTAGCTCTGCAAGAACACGTTCGCATTTAGCTCGTACTTCTTGTACATTATATCGAGCTTGAAGTGCTTTTACTTCTTCATTATTTGCCACGTCTTTTAAAAGCTCTAAATCACGTTTTGCACTACGGAGGTACATTTCTATAGAATTTGCATCTTTACTTTTTTCTGCTTTTTCTACATTTGTAGTAGCATTTTTCAAATTTCTTTTTTGTGTATTATTTAAGTCCTGTGCGTATATCAGAGCTGATAGTATCAAAGAAAAAATAAATAGGAAAATGGTGATCCGCTTCATGGTTTCTCCTTTTTGTTAAAACAGTTTTATATTTCTTTTGACCAAATTAAAAGCATAGCATATCCAGGTTTTCCACGTCGTAAAAATCCATCATCTAAACTATATTCTGCATAAATAAGAGATTTCCAAATAAAACCAGTAGTAACTGCAACACTAAAAACAAAAGCGGAATCTTCTAATTTTTTTCGGTTGCTTTCTAGCATACCAAATTTACCCCAAAGGAATGCTCCCTTTGTATGAATATAAAAAAAATCAAAAAGTTCATAACGATATTCAAGAGATGTTAAAGAATATGTTTGGGCAACAAAATGATTGAAAGCAGCCCCCATAAAAACAGGACGTTCCAGATCATGACTTTCGCTTACAGCAGGCCCACCACCAAATCGCAAAGCAGTAAAGCGATCCCAATTGTTTGCAGGAGACCATCCCCAATGGCTGGAAATAATAATGCGATTTTGTTCTGACATCCAGGGGATTCCAAATGCCGCAGCAATGTATGCAGAAATTTTTAGATAATCACGAGTATCTTTTTCTAAAAATCTAAAATTACCACCAAACTGATGATTTTTCCAATTTACTTTATGGCCTAGCCACACATCCAATCCAGATGCCAATCCAGAATGAGGAAGTTCTAATAAATTTCGAGTAAAAGTATCCAAACGAGCTTTTAAATGTAACTGGTGAATAGCCGTATCTGGTGGCAAAATAGTATCTTTTGATGTCTCATCTGCACGCTTCATATAGATATATCCAGGCTCATATAATAATTGAACACGAGCATCATTATCAAAATCATTTCGTTGGCTATATTTTTCTGACCAGAAATTTTTAATTGGTTGTCTCCAACCTATACCAACGCCACCCCAAATACTGTTTCTTTCGATTTCTAGAAATTCAGCTCTTTGTCCATTGACAATTTCAGTTTGTGGAAAGGGAATGATCATATTTTCCCAATGTAATATAAGCTCTAAGTCGTGATTATTCCATGTTCCATCCGCAAAATCTAAATAATTTACAAATCCTGTTATGATCCCTCGGAATCTACGAAGATCATCCTGGCTTTGTTGACGAATATAAAATGCTCCATAGGGAGTTAAAGAGGTTTCCGCAATATCAGGAAAAGAATATGTGAACCCAAGACTTATTGCAAGTTCATTTTTTCGATCGCGAGCAGGAATAGAAATATTTTGATGAGAAATGGGAACACTTGCTGTAACATCAGGATTATTAAACAATTTTCCTACTGCATTTACACCTGCTTTAATACCTGGGAATACCCAAACTTCACCGCCAATAATTTCAAAATGTATTGCATCACCCGCTAATAAAGTAGTATGCTTTTGTAATTTCTTTGCATCTATTTTTTGAGGCTCTGCTTTTGATGAATTATTTTTATGAGAAACATCTACAGTATTATTATCAATAATAGATCGGGAATGCGTTCTTATAGAATGATTTTCAACATTTTTATTCAAATCTTCTGTATTATTTTCTTTCGTGGTTGGTTTGATATTAACATTATTGGATAAATCAATTTCGACAGAATCCTGGGTTATCTCCTGCCATGATGATTCCATATTTTCCAACGAAATATAATCTAATCCTCCACATCCCGATAATATTATTGTACATGTTATGGCAAAAAATAACCATCGCAAAATCATGAAAACTCCTTATTCTGTAAAAGAATATTGCAATTTTTCAACAATAGAGGGAATACTTTTTATTGTAAAATCTTCCATTGCCTTTTCTAAGGCTGATGTATAAATAGAATCGCCTTCCATAGGAAGGGAAGTATACCAAAACATAGGAGTATAAATGCTACTTAGTCCTTTAAACCTACGTCTTAATTTTTTTTGAGGTAAGTCTAAAATAATTTCTGCTTGTATCACTGAACAAATTCGCGCTAAAAAAAGTTTAACTTCTGGTTCCACAAAATATTTTTCAAGTTTCACATATATTTTTGCAATATCATTCGAAACGCAAGCATCAGGGGAAAGAACTTGAAACCCAACAGCTGAAAGTTCTATTTCAAGAGCATTTCGAACTAAAATTGACGGATTAGGATTTGTAAAAATACTGGCAGATTCCCACCCCAAATCATTCTTTTTTATTCCCTGGCGATCTTCATTTGTATTATCTTCAACTGCTGCAAGATAAATAGGAAAACTAAACTTTGCTTCACTTAATTTTTCAGTATGTTGATATATTGGCTGAATGGTAGAATTTGCAAAAGAACATCCAAATAAAATAGAGCAAGCAATTATTATAATAATAAGATTCATAATATTTTCTTAAACTGGTTGGACATCGTTAATAGAATGTCGAAATATTAGTACTGTTGATTTAGGTGTTTCTGAAAGACTTAATTTTATATCATACTTAGAATACCATTGAATGATTCCTATAAAAGTTTCCCCTTCATACAAAGTAACTTTTATCTTTTTTCCTTCTTGCAAAAGATCAGATGGAATCTGATAACGTTCATTTGGGTTCAAACTTGGTACAATAGGATTTTCCTGTAAATTTTTATTTACCTCGATCATAGATAAAGCTTGTTCTACATAATTTACCCGGCAAAGATATTTCATATCTATTTTACGACAAACTATCGACTTATTTTCAGAATCACGAATTCTAATTTCATAGGGAGTATGACCAATAATAGTTCCAAGCATTGTTTTATGATGAAAAAAACTAAAAAACATAAGAACCCGTCGGTTACGAAGTCTTTGTAGGTATTCTGCAAGAGGCTGATTTTCCTGTTGATGTTGTTGAAGGTAATTACGATACCATTCTTTTCGTTTTTCTAAATTTTGTTCACGGCGTATAAGATACTCTTCTACAGTCAAACCTTCATCAATAATTTTATAGCACGCACCTATTGTAATATTGGAATTTTCACGACGTATTTGTTCGGCTTTTTTCTGTCTTTGGAAATGTTCTTCTTGTCTTTTTTGATAGTCTATTAAGCTAAATTTCCCCAGTAATATCATCTTTGCAATATGTATAGGAATATTCTCTTTTTGCGCAAAATTTTCTGCTCGACTTTGTAACTCCATCTTACTAATCTTTTGTTCACGATATTCCTTTAGCCCGAATGATCCTTTTAAAATTTGAACAGCAGTATCAAGACCTAATGATGCTTGGTTAGAAAATTTCTTTATATTTTGTTCTATTTCATCCCATTTCTTTTGTAAATTTTGCTCTTTTTCTTTTTCTTTCTCCCAAGCAGAAAAAGGTGTAATACCAAGGGCAATTTCTAAAGCTGTTCCTTCTGGTATATGATATTGCGCCATCAATTCATCAGACTTTTGTCGCACCTCGTTTTTTTCTATGAAGATTTTCCTATACGTCTTAGGTGTTCTGGAATTAGCCTTATAAAAAGGTTTTCTTCTGTCCATACTCTTATATTTCCCTTGAAAATGGTGTTGTTAATAGTTATCCAAACTGCTAATAATAGTTTGTTGAAGCATATAAAGACATACTCTCCGCCATAAATAAATGGCTGGAGTCTCTCAAGGTAGGAAAAAATTGGTTCTTTAAATTTTAATAATGATGAACCAATTTTTTCCATGAAAAATTTTTGAAGCCCTACGGGCTTATTATTAGGAGTGCTTTCATCGCCACCCTAAAGGGTTAGCGATTTCTCGCACTTTTTATTAAGCAGCTTTATAAAATTCTAGCACTCTTTTTATCAATGTCAATGAGAATTTTAAAAAAAGTGCGAGAAGTCGCCAACTCTTCATTTATAGCAGAGATCATTCCTTAATTTTGGAATTTTATAAAAAAAATTTGCGCTGAATATCAGCGCAAATTTTTAGCTACCCCAGGCTGCCCATTCTTGATTAAGTTCTTGGAGTTGCTGTGTAAGCAATTCATATTCTTCTTTTAATGCTTTTACTTTTTCAGGATTTTGATAAGTAGATGTCTGTTGCCATTCATTTTGGATTTCTTGAATACGAGTCTCATTTTGAATGATTTTATTTTCTAATTCTTCAAGCGTATATTTTTTTTTCTTTTTTTGTCGGATAGGATAATTAATTTCTTTAGCTTCACGTTTCTTTTCATCGTTTTTAGGATCTTTTGGTATAAGCTCGGATTTAGATTGTTGAAAACTGGTATAGTTCCCATAAAAATTGATCCAACGATGATCATAATAATAAAGTATTCTGCTAGCAATTTCATCAATAAAATAACGATCATGAGAAACAAAAAGCACTGTACCTTCAAAATCTTGCAATGCTTCTTCCAATGCTTGTCTTGCGCGAATATCAAGATGATTTGTAGGTTCATCTAAGACTAAAAAATTAGGTTTTTGGATAATCAGACGAGCCATTGCTAAACGACTCTTCTCTCCGCCCGATAATTTTCCTACTTTTTTATAAATATCATCGCCTTGAAATAAAAAAGAACCTAAATAGGTACGCACTACCACATCATCACTCGTAGGAAGAAGTTCTTTGATTGTATCAAAAACCGTAATTTCACAATTTAAATCTTGAAGTTCCTGATGATAAAAACCAACATTAACTTTATTACCTATTATGACTTGTCCTTCAGCAGGCGTTAGACCTCTAGCAATGATATGTAAAAAAGTAGATTTTCCACAACCATTTGGCCCAACAATGGCAACTTTTTCTCCAGCTCCTATTGTAATGCTGAGATTATGAAAAAGAAATCTATCTCCATAACAATGACCTAAACGTCGAGTTTCTAAAATGGTATTTGTTCTTCGATCGTCTGTTGTAATAGCAATTTTCATATCCTTTTCATATTTAGGTGCTTCCAATCGTTCCAATCGTTCCAACATCCTTCTACGAGACTGGGCAGATTTATGACGTTCTCCATAAACATTACGGCGAACAAAATCTTCTTGCCTCTTGATTTCTTCCTGTTGCCGTTCATAAAGTTCCTGTTGGCGTGTAAATTCTTGTTCTTTTAATATGCAAAACTTATCATAATTGCCAGGATAACTGGTAAGCTTACCAAAAGATAGTTCCCATATATAATTAGCAACTTTATTTAGAAAATAGCGATCATGAGAAACAATAATCATTGCAGAGCGAGAATTTTGTAAATACTCTTCCAACCATTCAATTCCTTGTATATCAAGAAAGTTTGTTGGTTCATCGAGTAACAAAAGATCGTTATCTTGAAGTAAAGTAATAACCAATGAAAGACGATTTTTTTGTCCACCAGAAAGTTGATGAATTTTTTGGTTAAAAAAAGAAGAATCAAACCCAAGACCATTCAAAACCATTTCTGTTTGATTACGATAACGATAGCCGCCATAATGTTCATATTCCAATTGTAATTTTTCCTGTTGCTTAAGAAGTTTGGCAACTTCATTTTCCTCTGCATGATTAAATTTTTCTTGAATTTCTGCAAGTTTTTTTTCAATATCTTGCAAATTTTGGTATCCTTTTAAAGCGGCTTCAAGCACAGTAAGATTATTATCCAATTCAGAAGTTTGAGAAAGATAAGCAATTCGACTTCCTCTTTGGCGAATTACTTCTCCTTCGTCAGGTTCAATTAAATTCATTATAATTTTAAATAAGGTAGTTTTTCCTGTGCCATTATTTCCTACTAAGCCAATACGGTTGCCTAGAAAAACTTCACCACTAACTCCTTGAAGTATTTCAAAAGGAGGATAAATCTTTTTTATATTATTTAGTTGCAAAATACCCATGATTTTATCAATACTTTTCTAAAAAATTTCTATTTCTATTGCATAGAATTTTTATTCAAAAATATCTAAAATTACTTGATAAATCCCAATTTATAAGCTAAAATAGGAAAAATAATTTTTTTTTCACACTATATTTAGCTTTTCTATTGAAATCAAAAAACATGCTTTATGTCAAGTAAAAAATTTATTCTTTTGCAAAGAAAAAATTATGAAAATAGTAATATCCTGGAAAAAAATTTTTCACAATATTTGTATAAGTATATGTTTTATTGGTTTATTGGGATGTGATGTTAAGAAATCCAACCAACCTTCTTCTGAATATTTATTTTCTATGGGGTACGATCCTTTTGATGAATCTCCAGAAGCAGGAGGAATAGGATTTAATGGAAAAGATTGGGAATCTCCAGTAGACAATGCACCAACAATTGGAGATCCAACCTCTCAAAAAGGTGGAATTTTAAAATTAGGAATAAACAACTTTCCTGTTACTATGCGTTTTTTAGGAAAAGATAGCAATTATACCATCAATTCCACGATGAGAGATTTGCTTTATGAAACTTTGCTAAAATTGCATCCTAATACTTTAGAATATGTTCCTTCCTTAGCTACACATTGGCAAATTTTACGAGACTATAAAACCTTCCGTTTTCGCTTAAATCCAAATGCTCGTTGGGCAGATGGAAAACCTGTTACATCTCAAGATATTATTGCTTCCTGGAAGTTACACACAGACGAAGGAATTGAAAGCCCAAATGTAACTCAAGCATATAAAAAGTTTAAAAAACCTGTAGCAGAAAGCAAGTATATTTTTCATGTTACAGCTACAGAACTAAACTGGACACTTTTTCTAACATTTATTGATATGACTATTTATCCCGCTCATATCATTGAAAAATTAGATGGAAAAACGTATCTTACAGAATATGAAAATCAAATTTTACTTGGTAGTGGCCCCTATGAATTACCTATAGAATTGTTAGAACGCGGCCAAAAAATTGTTTTTTTAAGACGCCATAACTATTGGGGAATCAACGAAAAATTTAATCTTGGTGTATATAATTTTGACAGAATAGAATTGCTTGTTGAGCCTGATCCAAAAAAATCTTATGAACGTTTTAAAAGCGGAGAATTTGATATTTATCCTGTAAATGAAGCAGAACGTTGGGTAAAAGAAACCAAATTTAGCGAAATAGATCGAGGACTCATTCAAAAACGCCAAATTTACAATAAATCTCCGCAAGGAATTAGTGGGATTGCGTTGAATATGCGTAATCCACCATTAGATAATCCTGCTGTACGACAAGCTCTTGCTATGCTTTTTAATCGAGAGCTTATGATTAAACAATTTTTTTATGATCAATACACCCCAATTGATTCATATTTTCCAGGAAGTGTTTATGCAAATCCTAAAAATCCTCTTTATCGTTTTACACCTGATAAAGCAATAGAATTATTGACAAAAGCAGGATATAAAAAAAATAAAGAAGGTTGGTTGGTAAAAGATGGAAAGATTTTAGAATTGAGATTTCATTGCCCTGCAGCTCTTATTAAACGTGGAATTATGAAAGTTTTTCAAGATGATTTAAAAAAAGCTGGGATTTTATTACATCTCATTGAAACGAATCCAAAAGATCATTCTTCAATTGTCCGAAAATATAAATTTGAAATGGTTTCTATGAGTTGGAGCGGCTCACTTTTTCCTGATCCTGAAGGAATGTGGAGTTCTTTATTTGCAGATAAAGAAGATGCCAACAATATTTGTGGAATGAAATCTGAAAAAATTGACAAAATTTGTGAAGCCTATAATAAAATGTTCCTACAAAGCCAACGTGCTAAAACTTTACAAGAACTTGATGGTATTTTAATGGATAAAAACCCTTATATTTTAGGATGGGCAACAAATTGCCACAGAATTTTATATTGGAACCGCTTTCATTTTCCAGCAGGACAATTTACTAAAACTGGCAGATATTTAGATGTTCTTTCTCTCTGGTCTTTAGATGCTCAAAAAACTCAAAGAATTCAAGAGGCTCAAACGGACACAACAATTGCCTTGCCAGTAGGCAATTTGGAACAAAAATATTGGATTGAGCAAAACTAAACATATTTGTCGCCAGAAACTGAATTTCTGGCGGCTATTTCAATTTTTTTTTTAAAAGCTATTTTGACAAAATATCGATTAAAATGAAAAGTTACGCGGCAATGATTGTGGAATACTTATAAGGTAGAAAAATATACGTTTTGTAAGCATTGCCTGGTAACTTATCATTTTAAAAATATTTTATAACTAAGGATGTAATATGGCTGATTTAAATGAAGTACGTTTGATTGGCCGCTTAACTCGCGATCCAGAATTACGCGCAATTCCAAACGGGCAACAGGTTGCTCAATTAGGACTTGCAACAAGTCGTAAATATAAAGGCCAAGACGGTGTATTGCGTGAGGAAACTACTTTTGTTGACATCACTTGTTGGGGCAAATTAGCGGACACTGTAACCCGATACATGAAAAAAGGACGCCTTATTTTTGTCGCTGGACGGCTTAAATTTGATTCATGGGATGATAAAACAACTGGACAAAAACGTTCTAAGCTATCTGTAGTTGCGGAAAATGTTCAATTCTTGGACAGAAGAGAAGATGGTGTCGCAGAACCTGCTTCATTAGAAGATCCTTCTTCTGGAGATTGGACGCCTCCTATGGTAGATCGCTCTGTACCTGTCGCGAAACCCTTCCCAGCAAATCCGCCCTTCCCAGCAAATCCAACCTCAAAAGGAATGCCAGACTCGTCCGGATGGGATGCTCCAGAAATGGGAGACACTCCATTTTAAAGAAACATTAGCTAAGTAAAAAAATATGGGCACGTTACACGTGCCCTTTTAAAGGGATATAAAAAATAATGAATAATTCTGATATTTCTTTGTCTGTGATTATTGTAATCACTAGATTTGCGAAGCTGCCTTATACAGAAGAACAATGGCAAAAAACTTTGCAATCTGTTGCTAAACAGAAATATGCTAAAATTAAAAAAGTCTTTATATTACAAGCAACACAAGAAGAAACCGAAACTCATACAAGATTAAATCTTGATTTAGATATTTCAGTAATACCATGTTCTACGTATGGAATAGGCTGGAATAATATATTAGCCAGTTTGCAAGGGGAAGAAAATATTATTTGGATACAAGCCGAACGCAATCCTGTTTTCTTGAAAGAATCAGCATGTTTCACCTTAGCATTGGCTCTTGATCGCGATTCTAAAACAGGATTTGTTTACAGTGATTATACGTTGATTACACCAAATGGTGCGCAAGAAAAAATGCTATTAGAATATCATATTGGACGTGTAAGAGATAATCTGGATCTTGGACAAGTAGTTGCATTAAGAAATAGTATTCTTAATAAAATTGAAATTCCTACTAACTTACAATATGGTTGTTTTTATGATATAAGATTAAAGTTTTCTCATATTGCAGAAATAAAACATATTGGAAATCGTTTTGCTGGAAGTTTGTACGAAGTGGAAAAAACTGCTCAAGCACATAATGTTTTTGATTATCTTCAAGATGATAAAAAGAAACAATTAGAATTCGAGGATATATTAACCAAACATCTTCAAGGAATTGGTGCATATCTTGCCCCCATTCCAACAAATTACCAAATTCCTTCTTTTATGCCACATTCTTCTAATATTCTAGTAAGTATTATCATTCCTGTTTATCGTCGTCCGGAGTTTATTGGACTAGCTATTGAAAGTACACTTGATCAAACTATGCGCGACTGGGTTGAAGTTATTGTAGTTGTCAATGGAGGTAATGAAGATCCCACAATTCAGGTAGTAAAAAAATATTTACCTGGTGGCGAATATTATAAAGAAAATGCACCTAAAGTAAAGTTGCTAACAGTAGATGTTAATAATATTGGGCTTTGCCTCAATTTGGGGATTATGCACGCTCAAGGTAAATATTATATGCAACTTGATTCCGACGATCGTTTGAAAAATTATGCTGTCGCTGAAGTTGTAAAGACATTTTTACAAAATCCCAATGCTGGAATGGTAATTGGCTCTTATGAAGTCTGGGAAAAGAAACATGATGGAACTTTATTTCGCCGTGAAGATATTCCTGTAGTTAAACATGAAGAATGGACAGAAGAAAATGGTCGAAATAATTTATTAAGAATCAATGGTGCTGGTGCTCCAAGAATTTATGATATTGAAGTAGTAAAAAAACTAGGTTGGTTTTCCATCAATGATGAAGATTATTCACGTAATTATGGTGAAGATTATGATATGGTGCTAAGAATATCAGAAAAATACCGCATTGCGCGAATCTGGTCTCCCATTTATGAAGTCGTTCGTCATGCAGGCAGCACCGATCATTCTATTGATCAATTAGCTATCGATAGAAATGATAATGCAAAAGATATGATGCGATATAAAGCTATTCTACGTCGTAAAGAAGCAAATTTGAAGAAATAGAAAAAGGACGCCAAGCGTCCTTTTTTAAAAAGTAAGGAGAAAAATCATGGAAAAAAAAGTATTAACAAAAAATATTAGCTTGATTGAGCGTACATTAGTAATTGTAGCACAAGAATCTATTATTCTTATAGAGCCTGGCTATGATGCAGCTTGTAAAGGTAGTTTCGTTGGTAGTTCTGTTGAAGAAGTAATTAAAATTAGCCATGCTTTAAACAAACCGATTAGCCATATTGTCTATAGCCACTATCATGGTGATCATGTTGGCAATATTCCATTTTATCTCAAAAGAATTTCGACACAAGTAAAATTAGTTAGCCATAGCAATAGCCCAGTCCCAAATCAATTTTTAGCAGTTAGATTAGTTAAACAAGAAGATATTACTAGTGTATATCAAACTCAAAATTATAAATGGGATAGTATAGAGTTACAAATTATTCCCACACCAGGTCATAGTTTCCAAAGTGATGATATTTCTGTTTTTCTACCAAAAGAAAAAATTTTATGTGTTGGAGATATTTGGCAACCTCAAGGTAAAAGCTACGAATCTAGTGATGGCGTAAGCCCAGTCCCATTTTTTTTCTATGGAGATGACTATATTCGCTCTCTTTTATTATTAAAACAATATGATTTTAATACCTTGATTACCGGACATGGAGATATTCTTAGTAATGAGGAAGGCAGAACAGGTTTGCAAATAACAGAACAAACTTTATTTAGAATGCAAGCTTTAGCCAAAGAATTTTGCCATAAATATCCTAAAGAAGTTGCAGAAAATATTTGTGAACTTGTCTATAATGCTATTGTCAAAGAAAGAAACTTTAACCCTCAAATTGCCCATCAACGCAAACAATTTCAACAACAAAAAAAATCTGACTACGAAATTTATGACCGCCCTGGATTGAAATATTTTGTTCACCAAGCTCAAGAACAACAAACCGCGAAATAATTGCTATCCCATAAATTAAAAAAGACAGGAAAACTATGAAAATTGTACATACTGCGGATTGGCATGTTGGAAAATCCCTAAAAGGGAAGCATCGAAGTTCCGAACATCGAGAAGTATTGCAAGAACTAAAAGAGTTTTTACAACAAAAAAAGATTGATCTTTTAATTGTTGCAGGAGACGTATTTGATTCAAATACACCTTCAGCAGAGGCAGAAGAAATCGTTTATAAATTTTTCCATGAAGTTATTCAATTGGGAGTTCAGTTGGTTGTTATTGCAGGAAACCATGATAGCGGATTACGTTTTGAAGCAATTTCTAATCTGGTAAAATTAGCTGGTGCAACAATCAAAGGAATGTATCTTCCAGATACTTCGCATGATTTTGTATGGACGAATAAGAATGGCGAAAAAATCCATATCTTAGCAATACCATTTATTCCCGAAAATATCTTTGTTCGTGCAGAAGATCTTACAAAAGAATCTTCTCCAACAGGAATTTATTCACATAAATTTGGTGATATTTTGAGAAAAGTCAGCCCACAATTTATGCCAAATAGCCTTCATTTCGTTGTAAGCCATGTTCTTATGCACGGAGCTAGACCTGGTGGAAGCGAAAGAAAACTTTATTTGGGAGACAATTATGCTCTCCATTCTTCAGAAATTCCTAATAATATTGATTATATTGCACTAGGCCATGTTCATCTCCATCAAAAAATTGCAGGCCCATGCCCTATATTTTATCCAGGTTCACCACTTCAAATGGATTTCGGAGAATCCAATACACCTAAAGGATTTTTATATTTTGAAGCATTTCCTAACATTCCTGTTGAACCACAATTTATTGAATTTCAGCATGGAAAAAAACTTTTGAGTATTCAAGGAGAATGGGAAGAAATTCTTGCTTTGGCAGAAAGCAACCCAAGTTTAAAAAATGCACACTTAAAAATTACAATTTCTACAGAAACCAACACAATGGGATTATCTTACCAAGTAAAAAAAATATTTCCCAACGCAATTGATATTCGTAGAGAATATAGTCAAAAAGAGCAAACTGTTCTTCCTGCAAGTGATTGGCTACCAAAATTATACCAAGAATATTTTAAAAAAGAATATCAAGCTGAAGCAACATTAGAAGTTATTAAAGAATTTGAGAATTTATATCAAAAAAAGAAAAAGTAACAAACATTTTCCCATAGAATGCGTATATGCTTATTGAAAGCAATTTCCTACTTTCCTTCCAAATATTCATCATAAGAGAAAATCTTTGTTCTTAACCTTCGATTGTTCCAAAAACAGAACAAAGATTTTCCCTCAAATTTTGATGAAAAAATCTTTGTTCCTTTAAAGGAGCAAAGATTTTTTTTTTATAAAAATTTTCTTAACTTTTTAAACACCTTTAAAAAAATTTTTTTAAGCTAAATGACTATGTTTGAGTATCTTCCCTATCTGGCCTTATTAGGCCGAATTTTACTTTTAGGATATGAAAAAATCATACTAAAACAGCTTAGTCAGGATAAACCTGACGAAGCAACAGTATTATATTTTGGAATTGCTTTGCCATTCTTAGCACCTTTGCTGTTTTTCTCTAAAATGCCACAAAATTTTATTTTTTTACTCTATATTGCTATTTTTAGCGTTATCTACATGATAGCTTTTATTTTATTTGTCTATGCTTTAGAAGCTGGCGAAGCTTCTCTGGTAAGCCCTTTATATGATTTTAATGTTCTTTTTGTTGCTATTCTTAGTGCCTTTTTCCTTGCTGAATCATTGAGTATTCTAAAGTTTGCCGGTGTTATTTTGCTAATTTTTGGTTCTTCTTTTCTTAATCAACAAAAAAATCCGTTTCAAGCAATTGCCTCTCTTTTTCATAATAAATCATGTTTTTATATGATATTATGCTCTTTGTTTGTTGCTTTGGGAAGAATGTTAGATGGTAAAATGATGAAGATCGAAAAACTTGATCCCATCGTATATTCATTTTTCTTATATCTTGGCATTACAATATGTTTAGTTTTGAGATTAGCTTTTATCCAATATTTTTCTAAGTCCAGAAATACTGCTATGCAGGCAAAACAAAATATATTTAGCAGTACCCTTACGCTATTAAAAGAGAAGCCTATTACATCAATAATTACAGGAGCAATAAATGCTTATGCTTATCTTTTTTTCGTATATGCAATAACAAAAATAAATGTAAGTGTTGCGCAACCTCTTTCCATGCTGGCTGTAGTAATTACTATGTTATTTGCAAAATGGATTTTTCATGAAACTATCGGACATCGGCTAATAGGCGCATGTATTATGCTCTTGGGAGCATATTTAGTGAGTGAGCCATCTTGGCTTACTGCATATTTTAAATAATATAAAAAAAATATCCCTGTAGGATAGATTTTTTCTAACTTACAGGGGTATTTTAATAACTGCCGAGTGGGGATTAGAGAACTTCTTTTAAAGCTTTGCCAGGACGGAATGCAACTGTCTTGGATGCTTTAATTTTGATGGCTTGTCCATTTTGAGGATTGCGGCCAGTACGAGCTTTGCGTTTGCGAATTTTGAAAGAGCCAAATCCGACTAATTGTACGGTGTCGTCTTTTGCTACACCTTTTTTGATGCATTCGACAACAGCATTGATTGCTTTTTCTGCATCGTTTTTGGTGGAGCTAAGCTCTTGAGCAACTGCTTCAATCAGTTGTTTTTTATTCATCTTTTTACTCCAAAAACTAGGTTTTATCAAGTTTCCAGCCCAAAAATAAAAATGCTAAAAATTGCTTCCAATTAAGGTAAATATGAGAAATTGGCAGCCAATTTTTAACAATTTTTAACGGTTATTTTGTCATAATTCTGGAAACCAAGCTGCAATTGTACTACAGCAAAAATAATTATAATTTTTTTTTTGATTTGGTCAAGATAAAAATAAAAAAAATTTGCGAAAAACCGCAATTTTTCTATAACACGCGGTTTTCACAAATTTTTTTATTTTTTATAAAAATTAATGTATATAAATATTTGATAAATAAAGAGTTATAATATGTATATTATAAAGAAGAAAATTCGCTCCGATAAAGTTTAGCAATAGCTAACTCAAATAATTCTGCAATTTGATCTTTTTTATAAGCAACTGAGCCTCGCTTTGAACCCGCACGAGGGTTAGCTATCTCACTAAGTTTTTGTTTAGTTTTTAAAACCGACTCTGGACTAATTTCTTGCCCTTGTAGTTGTTTTTCAACATCCGAAAAACGGTAAGGAATTGGTCCCAATGCTCCGCCAGCAATACGAAATTGGCGAGATTCTAAAGAACTAATATTTGTAATAGCCATTGCCAGGTTCAAAGTTGCTAAGTCCATTCCTTGAGTACGGGAACGTCGTAGATAAATAGAATCACTATCTTTTGGCAAATACGGTAAAAAGAAATGGGTTACAATTTCACCGCTTTGTAATGCAACGCCAGGTTTACTTCGTCCTTTGCTATCTGTAATGACTTGGTAAAAATCCTTTAGAAAAAGATTGCGCTGGCCATTTTTTCCATCAATGTAAACTTGGGCATCAAATACAAGTAAGGGACTTCCACTTTCTGCTCCGGATGCAGCATTGCAAATATTTCCGCCAATTGTAGCACGATTTCGAATTTCAAAGCATCCCATAACACAACAGGCATCATATAGTGCGTTAAATTTTTCCTTGATAATAGGATTGTCTTTCATTTGGGTAAAAGTGACTAAACTTCCTATAAGCAAGCCATTTTCTTGAGGTTGAATAAGATGTAGTTCCGGAATATCTGTGATTTTTTTTATGTCTATAACATGCTCGCAAGGTTGCCAGCCATTACGCATTTTGACTAGCAAATCTGTTCCGCCTGCTAAAATCTGATGTTGAGGAAATTGTTGAGTTAATTTGATAAATTCCCCCAGATTAGCAGGATCGTAATATTGAAATGGTAGGAACATAGATTGTCCCTTAAATGGTTAGCGATTTCTCGCATTTTAGAGTTCGTTTGTTAACAATATGCTTTTGGACTAAATCATAATTTTGTAAAATTTTTGCTCGAACAGTTTCTGCATTTAAAGGTAATGAATCAAAATCCAATCCAATAGCATCATATACTGCCGCCAAAATAGCAGGTGCAATGCCAATAACCGGATGTTCACCTAAGCATTTCGCACCGTAGATAGATTTACTATCTGGAGTCTCGAGGAAATGAGTTAGCATTTTAACATTTGCAGTATCTTCTGGTGTAGGAATTTTATAGTCTGTAAATTCATGATTACGGATACGACCTTTTTCATCATAATAAATACATTCCATAATTGAACCGCCAATCCCCATAGCTACAGCACCTTCAACTTGGCCACGAGCCATTGTAGGATTGATAACTTTGCCAATATCTAAAGCTGAACTTACAAGACGTACTAAAATATTTCCACTGGCTAAATCTATATCTAATACAACACCCTGACAACCAAATGTCCATTGTGCTGCAACATTCCCTTGGCCATTTTTTTCATCTGCATATTCCATTTCCGGTACGTAGGCACCATAGCCTACAGGAGGCATTCCAACTGTTCGACCATTGGAGAAACTATACCCAAGTGTTAACTTTTGAATCGGTAGTTTTCGACTGGAATCCAGGCGAGAATAGACATATTCTCCATCATACATCATATCTTCAAGATCAAGCCCCATTGCTAATGACGCATTCGTACGCAATTTTAGAATTGCATCTTGAGCAGCTTTATAAACTGCATTTCCAACCATCCAAGTCGATCGAGAGGCTACAGTTTGCCATTCATACGGTGTATATCGTGTATCAGGAATTGCTGTAACTTCAATTTTATCAGCAGAAATATGTAATGCTTCTGCTGCAATTTGGGTCATGGTAGTCAATAATCCTTGCCCCATATCCGTAGCACTGATCATTACATTTGCAGTCATATCCTCATTGATACGAACAATTGCTGTAGAAAATCCATGCGTAGGCATTCCTGGTGCTTTTAATAAATTTCCAATACCATAGCCACGAACTAACTGTGGCATCTCTAATGAAACTCCACGAGAAGGAACTGTTTCAAATTCTTGCTTGATCAAACAATTTGAAAAAGACTGTCGGTATTCTTCTAAATCTTTCGCAACTAATTCCAAGCATTTTGAAATATTTCCATCATCAGTTTTACAAATTTGGCCTGTGCTATTTATTTGCCCGACCTGAATAAGATTTCTCTTTCGAACTTCTACAGAATCAAGGTTCAATTTTCGAGCAACTAACTCGATTATTTTTTCAGATATTAAGGCACTTTCAGGATGTCCATACGCACGATACGCACCAAGCGGAGGACGATTTGTATAAACGCCATAAGCATCTATTGCCAAGTTTGGAACAAAATATGTTCCCGAAGCTACAATACCACCAGGTTGTAAGATATTGATTGCATAACTGGCATATCCTCCAGAATTCAAAATATATTTGACTTTAAGTCCATGAATTTTTCCAGTTTCATCAAATGCTGCTTCGAATTCGCTATCTAAACCACGCCCTACAACTGTACCATCAAACATTTCTTCCCTATCCAGTTGAATTCTAATATATTCTCCTGGAAAATGTTTGGCCACAAATACAGTTAGTGGTTCAATTGTAACATCTGATTTTCCGCCAAATCCCCCTCCTAAGAAATAGGTAATGGCTGAAATTTTTTTCATGGGAAGTTCAAAGGCTTCTGCAATAAAGTGTCTTACATCATACGGAGATTGAGCGGAAGTATATATTTCTACAGAATCATCTAAATTCCATCGAGCAATAGTTACATGCGGCTCCATCTGACAATGTGCTAAATGTGGCCAACGCATAGTTCCACGAATTTGTAATGGATATTGAGAAAATATTTTATCCACATCGCCTTGTCGTATTTGATAATGATGAAAAATATTTGTTCCAGCTTTAGGCAAAAAACCAGGAATTGTGTTAATTTTTTCATGTATCAATGCCGCATTCGCAGCCATAGCATCTTTAGATTCCAATAAAACTGGCAAAGGTTCATAAGTAACTTTTACTTCTCGTGCAGCTAAAAGTGCGATTTCTTTTGTTTCTGCGACAACAACAGCTACTGGTTCACCAACAAAACGTACTTTATTTCGGGCTAGCGGAGGCTGATCTTTAATACAGACACCCACTATTTCGTGGCTATTATTATCAGTTATTACACCGCGCACTCCAGGAATTTTTATTGCTAAACTTATGTCAATTTTTTTTATATTTGCATGAGCTTCTGTAGAACGAACAACTCTCGTTGCTAATTCTCTTGGGAATTTGAGATCTGCTGTGAATTTAGCTGCTCCTGTAACTTTAGCAACTGCCTCCACACGATTCATATTCTTGCCAATAGTTTTGTACTCGGACATAAAGGTACCCTTTTCTATAGAATTGGCGAGAAAATTAAAAAAATTTTGTTTTTTTCTTAAAGCTAAGTTCTAAGTAGTCTGTCAAAAGTATTTGGACCAAGTATTTATTATACATTCCTATCTCAATACTAACTTTAACTAAGTAAACTCATCCATGCACGTAGTGCAAGGTAGGAATTAACCCGCTGCATATAGACGGTGATCTTTAACGAAAAAAAATTGCAGCGGCGGGTTCAATTCCTCATAGTTGGATGTCAAACATGTAGTTGGCATATTTTTTAGTCCGAAAACTTTTGTCTATTCATTTATCTTAAACATCTTTCTATTGTCCAAAACAACATTCCGCCTATTCCACCTAAAACGCCGCCCCAAACTTCAAGCCAATCAAGGTTTTTATCAGTTATTTTGAGAACAATACTACTTAATTCCCCCGGCGCAAAATTAGAAACTTCTTCAGCAACAAGCGTTTCAAAATCAACTTTTTTTACTAATTCTTCCAAAATTTGACGACCTTGCGTTTGGAAATTTTCTTTGATACTAGGCTCTACAAGATTAAGATGCTCTAATAAACTTTCTAAAATATTTCCAATATGTTTTTGGAATTGAGGATCTTGGCTAGTATTATACAATACAGCTTTTATTTCTTGTTGAATATATGGACTAATCATCCTTTTACCACGTACAACTTCATAAGCAATCACCATTAGACCCGCTTTCCCAAGACGGCGAAAAACACGATCTTCCAAATTTTTTTGAAAAACTTCGCTATCTATAAAAGTAGATAGTGATTGTTCCATTTCTTGTGTCAACTTTTGAACAAGATGAGAATCTTCGGCTAAAGCAAGTAGCTTATCTCGTATAATCTGGCAAGTAGAAGATTGAAAATCCGGTGAAGTTACCAAACGAATAATAGCTTGAGGAGAAACCAAGCGTTTTGCAACAACCCAGCCAATCGCTTGAGCTATTTGTTTACGCTGTATTTCTAAAGTTCCCGAAAATGGTATGGGGAATTTTTTGTATCTGGGGATAAGATACATTCGATCGAATAACATTTGGATTGCTAATCCATTCGTTCCACATCCCACAGCACCTGTAACACCTAAAGTAAATAGGAAAGAACGCAGCGATCCATTGAAAAATAAGCCAACTCCTGCAACAAAGCAGGATATCAGCATAGTAATAACACCTTTTTTACTTAGTGTAGATCGTAACATAGTTATTATATTTCAACAAACTAATATTTATGCAAAATTTGAATTGCAAATCTTTTAAAACAAATAATTGCATAAAGGTTGACTATTTGCGTAATTTTTGTTGCATTTGTTTAAGTTGGCTAATACGTGCAGCATATTCAGGATTATCTTTCTTTAAAAGTTCCATGCAGTATATTGCTCCCTGATAAGCTTCTAAAGTAATTTCTGGGACTTCAGAATACAACATGATAATCCTTAAATAGCATAATAAAGCTTCTTGAATTTTCTTTTCAGCAAAATGAAATCGTGCATAATTGATATAAAGATTCGCAAGAATATCTCTTTGTTCTGGCTCTATTTTTTTAATTAAATTATCTAAAATCTGGCGAGATTGATTAGTTTGTTTGAGTTGATTATAACAATTTACCAAACTTAATTGTATCTGGTATTCTAAATTTTTATTATCGCTAATCTTGGGAAGCATGGCTTTATATAAAGAAACTGCGGCATCATATTTCCCAGATTTTTCTACTGCAACAGCTTGATAATACTGGCTTTCTTGAAAGCGAGAAGAAACTGGAATTTTTTTAGAATATAACTGTTTTGCAGAATCAAACATTGTGGCAGCTTCTGCCCATTTATTCAACTTTAAATATGCTTGGCCTAATTCCCAACTTACTTCAGCTTTGTAAAGAGTATCTGGAAATACTTTCAGCAAATTTTGATACGCTCGAATTGCTTCCACAGGTTTATTAAGTTGTTGATAACAGACTCCTATTTTATATAAAGAATGTTGTTGTGTCCAATCTTTTGCAGCAACACATCTTTGATAGGATTCAATAGCCTTAGCGTAGGATTTCATCTCCATAAAACTTTCAGCGGTTTGATATTCTATGGGAATCTTTTCATATTCAATGCGTACTACTTTCCGAACTTCAATTTTTTGCTCCGGCATAATTTTGCCATCTAAAATATATTGATAATATACATAATCATAAGTTTCTTTAGTAATAATCACAGGAGCAAGCTTGTTTTTTTCCATGATGATTGTATCTGAAAAACATGGTAAAATTACTAGCAGAAATATCATACTACAAAAAACAGAATATTTTAATTTCATAGATAACCTTTGTTTTTTTTTATAGAAAAATCCAGGGAAAACCCTGGATTTTTCAGCAAATTTTGTTTTTAAAAACTATTTAGCAGGTTCATCAGAAGGAATTTGTTTCTTGATAAGCATTTGTTCCACAATACCAAATACGTTCATTACCATCCAATATAATACTAATCCAGAAGCCACACTATAGAACATAAATCCAAAAAATACTGTCATATATAAGAAGATTTTTTGTTGCTGTTGCATCTGTGGATCTTCAGGTTTTGGAGCAGTTTTTTGTTGGATAACCCAAACAATGGTCATTAACACAGGCAATAAGTTGAAATAATCGCCTAAAAAGATCACATTTGTTCCAAAATGGAATAATCGATCTGGTAATGCTAAGTCTTGTATCCATAGAAAACTTGCTTGTCGTAATTCTGCTGAATAATAAAGAGCTTGATATAACCCAATGAAAATCGGCAATTGAATGAAAATAGGTAAACATCCTCCCACAGGGAATGGATTGATACCATGTTGTTTATAAAGTTTCATCATTTCTTCATTGAGTTTTTGCTTGTCATTTCTAAATTTTTCTTGAAGACGGCGTAATTCTGGCTGGAATACTTTCATTTGTTTTTGGTATTTAGCCATGGAAATTTGTTGTTTTTTAGTAAGTGGATATAAAGCAAGTTTAATTACCAATGTTAAGCAAATAATAGCAATCCCGTAATTATGGAAGATATTATAAAAGATCCCCATAATCCACAATAATAAACGACTGATAAATCCAAAGAATCCAAGATCATCTACTTCTTTATAGGTAATATTTATTGAAGACATCTTGTTTTTTGCATGAATTTGATATGTAAAAGGAATGCTAAAAGTTTGTTTAGGAGCTAGCTCAATAGCTTTGATATTAGCAATAAGAATTGGAATCTGCATCTTTTTGATTGCAGCTTCATTTGTAGTCTCACGCCAGGCTTTTCGCAAAGCAACTGTTTTATTTATCCAATCACTTTCCGGTAAAAAGGTTTTGCTATCAGAGTTAACAATTTGATAAGTAGCTTCTCCTGCTGGGACAGGTTGAAAATGTAGAATATAGGAAAAATATCGATTTGTTAGGCCAATCCAAGAAATATTTTTATCTAGCTTTGCTTTATTAGAAGAAAGTGCACTATAATCAAAATATTTATATATCATTCGTCCATAATCATCAGGATACATAATATATGAATAAATTGTGCGATAGGCTTCGCTTGGCTCTGAAACATCTAAATCAATACCTGATCCAGTAACAAGACTTAATGGACGTCGGCACTTTTCTCCTTGATTTTCTAAAACTAATTTGCCTTCCCATGTATATTTGTCTGGGAAAAAGGTAAATATTTTTTTATAGATAATCCCATTTATTGGTCCGACGCTAAAAGTTAACTCCTGAGTTTTATCTTCTTTAGTAACAAGACCATCTTTACATTCCCAAAGTAAATCGCTTAATTTTACTTTGGTAACTCTACCATCGCGAGCGATTTCTTCTTCATTTGTTAGAGCAAATGTACGGTATTCAGGACTAAATGCAGGAATAATTTCTAGCCAATTTTTAGAATCTTCTTGCCAATTTGGTTCTTTACGATCTACGTAATTATGAAAAAATTCTTTAAATTTAGCAGAAACTAAAACCGCTCCGCGATTGCTCCACTCTATTTGATATTTTTCTGTTGTTACGGTAAATATTTTTTCCTCTTTAGCAACACCAAGCCCAATATTTTCTTCTTCTGAAACTTTTTTCTCTTCTGGTATTTGAGTAGGTTGGGGAGTTGGTTCTGTTTGAGTAGGTTGTGTTTGTGTAGGTGTAGGTGTAGGTGTAGGTGAGTTAATTTGATTAGGCTCGCTGGTTTGCTTAGTTTGTTCTGTCTTGATCTTTTCTTGTTCGTCTGCCCATTTTTTATGCTTTTCTTGTATCATCTGAACCCAGATAATACAAAAAATAAAGGAAACAACTAATGCTAACAAAGTGCGTTTTTCATGACTCATCGAAAATTCAGTACCTAACTTAAAAAAGTCTAAGCCAGTACCGCCTCAATTCTAGGTATAAAAAAAGCATGCCCATGCATGCCTTTGAAAATAGAGCAAAATGGTAGGGAAAATATTATTGATTATTGATAAAAAACAAGCTGCTCCAATTGATTTAATAAAAAATTTAAGTTATGGCTAAAAATTATCTTCCTTCTTCCAAACGAACTGCAAGATAATCTGCCAAATCTTCAACTGCACGAATTTTTGTCATAGTAGCTTTAAAATCATAACTTAATCTTCGCCATTCTATAGATTCACCATCAAATAATACGTAACAAGCTCGATTATCTCCATCGCGTGGTTGCCCAACAGATCCAATATTGATAAGTTTTTTACCAGGATGTGATTTTAAACTATAATGATTGTCTAAAGTTTTAGAATAATGAAATTGGAAATCTGCTGTAAAAACACCAGGAATATGTGTATGACCTACAAAACAAATGGAGCATTCTTCAAAATCTTTAAAAATAGATTCTAATTTTGCAGGATCTTTAACATCTTTAGGTAAAACATATTCTCGTGTAGGCTGACGAGGAGACGCATGAACATATAATATACTATCTTCCCGAACTTTTTTACGTAATTCGCCTAGAAAATCCCACAATTGATAATTTTTTTCTTTATCATATTCTTCTGAGTTAAGACGTTCTCGAGTCCAATCAATTGCTCGACGTGCTTTAGGATTAAAATCTTCAGCATTAAATAATACAGCTTCTTCGTGATTACCACACAATGTAAATTCAGCACGTTTTTGCACCATTTCAATGCATTCACGAGGGTTCGGTCCATAGCCGATCACATCGCCCAAACAATAGATTGATTTGACATTATGTTTTTCAATATCTTCCAATACTACAGATAAAGCTTCAGTATTGGCATGGATGTCTGAAATTAGTGCTATCAACCCATACTCCATTCATATTTGAGGAAAATTATTTAATTTTATTAGTAAATTTTCCTAATTTAATGGGAATAAAAATTTTCGACGGAAAAAATACAATTGCTTAATAATTTTACAGCAAACATATATTTATGTCAAGCAAAAATTTCATCAACTAAATAGTAGAATTTACTATAAATACATGAATTCAATCCTGCTATTTTTTTTTTAAACTTTTATTCTAATAAAGTAACTCCTTGGCAGAAAATAAAATAATAAAAAAAATATAAAAAAATTATAAAAAATTTTTTTTTTGCTTGCATTTTAAAGTTTAT
>CAZPDM010000050.1:0-31011 GCA_964585305.1 uncultured Planctomycetota bacterium | reverse complement strand
TCCGGCAATGAATGGCAAAGAGGAAATCCTCAAGTGTTAAGATTTTTGCCATTTTGTTCAGGATTAGTAGTATTATGCGATCCACTAACTAATCCAAGAATATTAAAAATTCTTATGGATGATTTAAAACCTTCCGATCCATTATATACTAAAATTAAAATATATTATGAATCAAGTGTTAATAATACAAACATCTCTCTAAAATTCATATTGGATGAAATTTTAGCAACTCTCAATATATTGAATAAGAAAATTCCTATTGCTTTAGTAGTAACAAAATCTGATATTCTCCGTCATCAAAATCTTTTTCCCAAAGATTCTCCTGTACATTACAACCCTTCAAATCCTTTTATTATAGATGATCTTATTAGTGATACTATTACAAATTATTTAATAAGTTATGAACCTGAGATTTATACTATTCTAAAAAATTGGCATTCTCAACAACATTGGATAGCTTATTTTGCAGTGTCTGCTTTTGGGCAGCCATATATTGATGGCGAAATTGAATCCCGGCAACCTATACGAATTCTTTCACCATATCTTTGGATGTTACAACGATTAAATTTGTTATAAGTTAACAAAAATAACAGAAAATAGGAAACTTTCAATGTGGGATATAATCCAAGGTTGTTCATATTTATGGATACAACTTAAAAATTCTTGTATCTTTTCCAGATTAGAAAATTTTCCAACTAATTCTCAAAATATATGTCTTACACATTATCTTTTACTTACAGATCTACAAAATCGTATAGCTTTATTAGGATATCAAGAAAAACGTTTTACAAATGATTGTATCCAGCTTCAAGAAATTCATCATCCTTGGCGTATTTTTTCCAACGTTCTTCAAAAATTAGAAAAAGAATGGACTATCAAAGGAAAGATTAGTATCTTATTTATTCCTACTACTTCCATAACTAATCGTTGGAATAATATGCCGCCTATACATTATTATCTTGCTCCATCTCCGTATGGTTATATAGCATGGGTGGAACATTGTGTAAAATTGCGCAAGCCTGATGAATTTTTTCATGCAGCAAACTGGTTTTATCAAACACGCTATCTTACATTCCACCATTTATATAATAAAACCCGAGCATTTTTTCCTTATACAAGCATTGGAAAAATTCGAAATACTTTTGATTGGAATATTATGCTTCATGAAGATTTTCAAATATTAAATAAACAAGTTGTTTTCCAATTATATAAAGATTTCTGGGGATTGCAAGGAGAGCTTGAAATAACCTTTTTAGGAGTAGATTGTTTAAATGCCAATAAAATAAATTTACTACAATTTTTATTTATGGATTCCGAAAGTTTAATTGAGGACTCCAATTCATAAATTCCTAGGACTCATTTTTTATGCAAGTCTTAAAATTTTTCAAACAACGTTGGTCAGAGCCATGTGGATATCGAGAAGTATGTAATATAGCATTACCTTTGGTATTAAGTACAAGCTCTTGGACAATTCAAAGTTTTGTGGATCGAATGTTTTTAACCTGGTATTCTCCGGAAACATTGGCAGCATCAACACCTGCAAGTATTATCTCTTTTACAGTATTATCATTTTTTATCGGTACAGCTTCATTCGTAAGCACTTTTGTTGCACAATATTTTGGGGCTAATCGTCCAGAAAGAATTGGCCCATCTGTTTGGCAGGGAATTTATTTTTCACTTACCACATTTTTTTTATTTATAGCATTAGTCCCTGCTTCAGGTTTTATTTTTAATTTAGTCGGCCATAATGAACAATTGAAAATTTTGGAAACACAATATTTTCAAGTTCTATGTTATGGAGAAGGATTTGCAATATATTCTGCAGTAATCTCTGCTTTTTTCAGTGGACTTGGCCATACATGGACGTTAATGTGGGTAAATATTCTTATAACCATTATCAATATTGTTTTTGATTATTGTATGATATTTGGATATGGCGGATTTCCTGAATTAGGAATCATAGGTGCAGGATGGGCAACAGTAATTTCTCAAATATCAGGAGCAATATTGTTCTCTATCTTACTATTTGGGAATTCTGAATATCGGAAAAAATTTGCTATTGTTAGTGGATGGAAAATAGATTATTCATTGCTTAAACGTCTTCTACTTTTTGGATCTCCAAATGGAGTACAATATTTTTTAGATGGATTAGCATTCACATTTTATATTATTCTTGTAGGACGGCTTGGAACAGACGAACTCACTGTAACTACTCTAGCCTTTCATATCAACACAATTGCATTTTTACCTATGATAGGTTTTTCTATTGCTACAACAACTTTAGTAGGACAATCATTAGGAAGAGATCAGCCAAATCTAGCCAGCCGTGCAACATGGAACTCTTTTCATTTAACATTTGTGTATATGGGAACAATTGCAGTTCTTTATGTAGTTACTCCAAATATCTTTCTATTACCCTTTGCAACAAACGTTGATCCTATTGTTTTTGAAAAACTTCGTCCAGTAACAATTACTTTATTAAAATTTATTGCAGTATATTCAATTTTTGATACTTGTAATGTAATCTTCTCTGGAACACTTAAAGGAGCTGGAGATACAAAATTTGTTATGTATTTTTCTTTAATATGCGGATGGTTAGTTCTTGTTTTACCCACTTATTTTATAACTAAAACTAGTAACAAAAATTTTTTATTAACGTGGGTTTTTGTTACTCTTTATGTTAGTTTAGTAGGATTAGGATTTTTAATCCGTTTTCTTCAAGGAAAATGGAAAAATATGAGAGTAATTGAACAAACAATAGTTTCCTATTAAAGAAAATATAATACAAATTTCAAAAATTTTATTTGACAGTCTTCTAAATTTTTGATGCAATATATTCTAGATAATTCAGACTTCTTAATTTGGCAATCTTAGAAAGGTATGCTTTCGCCATGAGAAAATATTGGTGGACTTTGGGACTTTGTTTCGTTTTTTTAATTTTTTTAGGATTTCCTACATACATCCAAGCCCAACAACAGGGTTCACAAGAAGATGTTAATATTAGTATCTTTAGTTCCTTTTCAGCATTTCATAATGCTGTAGGTATGATTGGTTGGATGATTATTGCCCTTTCCATAGTGGCTTTAGCTTTGATCATTGAAAATTTTGTTAGCCTCCAATATAAAAAACTCATCCCGCCAGATTTACTTGATGATGTAGAAAAACTTTTTGAAGAAGAAGCTTACGAAGATGCTTTAGAAGCTTGTACCGCAGAGTCTTGCTATTTTACCAATGTCATTGCTTCTGCATTAGATCATATTGAAGGCGGCTATGATGAAATGGTCAAATCTTCTAACAATATGCTTGAAGAAGAAACTGTAAAAATACAACAAAAAATTTCTTGGATACAATTGATCGCAACTATCGCACCTATGTTAGGTTTGTTGGGTACAGTTTGGGGCATGATTATGGCCTTCCAAAAGATTGCTGGAATGACAGTAGTACAACCAAAATATCTTGCTGCTGGTATTTATCAAGCTTTAACAACAACCTATTTAGGTTTAATTGTTTCGATCAGTTGCGTTGTATGTTACTTTTATTTGCGCAATAAAATTGTACGAATAACAATGGAATTGAGTAATATTACAACAGATTTATTGGCCAGATTTAAAAAATAACATAATCTTAAAACTAAAATTTCCTATCTTTGGTAAGAAAGAAATATTATGGCATCCCAAGCCAAAAATATACCAGAAGTTGGAATAGATATGACACCAATGATTGATGTGGTGTTCCAACTCTTGATATTTTTTATGCTGGTCAGCCACATGGTACAATTGGAACGTGCGCAATTACAACTTCCGGAAGCTGACCAAGCTATTCCTATTGAAGACAGCCAAAATGATGACGCACGACAACTTATTATCAATGTACATAAGGACGGCCGTTTGGAAATTGCTCAATCTACTATTTCTTGGGAACAGCTACAAGAAACATTAGAACATGAAGCCCAAATTTCACAAGACGCTGACTCTAATGCAACTCGCGTTGTATCTATACGAGCCGATATAGAAGCACCTTATCGAATTATCCAGCGAATCATGTTTGAATGCGCCCGAAAAAAAATATATCGAATTTCATTTGATGCCAAAAAACCTGACGGAAAATGAGGCTAACTATGGCAATGTCTGAAAATGCAAAATCAATGGCCCAAGAAGAAGCAAAGATGGATATGACTCCTATGATTGATATGACATTTTTGCTTCTCATCTTCTTCATGTGCAATTTAAATTTCAAAACTATGGAAGGCGTTTTGCCATCATATCTGCCTAAAGATGTTGGTATTTTTGGAGGCGCACCAACTCGCAGTCCTATTGAACCAATCCGTATTAAGCTGCTTAAAACTTCAGATGGAGCAGAAGTTTGGATGGGAGGAGAGCAATTTACTGGTGAAAACAAATATGAATACCTAGCAAATAGTATCCAAATCCAAGCATCTAAAGTTCAGATAGTTGATGATAAGCTTCCTGTTATTATTGAACCAGAAACATCTGTTGCTTTTCAAGATGTAGTCTCTGTATTAAATGCTTGTCGAAAAGTTCAACAGACTCCAGAAGGTCAGAATTTAGAAGTACGTTTTTCATCAAAAGCGTTATCTATTGAAAAATCTGCTACAGATTAAGAAAAACGTTCTCTCAAAAAATAGGCGTAGAAAAACTACGCTTATTTTTTTGATAAAAATTTTCTATAGGAAATTACTTTTATGAAAGATTCAAAAAATTCAAAATCTTTCTTTTTCTCTATTAACAAAAAAGAATTGCTACAGCTTTCTGTTTTGATCATTTTATTACTTATTGGAACTATGTTCTTTTTTTCATTTGGCTGGAAGTCTGCACCATTGCATCCAGAGGATATGCCTTCAGATTGGGAAACATTACGCTCCACTCCACTTACTAATCTGCCAAAATTCGAAGAATCTCACGAAGTGCTATCCAAAATAAAAGATGATGAATATTTAGAAGTAGAAGGTTTTTTTTATTTTCTGAGACAAATTTGCTCAATAAAAGAAAAAGAATTAGCTGCCAAACATAATCCATCATTTACTTGGGAAAATCTAAAAAAGTTAAAAGATCGTTCTCAATATCGTGGACAAGTTACAAAAATTCGTGGTTGTGTTGTAGATTTAAAAAGAAAAGAATTATTTGGAAAACTGGCAGAAGAAAATGGTATAAAAGGGATGTCCTATTGGCAATGTGCTATATTTGATGAAAACAGCCATCTTTATATCGTTATTTTAGATAAATTTCCTGAAGATATTCGTCCTTATCAAATGGTTAATTTTTATGGAATATTTTACAAAGTATGGTACTATAAAAGCCAGGCTAATCATCAAGCTAATAGCCCTGTACTTTTGGGTAAGACTTTCAATAAGATAAAGTTAGCTTCTCCTACAGAAATTTACAAAATAAGCTGGACAACTGTAATTTTTTTTGCTATATTAGCAGTTATAATAATGATGGAAGTTGCTGAATACTCCCAGCCAACTTTTATAAAAAAAAATTTTCGTCAGAAAAAAACACAGCTTCAACCAAAAGAAACTATGTCCACACCTATTTTACCAAAACAATCAGAATCTTCCCAAGATTAGCACACAATTATTGTTGCAGATAAAATAGTTGAATCAAGAAGAAATTTGTTTTTGAAAAAATGTTAAAATTTTTCTTAGAAAGGTATTTTT
The DNA here is from genome assembly GCA_964585305.1 of uncultured Planctomycetota bacterium. Classification (GTDB taxonomy): domain Bacteria; phylum Planctomycetota; class Uabimicrobiia; order Uabimicrobiales; family JABWCH01; genus CAZPDM01. The sequence continues at coordinate 25,334 of CAZPDM010000050.1, read as the reverse complement.
TCATGGCTAAATATCGAGTTGCTTGGCTACCTGGTGATGGTATTGGCGTAGATGTTATGAACGCCGCTCGCATCGTATTAGATAAAGCAGGTCTGGATGCAGAATATATTCATGGCGATATTGGTTGGGAATTTTGGTGCAAAGAAGGCGATGCCTTACCACAACGTACTATTGATTTAATCAACAATACAGATGTTGCTCTCTTTGGCGCAATTACTTCAAAACCTGTTAAAGCTGCAGAAAAAGAACTCAGTCCAGCTTTACAAGGCAAGGGCTTTCAATATCGTTCGCCTATTGTTAGAATGCGCCAATTATTCGATCTTTATATCTGCTTACGCCCTTGCAAAGCATATCCTGGCAACCCGCTTAACTACAAAGAAAATTTTGATTGCGTAATGTTCCGTGAAAATACCGAAGATCTTTATGCTGGCGTAGAATTTTCTCCAGTTCCCCAAGAACTTGCTCAAGTTTTGACAAAATTAAGTAAAAATTTTGACCCTTTTAAAACACTGCCTAGTGATAAATATGCAGTTTCTTGCAAAATTAACACATATAATGGCTCTGAACGTATTATCCGAGCTGCTTTTGATTACGCTCGAAAATTTAAGCGTCCGAAAGTAACTATTGTTCATAAAGCAAATGTTGTTCGCGCAACAGATGGCCTTTTCTTAGAAATTGCAAAAGAAGTTGCAAAAGAATACCCTGAAATTACTTTTGATGAAGCTAATGTAGATGCAATGTGTATGTGGATGCTTAAAAATCCTTCCAGCTACCACGTTTTAGTAGCACCTAATTTGTACGGAGATATTATTTCTGACTTATGCGCTCAAATGGTTGGTGGTTTAGGATTTGGTTGCTCAGGAAATATTGGCTTGAAAAAAGCTGTTTTTGAACCAACACATGGCTCTGCACCTAAATATGCAGGAATGTACAAAGTAAATCCAATAGCAACCATCTTAGCAGCTAAAATGATGCTAGATTGGCTAGGCGAAAAATCTAAAGCTGACGCTATTGAAGCTGGTGTTGCTGCCGTCATTAAAGAAGGAAAAGTCCGAACTTATGATATGGGTGGCAGCAATAGTACATTAGAAATGGCTCAAGCAATTGCAGCTAAATTATAAAATTTCTTTCAAGGCATGGAATTCCATGCCTTTTTTGTTTTAAAAATGCAAATATTTTGAAATATACTTGCATTTTTTTATAAAAAATAGCATAATATGTTATTATTTAATTTATTGTTATTTCCATGTTTTTTTTATCTTGAAAGGCATCATTATGCTTGGAGAAGACATCCGCGAACAATTAAAAAAACATCGCCGTCAATTAGATCAACTAGGAGAATCTCTTTGACATCCTAAAGATGTCCAATAAACTAAAAGAATTGGAAGAGATAATGGCAAACCCAAATTTTTGGAGCTGCTCAGAAGAGCATAGGAAAAATACTATCGAAGAAATGAAAAAAAACAAGCAGATTATTGATCCTTTTTTCTCTTTAAATCACTCTTTAGAAGATATGTCCATTCTTTTAGATTTGGCTTCTGCTGAAAAAGACGAGGATTCTATTCGAGAAATTGCAAAAGATCTACCAAATTTTTCTCAAGAATTGCAATCTTTTGTTTTAAAAACAACTTTCACAAATCCTGATGATAGTCATAATGCTTTTTTGTCTATCCAAGCTGGTGCTGGCGGGACAGATGCCTGTGATTGGGCAGAAATGCTCTTAAGAATGTATATGCGTTATGCTAATCACAAAAAATTTTCCGTAGAAATACTAGATTATCAAGCAGAAGAAGAAGGGGGAATTAAAAGTGCGACCATCCATATCAAAGGAGAATGGGCTTATGGATATCTTAAAGCGGAAAGAGGTGTTCATCGTTTAGTAAGAATTTCTCCCTATGATTCCAGTGGCCGTCGTCATACTTCCTTTGCTGCAGTAGACACGTTACCAGAATATGAAGAAGAAGCAGAAATCGAAATTCAAGAAAAAGATTTACGATTTGACTTTTATCGTTCTTCTGGTGCTGGCGGACAGCATGTTAATGTAACTGATTCTGCAGTAAGAATTACGCATCTCCCTACAGGGATTGTTGTATGTTGTCAAAATGAACGTTCTCAACATAAAAATAAAGCTTATGGAATGAAAATATTACGCTCACGTTTACTTCAAAAGAAAAAACAAGAACATAATGAAACAATGGCACAATATTATGAGAATAAGGGGCAAGTTTCTTGGAGCAACCAAATTCGCTCCTATTTTTTACACCCTTATACTCTTATCAAAGATCATCGTACAAACTTTGAAAGTGGCAATGCACAAGCGGTTTTAGATGGAGAAATTGATAATTTTATTAGTGCCTACATTGTCAACTCAACTTCAAGTAAAAAATCAAATAGCTAAAATAATGAGACTAACCATGTTAGCTTAAAATTATTTTTTCGAGCGATACTCGCTCGACTTTTTTCTTTTTTTGACAATAAAAAATTATGAAATTTAACTAAAGGCTTTGTAATTCGTAATAATTTTTATTACAAAGTTCTGCCGAAAAAAAAATCATAGCTAAACAATTCTCCCAACTTTTAATACAAAATATTTGTTCTTTACTTTATTAATCAAAATAAGACAAATATTATTTTACCCCAAAGGAATCTCATGGTTGCAAGAATCCTTTTTATTATTGGGTGGTTTTTTTCGGCAAGTTTAATCGCAATCCAGCCTATTACAGAAATATCACGAAAATCTGAAACAAAAAAAATTTTTTCACAAACACAAAATTTACAAATCACACCTGATGATGATTATGATCTGCAATTAGTTAATGAAACTTACAAAAAAAGCCCATATATTTTTGTTCCCACAGCAGGAATTCATCCGGAAATTCTTAATCGAATTTCAGAGAGAATTCAAAAAACAATTGCTCCGAATTACGAAGCTAAAATTGTACCAGTACAAAGCGAAAAATGGCGTGATTGTATCCAGAAAATAAAATGCTTACCAGTTGCAACAATAGAAATTTCTGCAAAAGAATCATCTTTGAACACATTAAAAAAAACTCCTGATTCTATAGATGTGCTACTTTTAATCTATCCAAAAGATTATCAAAATCTTCTTATCGATCCTTTTGTTTCAGATATTCCTATTACTTTTGTAGGTTGTACACGGCGATTAACCATGTTTTATTATCCGAATCTTCCTCAAGAACCCACTCCAGTAAAGGCTATTGCACTCTATCTGCTTGAATCTGGGCAAGAAATTGATAGAAACTAGCCTAAATAATTTCTAATTTGATAGAAAGCTAATTTTTTTAACAGGGGATATTATGTTACTAAGTCGTGGATGTGAATATGGCTTACAAGCCATTTTATATCTTGCTTCTTTAAATTCAACAAAGCCAGTTTTACAACGGGATATTGCTCAAGCACTTAAAATTCCCAACCATTTTTTAGGAAAAATATTACAAATATTAGTACGAAGTGGAATTTTAATTTCCTATAAAGGAAAAACAGGGGGTTTTGCTTTAGCAAAAAATCCAAATGAAATTTTTCCTATGCAAATTGTTCAATCTATAGATGGCGAAAATTTTTTACAAAATTGTATTTTAGGTTTTTCTGGCTGTACTCAAAAAGAACCTTGCCCTTTCCATGAACAATGGAAAGCAATCAAAGGCAAAATATTACTTTTATTCAAAGAAAAAAGTATTGGAGAATTAAGTCAGAATTTACATGGAAAGTTAGACACAATAGAGTCTGTTTATGGTAAGTATTGCCAATGTAATTGGCCAATTTCTAAAGATAGCTAAATAAGTCCTTTAAGAGAGCAAAATTGTAACGAATTTTAGATTTGTAACATTAGGTAACAATAATGTTAAGTATTTTTTTATAACTAAAAAAATACTTAACATTATTCATATATTATAGTTATATCTATTTTCATATTTATAATATGAATGGCATTTTATTTGCTGATTTATTAGATGAATTTTAGTACATTAAGTTTTTATTTTAAATGAGGAAAATTTATTTTTTGTAACATACAAAAATAAATCATTCCCATCCAAAATCAATCTCATAAAAGGGGCAAAATATGAAACTAATGGCTATGTTACTTGTTCTTGCATTAGCTCTTACTGCACAACCAGTACAAGAAATCCAAAAAGTTCTAAAAGCCACAAATGCTACTTGGTCCGCAGAAGAATCTTGGGTAACTCGTATGAGTCCAATCGAACAAGAAGCTCTACTCGGTCTATTACCTGGCATTATGGATATTGCTAATCTACCAGTTAGCATGGACTATGCAGAAGAAGTTACCGAACGCGCTTTTGAAGTTCCATCAACATCTATCAAAAACCAAGGTGGCTGTGGAAGTTGCTATTCCTTTGGCGCATCCGCAACTTATGAAGGCTATTGCTTATTAAAAGGCTTAGGCACTTTCGATCTTTCTGAACAAGATTTCATGATGAAAGCAAAAGCTATTGGTCCTTATGGCGGCTGCAATGGCTGGTATTTGGACACATCCATGAATTTGCTCAAAAATCAAGGTGTAACCGATGAAGCATGCTGCCCATACAAAGGCTATGAAGCTGCTTGCGCAAGCTGCACTGCTAAACACAAAATCACCAGCTTTGTAGTAACCACTGACCTCAATACTATCAAAGCCAATTTAGCTAAATATGGCCCAGGATATTGCGGATTTGCAGTATATGGCGATTTCATGAGCTACAGCTCTGGTGTATATCGCTTAGCCGCTAACCAAAGCTTAAAAGGTTATCACGCTGTTACCATCGTTGGTTATGATGATAGCTTACAATGCTTCAAAGTAAAAAATAGCTGGGGAACTGGCTGGGGCGAAAAAGGATTTTTCAGAGTTGGTTATGATCAAATGAACAACGCTGTTAAATTCGGAACTTGCTTTGGTGGAGTTTTCTTTGTTACTGGCAAATAATTTAGCCAATTAAGCTTATTCCAAAAAAAGAAGTCTATATTTATATAGGCTTCTTTTTTTATTTTAAGTTTCTTTTTAAAAAGGATTTTTAATGACAGAACAAATCTATTCGGTTTATATTTTAGCAAGAGTAGCCCAAGAAATTTACCATCGTTGCCATTCTGCTATTCCACAAGAAATGCTAGGCAGACTATTAGGATATAGACTTCAATGGGAAGGAAAATCCTATACTAAAATTGTGGATTGGGTTAGTGGAGATCTAGATAATAGCCACACTCATGCTCAATTTACCTTACATGGAACAAGAGAATGCGAATTATTTTTGGATGAACGATATAGAAATATATCAGAGCGTCCGAAAGAAATTGGTTTATTCCATTCTCATCCTTTTGGCGCAGATCCACATTTTTCTTCTACAGATTATCAGACATTTTTAACATTTCCTTATAACCAATTGGGAAATGTTTTTATTCTTATTGATCCTTTAAGTCAATATTTTAAATCTTTTGTAGTAGAAGAAAATGTTGAAACAAAAGAAAAAAAATTAAGACAAGTTCCTTGGATTATATATACTCCCAAAATTTAAAAAAATAAAAAAACCGTCTTAAAAAAGACGGCTTTTTTTGCTGCTATTTAATTTCTTCAAACTCTTCTTGGAAATTGATTGGCAATAAGAAAGAACGAATTATTGCCATGTGTTGCATATTAGTTGCTCCCGAATCACTTTTTTGAACAGGATAAACATCGCTAAGAGGAGTATATACTCGACTATCAAAAACTAATCCTTTAGGGAATGTGCTATTCCCAAGAACTGTTGCAACTTGTTGTTGAGCTAGAAGAGCGTTGATCATAACAAAATCATGTTCTTTAGAACGTGAAGCATTTGTATCTGGAACATTATTTTGATCGGTAGGAATTGGATTATCAACAAGCATACCTGCGTTCTTAAAAGTTTGAACGCATTGTGCGGAACGAGAACCAGCATTAAAATCGCCGCCGAGAACAATATAATCAGTAATCTCAGATACGCGACTTACTTTATAATATTCGCAAATTTTGTTCACTAAAAATTTAGAAGTAACAGCTTGTTTACTAGATTGTGTAGAAAGATGTACACTAATTACAAAAAGATTTGGATTCCCAGCACCAGGAACATCCAATTTTATATATGCAAGACCTCGATTAGAGATTTCTGGATCGTCCCAGCTACCACTATCCAAAAGTTTGAAATCATTGCGATAGATAATTCCGTTAGGAATGTCACCGCTATTGTTGTATGATTCACGATAATAGGCAAAGTTCGTTCCAAATGCTGTTCTAACGAAATCAGAAATCTCTCCATCATAATTAAACTCTTGGATGCAGCAAATATCTGGTTTAATTCCCTGAAAAATACGAATCCCAGGAGCTTCATATTTTTGATAATTTCCAGAAGAAATATTTGCAGCAACAATTTTAATTGTAGATTGGCCAAATAAAGAAATAGAGATTGTTAGAAACAGGATTAACAAGTATGAAAGAACTTTAAATTTTTTCATAATAATCCGCGATATAAGCCTATCAAAGGCATATACGCGCTCCAAATTAAAAGTATTTAAAAAAATACTCATAAACTAATTATGAGTATTTTTTTATATTAACATACTATTTGCTAAAAAGCAAACAAAATATGATCAAATATTTTACTGAGTAGGAAGATTTGCTAATATTTGTTTTTGGTACAATTTTTGATAAACGCCGCAAGTTTGAATCAATTCCGCGTGAGTACCAAATCCGGCTAAAGTTCCATTATCCTCTAGAACCAAGATTCTATCTACTTTTTGAATGGTAGAAAAGCGATGGGCAATAATAAAAACTGTTCGATTTGCTGTAAAAGCTTCTAAAGCTTTAAGAATATAAGATTCACTTTCAGCATCTAAGTTTGCCATTGCTTCATCAAGAATAAGAATTTTTGGATCTTTATACATTGCTCTAGCTAAAGCAATGCGATGCTTTTGCCCACCTGATAAATCAATACCATTTGGCCCATAAATGGTATCATAACTCTGCGATAATCTTTGAATAAAAATATCTGCATAAGCATCCTGAGAGGCCTGTATAATTGCTTGAGATTTTTTGGGATTTTGACAACAAGAAATATTATTTGCAATTGTTTCATTAAACAAATATGCTTCTTGTGTAACGATTCCAATATGCTCTCTCAAACTTCTCAATTTTATATTTCTAACATCTACTCCATCAAAAGAAATAGAACCTTTTTGTATATCGTAAAAACGCATTAAAAGTGAAACTATTGTGCTTTTTCCAGCACCAGAACATCCTACTAGAGCAATTTTTTCTCCCGCACGAACTGAAAAACTAATATCTTTTAAAACAAATTGCTCTGGCTTATATGCGAACCATACATTTTGAAATGTAATTGAATTCTCAATGGTTTGCAATGTTGTAGCATTCGGAGAATCTTGAATTTCTGGAACTGTATCCATAAGTTCAAAAACTCGTTCTCCACCAGCTACAGAAGTTCCAATTAAATTATTTAAATCTGCTAATTTTCTAATAGGATCAAACAATGCTGCTAAAGCTCCGTAAAACAATCCAAAATCTCCAATAGTCATACGTCCGATATAAATTTGGTGAGCAGAAAATATCATAATGCCAATTCCTGAAAGTACAATAAAAACTTCCATAATTGGATTAGTCATTGCGTTAGCTGCAACTACACGCATTTCATAACGAAAGAGTTTGTTATTTTCTGCAGCAAATTTTTCCTGCATTTTTTCTTCCATAAGATAGGCTTTGACAATTCGAATTCCTGAAAAAGTTTCATTTAATATGCCCATCATATTACTACGTTTTTGCAAAGTTTTTTTAGCATTACGTTTGATTTTTTTTCCTAGATTTTTAAGGAAAAATCCAGTTGCTGGAAATATAATACATATTATTGCTGCAAGTTTCCAATTGATGATAAATGCGAGTATAATTGTTGCAAGTGCTTTTAAAGGTTCACAAATAGCTTTTCCTAATATAGCATGAAGCCCTTTTGACATCATAGGAATATCGCTAATAAACCGACTACTAATCTGACTTGCTCCTTCATTTGAAAAATAACTTACTGGAAGTTGCTTGACTTTATGAAAAAGCTCGTTAGAAATATCAAGTATAGCAAGGTTAGTAATATAACCTGCTAAATATTCTTGGAAAAATCTCAAAGCATTTTTAATTAAAACTAAAACTAACGCAGAAAACATGATAATATATAAAGCACGATAGCGATCATTAAAAACATTTTGTTGCAACCATTCCGCGCTAGATTTTCCCCAGGTTCCAAAATCTTGTAATTCTTTTAAAATACTTTCTGATCCATTTGGAGCAAATAGTAAGTCGCATATTGGTTTAATCATCCCCAAAGAACCAAAATGCAAAAATGAAATAATAATAGAAAGCCCAATACTAAGAAAAACAATTTTCATGTATTTTTTTATATAACTTATAATACGCCAGTAAACAGCATAATTAATTTTTTCTGGCCTTTTATCTTTTTTTACCACAAAAACCTCCAAGTTTTACTAACAAAACTGCTATCTGTAAAAGTTTATAGAATTTTTGGTAAGAAAAATACAAAGTCTTTATTTTTGTATGAATTATCTAAAATCCATATTTTTTTATCAAAGAAAAAAGTCGGGAGAATATTTCACCCGAAAAAAAATAACTATAGTTGTTATTTTTTTATTTTTGAAGACTATTTTATAATAAAGTTACCTTTAATGCAAGAACTATTTAGGAAAGTTACTACTTATGACCTGGTTATGGCTAGTTTCTAGTGGTCTTATTGGAATTTTACTAGGAGTGGGATTAACTCTAATTTATAACCGATTTTTTTCTCATTCATCCAATATTTCATCTATTATTGCACCACTATCTAACGCATTAGAAGAATTAAAAATAAAAATTTCAGATCAAAATCTGACTCAATCTCAACGAGATATCAATTTAAATCAAGAAATAAAAGTATTACTAAATTTATACGATAGGTTACAAAGTGGCACAAACAACTTAATGAAAGCCTTGCGCAATCCTATTGTTTGCGGACGTTGGGGGGAAATACAATTACGGAAAGTAGTAGAATTAGCAGGAATGCTTGAACATTGCGATTTTGAAGAACAAGTTTCTGTACAAACTCAAAATGGTCGTTTACGTCCAGATATGTTGATCCATCTTCCAGGAGGAAAAAACATTATTGTAGATGCAAAAGCACCCTTGCAAGCATATTTAGATGCTGCCGAAGCAGATGATGAGCAAAATAGAACTGCAAAACTTAAAGATCATGTTCGACAAATTCGCAATCATATCAACATGTTAGCTAGCAAGTCATATTGGGAGCTATTTTCCAATACACCAGAATTTGTTATTCTATTTATACCTGGAGAATGCTTTTTTAGTGCTGCTGTTAAAGAAGATCAAGATATTATTAGCAATGCCTTTTTGCAAAAAGTTATCTTAGCAAGCCCAACAACATTAATAGCGATATTAAAATCCATTTATCATGTTTGGAAGCAAGAAAAAATTACCCAAAATGCTCGCGAAATTAGTGAATTGGGACAAAAAATTTATGAACAAATTATTTCATTTCTAGAATTACTACAAAAAATGGGAGGGACTCTATCGCGTACAGTAGAAACATTTAATTCGGCTATTCATTCTTTAGAAGGTTCTATTATCCCCAGTTTTCAAAAATTGCAAAATCTTGAAGTAATTACTAAGAAAGAACTTCCTGAAATTCGCACAATTACTACAATACCCCATTCCATTTTACAAAACCTTGAACAAAACGAATTTTTATTTCATATAGAAAATATTCATCCTATAGAAAACAAAGACACGAACATATCTAAACAACAGCATAACTAAGCTGAAAGCGTTAGTTAAAAAGACAAGAAAAGCTGACAGTGTCAGCAATTTGTTGCATGATTTCTTCCAAAGTATGACAAACAAATGATATATTTATGACAATCCTATGACAATTTTTTCTTTATACTATTCGTATAAAGAAATATATGTATGAATTTTATATTGCAGGCTTCTTTGGGAGGAATTATCATGTTTATTATTTTGTTTTTTATTATCCTGCTTTTAGCAGTAGCTATCACTCTTCCTTACCTCTGCAATATTCACCTAGATACTTTAGAAATTGTTGGGTTAGAAAAAGATTTAGGGCGTTTTAATCATTCTTTTCGCCCTAAACAACATATTCATCACAGAGGGCGGTATGTAGCTACTATATTTTTAAACTAAAAGTAGAGTATTTTGAATATTTTTTGAAAATATATCAAAATATAATTTTTTATAAAAAATTGCAGATAAAATCTGCTAAAGCAAGGTTTTCTTAAAAATTTCTTGACAAAAGAACGATGCGTTTTTAAAATAAGTCAAAAGTATTGAGGTGAATTATGTCTATATCTTATAATTTGGGTTGGTAAATTTTTACCAACCCAAAGATATCTAAAAAAGATATAAAATTGTAGAATTTCGTTTTTATTTTTTTTAGATTTTACTCAGTCAATCTTTTGGCACATTTTCGACGCATTACTTTTCGATAGTGCAAAATTTATAATAGTTTTAAGAGAAAAATTGTTTACAGCTTAAATTTGGGCAAAATGTTGTTTACATTTCTTTTTTTTGGAAAAAAATTAGCTAATAATTAGTCTATTATTGCTAAATTTTTTAATAATTCTATTTTTTTTAAAACAATTTTTTCTGGAACTATATGCAAGGTGCCAATTTTTTTATTTTTTGGTAAAAAGTTTATCTATTCTATCAACAGAAAGAGAAAAGAGTTATGTACCAAAAATTTAGCGAATGGCTTGCCTCCATTCCTAAGCCTTCATTACCACAAGGTTTTTCTTGGCAAGAGCAATATATTATATGTTCTCATGATGGAACTCGTATGGTATATGTTCCTAATGGCATCTTTATTATGGGAAGCGAAGAATTTTTAGTTTCTCGACCACAACATCAAGTATACTTAGACTCATATCTCATAGATGAATGCCCAGTTACTAACGCTCAATTTCAAAAATTTATTGCTGCTGGTGGATATGAAGAAGAAAAATATTGGTTGCCATCTGGATGGAAAATTTGCCAAGAAGAAGGCTGGAAAAGACCGAGATACTGGGAATTTGCTCCCTGGAACAATCCACTGCATCCTGTTGTAGGAGTAAGCTGGTATGAAGCAGATGCTTATTCTCGTTGGGCCAATAAAAGACTCCCTACCGAAGCAGAATGGGAGAAAGCTGCACGTGGTGGAATATGGCTAGATGGGGATAATTTTCCTAAGATTCGCAATCTTATACATAAACGACATTACCCTTGGGGTGATGAACTACCAAATTTTGAAAATGTGATAAGAGCTGTATATAAAGAAGAACAGACTTATGGCAATCGCAGTACAGCCCCAGTGGGATTATACACACTAGGTAGTTCTGTATACGGCTGTTTGGATATGTCTGGAAATGTTTGGGAATGGTGCTCAGACTGGTACCAACGTGATTATTATAGTAAAAGTCCTGCAAAAAATCCTTTAGGACCAGAATCTGGCGATTCTAAAATTTTACGCGGGGGATCCTGGTGCCGTGAAGCAAGACAACTAGACATTTCTTTCCGTACAAAAGATGAACCTCATAATGGAGGTTGGGATTTAAGTGGCTTTCGTTGTGCCAAAAGTATTTCTTAATCGTTTAGAAAGATGGAGAATTTAGTGGCAACTGTTTTAATTGTAGATGATTCTTCTTTTGTTTTACGCCACCATGCAGAATTAGCTCAACAAGCAGGACTTGAAGTTTATACTGCTAAGAATGGAGAAATTGCAATCGATCTATTCACTCAACATAATCCTAATATTGTTCTTTGCGATATTATGATGCCTGAGATGGATGGATATGAAGTACTGCAAATACTTAAAGAAATTGATACTAATGTATTTTTTTATTTTATTAGTGCGGAAAAGACTGATCGAATTGTAGAAAAAGCAAAAAAATTTGGTGCTCAAGGTGTAATAATGAAACCAATAAACTTATCATTGATTTCAAATATTATGCAAGAATATCAAAAAAAAACCTAGCCATTTAAGCTGGCTGCTTTAACAGCCAGCAAATTTTTCCATCACTTTAATCGTCGTCGCAAAGGGCAAATGTATGAACTATAAAATACTTTTGATAGACGATTCTCTTTTTAGTTTAAACTATCATTCTGAACTAGTAAAAGCTGCAGGCCATTTACCAATTACTGCAATTAATGGAACAGATGCTTTAGAACTATATCAGAAAAGCAAACCAGACTTTATTTTATGTGATATTATGATGCCTGAAATGGATGGATACGAAGTATTTTCTGAACTCAAAAATATTGATCCTAGAGTAATATTGTATTTTGTTACAGCAGAAGTTTCCAACCAATCTCTTAATAAAGCGAAAATGATGAATGCTGCCGGAATATTTCAAAAACCGATAGATTTAAGCATTATCAATAATATTTTAAAAGAATTTGAAAATTTTAAATTTTAATAATATTATTAAGGAGTAGTAGATGTTTTCTTTTATTAAAGCCATCGCTATTGTATTTTGTGTTTTAGCTTCTCTTCAAGCACAACCTGATAATAGTTCTATTGAATCAAGAATTGCTGAACTCGAACAACGCTGCTTACAACAACAATCGGTTATTCAAGAATTGGAGCAACAAAGCCAACATTTTTCACCAGAATATACTCAAAAAATTGTACAAGAATATATTAAACAAAATCAAGCTCAAGAGGATGAAGCTGGAGTTGTTGCAGGGTATGAAGACGGATTTTTTATCAGAAACAATGATTCTTCATTTGAACTAAAACTTAGTGGTTTTATGCAAATGGGAGTAGGATTCTTTGAAAGAGATTCTTTTGATAAAAACAGTTTTTTTGCCCAAGGCTTATATCTGATGTTTGATGTAAATTTCTTAGAGAAATTTCATGTACATATTGAAGCTGATTTTGCTGATACAGGAAATTGGGATCAATTTCAAACAGAACCTGGCCTAGATTTTGCACTATATGATGCATATCTGGAATATAGTTTTTCCGATAAATTTAACGTTCTTATTGGAAATGTTTATGTTCCTTTCACAATGACAGGGACACATTATTACCATGAAAATCCAATGATTTGGTATGAACCATTTGTTAATAGCATTGCTCATGGAAATGATGTTGGTATCATGTTTTATGGCACATTTAATGATCAGTGGGAATATACACTTGGTATTTTCAATGGAAATGGCACAGGCTTAGATAATAACGATGATGCAATGGCTATGGCGAAATTCCGTTGGTACTTTCTTGGCCAAGAAGAAAATCCTGAAACATTTGTTCACTTCGCAGCAATTACCTGGGGTATGGATGCTCACTCTAGTCAAGACGAACTTGGAGCAGTATTATATTCTGGATGGGGACGACAAGTTTATGATGGAAACGGACAAAATCCTCATGCTGACAAATATAGTTCCGGAAGAGTATCCGAATCACTTACAAATGGTTGGAAATATGCTTTAGACTTAGCATTCCGATGGAATCATAATTTTGAAAATAAGAGCAATCTTAATGCAGAAGTAGAAATTATGTATACTCATTTCCAAAGAAAATTAACTACTGGAAAACTCGCACCATTACATTGCTGGGGAGCATTATTTACAATTGCCTATCGCTATCCATTATGCAAAGATGTCGAAGACTCTGGAATTATTCCTTCCTTTGCATTTTCTTACACTGACTTAGATAATGCCCAAACTCGTCAAACATCATATCCAGGTGGCCCAGAAGCCAATATCAAAGGACAAACAATTTTTAATTACACAATCGGTTTAGGATATGCTTTTAATGCCCATGCAAAAATCAATTTCAATTGGATTATGATGGATTTGTCAAATCCTAAAGTTGTCCCTGCAAAAGACCGCGCTAAACTTAAAGAGCATTTAGAACATGCTTTCTTTGTACAAACAACATTAGCTTGGTAATTTTTATTATTTAGAAGAGGCTTATCTTCTGGATAAAATTAGAAAGGGATTGTTTTATGAGATTTTTTTGCATAATTTTGATTGTTCTATTTTTATCTCCTATATTGACTGCTCAACTTTTGATGGTTCGTTCAGATGATGGAAGCAGTAAAGAATTTTTAGCTTCCCCCAGTAATATTAGCTTTACTTCTCTTTCTAGCGGATTTGATCCCAATGTTGATACTATTGTTATGATTCATGGCTTTCTCAACAATTTTGAAGATTGCAAAGGTGCATACACTGCTGCCATGAATACATTAAAGCCAATCATTGGCAAAAGAAACTATGTTGGATTCCATTGGCCATCTAAAGTATTATGGTTTGGAACAGGTGTAGAAAATGCAAACAAAGCTGCCCCATACCTTGCTCACGTTTTAGTAAATATAACTAAATGGTATGGTGGAAATGGCCATCGCATTCATTTTTTAACTCATAGCCTTGGTGGTCGTGTAATACTTAATACATTAGAAGATGTTTCTGCCCGCAATGTTGCTTGGGGACAATGTTATACAATGGCTACAGCCGTTCATAACGATGCTTTCCAAAATAGTTTTGCTGGTGCGAACGAAATTCCACAAAAATTTTATGCCTTCCATTCTGAAGGAGACTATGTCCTAAAATACATTTATAGCTTATACTATTTCCTTTTTGGTAAAGGTGATCGTCGAGCCAGCTCTCCTGAAATCGAAGCATTTATGAATCTTTCTTTTGAAGAACAAATAGCTTATCTGCAAAAACTAGATGAATCCTTGCAAAATAATATGAAATTTGCAAACGAATTATCTGAACTAGATACGGAACTTGCTGAAGCACTCGAACGTGGCAAAAGTGCAATGGGTCTTTATGGCTCAGAACCTGCTTATAAAGTTGAAAACGTCAATATGAGCGATATTATCAGTAGCCACACATATTGGGAAAATCAACAAGCAATTACTCGTGTTGCAGGTAAGATGAAATAATAATTTTCTAAAAAAATCTACCCACTAAAAAATGGGTAGATTTTTTATGTATCGGAGGGAATAAAATGAAAGTAATGTTATATATTTTTACTATTTTGTTATTTTGGGGATGCACTCAAAATGCAAAAGAAAGTGAAAAAAACAACTCTTTACCAATTGAAGTTACTTCCATAAAAACTGAAGAAAAAAAACTTGAAAATAAATATAATGAATATCTTTTATTGATGAACGAATCCGATCGCAATGAATTCCTAAATTTTAAGAATGATTCCGAACGAGAAAAATTTTTACAACTATATGGATGCGAACAACAAAAATATCTTAACGAACATCTTAAACTTGAAATGTCTTCTCAGCAAGTAAGAGATTTCTTAGGAAATCCAATTATTCAAGAAACTTCTTTCTTTAAAGAATATCAAGAATCCCGATGGACATATTCCTTTTTTAACGGATATTCTACAATAAATTATTTCATATATTTTAAAGATGACAAATTAGTATTATGGGGAGTACTGTGAGAAAAATAAATCAATGGAAAAATGTTCCATTTTGTAATCCATTAGAGATGATTGTAGAAAGCCTTGAACAAGGGATTATTGTTGCAGATGCTCAAGGAAAATTATTTTTTTGGAATGAAATGATTGAAAAGAATTTCTTGCCCCAAAAAAAAGAAAAACAAAGTTCTGTTGAAAAAACAGAAGATACAGAATCTTATACATTGCAACAAATTTTTCCCAACTTTTGGGAAGAATTTCGACAACAAATATGGGGCGAAATTTTACAGAAAGATGTTATAGAAAATGGAACCTCTCGCAAATTCGCACGTTTTCCTATTAAAACATACGATCAAAAAATTAGATATTTTGATCTAAAAGGAATTCCATTAAGTGATTGCAAAAATAAAAACTGGGGAATTATTCTTACTTTTAATGATGTTACCGAAAATATTTTTTTAGAAAATCAACTATTACGTCAAGCGAAAACAACATCACTTGCTAATTTAGGTTCAAGCATTGCACATGAAATTCGCAATCCTCTTAATTCAATTTCACTAAATATTCAGCTTATTAAAGAATGGCTCCAAACACCTCAAGAATCTTCCCAAGAAGAAATAATGACAACACTCGACAATATTATTGCAGAAATCCGTCGTTTAGATGATTTAATCCGGCATTTCTTAAGATTTTCCCGCCCGCCAGAACCTCAATTTACTTGGGGAAATTTAAATGATGTAGTAAAACAATCTTTACGCTTGCTCATTGAACCAGCAAAAAAAAATAAAGTTGAAATTGTAACAACATTCCAACAACTACCCCAAATACTCATGGATTCTAACCAATTATCACAAGCAATTTATAATATATGCCTCAATGGAATCCAAGCTTTACATGAACAAGGTGGAGGAAAACTCGAAGTATCTACACTAAATCACAACGATTTCATCATTGTGGAAATTAAAGACAATGGCCTAGGACTCTCACAAGCCGCACAAGCAAACCTATTTAATTTATTTTTTACAACAAAACAAGACGGAAGCGGATTAGGACTCCCCATAGCAAACCAAATTGTAGAACGCCACGACGGACGAATCGTTGCAGAAAATAACCTAGACTGTGGAGCATGTTTTACGATCTATTTACCCACCAGACAACATACTTCTTTAGAAAACAAATAATTTTTTAAACTGCTAATATATAAAATCAAAAGTATAATATTAAAATTTTCTTAGTAGAAAGTATGAAAATTATGTCTGCAGACCAATACTATTGGGCGCATATTTCTGGTAACAGAAAAGAACCTTTAAACGAACATCTCCAAAAAACAGCAGAAAAGGCCCAAGATTTTATTAAAGGAAAAAAATTTGAAAAATGGGCTTATATTGCGGGATTACTTCATGATCTAGGCAAATATTCCCAGGAATTTCAAAAAAGAATACTAGGAAAAAATATCCTTGTAGATCATTCTACTGCTGGCGCACGGGAAATCTGCAAAATAGAAAAGAAATTAGGAAAAATTCTTGCATATATTATTGCTGGCCATCATACTGGGCTACCTAATGGATCAACAGGAAATAAAAGCGATTTGACTTCTTTGGAAAATCGGCTTGACGAAGATAAAAAAATTCCTATTTGTAACTATCCAGATTCACTCATTAAAGAACTTGAAAATAAACTCCCTCTTTCGCCTAAAGATGATCTTCCTTTTCCCTTGAACAGAAAAGATTTGGGATTTGGAATTTCTATCTTCATTCGTTTCCTTTTTTCCTGTGTAACAGATGCCGATTTTTTAGAAACAGAAAAATTCTGCGATCCTGAAAAAGCAAACTTAAGACAAGATTCTCAAAATAAATACCTCAGCTTAGAAGAATTGCAAAATAGGCTTTCTGAAAAACTTGAAAAGTTTAAAGAAAAACTTGAAGAATTAAAAAAAAATAAAGATGAAAAAGATATTTCTAAAATACGAATTTTTCAAATCCGTTGCGATGTATTACAACAATGTTTAAATGCAGCAGAACAACCACCAGGTCTTTTTTCATTGACAGTCCCCACTGGAGGAGCTAAAACACTTTCTTCTATTGCTTTTGCTTTAAGACATGCTATAAAATATGGCAAAAAACGTATTATTTACGTCATTCCATACACCAGTATTATTGAGCAAACCGCGGATATATTTCGAGAAATTTTTGGCAACAATAATGTACTAGAACATCATAGCAACTATGATTTCAAAAAGTTCCAGTCAAAGAATGAAGAAGATGATGATAAAGAAGATGAAATGAGATATTTCTTGTCTGCTGAAAACTGGGACGCGCCTATTATTGTTACCACCAATGTTCAATTTTTTGAATCACTATTTGCCTGTAAATCTTCTCGTTGTCGCAAACTTCATAACATTATAGATAGTATAGTCATTTTTGATGAAGCTCAAATGCTTCCCAATAACCTGCTTTATCCTTGTATAGCGATTATTCAAGAGCTAACAAATTATTATGGAGTTTCAGCAGTTCTTTGCACTGCTACACAACCTTCCTTAGATAAAAGGGATAATTTTCCAGGATTAGAAAACGTTAGAGAGATTATTCAAAATACCAAACAACTTTACGAATCGCTTCATCGAGTTGAAGTTAAACAATTAAAAACCGATGCTAACAATGAAAAAATCTCTGATGAAGATTTAATTCGACATCTTAAAGCCCATAAACAAGTTTTATGCGTCGTGAATACTCGTAATCATGCTCGTCATCTATTTGAAATGCTTGGAGATATGCCAGGGAAATATCATCTAAGTGCTTTAATGTGTCCTGCTCATCGTTCAAAAAAGCTCCAGGAAATAAAAAAATATTTGAAAAACGCTATAGAAAAGAATATTCTTTGTATAGTGATCAGTACCCAGCTTATCGAAGCTGGTGTGGATATAGATTTTCCAGTTGTTTATCGTTCTATAGCAGGCATAGACTCCATTGCCCAATCCGCAGGCAGATGCAATCGAGAAGGGCAACTTAAAGATGATCAAGGCAATTCAATAAAAGGAAAAGTATTTGTATTCGAACCAGATTCAGATAAGAAAATCTTGCGTAATACAGGAGCAAATCAAGCCCGCTCTATCTTGCGAAGGTTTAGTGATATCTTATCTTTAGATGCCATAAAAGATTATTTCCAACAATTTTTTTGGAGCAAAGGAAATTTATTAGACGAGAAAAATATTTTAGATAAAGATAGATATGATAAATTCAAAATGGACATAGATTTTCGTGGAATTGCTCAAGATTTTCAACTCATCCAAGATGATATTTATGAATCTATTATTATCCCTTGGGAAGAAGGAATAAAATATTGCGAGGAACTAAAAACCCATGGATATACAAATCCGTTTGTTTCTCAAAAATTACTTCGACAACTTCAAAGATATACAATCAATATTCCGCAACAAGAATATAAAAAATTATTACTTCAAAAAGTAATTGATTTACATCAAGAAAAATATGCTATTTTGAATAATCAAGATATCTATAGCGATGATTTTGGACTATCTACAGATGATCCAACTTATAGAAAATCGGATTCTCTAATTTTATAAATCGCGTTCTAAGGAGTGCAAATAAATAAGCCTTATGAAACGTGTGGGTTGAAACACAGTAACTATTTGTTTAAATTGTTTTTTCAAAAATACATAATCCATATCCTACCAATAGGATATGGATTATAAAAAAAATATAAAAATATATTTGACATTTTCTGTTACTTTATTATATAATTTATTGTTAATATATTATTGTTTACAGTGACTATATGTTTATATCTAGCAGGAAAAATTTTATGACTACTATTTTTCTTCGAATTTGGAGTGAATACGCCTGCTTTACTCGCCCAGAAATGAAAGTAGAACGAGTAAGTTATGATGTGATGACGCCTTCTGCTGCCCGAGCAGTACTGGAAACCATTTATTGGAAGCCAACTATTCGTTGGGTAATAGATAAAATTCATGTTTTAAAACCAATTAGATTTACCAATATTCGACGCAATGAACTTTCAAATAAAATTTCAGTTCGCAATATATCTACCTCAATGAAAGAAAATAATTATTTTGGCACCTTTATAGAAGACGAACGACAACAAAGAGCCGCAACTGTACTTAAAGATGTCGAATATGTTATAGAAGCACATTTTCGAATTCTTTCCATTCAAGAACTTCAACAAAAAGGTTTTGATCCTAAAAACTTTTCGCTCGAAGAAAATGATGAACGAAAACACTTAGGAATTTTTAACCGACGGGCAGAGCAAGGCCAATGTTACAAACGTCCATTTTTGGGATGTCGAGAATTTTCGGCTCATTTTGAACTCATTAAAGACAAAAATATAATACCAAAATCTCAAGTTCCAGACAAAGACCTAGGATGGATGCTCTATGACATAGATTTTGAGCATGATAAAATTCCTATGTTTTTTCATGCCCAATTAACTCATGGTATTGTATATATTCCAGCTCCTGATAGTAAGGAAGTAAAAAGATGATTTTGCAATTCTTACAACAATATTATCAACGCTTAAGCACAGATCCAGAAAAAAAAATTTCCCCTTATGGATTTTCCTCTGAGAAAATCGATTTTGCAATCATTCTTAACTCTCAAGGGGAATGGATAGATTCTGAGGATTTACGAATTCCATCTGGTAAAAATCTTTCTCCTAGACCATTGATCGTCCCCCAAGGAAAAAAAAGAACTGTAGGAATTGACCCTAACTTTTTATGGGATAATACTGGCTATGTTCTAGGTGTAGATGATAAAGAAAACAAAAATCCTCAACGTCTTATCCTACAATTTCAATCATTTCGTGAATTTCACCACCAAATAGGAGATTCTGTAGAAGATGAAGCAATGAAAGCACTTCTTAAATTTTTGGATTCATGGATTCCAGAAAATCCTATTCATCTCAAACGTTGGCCAGAAATGGTTGGTAAAAATATTGTCTTTAAATTTGATGGAGAAATGGGATATTTTCATAATCGCAAAGCAATAAAAAAAGTATGGATAAATTATCTCTCTCAATCTGAATCCCAAGAAAAAGGAATTTGCTTAGTTCTAGGTGAAAAATCTCCTATTGCGAGAACTCATCCTTCTATAAAAGGAGTAAGAAACGCACAATCAAGTGGAGCGTCTATAATATCTTTTAACCTAGATTCATTTTGCTCTTACAACAAAAGTCAAGGTCATAATGCTCCTGTAAGTGAGCAAGCTACTTTTGAATATACTACTGCTTTAAATTATCTTCTTGATAAAGAAAGCAAGCAAAAAATTCAAATAGGAGATGCTACCACCATTTTTTGGGCTAGGCAAAAATCTCCAGTAGAAGACTTTTTTGGCCAGATACTTGAAGAAGATCGAGAAGTTGAAGATTCTAAAAAGAAAGATGTAGCAAATTTTTTAGAAACTATTTGTAAAGGAGAAATGCCAAACGAAATAAAACCCGATGTTAATTTCTATATCCTTGGACTTGCCCCTAATGCCGCTCGTATTTCAGTTCGATTTTGGCATGTTTCAACAGTAGAAGATATCCTCCAAAAAATTGTCCAACATTTCAAAAATATTGAGATAGAATTTGATCGGCCCAATGGAAAAAAATTCCCAGGTATATGGTCACTTCTCATTCAAACTGCTCCCCAAAGAAAAAGTGAAAATATTTCACCTTTGCTAGCCGGAGAGATTATGAGATCTATCCTCACAGGAGGAAACTATCCCATGTCTCTTTTAACTGCAGTATTAGGTAGAATTCGTGCAGATCATGAAATCAATTATTTACGAGCTTGTATTATTAAAGGCGTTTTAGTACGTAATTTTGGAAAGGAAATCTCTATGTCGCTTGATGAAAATAGAACAGACATAGGCTATCTTTTAGGACGACTCTTTGCAGTTTTGGAAAAAGCACAACAGGATGCCACTGGCGCAAATACAACTATCAAAGATAGATTTTTCTCCTCCGCATCCTCTACACCCAGATACGTTTTTCCTTACTTAATGCGTTTGGTTCAACATCATCTTGAAAAGACAAAGAATATTTTTTTAGATCAAAAAATGACTGCGATACTAGATCCAATAAAAGATTTTCCAACAACTTTAAATTTGGTAAATCAAGGCCTTTTTAGCTTAGGGTATTATCACCAAAAAAATGATCTATATAGAAAAAAAGAAAATAAACTAGAAAATCAAACAGAAAGTCAAGACTAATAATTAGGAGATTTTTTATGGCAGTTGCCAACCGCTATGAGTTTGTTTATATATTCGATGTCGAAAATGGAAATCCCAATGGCGATCCCGATGCAGGCAATATGCCTCGCATAGATCCCGAAACAAACCAGGGACTTGTAACAGATGTTTGTCTCAAGCGAAAGATTCGAAATTACGTTACATATCGCTACAATAACGTTTCTCCTCACCGTATCTACATCCAGGAAAAAGCAATACTCAATCAAATTCATGATGAAGCATATACTGCTCTCAACCAAGGAACCACAGAAACATCTGAAGAGAATAAAACAGAAGATAAAGCAGATCCTTCAAAAAAAGAAAAAAAAGGAAAAAAAGAACGCAAAGGATCTGGTGATGAGGTTGAGAAAGCCAGACAATGGATGTGTCAGAACTTTTTTGATGTTCGCACTTTTGGTGCAGTAATGAGTACTGGGACCAACTGTGGACAGGTTACAGGACCTGTACAAATTAATTTTTCCCGAAGCATAAATCCTATTGTTCCTCTTGAAATTTCAATTACCCGCATGGCAGTAGCTACAGAAAAAGAAGCCCAAGAACAAAAAGGCGACAATCGTACTATGGGGCGTAAAAATATTGTACTTTATGGACTCTATCGCGTTGAAGGATATATTTCCGCTAAACTTTCAGAAAAAACCGGATTCTCAGAAGACGATCTTAACCTACTTTGGGACGCTCTTCTCAATATGTTTGACCATGATCACTCAGCAGCCAGAGGTAAAATGGCTGCACGAAAACTTATAGTCTTTAAACATAAAAGTGAGCTTGGCAATGTATCAGCATCGAAACTCTTCGAACTTGTAAAAATAGCTCGTGTTGGAAATTCTGAAATTCCCCCTCGTCAATTTTCTGACTACCAAATTACTCTTAACAATCAAGAAATAGCTGCTGAACAAAAAATAGAAAACCTGATAGATAATGTTACTATTGAAGTAAAATTGTAGTGTACTTTCATATATGCGTCGATTAACGACGCATATATGAAATATATAATTTCGAACAAAGGAAAAAGGCCAAATTATGGAAAATGAAAGTGATTTTCTTCCTCTTTCTGCATTACAACACATCCTATTTTGTGAAAGACAATGTGCACTCATCCACATTGAACGCGCCTGGGAGGAAAATATCCTGACTATCGAAGGCAAACAAATGCACGAAAAAATTGATAATACGTCAGGTGAATCTAGAAAAGATATACGAACTGCATATAGTTTACCTATCTCCAGCCATCAGCTTAAACTCATAGGAAAAGCAGATGTTGTAGAATTTCATCAAACTAATGCAGATGATCCAGACGGAATAAAATTTTCACGCGGACAAGGACTGCCTTCTGCCTTGCAAAAAGGACGATGGAAACCATATCCTGTGGAATATAAACATGGTAAACCAAAATTAGAAAGGTGCGATGAAGTTCAACTTTGTGCCCAAGCAGTTTGCCTAGAAGAAATGTGCAAAGTTTCCGTCCCTCAAGGAGCTTTATTTTACGGGAAAACATGCCATCGTTATGAAGTTTCCTTTGACGCATCTCTCCGCGAGCAAACAGAAAAGACAGCTCAACTCCTACATAATTTATTTAATGCCGGAATTTTTCCTCAAGCATCATATCAAAAAAAATGTGAAAAATGTTCCCTTTTAGAAATATGTATGCCCAAATCTAGCAATGGAAAAAAATCCGCTCGTGCTTATGTAGAAAAAATATTAACACCACAGGACTAAACTATGAAAAAATATCTTAATAGTATCTATATCATGACACAAGGTTCGTATCTATCCAAAGATGGTGAAACCATTTTAATTCACACAGAAAATAAAGAAACAAAACGAGAAGAAAAAAAACATATTCCTATCCACAATATAGGTTCTATCGTATGCTTTGGACAGATATCCTGCAGCCCATTTTTAATGGGATTTTGTGGCGAAAATAATGTAGGAATAAGTTTTCTTACTGAACATGGTAAATTTTTAGCTCGTGTTGAAGGGCCTGTATCTGGAAATGTCCTTCTAAGGCGAGAGCAATTTCGCTGTGCAGATAATATGTCTTTTTGTGCAAATGTTGCTCAATCTCTGATTGCAGGAAAAATTTCAAATTGTCGAACAATACTTTTACGCGCATTAAGAGACCACAAAGATAAACCAGGAATGGAACAAATCGAAAGTGTTTGCTCTCAACTCAAACGCAATCTAAACCTTTTGAAAAACGAAACATCTTTAGACAAAATACGTGGAATAGAAGGGGAGAGTGCTAGCCTATATTTCTCGGTATTTGACCATTTGATTACCGCACAAAAAGAATCATTTTTTTTCCACCAACGAAGCCGTCGTCCACCATTAGATAATATAAATGCTTTACTTTCTTTTTTCTATACAATCCTAATGCATGATGTAGTCTCAGCACTTGAATCAGTTGGGCTTGATCCTGCTGTAGGATTTCTTCATCGAGATCGCCCTGGACGACCTGGCCTTGCATTAGATATGATGGAAGAATTCCGCCCTATTTTAGTAGATCGTCTGGTACTTTCTCTTATAAATCTACAACAAATACATCCAAAAAATTTCCATAAAACCGAATCTGGAGCAGTTATAATGGAAGAAGAAGCCAAAAAAAAAGCACTAGCAGCCTACCAAGATAGAAAAAAAGAAGAAATTCATTCTCCCTTTCTTGACGAGAATATTCACATTGGATTGCTACCACATATTCAAGCGCGTCTTCTTGCCAAATTTATTAGAAACGATTTGGACGCTTACCCTCCATTCATTTGGAGATAAAATAAAGTTTAGCAAACATATTTTCTCTCTAAAATTAAGTAAAAGGAGAAAAAACATATATGATGGTCATTGTTTGTTATGACGTAAGTACAGAAAAACCAGAAGGTATTAAACGTTTAAGCCATATTGCTAAAATATGCCAAAATTATGGACAACGCGTCCAAAAATCTGTGTTCGAATGCATCGTGGACCCTGTACAATGGGCAATATTACGTAAAAAACTTTTAGACGAAGCCAAACTTGAAGAAGACAACTTAAGATTCTACTTTTTAGGAAAAAATTGGCACCCTCATATAGAATATCATGGTGCAAAACACTATCTTGACTTAGAAGGCCCATTAATTTTTTAAATATTATAAATCTATTATCGCGAACCCTAAGCACTCATTAAAATCTAGGAAGATCCGCAATTTTTTTTACTTGTTTTTAAATAATAATTTATGTAAAATAACCAACCACATCATTACAGATGTGCGAGTTAAATAACTCGATCCGCGAATTATAGCCTCTAAAGCCATATAAAACGTGGATTAGAAATTAGGCAGTCGCGCCCCTCGCGGGCGTGTGGGTTGAAACCAGAAAGGATCATCAACTACAACGTACCAATCACGTCGCGCCCCTCGCGGGCGTGTGGGTTGAAACCATTTTGGAAGGCTTAGAATAGGAGTAAAAAATGGCTGAGTCGCGCCCCTCGCGGGCGTGTGGGTTGAAACTAACCGGCACTGGTGCTACTGTAGCTGGCGTTTTGCACGTCGCGCCCCTCGCGGGCGTGTGGGTTGAGCCTGTCCCGAAATTCTAAAAACCAATAAAACAAAGGTTTTCATAAATTATT
>CAZPDM010000049.1:23276-31441 GCA_964585305.1 uncultured Planctomycetota bacterium | reverse complement strand
TTCAATTTTATTACAAATCAAGTTTATGAATTAAGCTGGGGATATAAACAAAAAGAAAATACTCATTATTATGTTTCGTGTGGTGCTGCCACCTGGGGACCTCCTGTACGCACAAGTAGTCGCCCTGAGATTATAAATATACAAATTTCTTTTGAATAAGAATTCAACAAAGCAGATATTTTCTAAAAATAAGGAGCTTATTATGAATAAGTCATATTTTATCTTGGGTATCTTATATATCATTGCATCCTTAACAATTCTAGCAGAAGAACCATTACCATATTTTCAACCTGTTTGGTCATATAATGGGGAAAAATTACTTCTGACTCAAGAAGACTGTGATGGAGTATATTGCTGGGATAAAATTCAGGGAAGTATTTGTAAAATTGCTCAAGGATGTGGGACTGGTTATAAAATGAATTGGTCATATAACAATACTAAAATTGCATTTAAACTTATTCAAAAAACAGAAGATGGCAACTCTATCCAAATTCCTGTAATATTTGATACCATCACACAAAATCTTATTCACCTTGCTCCTGGTAGTTATAATTGTGGAGTCCCATTTTTTTCTAAAGATGGAAAAATATCTTTTAGCTTAGGAAACAAAATATACGTATTAAATTCTGAATATTCTTTAATTCGAGCAGTTACAATTGGTCATTATGCTAACCTTTGTGTTATTTCTCCAGATGGAAATTGGGTTGCTTATAATAACGAAGAAGATCAAATTTGTATTTTTTCTGTTGCCACATTAGAAAAATTTGTTTTAACAAATGATGAACATGCGTATTTTTCTCCTATTTGGTCCTCAGATAGTAGCAAAATTTTAATCAGTACTGTTACTAATATTATTAAAGTTATTGAATTAAGCAATAAAAAAATTTATACTATTGGCGAAGGTGAAAATCCAAGTTGGCATAGTGATACAGAAATTGTTTATAGCAAAAAAATTATTGAACAAGAAAAAATTTTAAACAGCGATTTGTATCAAAGTGATTATACTGGGACTGTCCAAAAAGCACTTACTCAATCGACTGATTATTTTGAATCATATACTTCATACCAAGCAGGAAGCTTAGCAATATGTGATGAAAAATATAGAACCATATATATTGCAGACAGCAAAAATAACATCCACAATTTTAATATTCAAGAAATGTGGCCATTAGTTATTTCCTCCCGCATAGATGAAAATATAAGAGAAAACTCAAGCCCTGTTTTTATTCCTGCACAAAGAATTGAAGAAGATCGTTCTACTACTGTAATTGCTAATGTTCCTTATATTCATCAAGTTTATGATACACCAGACTGGTATAGTGGGCATTGGGCATGCGGAGCTACCTCTGCAATGATGGCCATAAGCTATTATGGCATTTTGCCCCATTGGGATTGCACAGTATCCGTTCCTTATAGTCATGTAAGCCATTATGGACGGTATGTATGCGAAAAATATACCTACAATGGTTATACATTTAATAAAATGACTACAGATCCAAATGGAAAAGCTGCGTATGGCGGTTATGGATTTATTTGCCAAAATAACTGGGAAAATACAAAATCTTATATGGCAGAATATTTTCAAAAACATGGTGTCAGTTCATCTGTTGATTGGTCTCCAAATTGGAGTGAACTCAAAGCCAAAATTGATGCAAAACATCCTTTGGTCATTTTGAATTCCCTTACTTCTTCTGGCCACTATATTTTGGGAATCGGCTATTATAACGCACAACATACTGTAATTACAAACGATCCCTATGGAAATAAAAATAAACCAGGTTATCCCAATTACCTTGGTGCTAAATCCAGCTACGATTGGCCAGGATATAACAATGGTTTTAAAAATTTAAATACCGTACATTGCTTTATTTATGCAAAATAATAGTTGAATTGTGCTTGCCGATTACTTCGGCAAGCCTACTAAAGGTTATAAAAATGCCTATTTTGTTTCGTTTGTGTTGTATTTTCGTTTTACTAATCTGTTCCAGTTGTATTAGTAAAGTACAGTGGGAAGAACGGCTAGGTGGAACTCCTGAAGAAAAGCATTTTATTCCAGTATGCCCCAAATGCCATGAAGTTGTGGATTATGAATCGCTTTCTTGCCCCAACCCAAACTGTCGTGAGTTATTAACATGGTCCGATCGTTCAGAATATTCACCCAAACCATACCAACCAAAAATATCTAAAGGTAATGAAGCCAATAGTATTGTATTGCCATCTATCACCACACCTCAAGCAACAACTGTAGCACCTGAAAAAAATGTTTCAACAGAAACAACTGCTCTTACAGAAAAAGAGTCTCCCCAAAATGCGATAACAACATCAACAAGTTCTGAACCTGATAAATCAGAAACAGTGGAAAAACAAGAAACTACTTCTGAAAAACAAGAATCATCAACGCCAGAACCTTCTACTGAAGAAGATCCTTGGCAAATTAAAGTTGATGAATGGTAATTGGAAAGGATTCTTTTTTGGAAGAAGATAATGTACTAATTATTGAACCAGGTCGTGTGGAAAAAAACTATTTTCGCGATATATGGAATTATCGAGAATTGTTTTTCTTTTTGTCTTGGCGTGACATTCTTATTCGATATAAACAAACGGTAATTGGTGTTGCTTGGAGTGTTTTGCGCCCATTTCTTACGATGATAGTTTTCACTATTGTATTTGAGAAATTAGCAAAACTACCTCCGCCAGCAGGCGTCCCCTACCCTATTTTAATATTTGCAGCATTATTGCCCTGGCAATTTTTTGCTAATTCATTTGCAGAAGCAAGTAATTCTTTACTTACCAATGCTCCTATTTTTACTAAAGTATATTTTCCAAGGCTCATTATGCCAACAAGTTCAGTCATTGTAAGTCTGATTGACTTTTTAATTTCCTTTACTATTTTAATTTTGATGATGTTTTGGTATCAATTTTGGCCCACATGGAGAATTATTTTTTTGCCATTTTTTTTATTTATGGCAAGTTTAGTATCATTAGGTGCGGGCTATTACATTGCAGCATTAAATGTTCGCTACCGAGATTTTCGACACGTTGTGCCATTTATTATGCAATTTGGCTTATATATCTCGCCTGTAGGGTTTAGCAGCAGCATTGTTCCAGAACGTTGGAGATTTTGGTATTCTTTAAATCCAATGGTTGGAGTCATTGATGGATTTCGATTTTCTTTATTAGGTGGAGAAAATCATATTTACTGGCCAGGATTTTGTGTTACTTTATTTTTATCCTTTTTAATTTTTATTTGGGGTTTATACTACTTTCGACGTGTGGAAAGAACATTTGCAGATGTAATTTAATTATTCCTAAAAATTAGGAATAAAAATTGCTATAAGATTTCTAAGGTGTTTATAGGCAGAATTTTTGTTACAATTTTTCTCGTAGTTACAAAAATTCGCTTCTAAATTTCCTGATTTTTAGTTTTTTAAAATTTATAAAAATTAAAAAGAGAGAAAATTTAATTTAATCCAATAAGGGGAAAAAAATGAATAAAATTCTAATTATCCTCGTGCTTGCTCTTTTTATGAGCATGACAATTGCAGAGGAAAAAATTGCTTTGGAATTGCAGAAAAAAATGCAAAATGTGCGTAATGCACAACTTATTCCTATCGTTGTCCTATTTGAAGGTATGCCAACTTTTTCGGAAGTAGCTCAAGAATATCGCTTTTTAGGTGATGAAGAAGTAATTCGCGAACAAGTTATTCGTGAAATGAAAAACAAAGCCGAAAGCATTCATTATTGGCTACAAGAAATGTGCAATAGCCGCAGTATGAACAACCAAGTTTCTGAATTCAAATCAATTTGGATCGCAAATGCTGTAGCAATGAATGCAACTCCAGAAGCCATTCGAGAAATTGCAGTTCAACCCAACGTAGAAAAAGTTATGTTGGATGAACCCGTAAAAATGATTTTAGATACTCGTGAAATCGCTTGGGGTGTAGAACGCATTGGTGCCAATAAACTATGGAATTACTACAATGGTACTGGCGTTACTGTAGCTGTTATTGATACTGGCGTTAATGAACATGGCGATCTTGCAGGCCGTGTCATTGATGGCAAAAACTATATTGATGCTACCAAACCTCCTCGTGATGATCATGCACATGGTACACACTGTGCTGGTACAGTTGCCGGTGATGGTGCTATGGGATGCCAAACTGGTGTAGCTCCTAAAGCAACTATCGTTGCAGTCAAAGTATTAGCTGCCAATGGTAGCGGAGCATGGTCCAATTTATGGCTAGCCCTTGAAGAAACTGTCAGTAATCCAAACGTCAAAGTTCTTAGCATGAGTTTAGGCGGTCGCCCAGATGAAACCACACGCGCACGCCTTCGCTTAGCTTGCAATAATGCAATTGCTGCTGGTGCTATTCCAGTTATTGCCGCTGGTAATTCTGGCCCAAGTGCCAAGACAATTGGTTCTCCAGGAGATGTTCCTGAAATTATTTCCATTGGTGCAACTGGTGCTGATACTGCTAATACAATCGCTTCTTTCAGCAGCCGCGGCCCAGCAACATGGGATGGCAAAGAAATTATTCGTCCTGATGTTTCTGCCCCTGGTGTAAATGTTAAATCCACTCGTCATGATAGTAATGATTATCGCTTGATGTCCGGTACTTCCATGGCTACTCCACACGTTGCCGGTCTCGTAGCTTTGATGGTTCAAGCCAAACCCGGCCTTGTTACTGCACAAGCAAAAGAGATTTTAGAAGCAACAGCCACAGATTTAGGCACTGCTGGTAAAGATAACATTTATGGTTCTGGATTAGTCAATGCAGAACGTGCTGTTACAGGAGCAAGAACTCTTACCCAAATCGACCGTAGCGATCGTTTTGAAATGGTTGTCAAAGAGCTAGCTTTTGAAACAACAGTCGATGCAAATGGTAATCTTGATATTACAGAAACCATTGAAAATGATCTTATGCCTGCAACCGTAACTATTTGGGCAGACATTCCTCAAGTTGAAGCCCGCAAAGGCGTTTATAAAGTTCGCTACAGCCTTCAAGGCCCAAATGGCAATAAAGAAGCCGTAGTTACCATTAACTTTGATAATATTCCTAGCGATCCTAACCAATACGATTCAAAATATGGTTTTTGCTGTGGAAATTTCCCACTTGTAAAAGGCCAATATACTGGTCGTGTTATTAGCGTCGAACCAAACGCAAAAGTTCAAAATGTAAAAGTTACCCTAAAAGGTAAAGCTACTTGGCCAGCACGCAAGTAGTTTAATACTGCTGAACTAACAAACAAGCCTTCTAAGAAAACAAAATTTTCTTAGAAGGCTTTTGTTTTGAGCAAAAACTGACGATTGCAAATGTTCAGCTAATTTATAGAAAAATATTGAGAAAAACAGCCTTTTATGCTATCATGTTAAACTAAATCAATATCAGACTTAAAAGAAAGTACGAGAAATCGCTAACCCTTCAACAGGATGGCACTGATGTTGGGCGTGATGCAATTACTATGGAGACAATATGGCAAGGTCTAAAAAAGAGGCTGCAACAAAAGAAGAACCTATTGAGAAGCAGCTTTGGAAATCTGCTGATAAGCTGCGGAAAAATATAGATGCGGCAGAATATAAGCACGTTGTGCTTGGTCTTATTTTTCTAAAATATATTTCAGATGCTTTTGAAGAGCTTCATTTTAAATTGAAAAGCGGTACGGGAGATTATGCAGGGGCGGATCCAGAGGATAAAGATGAATATAAAGCTGAAAATATATTTTTTGTGCCGGCGGCGGCTCGCTGGTCGTTTCTCCAATCTCAGGCAAAGCTCCCCAGCATCGGGAAGGCAGTGGACGAGGCTATGGACGCTATTGAAAGCAACAATCCTTCACTTAAAGATGTGCTGCCCAAGGTCTATGCCCGTGGAAACCTTGATACTACAAGTCTTGGCGGTCTTATTGACTTGATAGCCAATATTGCATTAGGCGATGCTAAAGCCAGAAGTGCGGATGTATTGGGGCATGTATTTGAATATTTCCTGGGTGAATTTGCCCTGGCCGAAGGTAAAAAAGGCGGGCAATTTTATACTCCTCGCAGTGTTGTTGAATTACTTGTTGAAATATTAGAACCTTACAAGGGACGGGTTTTCGACCCTTGCTGTGGATCGGGTGGCATGTTCGTTCAGTCGGAAAAGTTCGTGGCTCGTCATCAGGGAAATGTTAACGATATTTCCATTTACGGCCAGGAAAGCAATCAGACTACATGGCGTCTCTGCAAGATGAACCTTGCTATTCGCGGTATTGATAGCTCGCAGGTCAAATGGAATAACGAAGGCTCTTTTCTCAACGATGCACACAAAGACCTCAAAGCTGACTTTATTATTGCCAATCCTCCTTTCAATGTGAGTGATTGGTCAGGCGAGCTATTACGTACGGATGGACGCTGGAAATATGGGACTCCTCCGGCAGGCAATGCTAACTATGCCTGGATTCAGCACTTTCTCTATCACTTAAGCCCATCAGGTATTGCCGGTTTCGTTTTGGCCAAAGGTTCGTTGACTTCTAAAAGTTCCGGCGAAGGGGATATTCGCAAAGCCCTGATTGAAGCGAGATTGGTTGATTGCATTGTGAATCTTCCTGCCAAGCTCTTTTTAAACACTCAGATTCCTGCCTGTCTTTGGTTTCTTTCGCGCAACAAAGCGAACGGAGGCTATCGTAACCGTACTGACGAGATTCTCTTTATCGATGCTCGAAACGAAGGGGTACTTATTAACCGTCGCACTAAGGAATTGAGAGAAGAGGATATTCGGAAAATTTCATCAACTTATCACGAATGGCGTAAGGCTGGCGGAAAATATGAAGATATCAAGGGCTTCTGCAATTCAGCCAGTATCGAGCGCGTAAAGGAACTGGACTATGTACTCACGCCAGGTCGCTATGTTGGCTTGCCTGAAGATGAAGATGATTTCGATTTCAATGATAGATTTACCAGCTTGAAAGCCGAGTTTGAAGCCCAACTTGAGGAAGAAGCGAAGTTAAATCAGGCTATTCTGGAAAATCTAAAGAAGGTGAAGTTAGTATGAGCGAGTGGAAAAATTACTATTTACTTGACATTGCTAGTATTCACGATGAAACAAGAGTGCCACTCAGTAAGATGGAACGAGAAATGCGAAAAGGAGATTACCCTTACTACGGTGCTTCTGGAATAATTGATTATGTAGATAGCTTCCTATTTGAGGGTGAACATGTACTGATATCTGAAGATGGGGAAAACCTAAAGACCCGGCAGACACCAATCGCGTTCAAAGCCAACGGTCGTTTTTGGGTTAATAATCATGCACATATTGTGAAAGGTAAGAAAAAATTTCTTAATGACCTGATCGTCTATACATTAAAGAATACTGATTTGAATCCATTTCTTACAGGTGCAGTGCAGCCGAAACTAAACCAAGAAAATCTTTATAAAATACCTTTTTACTTACCGGTAGACGAAAGAGAGCAGCGTGCCATTGCCACTGTGCTTTCCAGCCTCGACGACAAGATTGATTTGCTGCACCGCCAGAACAAAACCCTGGAAGCCATGGCCGAGACACTGTTCCGACAGTGGTTTGTAGAAGAGGCGGAAATTAAGATAGTTCAACTTGGTGATGTCATTGAGATTTATGACAGCAAAAGAATTCCGCTTTCCAGTACTGAGAGAGAAAAAATGAAAACCGGTACTTTGTATCCATATTATGGTGCTGCAACTATTATGGATTACATAAATGACTTTATATTTGATGGCGAATATTTATTACTAGGCGAAGATGGTACAGTACAAACCGAGGAAGGTTTTCCAATTCTTCAACTGGCAGTAGGTAAATATTGGGTTAATAATCACACACATGTTCTAAATGCAAAAAAGCCTTATTCGAATTTTCTTCTATATTCTATTCTTAAGCAGACATCCGTTTCACATATTGTAACTGGTGCAGTTCAACCCAAGATAAATCAAGAAAATTTGAAGTTATTGGAAATCGAAGTTCCAAGTGATGAAAAAATAGTTGATACAGTATCGGCGATTAGTAATTACTGGAAAAGGATTCAATTAAATAACAACCAAATCCGCACTCTCGAGTCCCTCCGTGATACGCTTCTTCCCAAATTGATGTCCGGTGAAGTGAAGGTAGAAATATGAATAGAATTACAGAATCCGATGTTGAAGAATTTGCCATCGAATTATT
>CAZPDM010000049.1:0-23176 GCA_964585305.1 uncultured Planctomycetota bacterium | reverse complement strand
GAAATATGAATAGAATTACAGAATCCGATGTTGAAGAATTTGCCATCGAATTATTGGAAAAGCAAGGATACCAGTACATTTATGGCCCTTCTATAGCACCTGACAGCAACACGCCGGAACGTGCTTCTTTTGAAGAAGTGCTATTGCTGGAAAAACTCAAGAATTCAGTAAGCCGAATCAATCCCAATGTACCTGCTGATGCACGCGAGGATGCAATCAAACAAATCTTGCGTCTTTCTTCTCCGGAACTCATCGCTAATAATGAATCCTTTCATCGTCTGCTTACCGAAGGCATTAAAGTTAGCTACCAGAAGGCCGGACAGACAAGGGGCGATCTTGTTTGGCTGATTGATTTTAACAAACCTAAGAACAATGATTTTGTGGTAATCAACCAGTTCACCATTATAGAAAATCACGTTACCAAACGCCCGGATGTGATTCTCTTTGTCAACGGAATTCCCGTAGTTGTAATAGAGCTAAAAAATCCTGCTGATGAAAACGCGACTGTCTATTCAGCGTTTAAACAACTGCAAACCTACAAACAATCTATACCTTCTCTCTTCCCCTATAACGGTTTCCTGGTTATTTCGGATGGACTTGAAGCTAAAGCTGGAACACTATCGGCTGGTTTTAACAGATTTATGGCCTGGAAAACTGCCGATGGAAAAATCGAAGCCTCAAAACTTGCAAATCAATTGGAACCCCTAATCCTGGGAATGTTGAACAAGGCCACCTTGCTTGATCTTCTGCGTCATTTTATCGTCTTTGAAAAATCGAAAAAAGAAGATAAAGATACTGGCATCATCACTATTCAAACCATCAAAAAACTTGCAGCCTATCATCAATACTTTGCAGTCAATCGTGCTGTGGAATCGACTTTACGTGCGTCTGGTCATGTAAAGAAGGAAAAGATTCATTTTGCGCGAATGGTTGCTGAAAGTCCAGAAAGCTACGGTGTAGCCGGAGTTAAAACCCAACCTATTGGAGATAAAAAAGGTGGAGTTGTCTGGCACACTCAAGGGTCAGGGAAATCACTTTCCATGGTGTTCTACACGGGAAAAATCGTCCTTGCCATGGACAATCCAACGATTATAGTAATCACCGATAGGAATGACTTGGACAACCAGCTTTTTGATACCTTTGCTGCTTCCAAGCAACTCCTGCGTCAGGAACCCATCCAGGCTGAAAATAGAGAGCATCTCAAGGAACTGCTTAAGGTAGCATCGGGCGGCGTGGTATTTAGCACTATCCAGAAGTTCCAACCCGATGAAGGGAATGTATATGAAAAACTCTCTGATCGAACCAATATCATCGTTATAGCCGATGAAGCACACCGTACCCAGTATGGCTTTAAAGCAAAAACCATTGACGATAAAGATGAAAATGGAAATGTGATTGGTAAAAAAGTAGTCTATGGATTTGCCAAGTACATGCGCGACGCGCTTCCCAATGCTACGTATCTTGGTTTCACCGGCACACCCATAGAAAGCTCCGATGTCAGCACGCCCGCGGTTTTTGGAAACTATGTCGATGTTTACGACATTGCCCAGGCTGTCGAGGACGGCGCGACAGTCCGAATTTACTATGAAAGCCGCCTTGCAAAAATTAACCTAAGTGAAGAAGGCAAGAAACTCATCAATGATTTGGATGATGATCTGGATTTAGATGAAATGTCTGAAACGCAAAAAGCCAAGGCTAAATGGACACAATTAGAAGCTCTTATTGGCAGTATCAACAGAATCAAGCAAGTCGCAAAGGACATTATCGCCCATTTTGAGAACCGCCAATCGGCAATTGACGGCAAGGGAATGATCGTTACGATGAGCCGACGGATTGCTGCGGAACTTTATAAGGAAATCATTGCCCTAAAACCAAAATGGCATAGTGATGACATGAAAAAAGGCGTCGTTAAGGTAGTGATGACTTCTGCGTCTTCCGATGGCCCTGAAATTTCCAAACATCATAGCACAAAAGAACAACGTCGAGTTTTCGCTGACCGAATGAAAGATCCAGAAGATGAATTGAAGCTGGTGATTGTCCGCGATATGTGGCTCACAGGATTTGACGTGCCTTCCCTGCATACCCTCTATATTGATAAACCGATGAAGGGCCACAATCTGATGCAGGCTATTGCGCGAGTTAACCGGGTGTATAAGGACAAGACTGGCGGTTTGATTGTTGATTATCTTGGTATAGCTTCAGACTTGAAAGAGGCTCTTTCTTTCTATTCGGATGCCGGTGGTAAAGGCGATCCGACGATAACCCAAGAACAAGCCGTTCAATTGATGCTTGAAAAAATCGAAATAGTTTCGCAAATGTTTTACGGCTTTGCATATCAAAATTATTTTGAAGCTGATACGAGAAGAAAACTATCGTTGATTCTGGCAGCAGAAGAACATATTCTGTCGCAGGAAAATGGAAAGAAACGATTCATTGATGAAGTATCCGCTTTATCCCAGGCTTTCTCCATTGCCATCCCCCACGATCAAGCAATGGACGCTAAAGATGAAATAGCGTTTTTCCAGGCAATCAAATCACGACTTGTAAAATTCGACAGCACAGGCAGTGGAAAGTCCAACGAAGAAATCGAAACTGCCATCCGACAGGTTATTGATAAAGCCCTTGTTGCAGAAAAGGTAATCGATATTTTCGATGCCGCCGGTATCAAGAAGCCCGATATTTCAATCCTCTCCGAAGACTTCCTGCTTGAAGTCAAGAACATGGAACATAAAAACATTGCTCTCGAAATCTTGAAAAAACTTTTGAACGACGAAATTAAAGGACGTGCTAAGAAAAATCTAATTCAAAGTAGAACTCTGATGGAGATGCTTGAATCATCCATCAAGAAATATCATAACAAAATCCTCACTGCCGCTGAAGTGATAGAAGAGCTTATCAAACTTTCAAAAGAGATTCGTGAAATGGATAAGAAACCAAAAGAAATGGGCTTATCCGAATACGAATATGCTTTTTATACAGCAATTGCTAATAATGACAGTGCAAAGCAACTGATGAAAAAAGATAAACTACGGGAATTAGCCGTAGTTTTGTATGAAAAAGTAAAGGAAAATGCTTCGATTGATTGGACAATTAAAGAAAGTGTCAAAGCCAAGTTGAAAGTCATGGTAAAGCGGATTTTGCGACAATATGGCTATCCGCCAGATATGCAAATGCTGGCAACAGAAACAGTTCTCAAGCAAGCTGAATTGATTGCTAATGAATTAACGAAGGAAAAGTAAAGAAATACGAGTCGTATTATTTTTTATAATTGGCCAGGCAGTGCCTGCCCAAATTATTGATGATAAAGTTTCTTTTCCTATTCACCAAGTATTTCTGATATTTTTTCTAAAGCGTAACGATAACGGCTTGCAGCAGTATTCGCAGGTATATTTAGACATTCGGCAATTTCTGCAAAGGTCATATTTGCATAAATCTTAAGATAAACAATTTCTCGTTGTTCTTGGGGAAGTAAGAATAAAGATTCTTCTATTGCCATGATTTCGTCGTGAGATAATTTTTGTGGTTCTGCTGCTTCAAATATACAGCCATCTTTAAATTGATCTTCACTATTGCTAGGAAAATAATTTTCATGCGAATAGTGATGATGTTCTAGCTCACGTAAGGCTTCATGACGTGCTAAAGTAAATAAAAATGCAGTAAGCTTTTGGATCTTGTATCCCCGT
Source organism: uncultured Planctomycetota bacterium (assembly GCA_964585305.1). Classification (GTDB taxonomy): domain Bacteria; phylum Planctomycetota; class Uabimicrobiia; order Uabimicrobiales; family JABWCH01; genus CAZPDM01. Next base: position 19,493 of record CAZPDM010000049.1, on the reverse strand, counting down.
TGTTTGGTTTGTAATAAACGAATCATAACATTTTGTAAAATATCTTCTGCTAAGTTATGTTCATGTACAATGCTTTGAATATAACCAAGTAGTTTAGCAGACATTTCTTCATATATTTGCTCAAACCATTTTTCTATTTCATCTGAGTTATTTTGTTCCATTTTTATAATTTTAAGAGCAATATTTTAAGGAAAAAACACGTGTAAAACACGTGTTTTTCCAATTTTTAGTTAGAGGTTATTTTTTAGCTTTTTCAATCTGAACACCATCAGTTTCACGTCGCATTTGATAGTACAGTTTCTTTTCATTTTCTTCTTGCATCATGCGATTAGACTGTTCGATGTTGGAACGGAAATCACCTCCACGTGAACGTACTTTCGGGCTATAGTCAAGGTTTTGTTCCATTGGAGCAGATGGTACAGCTTCATATTGAATATCCTCTTCGTCATACTTATCAAGTAATATGCGACCAGATGTTCTTCTTCCTTTTAAAGTTGCTCCAAGATATGTTTGTCCTCGATAAAAGGCATAACTGTTTTTCTCGCGAATAATGACAGTTGCCGTGCCAGTGATATTTTCCGCAACAAAAATACCTCGTAAATCAGTCTCGCCTGATACTAAGTTTTGATTTTCTGAGCCAATAACTTTTACTTGCACGCTTTTTGGTAAACGATTTTCAACAACATTACGAACGTTTACACGCACCAATTTTTGTTCTACATATTCTTCAACATTGATTTCTAATGGGCTAATGAGTACTAATCCGCTTGTAAATTGTTGATCTCCGCGGCATATTACAAGATAGGCTCCAATATCTTTAAAATCAAAAGATATTTTATCTTTGCGATCTCCGTAATATTTTGTATCAGAAATTTTCACAGTTTTTTCCACAGTTGGGCTAATACCAGCAAGTTTGATCTTGGTGATTTCTGATAGATTTTTCTTCTGCATATATAGTCGAAGCAAATCTACAGGATAAACCAAAAATTGAGCCTCTTGGATATTGCAATGTTCTAATTCTAAAATTACAGGTTGATCAGGAAGCAATTTTGTGATTTCAGGAATACGAATATAACTGCGTTCCAAATATGCAGCAGCTTCCCCAGCATCGGAAAATTCAGATTTTACCTTACGATATGCTTCGATTGCTAATGCGACATTTCCTTGAGCATGATAAATCTGACCTAAAATGTATGTTGCAAAAAGTTTATCGCTACTATTTCCATCAGCTACAATCTTAGCTTTTGTAATAGCTTGTTCATAATCATACTGAGAGAAATATCCCAATGCTTCCATATATTGTAAGCTAGGGGCGTATTTACTATCTGTATACAATGGCACACTTTGTTGAGAAACTTTTACAACATCTTTAAAGGAATCTGCTGAGAGATGTGCAGAAGCTAGTGAAAATGCTGCTTGAGGAGCTTGTTCAGATTGTGGATAGAGGGCTAAAAACTGTTTGAGCAAGTCAATACTCTGTTGTAAAATTTCTGCACGTGTAGGAGCTTTTTCAACTCGCTTTAAATCATGCAAAGACCAGGTATTCTTTATAGATTCCAGCTTATCCAATTTTCCATAAAGAGTTTGAGTCAAGCCAAAATACGCTTGGATAACATTTGCAGAATCTGGATAGTGTTGAAATAGCCATTGCATATATTGCAGGGAAGCAATGAATTGTCCTTGATCATCCAAAACTCCACTAATTTTGGCTTCTTGTTCAAAATAAGAATCAACGATAGCTTGGAAAACAAGATATCCACGTTCAAATTCTCGAATGTCGTGATAAGCCTGTCCTACAATAAACATTTGATCAAAAGGAATATAGCTATCTGGAGATTTCTCTTTTAAGATTTCAAAGTAATCTACAATTTTCTGAGCATTATAATATTCTGGACGCGTACGGATAGCTAATAACATTTGCACAACTTCTTTAGTAAAATATTCAGCGTCTGAAGAATATAAAGCAGCAAGATACTCCAAGGCAGCAGCATATTGCTTATCTTTAAAATATAAACGTCCTAACTCATAACGTTCATTATTATTAAATGTATAGGGAATAGAAGGTTTTTGATCATGAGAAAGAATCGTAATATTATTTTCAATACCCCAAGTAAGACATTTCATAGTATAGGCATTCAAAATTTGGGTAGGAAGAATTTGAACATTTCCTGGAATCTTTCCAACCAAATGATGTTCTATGCTAATTTCTTCTTCTTTTGAGCAAAAATAATATATCTTATTGGAAAAAATTTGGTAATCGTCAAAATTTCCTTGAATCGTTTCGGGAAGCAGTTCCATTCCATAAGGAATTGGTTCTTCAATAACCCAGGGATTTTGAAAATTCTTAGGAAGATCAGTATCTTTATTTTTCTTAATGTTTAAAACAACACGAGCAACTTCCCCTACTATCATTTCTTGAATTAGGGTTGTGCTGCTAGCAGAAATAGGCTTTTCCTGATATTTTTGTTGGCTGTAAAGGTATTCTCGTTTAATTTCTAGAGGAGATTGCGAGGGTGTAGGAATTTTTTCTAATATTCCTGATAAGGAAACAATATAAGCATAATAACCTGTACCATGAAAGCCAATATCTACCAAAGTCTGCTTTTCAATTGTTTGATCTGAAACTTCCCAAATAAGGAAGGATTTTGCGTCATTTTTACATACTGATTGTTTATTCACCCAAATTTCCCAAGACTCTGGTTTATAAATTTGAGGTTTTACAGCAAGGTATTTTGAAATAGCATGTACAGCAAGCCCCTGAGAAGAATATGGATCAAAGCCTGATATATTCTGTTTTTGAAATAGTAATCTAAGAAGAGTTTCCTTATCACTATGAGGAGCAATAGTAGAAGATGCTAACAAAGCTAAGGAAAGATTTTCTAATGGAGATTCTGTGTTATCTAAATTTTTTTTAACAAGCATTTCCAAAACTTCATTTGCCATATCTTTTTTATTAAGGCTATAAAGCAATAACCCAGTATATGCCAAAGCTCCTGGCTTCATGCTCCCTCGTTCTCGGTACAAACGATTCGCATAAGCAAAATTGCCTTTGCCTGCTAGGGAAAGAACATATTGAACTAAAGCCTTGCTTCCTTGGTCCTCTGAAGCAACTTGTGCAAGAGAATATTCTAAGTATTTAACGCTTTCTTTAATTACACTTTCATCTATAAAAATTCCTTGTTTCTTGGCATAAATCAATGTCCAAAGCACACGAGCAGAGACAAGCAAATTCGCATCATCTTCAGAATAGTCGTCATTATAAGCTTCATTTTCATTATATTGATATTGATCTTGGTGCTGGTAAGCATCAACAACAGGAGCTTTCGTTGTAGCTTTATATGGCCAACCACCGTTTGTTAATTTCTGAGCAACTAAACCATTGGCCAATATCTGACATGTTCTCTTGAGTTGTTCTAACTCGCAGGATTCTATAGAAGCTGAAAATTCTAATGCAGTCGAATATGCTAAGAGATCGCTTGTTAAGCTAGATAATGTGGGTGTTGATTTTTGATTACTTTGTCGGATATTTCCTAAAAAGGATTTTAGCATAGAGTCTATTGTAAGAGGATAGAGTTTGATTTCTAGTTTTTTTGAAATACATGGCCCTAAAGAACCAAATGCAATGGAATTAGAAGTAGAAGTAAACCCACAAAAAACTTCACGATGTTCCATTCCAATAGGAGAAACAGGATTTTTAGATTCTTCAGAATTTACACTTGCTTTTGTTTTAAGTGTTATATTAGCATAGCCAAATAGTCCTTGATTATCGCATCCAACGCCCCAAAGCTCCCAATTTGCAGCAGATTTTGGCATAAGTTTTTTGAGAATAGCTTTTCCTGATTCATCTGTAATAATACTTGAAACACACCATCCTTGAGCTAAAGGAGAATGTAATATTTTATATTCACTTTGTGATAATAGAGAAAAGCCTTCTTCAATATTAGGAAAATTTTCCTTTTTAATTTTTTTGAGTTCTTGATCCAACAAGGCTAAAGAAAGTTCGGTGGAAACTGGTTTATCGAGTTGATCAGTTGTTTGGATAGAAAACTCAGCCATTTCTCCTGAGTTATATTCTGTCGCATTGGATTGTATTGCAATTTTTAAACCACGTTCAATTGTGAACAATTTTTTTGCAGAATAATATTTATTTTCTTTTAATAAAGAAAAGGCTAAACGTAATTGGGGGTAATGTTGCGATATTATTTTTACTTTATGTTTATTTGTTCCACGTTTAAAATCAATAAACTCTGAACCAATAATGCGATTGTCATTTGATTCATAAGTTAAGATTCCACGTCCTTCAAGATTAAGGGAATTTATATCAATTTCTACAATTTCTCCGACATTCAATATATTTTTAGGGCAGAATATTCCTAATTCTGGTAAAGGTAAAATGTCGATAGAAATATTATCTGAAATGAGGTTTCCAGAGGAATCCTTAGTATAAGCGTAAACACTATAATTTCCTTCTTCTTTTAAGGAAATATCAGCCTTTGCAATTCCCTGTTCATTTGTAACAAGAGTACTTTCGCTAACTTTCTTTCTAGCAATATCTCTATAAAAGTATTTTGAAGTTAAAGAGTCTAATATTTTGGGAGTTTTAGGAGAAGCATATACTACCAATTTAATAGGAATTCCTTCTTTTTGGGAAAAATTTTCTGAGCGTATTTCAAATTCTATGCAAGAATTAAAGAAATATTTTAACTGGCTGTGAGATAAAACAATTTTTGGCAAAAGAGCTGAAACTTTTTCCGCCTGTTTTTCTGCAGGAGGTTGCCATTTACAAGCAAAAAATTTAGTAACAAAGGCTTCTTTTTCTTGTTCTGCAGGATAAATTTTAATGGTATAAGGGCCTAATTGACAAAGTTGAGATAACGCCCATTCATAATGGATCATTCCCAAAGGAGACAAACTTAATTCTTGATTGCATATACAAATATTACTCGGATTTAATATTTTCAAAAAATACTTGTTTGTTTTAGGAATGGCATAATCTGAGTTTTCTACATCACGAAGAATTGCTGAGATTCCAACTGTATCACCTAAGGCATATAATGAGCGATCTGTATAAATATCGCCTTTTTTCGCCATTACAAATCTTGAAGATAAGTCATCTTTTGCAATACGGCGTGATGCAACGTGGTTATTTTGTTCAATAAAAACTTGGCAATTATAAATTTTGTTTTCTTCAAAAGAGTAACGATAAAAACCATTCTCATCTGTCAAACCTTGAGAAATAATTTTCTCTCCATCGCTTAGTAAAACTTTTGATTGACTAGCTGTTTTACTATCTAAGCAAGATTGAACAGAAAGATATATTTCTTTTTTCGTAAAATCTGCGACAAAATCAACATCACTCCAAATTAACAATGCACTGCTATCAATTTCATCATCATCTACACGTACAATATATGCCCCGACTTTTGTTAAAGGAATATCGATTTTTTGTGTAATACGAATATATTCTTTATAATTCGGGATAGTAACTTCCCAAGATTGATCCGCTTGAATCAGAGCTAAATCTAGGCTTTGAATATCATCAATAGAATGATGTTTTCTAAAATATTCCTCTAAATTAAGACGATAGAGCTTTACAGTTGCTTTCGAAATATTTTGTGTTCTTAGAGTAATTTTAGGAGTTGTTACAGTTCGATAAGACTTTTCAACATCAATAGCAATTTCTTTTTTCTTCATTTCTTCTAAAGAACGAGTATCTCTTAAACGTTCATATATTTTTATTGCTTGTTTAGCATCTTTAAATTCTTCTTTATAAATACGAGCTTGTAGTAAAAGTGCTTTCTTAGTTTCTTCAGAATTTGGAAATTGAGTTGCTAATTTTTCCCATTCTATAATAGCTTTATGATAATAATCTTGTATTTTTTCTTGCAGATTAGCTTGTTCTGCTTCTGTTGACTGTGCAAGTTGTTCTTTCAACTTTTGGGCAAATTGATGGGGAATTGCTCCAAATATATATATAATATTTGAATTATACTTTTCCAAAGGATAGCGTTGAAGAAATTCCTGCCAAAATTTTTGACATTCTTCATATTTTTCTTGAGCTAAGAAATTTTCTCCAATTTGATATTCTGCTTCAATAATTGCTTTTTGTGCTTCTGCCCAATATTTTCCATCTGGAAATTGTTTAAGATATTGCTGCCAAATTTGAATTGCTTGCGGATAATCTTTAGAAAGGCGATATGACTTTCCTAATTCATACATAGCGTCTTTGCGTAATCGCTCATAAACTTTTGCAGGAGCTTCTTCACCTTCAGAAAGTGCTACATTTTCTGCAATTTTAAATCCTTTTCCTTCCAAAAAATCTTGATATGCAAAAATAGATTCTTGGACAAAATTATGATTCTTATAAATTTCGGCTAGATAGTATGCAGCTAGAACACTCTGAGTTCCATTTGGAAATTCTTGAAGATATTGTTGGATAGATTCTATAGCAGCAAAAAATTCTGCATTTGATGGAGTTGGAACATCAAATATTCTTACCATTAACCATCTGGAATCGTGTCGAATTTTATAATGCAATTCATCATTTTTATCAAGTAGTGGAATGAGTTCTTTTAAAATAGATCGAGCTGTACTATTGTAATACTCAAGATTTTTTTCTGCTAAAAGATACCTGGCTAATGCCCATTTTTTGCCAACTTTAATAAAGTTAGGATTGGCTTCCTTTTTCCATTTAGGATCGTATCTCTCAAGATACTGACCAAGCGTTTGAATAGTAAGATCTCGATCCGGGATCAAAGAAGCAAGTTCTACCATTCTAAAACGAATTTCCTCTTCTTTATCTACATTAGGAGAAAGCGGCAAAGCAGCGTTATAAAATTTATATGCTTTTGCATAATCAGGTTTAACAGCATCTCTATCTTCTGCATCAGGTTTCTGACAAAATAACTCTGCAAAATCTAAATATAAAAGAAAAGCATCATCTTTGCGATTTTTCTCTAGTAATCTTTTTGCTTCTTCTGCATAAAGATTTTCTAAATGCTCAAAATTCTGTTCCTTTAAATACACCTGGCCTAATAAAAACTTTGCTTTATAATACCAAATTGATGATATATCTTTTGATTTTTGACAATAAAGTTTTTGTACAGAACACTCCTCTAAAGGAATTGGAAAGTCTAACAATTTTTGAAGAGTACTTTTACATCCGGAATAATCTTTCGCATAAAACTTAGCTAATGACTGTAAATATAATGCTTCGTGTTTAAGATTATCTGGAAAAACAGATAAGTTTTTGTCCACCCAGTCTATAGCTTGAGAATATTCTTTAATTCTTAAATATTCTTGTAAAGGATCTAGGTTGGATTGCGCCCAGCACATTGCTAATCCTCCCAAAATAATTGAAAAAAATAAACAATATTTCATAGTCTCCCTCCTAAAAATTTTGTTTTCTCTTCGCCCTATTTTGAGGGAAAGCAAAAATACTTTCCCCCAACTTTCTACTCAAATTACTATGGAGTATAATCCATTGCAACACGCAAACCAATATAACTTTGCCTTTCTTCATTTAACAATTTTTTCCTAGCCGCACTACGACAATCTGTAGCAGGACTATTATACGCACCACCACGAACTACTTTTTCATCAGTTGTTGGGCCAACAGGGTCTTTTACATCATTACCAGGATATGCTGCATATCCATCTTGACACCATTCTGCAACGTTTCCATGCATATCATAGCATCCCCAGAAATTGCCATAGCTGCGAAATGTGCCAGTAGGTAATGTTCTCCCCCATGATTTCACTTTAATATTTTCATAAGGCTGCATACTATCGAAATTTGCACGATTTGCAAGTATTGTTCTACCAAATGAAAAAGCTGTATTTGTTCCAGCTCGACATGAATATTCCCATTCTGCTTCTGTAGGAAAACGCATTCCTACATTTTTTAAAAATTCAGCACATTCTAACCAAGAAATGTTTTCAACTGGAGCATCTGAATTTCTAAATTGGGAAGGATTATGACTTGCTGCAATCAACCATTGAGACTGTTTTACTTCATATTTACCAATCCAAAAGGGTTTAGAAATTACAACATTATGAGATGTTTCATCGGAGCCACGTTTAGGTTCACTGGATGGAGACCCCATACTAAAACGTCCTGGGGGAATAAGCAAAATTGTTAAGCTTGTTCCTCCAATACGTTGGACGCGTTCGGTTTTAATTCCTAATTGTGAAGCATACCATTTTTGGTAGTCCTGTATATACGTTTTCTTCATAGAGTCGGTAAGACCTGTCCATGCTTTTACTGTAAAATCTAAATATCCTTCTTTTTCATTCCAACAACTTTGCCAAACAGACTTTTTCCAATTATCAGGAAAAGACTTCATACCAGAAACTTGTGCAGAATCAGATTTCTCTACTATGGGAGCAGAAATTTTGGAAGTATTTGTGCCTGTAATTTGAGAAGAAGCAGGTGTTGTATTTTGGGCAACAGTGTTTTGTTGCTTGATATATTCAGATTCTACTTGTAGAAAAATCTTTTGAATATTTTCTAATATTTCTTTCGCAGAAGAGATTTGTTGAACAATTTTCTGGGATTCAGGCTGAAAAAATTTATTACTTTTCAGTTTTGGCCACTCTTGATAATTTTTAGTTTGAACAATTTGCTGAATTTCTTTTTCAACTATTTCCAACTGTTTGACAATTTCCTCTTCTCTTTTTTTGATCATTTGAGAAAGAGCTTTTCCTAATTTTGTATATTGATATTCTTGCGGAAATTTTTGAAATGTCTGCCAAGATGTAAGAAAATCCTGTTTGGAGGCTTCTAATAAAAGAGTATCGCATAATTTTTGGACTTCTTGATCAACACGTGCTTTTTCTGTTCGTACTTTTTGTATTAAGTTTTTGTGCTGATTAAAAGGATCTTGTATATCTGGATATTTAGAGACAATTTGAGGCAATACAATAATAAGTTTAGAATCTTCCAAATTATAATTGCTTAAATCATCCCATCTTTTTTGTTCATACAATATGCTAATATTACGAATTTGCTCGTTAAATTTTATTTTTAGCTCAGTAACAAGATTGAGTTGCTGCCCGCGAACTTTTTCTGCAATCGTACTATTTCCATATTTTGATAAAAAATCTTCTAATAATTCCCAACGTATGATTTCATTTTTATCTTTTAAATTTTGTAACAAGTTTTCATAAACTTCTTTCGCTAATTGCTCATCTTGTGGAGATACTTTGGGAGGAATAACAACATTCGAACTCGTTGATGAATTATTACTTTCTTGAGACGCATTTGTTTCAGGCGTATTGTTTTTTTCAATGGTAGTATTAGGAATTGTACTAACTGGAGTACTAAGGACATTTTGCTGAGTAGTTGTATCAAAACTAATTGTAATCTGTTTTTCTTTTTGTTGGAAAAAAGTAGCATTGATAATCAGGACAAAAATAAATGCAATCAAACTGCAAAAAGTTATTGAAATTGGCTTTTTATACTTTGTCCAAATAGGCATAATTGTATCAACAAAACTTCTTTGATTGACAGAAATTTGGCTAAAATCCTGTTTAGTGTCTAACAATTTTTGCAATTCTTTAGCAACTTCTAATGCACTAGAATAACGATCTTTTTTATCTTTAGCCAACATTTTTCGGCAAATACGATCTAAACTACGAGGAAGTTTAATATTTCTTCTGCTCACTGGTAACGGCTCTACATTTGTAATATTATGAATAACTTCACTAAAAGTTTTTCCAGAATGTGGCTGATAACCAGTTAATAATTCGTATAAAATAATTCCTAGAGAATAAATATCACTCCGGGCATCAATTTCGTCTAATTTTCCATCAGCTTGTTCAGGGGACATATACAAAATCGTACCAAGTAACATTCCTTCATGGGAATGGGGACTAGAAGACGTCAAAAGTTTTGCTAATCCAAAATCCATAACTTTGGGTTGATATTCGTTATCAAGCATAATATTATTAGGTTTTATATCTCGATGAATGACACCTTGTAAATGTGCGTGATGAATCCCTTCCGCAACTTTTGCAATAATATCTAAAATTTTTGCCAAATTCAAACGACTGCGATCAGCATGATCTAGAGTTACTCCATCAATATATTCCATGATAAAAAAAACTTGCTGATCTTTTTCCCCTAAATCATATACAGCCGCAATATTAGGATGCTGCAATTTAGCCATTGTCTTAGCTTCTCGCAGAAATCTTTCTCGAGATTCTTCTGATGTACTTGATAACATCACTTTTAATGCAATAGTTCGATCAAGTTGTGGATCATAAGCGCGAAAAACTTGTCCCATACCACCGCGTCCAATTTCTTCCAAAATCTTATAGCGGCCAAAAAAACGTTCTTTTGTATCAACACTTTGAGAAAAATTTTCTACTTTCGTTGTTTCTGCCGAAAAGTTTGTTCCAGCCTTTTGCATCTTTTCCACATTTACATTTTCTGAAGTTACTTTTATTTTATTTACACTACTAGAATGTGGTTTTTCTAAAGATGCTGAAGTTCTTGCTTTAGCAGTAGGAGGCATTCGAGCCATCATTTTGGTTTCTTCAGAAACTACAGGGATAATCTGATTTTTTCCAATATATCGCACCTGAGTTTGTATGGGCGCATCATTTGTTTTTTGTGTACTTTTTATAAGTACATCTTTCTGAAATTTTGTAATATATTCATTCTCTAGTAATATTTGCACTAAAGATACATCTTCTCCCTTTTGACGTCTGGTTTCTTGAGACTGTAAACAAGTTGCTAATTCTTCAGATTTAATTAACCCCATAGATACAGCTTTACGTCCGAGTTCAATATCTTCTGCTTTCGGCATAATTAACCTCATTATTATTCAAAAAAACAAAATATCTGCCAAATTAAAAATCCCATTTAAATTGCCGATGTAGGCAATCTAGCTCTTTTACAATATCTGACATATTCTGATAACGCTCTGAGGCTTTTTTGGCAGTCATTTTTTCTATTAGATTTCTTACCTCTACAGGAATTTCTATAACGATACTATCGGGCCATACCAAAGGCTCTCGAATATGAGCTAAAAGCGTTTTTATTGGTGAACTTTTATCAAAAGGGACTAATCCTGTTAAGAGCTGATAAAAAGTAATTCCCAAGCTATATATATCAGTTCGAGTATCCATAAAACGGCCTTCGCATTGTTCTGGAGACATATAATATGGCGTACCTAATATATATCCACGCCGTGTAATAGCTTGGCTCATTGTATTGAGCCCAACATCACGAACAAGACCAAAATCAATAACTTTAGCAATATGCTCCTGACGATTATATAAAATATTTGCAGGTTTTAAATCGCGGTGTATAACTTGAGTTGTATGAATTGCAGCCATTCCTTGAGATACTTGATATACAATATCACAGGCTTCTGACAATTGTAATTTTTGTTCCTTTAACAGTATTTGATCTAAGTTCTCGCCATTAAAATATGGCATAATCATATAAAAAATACCGTCTTCTGTTTTCCCTGTAGTTAAAACTTCAATAATATTAGGATGTTTAAAACGCGACAATATTTCAACCTCTCGTTGAAATCGAACCATGCGTTCTTTCTGTTGCATTATATTAGTTAAAATTTTTACTACAACAGGTTTTTCTTGGTATGTCCCTTTATATACTAAACTAAAATTTCCAAAACTTATACAGGTTTCCAATATACATCCTGATAAATCTTGGCCAATCCACCGTTGGATTTGCTCAGAAGGGATATAATCTGTTTGAGAATCTTCATTATCATCAGTCTGCTCGATAGGAAAAATTTGAACAACTAATTCTGCTAAACGATAAATTGGAAAAGGTCGAACTAAAAATCCACGAATTTGCGGCAATCCCATGATTTCACTATATTCTGTTCCAAGATGTTTATTATGGCTATGGATAATTATAAATGGAGGATGCGGATTTTTTTTTATTTCAATAAGTAATAGCGAAATTTCTTGAATACCAAAATCCAAATCAAGTATTAACAATTCTGGACTAGTTGCCATCTTGCTGACAGCAGTTTCTATATCTATGGCATCTTCTACTGTATAACCACATCCTTGAAAAAAAGTTCGACATGTCTTTTCCAATGCTTCATCTTTATCGACAAGCAAGATTTTTGGCATAGTCAACCTCATAAAATATTTATTATTTAGAACTAAATAGCGTCGATAGATCTGAAAAATTAGGAATATCAATTTTTTTAAGCTCTAATATACTTTGAAAAGAAGGATTTGCTTGTAACAAGACAAGTTCTCCCTGAACTTTAGTTGCATTTTGTTGCATTCTACGTATAAAAGATGGTCCAAGACCACTTAAAGTAGATATTCCTGCACAGTCAAAAATAATCAAACGATAATTATGTTGTAAAATACCTATAATATGGTTTTCTAAATCGTGAATTTCCATATTCATTGTTCCTGAAAGCAGGAATAACGCACTTTTCTTAGGTAGCCGAAACATATCAAAACGAAAATTTTCTGTTAATGTTTGCTGGTGCATAATACTGCGAACTTCCACATATTGTCCCCAAGCCTGTGGATGTTGATGATCCAAGCGTAAAACAGAAAGATAGCCTTGACATGCCATCTTGGCATCTTTAGCTTGATATGCAGCTTGTGCCATTTCCCACCAAATTTGGGGATCATCTGGTTTAGCTTTGATTTGGGTTAGCCAAGCTTGTTGATTAAATCCTTCTCCCATAAATTATCCTTAAAAAAAATTTAAAGAGAATATATTTTTTAAAATATATGCTAATTAAAAATTTTAAGATTGTCAAGGCTTTTTTAAGGAACAATAAATTTTAAAGAAAGAAAAAAAAATATTTTTTTCTTGAATAGATTTTTTTTTATGAGAAACTATTAAATTAGTTCGATTTTACAATCTATAAAATATAAGTTAGGTTTTCCCCCTAATGATTTATTTAAATAATGCAGCAACAACTTATCCTAAACCACAAGAAGTAATAGATGTTGTTCATTCTTGTTTAACAAATTTTCCTGGATATAGCTTACGCAATACAGTTTCCAATATAAAAACAGATTGTATTTCTTCTTCCCGGAAAAAAATTGCTTCCTTTTTTAATATCACTAATCCTAATAATCTTATCTTTACTTCTGGCAGTACAGAATCTCTAAACCTTGCCATAAATGGGCTTAATTTAAAAAAATCCCATGTTATTACAACTGCAAGAGAGCATAATTCTGTACTTCGACCGTTAAAATTATTGGAAAAAAAAGCGATTATTGATTTAACAATTGTGGATTGTGATACATCAGGTTGTATTACTCCTTCTAAAATAATCTCTGCTGTACAACCTCATACTAAAGTTGCTGTTCTTAACCAATGTTCAAATGTTACAGGAACATATCTTGATATAAAGAACATATCGAAAGTATTACATTCTTTAGGAATTATTGTTGTTGTAGATGCCTCCCAATCTGCGGGAGATTGTATTATTGATGTTGAGCAAGACAACATAGATATTCTTGCATTCACAGGGCATAAATCCCTTTATGGAATTCCTGGAATTGGTGGAATATATATAAAAGAAGGTTTAGAAATTTTGCCGTTAAAAACGGGTGGAACAGGCAGTTATAGTGAATTATTGTACCAACCTACAAACCGTCCTACTTATTATGAAGCTGGGACTCAAAATATTCCTGGTATTGTCTCTTTAGAAGCAGGCATATCTTTCCTTGAAAAAATTGGAATTACCACAATCGCTAGTAAAAAACGCCAGATTGTAAAGTATATATGGCAAGCCTTAAAAATGCTTCCAAATATTATCATATATGGTAATGATGAATATTCTTCCTCAATTTTTTCTTTTAACTTAAAAGATGTTAATCCTTCTGAAGTTGGATATATTCTAGAACAATCTTTTGAGATAGTCGTTCGCAGTGGATTGCATTGCGCACCACTTATTCATAAAGCTATGGATTCGTATCCTAATGGATGCGTTCGGGTTAGTCCATCATTCTACACAACACAACTTGAGGCAGAGGCTTTTGTTCAAGCAATTCAATCTATTTATCAAGCAAAGAGATGCTAATCTTCAAAAAAAGGTAATTGCAAAAATGCAAGTTATCAATGTTAAAGATTTGGAAGATTGTTTAGATTCAGAATTATCACATGAAATTTTTTTTATCTCCCCTATAACAAAAAAATTCATCTATTATTTGGGTGAAGAAGGGGAATTAGATTATTATGCCGATTTTCCCAAACCATTTTTTAAAATTTTAGCTCTTGGGAAATACATCATTCAAGGCATAGAAGGCAGTACTGTTGCTAAAGTTATTCTCGAAAAAAAGAACCCAAAAGAAAACTTGGCAACTTTATTATCACGCATAGAAAAATTTCAATCTTAATTTTATTGTTTATTTAGGAGTAAAATAGTTATGGGAAAACAATTAGAATCTATTTACGATAGAGCAAAAAAAATGGGCGGTCTTGTTGCACAAATGAGACTTGCAATGTTAACACTAACTCCATTACAAAAAGCCAGAGCTGTTCCAGATTCTCCAGAATATGTACAAAAATTTGAAAATGCGTTGGCAAAAATACAAAAAGAGTTAGGAAAAAAATAAATTTCTGTTGTAAAGGAGAATGATAAATGAGTCTGCAAATTAAGCAGGAATTTGATCCCAAACAAAATCGCCATTATACAAATGGTGAAGCTTATGTACTACATTGCCATCATTATGCTGTACTTTTTTCTCAGTTAGCTGACGATGCTAAAGATTTAGATGGCCCAACTCAACTACGAAATGCCTTTGCTGAAACAGCATATCCTATATTACAAAAATATTTTCAAGAACATAACGTTGCAAATATTGCTGATAAATTAGCAATTGCAGAAGAATATTCTTTATTTACAGGGCTTGGCAAAATTAAAATATCCTTTGATGGCAACCAAGGAAGTGCTGAAATGATCCATTCTCATATAGATGAAGGATGGGTTAAAAAATTTGGCCAAACCGACCATGCAATAAATTATATTGGCCAAGGCTATCTGGATGCGGTGGCTTCCGCTGCTAGTGGAAATGCTGTACATAGCTTTAAAGTAGAAGAAACTCAAAGCATTGTTTGTGGTGCAAGCACATCACAATTCAAGATCACAAAAGCATAGGAGACAATCATGGCAATAGATAGAAAAAAAGCAATCGAAGCTTTATCAAAAATAAAAGTTCGTGGCAATCAAGACGGCTTGATCCCTGCTTTTGGCGTGTTAATCAATCAATTTCCAAGCAAATTTTGGAATCTTTTTTCTCAAAAAATCTTAGAAAAAGCTGGGGAAGACCTTTATGATTCTGCAGCAGGTCTTTTAGAAAACGCTGGCAGTGAATGTGGCTATCATACTGGCTGGGGCATTATCAATTCTGATGAATTTAAATCTGTTATTATGCCTATGGTTGAAAAAGCACCTGAAGACATATTGCATGGAGCTTATGCAGTCTTTACAGCCTGGGGATGGGCAGATTCTGAAATCGTAGAACTTATCCCTGGAGAAAAAATGGTAGTACGTGCTTACAACTATTATGAAATGGATGAAAAAACTAAAAAACATTTTGCTTTCATGCTTAAAGGTATATCAAGAGCCTTCTTTGATATTGCGTATGGAGAACCTTATCCTAATGGATTTGGTAAATTCCAATGCGAACAAACTAAAGGTATTGAAGTAGGCGATCAATACGGTGAATTTGTTGTAACAAAAGCTTAATTTTAGTATACGAAAAAGCCAGCGTTTTGCTGGCTTTTTTTTTGTTTAATAACAGTGACTATTTTTTTTCTTCCGCCAAAAATTCTTCAGCAGCCATGGCAGCTTTACACCCCATACCCGCCGCAGTTACAGCTTGCTGGAAATACCAATCAACAACATCTCCGGCCAAAAATACACCTGGTATATGGCTAAAAACATCACAAGTTGCACAGCCATTTTCCAAAACTTTGGGAACTAGATAACCTTCAGCATTTGTAGGCAACTGACCTTTAAGAAATTCAACATTGGGAATATGCCCAATTGCTAAAAAAACACCATCACATTCAAAATCGCTTACAGTAACTCCAGATTTTTCTAAAGAGCCAGCATCTTTAATGCGATCAAAGGGCTTTCCCTGTGGATGATAGGCAAGTTTTATGGAACGTACTTTATGATTTTGTCCAATGATTTCCATAATTTCAGAGTTCCAATGTACTTTGATTTTGGGATGTCCTAAAACTCGCTGTTGCATAATTTTTGATGCTCTAAAAGCATCACGTCGATGAATAACATGAACCTCTTTAGCAAAACGTGTCAAAAATAGACTATCTTCCATAGCAGTATCACCACCACCTGTTACAACGACAATTTTATCTTTATAAAAAGCCCCATCGCAGGTTGCACAAGAAGAAACGCCATGTCCAAAAAGTTCTTTTTCTCCTGGAATGCCTAATAAACGGGCCCTCGCACCTGTTGCAATAATTAAGGATTCTGCTAAGAATATAATTTCCCCATCAGTAATAATATTAAAAGGACGTTTGGATAAATCTACAGAAATCGCACTTTCAGCAATATACTCTGCACCAAAACGAGTAGCTTGTGCCTTCATATTTTCAATTAAATCATACCCATTTATTCCTTCAGGAAATCCTGGATAATTTTCTACAACAGAAGTTAAAGAAAGCTGCCCACCAGATTCATGTCCTTCTAAAATTACAGGATTTAGACCTGCACGCGCTGCATAAATAGCTGCTGTATGACCAGAACAACCAGAACCTAGTATAAGCAATTGAACATGTCGAGTATTTTCCATAACGTTTTTCCCTAACAAATTTTATTTAAATTTGCATTTGACAATTTCAAGCAAATTTTAAAGCCTCACCTAAGTAGGTGAAGCTTTTTTAAAAACTTCTCATTATTTCAATTTTTCAAATCTTGTTAAGCTCTTCTCTTTTGCTGGCGGCAAAGTTTCATACAAAATAATATCGTACAAAACTGTAGAATCTTTTTCTTTAAATTCTATGCGTAAAAAATAATTTGTTCCAGCAACTACTTGAGTAGCTGCTTCATGTACTTTAACAAATACCAAATTTGCATTTTCTTTTTGCATAAGAATAACTGCATCTTTAGCAATAGATTGAATATCTGCAGATAATGGATCTTGTTTTTGATAACCACCTGGTATAGGTGCAGTAGGAATAACAGGTTTTGTCATTGTTTCTGCCTTTGGAGCTTCTATAGTAGGAGTTTCAACTTTGGGGGCTGTAATTACTGGAGTTTCAGTAGTGGTAGGCTTTTCTACAGGTTTTTGCTCTTTTTCGCAGCCAAAAAAGAACATTGATACACATAACAGCATGATCAAAGCATATTTCATAAATTTTACTCCTTAAGTAGGATCAATTTTTTTAAAAAATATTTCCATTATAATTAAGTATATTATATGAAATATAAAAAAACAAGCAAACAATAGAGAGAAAAAAAATAGAAATAAAAAAACAGGGTAAACTCACTTTGGTGAGCTTACCCTGCGAACAAGGTGGGAAAAAGGTTTTTAGGTGCTACTTGAGATAGGGTGTTTGATCTAAAAGAATAGATAGCATAAATTATGCCAAAATAATATATATCAATACAATTTTATAATATATTGATATATATATAGTTAAATATTTATAATATAAAGCTATGAAAAACAAAAATGTATTAAAATTAAGACACTTTTTTCCCATTTTTCATATAAAAAAAGAAAAAATTAAATAATGATATGATTAAATCTTTAAATGACAATATTTTCTATCATTTATTTAGTGATATTGAATATGTCTTAAAAATTATACAATAATGTCGAACATTATACTCCATTATGAGAAGCTAAATAACTTTGATGAAGGCGAAAAAAATCCTGAAGCTTTCTGCGACTATCTTCTGAAAATTGATACTCTGGAAGTTCTAATAGATTTGCAGCCAGATGAGCAGCTTTTAATGCTTCTTTTGGAAAACCCGAGGATAAAAAACTATGCGCAGCTCGTACATAAAGTTCAAATAAATGATCCGGGATATAAATTTTATGGATAAATTCAGAAAAACCATTTTCATATATAGGATTTAATATTTCTTCACCAAAGAGAAATAGAGAACGTAGAATAATAGTCTTTTCTTTATGCTGACGAATAAGAATTTCTAATTCTTCTTTTGCAAAAGCAAAGCATTCTTTTAACCGCTCCATTTTTTTAAATAAAGTTTCTGAAATTTTCTTAGGAAGAAAAGCAGTATCTTTAGGATTACTAGGCCGTTCTAAATAAGCAAATGCTTGAGAACTAAAATGATAGCTTTCACTATACAAACTACCTAAATTATAATATAAATCAGAAATATGGCTTTCAAAAATACCACAACTAAATTCTGGGTTATAATAACTATTCTGGCGAAGTTGTTGAAGTAGTTTTTTTAATGGAGATAAATACTGATCGAGTAAGTTTTTTAACTTTCCTAAATTAACCAACATAATCCAATCATCAATTGTTAAAGCATCTCTTAATTCTTTTCGAGGAATTTGCTTTTCAGAACATAAATTATTTACTTTTTCTTCAAACTCTTGAAAAAGAGTATTAAAAATATGCAAACCTGTACAAAAATTTTCTAAAATCTTCCAAAGAATTTCTTCTAAATTTTGCTTCATCATAAAACAACAAAACTCCAAAAGTAGGAATTTAAATAAAGCTAACTATATTTTATTTTTATTTTTTTTCTTGCAATTTTAAAAGAAAATGATATAATATATACATTCAATATATTATAAGTGCCAGTAGCTCAGATGGATAGAGCGTCAGCCTCCGGAGCTGAAGGCCTTGGGTTCGAATCCCAACCGGCACGTAAATTGGTTCCCACTTGAATCATAATTATTTTTTTTATAATATATTGCCAAAAAAAACCGCTATGCTTGCATAGCGTTTTTTTTTGCAATATATTATAACTTATAAAATAACTAATTCAACAATTCCGTTAACAAAAAACTTGCTTTAAACCCCAAAATAGCTAAATTTTCTAAAATAGGAAAATTTGCTACATTTTTATTGTTTAAGTTTAAGAATTTTTTATGAAAATAGAATCATTAACATATAGACAGCATCTGGGAAAAAATCGAGAATGGAAAATAGAAAACTATAGGCTAAATGATAATTTTAATTTAATCGTAGGCAAAATAAGATAGCAAGTTTTTTTATTTTATTATCTGAGTTAGAAAATATTTAGTAACTCAGATAAATATTTGGTTCTTTATGTAGTGTATAGTTCGAAAAATATATAGATAGATATATAAAAAAATATTCGAAATTTTTGACAAAATTCCCTCTAGTCTTTCAATGCCAACAATCTCATCAAAGCAACTACTCATCCAAAAAAAATTTGTAACATTTTCTTATGTTACAATTTTTTTTTTACTTAAGAAAATGACGTTTTGAGAAGAAAATACTTATGATTCCAAATCCTATAAAAAGAATGCTTGCGGGTTCAGGAATAGTAGTG
>CAZPDM010000048.1:17786-33545 GCA_964585305.1 uncultured Planctomycetota bacterium | reverse complement strand
GTTGAGAATTTTGATTTTGTTCTTTATAAAAAACAGGAAAGAATATTAGATCAGCGGCTTGTTGAGCAGCGCGGAAAAGTAATCCTTGTGCGGTTAAAAGAGGTGCGCAAAATTCTGCGGAAGCAATTTGTTTTCCTTGCTCAAAACTTTTACGATCTGTTTTAATTACACGTACAACAAACCCTAATCGTTGAAAAAAACTACGCCAAATAGGCAAGTACTCATACATCGTCAAAGCACAAGGGATAAGCACTATACCGCGCTGAGAATTTTTATCACTATAAGATTCCAAAAAATTAAATTGTTGCTTGGCTAAGGCAACATATTTTTTCTCAGCGTAATCACGACCACACATCATTCCAAAGGCTTCTTTGCCATCTGGGGTTTCAATGACAGTCATACGACAAGAATTATTACAAAGCGTGCAAGTTTCTGTTTGTAAGGTTACAGGAGTATCAATAAAGTTTAGCCCAACAAAACTAGATTTATTCACGCCTTCCTGCATCAAACTCAAACAAATTCCCAACGCACCTGCCAAATGTGCAAAGGGAACAACTTTTATTTCTCGTTGTAAAAACTGCTCAAAAGCAGCAACTAAAGCACGGTTACGAGCAGTAGCCCCTTGAAAAATAACATGTTCACCGAGAGGCGCACCTGCAACAACTTTATTTAAATAATTATCCCTTACAGAATATATTACTGCGGCTGCAATATCTTCAGCTTTCCAACCTTGCCTAATTAAACGATTGATGTCGCGTTCCATATATACTGTACAACGTTCGGAAGTAATTGGAGCTTTTCCTGCTAATGCGTACGATGAAAAGTCTTTTATTGCAATATTTAAACGCTTGGCCTGCTCTTCAATAAAACTACCTGTTCCTGCTGCACAAACATAATTCATGACAGCATTTGTTACTGCACCATTTGCAATACGTGTAAATTTAGCATCCTGGCCGCCAATTTCAATAATGGTATCTACTTCTGGATAAACAAACATAGCTGCGCGCGCATGAGCAGTAATTTCATTGATTTCCATATCCGCACGTAAGGCTGTTTTCAAAAGTTTACGGCCAGAACCAGTTGTTCCAACGCCTAGAAAATGCAATGGTATATTTTCTTTTTGGATATACTCTTGGATACAACGGAAAATATCTTTGACCGCATCAACAGGTTTTCCAGCTGTACGTGTATAAAATCCCAATAAAATATTACCTGTAGGAGAAGTAATTACAGCTTTAGTACTGGTTGAACCAATATCAATGCCCATATAAACGGCGGAAGTTTCAGGAGTTTTATATATTGTAATTTCTGTATTATGATAATTTAGAGTAATCAACGAGTCAAAATCAGGATAAGATTGGCTTAAAAGTTGTAATTGTGGGCGGCAATTTTCTTCTTTGTAAATGCTTCCTTCTAATAAAATTTTAGGAGAAATTTCCTGGCTATTTTGTGCATATAATGCTGCACCATACGCTCCTAAAAGAGCAGAATATTCACAAACAAGCATAGATTCAAGATACGCAGAAAGACTTTTTGTTACTCTTTGATTTAAAGAAACTCCACCTGTAACTATTGTCAATCCCTCTAGTTTTTGGCCTTTAAATAAAGATTCAACAAGTCCATCAACCAAACTATCACATAACCCTGCTGCAATAGCTTTAACATCTACGCCTTGTTGTTGTAAATGAATAATATCTGTTTTAGCAAACACAGCACAACGCGTTGCAACACGTGGGGCAACACCAGAAAAATCAGTTGCATGTTTTGCAAAAGTACTAATATCCATTCCTAAGCGACTTGCTTGTTGTTCCAAAAACGCACCAGTACCAGAGGCACAGGAGCTATTACTTAAATAATTTTGTAATCTTTGATCTTTTACGTGAACAAGCGTATAGCTTTCTCCCCCAACATATAAAATGTGGCGTACTTTGGGATAAAGATAACAAGAAGCGTCTGTGATAGCAACAATAGGATCAAGATAAGGAATAGAAGGATGTGCAATAACATCTTTTCCTGTAATACAAATTTTTGCACTTGGGGAGGAATTTTTTTGTAATATATCCTGATCAATTTGTTGAATCAAATTTTCCAACGCATTTGTAATATTTCCCTTATGTGGGAAATAATATTTTCCTAAAACATTTCCCTTGTCGAGGATAATAGAACCAACACTGATAGAACCAATATCAATACCTATTTCCATATCTATAATTTACCTTTCAAATACTAGAATATCAAAATAACGAAAAACGAAAATTTTAAAATAAGAAATCTATAAAATAATGAACATACCTATCAGAAGTTCTAATAGGTATGTTTTGGAAGGAATTTTTTTAGCTTTGTGAAGCATTTATTAAAGCATCTCGAAATTCAGCCATAGAAGAATATCTTTGGGCCATTTTCTTTTCCATGCCTTTAAATAAGACATCCACAAAACTTTTAGGAATTCCTGGTTTTTGAATAGGAGCTGGATCACTATGTAAGATATTGTGGATAACTTTTCCAATTGGATCTTGTCCAAATGGTGGTGTTCCAACAAGTACATAATAAATAGAGGCTGCTAAAGAAAAAATATCCGCACGTGGATCAACATCTTTAGAATTTTCCAATTGCTCAGGAGAAATATATTGAATTGTTCCAAGCATTTGTCCTGCAGCAGTAAGTTGTGGTGCTCCAGCCTTCTGCCAAGCTTTTGCCAAGCCAAAATCAGCCAACTTTACTATACCTTCTTGGTTGACCAAAATATTAGAAGGTTTCACATCCCGATGAATAATCTGCTTTTGGTGAGCATAATGAAGTGCATCAGCAAGCCGTATTCCCCATTGCAAAGCTGTTGAATATTGAATAGGTCCCCTTGATTTTACCAATGTTGCCAAATTTTGTCCTGGGAAATATTCCATAGAGATAAAATATACTCCTTCAACTTCACCAGCATCTAAAATTTTAACAATATTGGGATGATCAAGACCAACTCCAACTCGTGCTTCTAAAAGAAATCTTTGTAGAACTTCTGTATGGGAAATAAATTCTTCTTTTATAACTTTTATAGCAACTGTAGTGCCTAGAAAGCTGTGTTGAGCTTTATAAACAAACCCCATTCCTCCTTCACCCAATATTTCTAAAATTTGGTATTGCCCAATACTTTGTGGTGTACCGGTAGGCAATTCAGGGTTTACAGCAACAGTCAACTCTTCGCTAACATTTATTTTTTTACGCGGTTGAGGAGGCTGTTGTTGAGCTTCTTTAGTCGTCCCCACATTGCTCTTAGCTACTGGAACATTTCTTGAAACCGGTTGAGCACGCTGAACATTAGGGGCTAAAGTGGGTTTTGGCTGCATACCTGCTCGAGTTTGTAAAGATGTAGGAATTTGCGGCGATGGCATTATTTTTTCTGCACATTGGGAGCAATATAAATTCGCTCCTTGTTTCACAGCACGATGAGAAAGAAAATCTTTTTGTAATAATTTTTTTTGGCAATGACTGCATACACCAACGACTGCTTGTTGTCCAGTTTCTACTGGAATTTGAACGGCCTGGAGATAGATTACATGATGACCAATTTTTATTTCATCATTAGGACTTAAAATAAGCTCTTGAATCCTCTGTCCATTTATGTATGTTCCATTACGACTTTTTAAATCGGTCAGTTTAAATTGTTCTCCATCATATTCTAACAAGCAATGTCGTCGGGAAAGTAGCGGGTCTTCTATTGTAAAATCACAAGATGCTGGGTCACGACCAATACAAACTTTTCCTTGGGGAAGTATCTCCTTCCGAAGACCAGCCCATTTGCCTTTAACCACTGCAATCTCAAAATTCATAAGTTTTTTTCCTAAACTTAGCTTCGTTTGGCTTAGTCTTATCCAGGCTGTTTATAGAAATTTTCTGATATGTGTATTTTTTCGATAAAAAAGTATGTTGTTTCTTCTGATGAACCAACATACTTTTTTTATTGTAGATTTTTTCAATTCTACCAACTGTTGTCAGCCACAAAGGATGCAACCTGTTATTGCAATTTTGCAAACAAAAGACAAACGTTATGGCCACCAAAACCAAAAGAATTAGAAAGTGCATATTTTACAACAACTTCTCGCGCATCTCCTCCGACATAATCTAAATCACATTCTGGATCTTTTGTTTCATAATTTGCTGTAGCATGGATTTGATTATTTGAAACAGTTAAAGCTGTTACAACAGCCTCGATGGCTCCAGCAGCACCTAATAAATGGCCTAACATAGATTTAGTAGAAGAAATAGGGATTTTATAAGAGTGAGATTCAAATAATTTTTTGATCGCAAGAGTTTCAATTTTATCATTAGGCAATGTACTAGTTCCATGCGCATTGATATATTGAATTTCTTCTGGATTTACACAGCCATCTTGTAAAGCTAATTTCATCACACGCATTGCACCTTCGCCAGTAGCAGAAGGAGCGGTAATATGAAAGGCATCTCCATTAGCACCATATCCACGCAATTCAGCATATATTTTTGCCCCACGCTTTTTAGCATGTTCATATTCTTCTAAAATTAAAATTCCTGAACCTTCCCCCATAACAAATCCATCTCGATCTTTATCGAATGGACGCGAGGCTTTTTCAGGGGCATCATTTCGTTGAGACATTGCACGTATGGAACAAAATCCTGCGATGCTTAAGGGAGTAATAATAGCTTCAGAACCACCTGTTACAATTACATCAGCATCCCCATATTGAATAGTACGCAAAGCCTGGCCAATAGCATGGCCACTAGAAGAACAAGCTGATGAAGTTACAAAATTAACGCCTTGAAATCCATAACGGATAGAAACTTCCGCACTAATTGCGTTAATCATTACTTTAGGGATGAAAAAAGGCGAGACCCGACGAGGCCCTTTTTCACGAATTACAATTTGTTGAGCTTCTACTTCGGTCATCCCACCCATTCCAGAACCTAATATCACCCCAAATCTTGTCATATCTTCTTTTGCTAGTTCAAAATTTGCATCTTTCAAAGCATTCGAAGCAGCAACTAAAGCATATTGAGAAAATAAATCAAGTCTTCTCAAATCTTTTGCGTCAATAATTCCTGTAGGGTCGAAATTTTTTACTTCTCCAGCAATTTGACATGTATAATCTGAAGCATTAAATTTGCTAATCAGCCCAATACCACTTTTCTTTTGAAGCAAATTTTGCCATAGGGCTGGAATCTCTGTCCCCAAAGATGCAACCGCGCCTAATCCAGTAATAACAGCCCGGCGTTTCTCACTCATAATTCCTCCCTACTTTCCATTAAGCCGTTTTTCAATATAATTAACTGCGTCTCCAATAGTTTTAATAGTTTCTGTGTCTTCATCTTGAATAGTTAATTGAAAAGTCTCTTCAACTTCCATAATAATATCGAGCTTAACTAAAGAGTCTGCTGCCAAATCTTCTTTAAATCTACTTTCCAATTGCAACTTTGAAACATCAAAATTAGTGCGGACAGCAACAATATTATTGATTTTTTCGATAATTTCTTGCCGGGTCACAGGAGTCCCTTTCTTTTGAAAAACGAAAATTCTTTTCAAAAAATGGTTAGATTAGCTATCTAGGGATAGCCCTAGATAGCTGCACACTGTTTTTCGTTACTTAGATTTAGGCTTGTCTTTTTTCTTCTCTTTGATTTTGATCATGGGTTTATTTTTATAGTACCCACATACATCACAAATAGTAAAAGGTTGAATAATTGAATCGCAATGAGAGCAACGAGTATGACCTGGGACAACAAGCGCATCATGAGACCGGCGAATGCGGGTTCTACTATTAGAATGTCTTCGTTTTGGAAGTGGCATCGTTAAACCTCGAAAACTAAATAAAATTGATTATAAATAATGCCGCAAGATAAACTAACTAAATGTTTTATGTAAACGGCATTCTTCTCATTTTGAGAATTTTTTTGTTCCCAATAGGGGAAGTGCTACAATTGTAGCAATCCCAATTGAGAAACGCAACAAAATTTTTTAAAACTATAAATATTTTTCTTAGAAAAAAAGAAATAAAATATTTTCAGGAAAATTAAGTCTTAAAAAGAAGTACTAGACCAATTTTTCTTGTATCAAGCTATTAATTTTCTGTAGCATTGTTGGAATTTCAGAAACTTTAGTTCCTTGGCCTTGAGAAAAATCTATTTTTCTAGGATCACCGCCGCCACCAAGAATTTGTCCAGCGGTTTTAATCATCTCGCCAGCATGTAATTTTGTAGCAGGCATAAGTTTATCAGAAATGAAAGCAACAAAAAAAACTTTTTCTTCAAAAACAGTTGCTAATAATCCTGTAGCTTTTTCACCTGACTTTTTAAGTAAATCTGCAAGCGTCCGCAAGTCATTAGCAGACATATTTTCTACTTGGGTTACAACAACTTTAACATCTTGGATAACTTTTGCTTTTTCCAAAAGCTGATCGCAATATTGTTTACTGTCTTTTTGGGCTTGTTGAGTACCTTTTTTCTTTAGCTGTTTAATTTCATCTTGTAAACTAGCAATTTTTGCTAGAATAGAAGTATCATCATAAACTTTAAGCTGCTCTTTAATCTGGCTCAGGACTTTACGTTCACTTAGGCTTATCGCAACGGCAGTTTGTCGAGTTGTGGCTTCAATACGACGGACTCCAGCCTGGATAGAACTTTCAGAAAGAATTCTAAAATATCCAATATCGCCAGTAAAGCAAACATGTGTTCCACCACATAGTTCCATACTATATGGACCAACTTGGATAACACGAACCTTTTCGCTATATTTCTCGCCGAATAAAGCCATCGCACCGCGACTTTTTGCTGATTCTAATGATTCCACAGTTTTAAGAACTTCGATATTTTCAGCAATATATTTATTCACCAATTGCTCTACTTTAACCAATTCTTCTTCCACAATTTTCTGTGGATGGGAAATATCAAAACGCAAACGATCGGGCAAAACAACTGAGCCTTGTTGGGCAACATGTTTTCCTAAAACTTCA
This sequence comes from uncultured Planctomycetota bacterium, assembly GCA_964585305.1. Lineage (GTDB taxonomy): Bacteria > Planctomycetota > Uabimicrobiia > Uabimicrobiales > JABWCH01 > CAZPDM01. The sequence continues at coordinate 26,571 of CAZPDM010000048.1, read as the reverse complement.
CGTAAAGCATAGTGGAGTAAATGTGTTGCAGTATGGTTAGCCATAATAGAACGTCGGCGATCCCAGTCAATTTGTGCTGTAACAGACTTAGGCATTTGGCTTAAATCTTGCTCCTCAACTTCACCAAAATGAACATAAATATCGCCAAATTTTTGGGTATCTGTAACGCGGAATCTAAAAGATTTTCCAATTATAACACCCGTATCACCAATCTGACCCCCAGACTCTGCATAAAATGGGGTTTGATCAAGAATTAGTTTTGTATTATCAATCAGCTTGATCAAAGTAGCTTCACATTCTTTAGTTGTATATCCAACAAAATTGGTTGCGGAAATACCTTCTAATTCAGCTTGTGAAACTTGATAACCTGTCTTTTCTCCACGAGAACGTTCGATATGTTCTGCTTCTGCTTTTGACCAGCCGGCTTCATCAATTGATAGTTTTTGTTCACGTGCCATTAGCTCAACAAGATCTTTTGGAAAACCATCTTGGTGGTATAATCGATATACTTTCTCTCCTGGAATAATATTTTTGCCCTGTTTTTTTATATCTTCTGCAATTTCATTAAACAAAGCAATACCACGAGTGAGCATAACACTAAAAGCCTCTTCTTCTGATTTAATCAGCAATTTCAAATGTTCTTGACGTTCATAAATTTCAGGAAAAACATTACGATAAATTTCTGCGATAGTTGGAACTATTTTATACAAAAAGCTTTCTTGCATTTCTAAGTTTTGTCGACCAAATCTGGCAGCTCTGCGTAAAATACGACGTAATACATAGCCACGCCCTGCATTACTAGGCAAAGCACCATCAGCAAATGCACTGCACAAAGAACGAATATGATCAGCAATTACTCGAAAAGCAATATCAATAGAAGTATCTTTATGTGTGTAAGTTTTTCCAGTAAGTTGAGCAATGGTATTTAAAATAGGTGTGAAAATATCTGTATCATAATTAGATTGTTTATCTTGCAAAACTGATACAAGACGTTCAAACCCCATACCTGTATCGACATGTTTAGCCGGTAATAAAACAAGAGACTGATCTTCTTGGCGATTAAATTGGATAAAAACTAGATTCCAAATCTCCATATATCTTGCACAATCGCCATTGACACAGCATTGATGTCCTGGAACATCTTTCCTATCACAAACTTCTGGGCCTCTATCAATGTGAATTTCGGAGCATGGACCACATGGACCTGTATCGCCCATTTCCCAAAAATTTTCTTTTCTACCAAATTTAAGAATGTGATCTTTAGCAATATCAGTTTCTTCTTGCCAAATTTTTGCGGCCTCATCATCAGCTGGTAGTTTATCTTTTTCATCACCACGAAAAACAGTTGCCCATAATCTTTCTTTTGGCAATCCATAAACTTTTGTCAAAAGTTCCCAGGCCCAAATAATTGCATCTTTTTTAAAATAATCACCGAAAGACCAATTGCCTAACATTTCAAAAAAAGTATGGTGATAAGTATCACGACCAACTACTTCCAAATCATTATGTTTGCCAGATACACGTAAACACTTTTGAGTATCTGCTGCTCGTTGATAGGGACGAGTCCCAGTTCCCAAAAATACATCTTTAAATTGGTTCATTCCAGCATTAGTAAATAATATAGTTGGATCACCTTGTGGGATGATGGGAGCTGAGGGAACAATTTGATGAGATTTTGATTTAAAAAAATCTAAAAATTCTTGACGAATTTCCGCTGCTGTGCGGTTCGTACTCATAGAAAAATCCTCAATCTTAGTTTAAATATTTCAATTTTTAAAGAAAAAAACATTTTTTTTACAATAGATATTAAGAGAAAAATTATGAAAAAACAGGTATTATTCCCTATAACTCTCTTATTTAGTGCAATGATTGCATGTTTTTTACTTGGCGCAATCACAGGCACTATTATTACTTATCTTCTTATTGATCCTGAATCAAAAGAAATTTCTCATAAAACAACATTGCAACGATTTATCCTGCCGGAAAAGGCATGGGTAAAAGAAGTTATTGATGGAGACAATATTGTTGTTGTTGCAGATCAACAAGAATTACGATTAGTCTATCTAGGTATTGATGCCCCAGATAATAAAGTAGGAAGTTCTCCCTATTATGCAGAGGAAGCTTATGAAAAAAATAAAAATCTTGTGGAAGGTAAAACTGTTAAATTAAAATGGGATAAAGAATTAGCAGAAGAACATTCTAATTTAGGGACAATCAATTCGTTACGTGCATATGTTTATGTGGATAACATTTTTGTTAATGCCGAGTTAATTAAGCAAGGTTTTGCTGCTGTATATCGTCGTCAACGCGAGAGTGTTAAACATTCTTTTAGCAGCGAATTTGAGTCCTTAGAAATGGAAGCCAAAGCTAATTTTCGCGGGATATGGAATTTAAAAGAAAAAGAATTATGGGAAAAAGAACGTGGGTTTAATGCATTGGATAATCCTACAGTTTATATTGCAGATGATCAATTTTTTCATCGTCCAGAATGTCCAAAAGTGAAAGAAATACGCTTAAAAAGATATTATTATCAACGCGAAAAAGCAATAAAAGATACAAAATGTTGTCCAATTTGTAAACCATAAACATAAAAAAGTAAGCAAATTTTTTCTAAAACTTGCTCCAAAATCTAATTTTTTTATCAAAAAACTTATGATTGTTAGAAATTTTAACGATGATGGTAAGCAAGTCAAGAAAAAAAATAAAAAAATGAAAATTTTTATTGGACTTTTCCTGCTTGCTTATTATAATGGCAAAAACTATATTTCTCTGCTAAAAAACAGAGAAATAAATATATTTTGGGATAAATAAAAAAACTAAAGAACATTGTGTTTAAAGGGATTTTTTATGCCAAGAGAAAATATTTTAAGCTCTAAAGAACTCGAAGAATTTCGCCAAAAATTAGAACAACAACTTGAAGTATTACAAAAAAATATTATTAATCTTCGAGAAAATGTATTTCAACGTTCCCGAATGGATGATTCAGGAGATATTACAAACATCCCTACACACATTGCCGATATTAGCAACGATGTAGTTTACCATGATATTACATTAGGATTAATGAGAAATGAAGTCCAAGTTTTGCAAGAAATCCAAGATGCTTTAGTGCGCATTAAAGAAAAAACTTTTGGAATATGTGAACAATGCCAAAAACCTATTATGAAAAAACGATTAGAATATGTTCCCTATACAAGACTCTGTATCAATTGCAAAAGCGAACAAGAACGAAGACAACGTCGCGATTCTAAAGATGTGATAATGTGGTAAAAGGCAAAATTTTATGAAATTTTTCTTTCAAAATAGTATTTTTTTTACAATTTGGCTGATAATACTGAGTTGTAATTTTCAAAAACAATCTTCGTCTGAATCAATAGCAAACAAATCACCTATCATTCAAACAATTTTTCTTAGTAGCGACACCCGCGGAAGCCTTGAACCTTGCGGTTGTAAAAGTGGCCAAATGGGAGGACTTCCTCGTCAAGCACAATATTTTATGCAAAATAGACAAGAAGGTGATTTGTTACTAGATGCTGGAAATTCTATATCTCCTCAAATAACAGCTTATGAAATTTTTAAATGGTATTATGTTCTTTTAACTTATGAAAAAATGGGATATGATGCCGTTAATTTAGGCCAATTAGAAGTTCAATTGCCTGCTTCTCAAATTCATAGTTTACGTCAAAAAGTTCCTGTGCCTTTAGTTTCTGCTAATGCAGTAGATCCCTCTGGCCAACCATTAGCTATTCCCTATATTATAAAAAAAAACAACAGTGCAAAAATTGCTATTTCTGGAGTAGTTTCTTCAACAGCGAAAACTGGAGAAGGAGTTAGAGTCCTTTCACCCATAGAATCTCTGGCTAAATATTTACCTGATATGATAAAAGAATCTCAAATGATTATTGTACTTGGCAATCTTACTGAAGAAGAATCCAATACTTTAGCTGAAGAATTTCCTGAAATTGGAATGATATTAAATACAGGAACTCAAACAAGTGCTACACCTAGAAAAATTGGGCCTGTAGTATTATCGACTCTCACAGAATTAGGTCGTTATGTGCAAAAACTAAATTTTAACTTTAATGAAAATAATGAACTCTCATGGCTTAAAGCAGAAAATGTCAGGTTAGGAAATAATATATCCGATCATCCTGGAACAGTTTACCTTTTAAATCGTTATCGACAAGAACTTTCTGAAAAACGATTTTATGTTGAGCAGCAACAACAATTGCCTAAAGGCGAAAAATATGTTGGTTCTGAACGCTGTAGCTTATGCCATAACCAAATTTTTGAAAATTGGAAAAACACAGCACATTCTCATAGCTTAGATTCCTTAAAACGAAAGAAAAATGAGTTTGATCCACATTGTCTCAAATGTCATGTTACAGGATTAGGGATTGTTTCTGGTTACAAAGACGAATCAGAAACACCTAACATGGCAAAAATTGGCTGTGAAGTTTGTCATGGCCCAAGTTATCGGCATTCTTACCATGACAATATCCAACAATTGCGCCCAAGCCCTAGTAATCCAAACCCCAGAGAGTCTTGTTTAGAATGCCATACTTGGGAACACTGTGATAATTTTGATTTTAAAACTTTTTGGCCCAAGATTGCGCATAGTAAAAATTAGCAAAATTGTTTCCCTTAATAAGGGGTTATTATATGCCAAGATTTATGCAGATTTTTTTCTTTATCATCATTTTTATTATTATTCAATCAACTTCATACTCTTTTAGTATCACTTATTTTTCTTCTGCTGCCTATAATACTAACGTGGCAACAATGAATGCAACTTTAGGAATTACCTCAGATTATGTGGTAGAAGATTTTGAAGACAATACTTTTGTTTCAGGGTTAAACATTACTTATAGTTTTCATAATATCTTCCCTCATTCTTTTAATACATCAACTACTTTATCTTGGGATGGTACAAGAAATCTTAATGTAGTCGGGGGAAATTACCCTGGGACAAATGGTGGAACTACACTTACTTTTGATAATAAGGCAAGTTCTGTCGGAATTGGATTTGGAGGCATAGATAATGCGGGCTGGGCATTATATGTTAATGGAATTTTATTAACTAGCGATTTTGCTGCTGGGTTTACAAAAGGCTCTGGTATTAGAGTTGTTTATCTTCGCATAGATGCTGGGTTAGGAGAATCCATTGATAATATATATTTCCAACGTTCAGCAAATGGAGACTATATTTATGTCGATCATATTGCTTTTGCGCCGTTGGCAACTGCTACTCCTGAGCCTACTACATTTCTATCTATAATTATAGGTTTTGGAGTATGGTTATTTCAGAAATCAAAAAAAATATCTTAAAAAAATAGGCAGCCTAGATTAGCTGCCTATTTTCTTGTTCAATAAAATTTTTCTAGTTTTCCCAAGATTGTTTAAATTTTTCTAAATCTCGGCGGTCCTTCTTTGTTGGACGACCACTTCCTGGCTCATGAATAATCTTAGCCATTTCTATTTCTTGTAATTTAGCCAATTCTTCGGGAGAAGTAGTTTCTGTAATATAAGTGGCTACTAATTTTGCTCCAACGCGACTTGGGGGAAAACCTAATATCTTATAACTACGCCATATTGGATTTTGCTTCACATGGATTGTTTCGCCAATATTTAAGTCTCTGCTTGGTTTAGCAACTAAATCATTCACCTTAATATGGCCGTTTTTACAAGTTTCTGCAGCTAAAGTGCGTGTTTTTGAAAGTCTCACACACCACAAAAATTTGTCAATACGCATAATTACTAGCTCCGAATTTTAGAAGAGAGTTTAAAACTATGCCAGAAAATCAAAATAATGCATCTCAAAGCAAAAAATATTCTTATAGCTGGGCAATTTATTTAGAATCTATATTTGATAATTTTATTAAAATTGGTCAAATTCAAAAAGAATGGCATTTAACTTCGGAAACATGGGAAAATAGCCTAAATTCTGAATTGGTTAATTTTAATATTTTAACATTTTGGAATCGCTTACCAACTTCCTTAAAATCTCGGTTGTTAGATGTATTAGCTCACTGGGGACTTGGTATTGTAATTCTATATGAAAAACAGCTTATACGATTGATCTATCAACAAAATAAAGTACATTTACAACTATTGTCTCTTGAACCTTGGCAAAAAAATACACAAGAAGATTTTAGAATTTATGTACAACAATTTCGCCAACAAAATAGACTGCATATAACATTTGGAATAGTTGCATCAGACATATTAGATTGGTGTCAAAATAATCGGCATTTTGAAGATTTCTTTTGTAACTATGGGAAGTTTTGGTTTATAAGTGTACCAATGGAATGGGATGATTTTGTTTTTTTTATTCCACAACTTTTGCACTACTTTTCTATCCAGCAATCCTATAAAAATTGTCATTTAGACAAAAAGAATTTACTTGAATTAGTACGAACATATTTAAAAAATGGTTGGAACTTCCTTAAAAAAAATAGTATTTTTCTTCGCCTCAAAGATAATGAGAGTGTTATTACATGGGAAATTAGTAGCAATGGTATTTATGAAATTGAAGCAAACAGAGAACTCCCAGAGAATTGTTTATTTGTTTTTAATACCGAAATGATGGCAAGTTTTTGGCCTTGGCTAAGTGATACATCTTTAAGACTATTAACCAAGTTTGTTTCAGAAATTGTACCAGCAGAAATCTCAAAAACTATATATAGAACAGAAACTTTAATTTATCTTAAAGTCCGCAATACTAAACATGAAACGTTGGATCTATTTTTACTTGGCAGTCAGCAGCATCTTCCTTTTCAACCTTGGAAAGGAGACTGCTATTCTATGCTTATGATGCCCAAAACTAGAAAAATGATTTGGCAACAAAACTTACCAGATATTCCCTTAGTTGTGTCAGGAAAATCTGAATATACTAAAACCACATCAAATTCCTTAAATGGAAAAAGTGGAATATCTCAAATAAATACAAATGAATTTAATCAATGTCATATACATATTCCTGCAGAAAGCCAACTTTATCCCCTAGACAACCATAATAATTTATATGCAAATGAAATATCTTTTAATATTCTAAACTCTGTTTCATGGAAACAAGGTCTGAAACGATATATCAGTAATACTTCAGTATTTGCAGATATTATTCCTGGATTACAAACAGAAAGCATTCTAGGAGAACTTCAAGGCATGCCCATTTTAGAGTTAAATGGAATAAAATATCAAGCATATACCGGAAGTTTTTGCCATACGCAAATAACGGGGCGCATTATCCAACAAAATGGACATATTGATCACCTTCGTCAAATTTGGTGTAATGGAGCCGAAGCTGGAATGATGACAAATTGTAAAGAGACCTCTCATTATGATACTGCAGACTGGTGGAAAAAATTTATTCAAGATACATACCCCGGAGGATTTACTATCCGACCTACCTCTACAGAATTTTACTCATCTAAATCAAGTTGGCAGCCACTTTGGAAAAACGAAAAACAAATCATCTGGGATGAAATAAAACAAAAAAAATTAAGATATTGGATCTGGGCTGCTTATGCAATTCCCTGGGATATGTATGGAAACTTTGTTATTCGTTGCCCATCTTTAGTAATATCCAAAAGAAAAATTGGTATTGGTATACTAGAATTTCCTTGTAGAATCACGGAAAAAATAAGTAAACCTATTTCTTTACAAATTCAAAAAAAATCAAACTCCATCCATTTCATGGAAAACGAAGTAAGCATTTTAACAATAGATAATGCAAGAGCTATCAAAGTATTCCAACCAAGTTGTTTATGGTTTTGGAGATATATTTTAAGCCGTTTTGCTGAAATTGAAGAATAAGGAATATGTTGCATTTTATGCAACATATTCCTTATAAAAAACTATTCATTCAATCTTTGATAGAAGGAGTCTTCTGCTTTGATTTCACGCGCATCATGGAAAAGATTACGAATCCAATTTTCTTTGCCATGGATAAAATGGGATTGGGTTTTATTTAAAATTGCCATAGCTTCAAGTTCTTGTGTTACGGCCTGACTTTTTGATACACCCCAACCTAGCCAAAGTAGAGTCGTCATAAAATCATCACAGTCTGCTAAAATAATAGGACGTAATCCTAATCCTGGAGGATGTTGCAGAGAACTATAGGAGCGGAATATTTCGCTAGTTTGCTCACTTTTAATAAGCTGTTGTGCACCCATTGCCAAATAACCAATTTTTGCTTTGTGTTTTTGCAAAATATCCTTAGCAGGTAGTTCATCTAAACGCTTTCTCTCGTGTCCAATCTGATGAATATCAATAACACGAAAGATAACATCACTTTGTCCTGCTAAGTTTTGAAAATATGCTAAACCAGCTTCATTAAATAAAAGATCATCATGGTAAATTGTTACCAAATGATGCTGCAAAAACCAATTTTCACGAGAAGTTTCCATTGATTGATTCATTTTAATTATTGGAACTGAAGTTTCTGTGGGGATGATATCTGAAGGAAGACTATAGAAAATTGCGTGTGTTTGAAGAATATTTTCTTCTACAGTAGTAAGATCTCCAATCAGAGTAAAATAATCCATTAACTCTGAAGCAAATGGAGTACTAATAAGAATTTTTGGTCGTATACAATTTGTTTTATATGTTTTCTTTTGAGAGATTGACTGGATAGAAGAAGAATGAATATTTTCTATATTTTCCACGACTTCAGCAGGAATATTTTCTATATTTTCCACGACTTCAGCAGGAATATTTTCTATATTTTCTACGACTTCAGCAGGAATATTTTCTATATTTTCTACGACTTCAGCAGGAATATTTT
>CAZPDM010000048.1:17302-17686 GCA_964585305.1 uncultured Planctomycetota bacterium | reverse complement strand
GTACACTTAAATCGAGTCCTTCTGATGGTACACTTAAATCGAGTCCTTCTGATGGTACACTTAAATCGAGTCCTTCTGATGGTACACTTAAATCAATTCCTTCTGATGGCACGCTTAAATCAATTCCTTCTGATGGCACGCTTAAATCAATTCCTTCTGATGGGGAGTTTAAATCAATTCCTTCTACATGCTCCGTAGGTTCATTAAGTTCAATACTTTCCGAGGATAAATTAAAACTCATATTTTGATTTGTATTGATAGCTTGACCTATATTAGCAAATTCACTCATATCAATAGATTCTTCTGGAGCATCCTCAGCAGGTTCAGAGATTTCTGCTACTTCTTCAACGTTTGCTGATTTAGCAGGTTCAGAGATTTCTGCTA
>CAZPDM010000048.1:0-17202 GCA_964585305.1 uncultured Planctomycetota bacterium | reverse complement strand
CTTCTTCAACGTTTGCTGATTCAGCAGGTTCAGAGATTTCTGCTACTTCTTCAACGTTTGCTGATTCAGCAGGTTCAGAGATTTCTGCTACTTCTTCAACAGTATTTTGTGGACTTTGTTCTTGAAATATAGAGTTAAGTTGTTTGCATATATGCCAAAACCGATGTGTTCGCCGATTAAAATAAAGAATTCTGCAACTATCTAAAATAGGTTGGATTAACTTCATTTTTGAAAGATTGTCTTCAGCAATTTTTTCAAGGCTTGCTATAGGTTTTTGTTTATTAGATTTTGGTGGAGCTTGTAAAGAAAAATCTAATTTTACAGGTTGTTGCTCTTCTTCCTCAACCTCTTCCGCAGCAGATAACTTTTCTTCTAACCAATCTCTTAAATGGCGAACTTCATTTAAAAATTGTTTATATGGTTCTGGATCAACTTTAACTGGTTGTTGATATAGATCATCACGTCGTTGAGAAATAGTAGAGAGGATTACCGCAACTGTATTTACCCAATGGTGCTGCCAGCGTTTGAGATAATTGCTCAACTTAAGTTGATAAACGCTATAATATTCCATAAGATCTTCACGTAATATATCGCGATCGATGCAAGTTTTAATCACTTCTTTCTGTCGGAATCCCCAAGAATCCTTCTTCATAATTTTACCAAACAGACGTTTTGCTCGACCAACCATACCAACTTCCTGAATCATTTCTACGTTAATCATTTTTTCATATCGTCTTAATTCTGGTAAAGAAGGATGTTGCTGGTATTCATCGGCTTTAACTGTACTAATATCAAGTCCCAATTCTGTTGCGATTTTTTGTAGCATAGCATCTATTTTATCAGCTTGTTCAAAAAAATGATTTTCAATAGTTTTAATTTGATCCCGGACTTCTACACTTAAGTTTTCCAAATCATTATCTTCACGCATTTCTAATTCGGTCAAGAAAAATCCTTTAATCTCAACAATTTTTTGTTGTAAACCAGCTGCATCTGGAAAATCTGGTGTTGTTTCTGTAGGAATACTATTTTGTAATTCTTCTAATCTTGCTAATTCGCCTTCTTTATAATCTTCTGCATCTTTAAAATGCCCACGAGCCATATTATAGTCCGCTCGAACTCGCTCCATCATCTGTTGAACTTCTTTGCAAATCATCAAAAGTCTTTTGTATGCAATATTTTGAGAAAGTTTTTCATAAAGTTCAACAAGAACTTGAGTAATTTGTGCAAAACCACTTTCTTGCCAAGAAGATAAATTAGTTGGATCCACTCCTGCATTTTCCAGACGAGTATGTAAAGCCTGTATAGAAGATACTTGGATAATAGGAGTGTCTTTTAAAACAATAGTCTGATCCAGAAGTTGTTTTACCCGTTGAAAATGTTTTTCTAAGACTTGTTCTGCCGATTCAACGATTTTTCCGCCTTTAGCATAGCGTGGCTCTACAGAATCTTTATGAGTTTGAACAACAATAACAGGCTTTGCTTCTTTACAGATTTTAGACAGAGCTTTTAAATTTTCACGATCGCTTGTAGATTTTGTTGTTGTTAAAAATAAAACTACATCGACCATAGGAACTAAAGTTCTTAAAGTTAATTCCTCATGGCCTTGTAAGCCAAAGGCATCTAATCCTGGAGAGTCAATTAAATCATATCGTTCTGGGATCATTAAAGTAGGAATAGAAAGCTGTATTTCTCTAACATTTTGTTCGTTACCAGGGTTTTCTTGCTCATCAGCATAACGTTTTACCCAAGTAGGATTACAATCTTCTCCAATATATTCAGTTTGATTATTATCTTTAAAAAATACATTTAATTTTCTCAAATCATTCCGACGACAAACAACTAATAGACCAGATGTAGGTTGCGCTCCACGTGGCAAAATATCTTCGCCAGCTAACGCATTTACAAAGGTAGATTTACCTGCAGAAGTAATTCCAACAATACCAATACGAAGGGCAGTTTTTTCCCAATCGTTCTTTCGATCCTTAATCCATTGCTGGAATCCTAAAAGATAGTCTGGAGATGGTAATTTGTAAAATAATTCTTGAATTTTCTGCAAAGTAATTCCCAAAGTTTCCATATTTGGAAGATTATCTATATTCATAAATCTTTGTTCCTAAATTATTTTTAACATATAGAAATATTATTTTACAAAAAAAAGAAAAAAAATGCTGCTTAATTTTCTAAAATACTTATAATATACTTTTTTATCTAAAATACCACTTAAAAATATTCAATCTTCTTGAAGTAAAAACATTTTTTCTTATATCTAAGAAAATTATAAGAAAATTGCCTTGACTTTACAATCAAAGTGGTGTATTCTGGTATCAAATACTCAAAATATATAGCCATTTTAAAAAAATCGGGAATTAGCGTCAAAAAATTTTATTTGGCTATAAAAAATTTCATTTGGGTAAAAATACTTTTCTAGTTCATTTCTGGAAATGTTTTAACGTACGCTTTATTAAATACGTACAAAATTAACCAATCCTAGCTTTTGCTGGGATTTGATGCAAGGAGAGTAAAGTTGCCTACGACAAATACTACTATTCCAGAGTCCTCTGGTGTTCAGCTCAAAGAAGGCAGTTTTACATTTCCCGGCCATTTCAAATGCCGTGTGGATGTTAATGCGCTGAACGAACTTCCCAAAAAGTTGGATATATGTCAACAAGGGATTGAAGCTCTCAACGATCTATTTTATGAAGTACCGGCGGACAGAAAAGAAGGAGTGTTAACCCAAAAAGCATTGTGGGAAAATACTCTGGAACGTATTTTAGATATTAGAGTATTTAACGCTTCTTCCAGTTATACTAATCTTGCTAATCAATTATTACCATTAAGAGTATCACTGCCGGATACCAAACAATATTTTCCAATTGACTTAGCTTTTAAACGCGAACCTAATAATCCTTTTGCAGAAACCAAATATTTTGCGCGAGAGTTGTTAGCAATTGTAGCAGCAATTAAGGTAATGCGGGAAGAAAAACTATTTGGATACCCAGATTTTTATATATATCCTAGTAAAGAAGCATTTACAATTACGGATTCAGAAACTGGAGCACGTTACATAGCTGTTGGAATTTCCTGCTTAGCACCAGAAGAAAAAATGGATGGCAACAATTCTGAACAGTTATCAATTTTGGCTATCAGAAATCTAATTCAACAACGTTGGGATGCTAGAATATTCCGAAAAGTTGCGAAATCTAATAGCTTAAATGCCATGCTTACCAATCTTGAAATCTTGGCACAAGATGTGCCAACTTGGAAAAAGATTGTTTATGGCGGCTGCTATGTGAGTGGAATGACCGCTTTAGTTTTTGCAATCTTCTCTTTCTTGATGTTTGTAAGTGGACTGCTTCCTCTCAATCGCCCTGTTTTGGAAGAAATTGCCTTATATGAAGTAAGCGATGATGGGTTAACAAAAACTAAAATTGAACCAGGGCTTACTACATTTAAATCTGGCACTTCAAATATCAATCTTTCTGAAATTCGGCTTATTGTAGATGCTAATCTTCCTGGTCAAAAAGAGAAAAAAGGGCCAATGTTGCAAGTCATTGGAACATATCATGCGCCAGGTCGTTTAGAAAACATTATTAGCCTTCCTATTACTACAGCATTAGATCGTTTATATCAATTAAATTATACCGCTCCATTAAAAAATGACGATATTACTCAAGAGCCTAAACCTAATCGTATTAAATTTGATACAAATGTAAATGATGTAACTTTTAGAATTGTTGGACTTTCTGAATTTGGTCGCGAAAGATTTATTCTCACTCCAAAATTAACAGATCGCAGAGCCAAACGTCCTTTCCTTAACTTAGAAACAGTTGTCCAAAAACCAAGCTGGAATTTGGAAATGACGCCAGGAGCCATCTCTTTCCAAAGTGCTGAAAGAGGAAGTCGTACAGTTAGTACAGATACAATTAGAATTTTAGCAGACGCAAAACAAAAAGATAAGACTGAAGAGCTTAAAACTGTTAGTACAGAAAGTTACTTTACTTTTAGCTATGCTCGCCAAGGTGTCAAGATGGAAATTCATTATCTTGATGCTTCTGCCAAAGCAATTGCGACTATGCGTTTTGAAGAGTTTGATGATGGTCGTTTGAAAAATGCCCCTAAATTAGGTGGCAAATCTATTGGAACAACACCTACAGCCAAACCAACAGAAGACGAATATACCGAAAGTGAAGGAACTGCAGAACCAGGAGAAGAACAGCCTGCTGGAGAAGATCAATACTCTGATGAGCCTTCACAACCTCGCCAAATATCTGCTAAAGGTGCTGCGTATAAACAAATTCGAGATCTTGATGTTTTCTGGTTTAAACGCCATGATCTTTTAGCCCAACTTATGTCTAAGGCCAAAATTTTTAAAGAAGAACAACTCAATGAAATCGTTCAAATTTGGCGCAATACACCTGGAAAAGAAATTGAAGATGTACTTCTTGAAAAAAATATATCTCCTGAACAGATTGCTCCATTCAAACAAGAATTAAAAGCAGCAAAAGATATTAAAGAATTTGCTAAATCAAAAGAAATTAAATATAATGTTGTCCAGGATCTTTATTACCGAATTGCAAATCCTCCTAAAGGTGCTAACGCAATTAAAGTTGTTTCCAAAGACTTACCACGTAATGAAGCAAGAGGGTTCTTGCATATTGCATTACCTGGGATTGCCAAACCAGCATCCATTCCAATTACATTCCATCCCGAAGAAGAATTGGAATTCTTAGTCGAAAATGAACGTCCTGCTGGTTTTGCTCCAGAAATTAACAAGATGGACAATACTCGTGATAAAGTTACCGGTCTAGCATATCCTATCAAAATCCAAAGAAGTATGTGGGGCGAAGACCCTAAACCATTTAATTTACCCGAGCTTGGAGAATTAGCTTTCTCTTTGATAGAAAATCCCACTATTCCTTGTGTAGAAGGATTTGGAGCGTTTAGTCTTGGACTAACTTTACGTAACGATCCCAAAAATACTGTTCATTTTTATAATCCAGTAAGTGGCGAAACTTGCAGTATCAATGATTATGATAGAAAAGCGCGTGGCGATTACCACTTTATTGCAAAGAAAGAAAATTACGGGAAATCTGCAACGAGTTTCTTTGAAACTATCGATGCAAGCAAAAAAGAATTCCGGTTTACAGATGCTATCGCTCGCGAAACTAGCCAGTTATATATTGTTTTGCTTACTGATAAAAATATTGAAGATGTAAAACTTGTTATGCAACGACGTGGCGGTAAGAAAACTACAATATTAGATATTACTGCAAAATCAAAAGAAGCCTTAAAAGTTGTTCAATGGATACCAGAGTTGGCTACAGCTAAAGATATTAGCCGCTATACACCCAAAGACTGGATACAAAAAGCAAATGTGGTTGGTCCATTGGGAGCTGCAAAATACCAAGCAATTATGTTTGCCGGAGAACAACCATATAACGAAGTTTCTAGCGAAGTCTATGTTAGTATAGAAAATCCAGATCTCGCAAATATTCTATATCAAACTGTAGATGGCGACTGGTTTGCTAATATTCCTCAATCAACACCTGGAATCAAGGCTCTTAATAACCCAGCTAGCCAACTGAAAATTCAAAAATTTGGGAAAGATAAAGATCAACGAGAATACTTCAAGATCGAATCTCAAGAAATTGGGAAGGTCAAGATGTATCAGATTGTCCCTGGTCTAAAAGTAAAACCTGGTCAAGCAGAAGAAAAAACCAAAATTTATTTCTATCATCCTGTAAAAGATAAGGAAGAAGTTTTGGATGTAACAGTTTCTTGTCTTCCTGCAGAAAAAACAGATTGGCAAGTTACTTTTGATGAAGCCAATAATACTTTTAGTATCTCTGTTGTCAATTATCCTCGTTCTGAAATGAAAAAACTGGCCCGGATTATGGAATTCTTAAATACCTGCGCATCTATTTACCTGATTCATAAACAACATCACAATGAAGGTAAGGCTTGTGTAGAAGATAAGAAATGGGCAGAAACAGTTAAATGGGCATTGGAATCAATTGGATTCCGTATGCTGCAAACTCCTCCTGAAATTTTAAATCCATTGACAGAAACAATTGTCAATGATATTCAAAATAAAAACGAAATTGGTATTAAAAAAGGTTATGAAATTGCTCGCGAAGCTTTACTTTTAGCCTGGAGTGCTCAAGCACAATCCTTACTTGATCACCAACTGGAATTAAAGAACCTTATCAATATTTTGGAACAAGGTAAATCTTTTAAGAACCAAAATTTCAGTATTGATATTACTTTGCAACCAACCCGACAATATCCAATTTTAGTAGATGAACCTGAAAGATTTATTCAAGTAAAATATTCCATTCCTTTTGATAAACTTTTACTCAATAAACAAACCGAAGCTATTGTACAATTTCACGAAGCATACTATTATAATGTGCCTTCTAAATTTGAAATTGTTCCAGAAATTACTCAAATTTTAAGCGAAATTTATCCCTATCCTGATGCCTTCCCTAAACAAGACATTGAACTTGAATCCAAAATTTCAATGTCCAATACCTTCTATAACAGTGTTCTCAAATATTCTCTTTGGGAACAACGTGTTAATGAATTCCGCAAACCTAGCAGCAAATTCTGGGTTGCTATGCTTGCTGTAACTAAAGATATTGCTGGGGAAGATAGCAAAATAAACATCAATGAAGTTGGAAAACTTTCCGATGCCATCCAAACTCAACTCCGCAATTATTTTGTAACTCCAGTTGAAATTCGTCGTGTCTATTGGCAAGAAATCAAAGACAAAGTTCGTGGTGCTGCTGATATAAATCGCGATACAGTTGGTTTACAAGAAAAAGATGGGTTATTGAGATTTGTTGAACGTTCTATGATGTCTCAATTAACTGTAGAACGTTGCTGGTATGCTGACTTTACTTTTATCATCGATCAATTTATTTTTGACCAATGTCCGCAACACAAAACAATCTATCTTAAAACTTTGCGTCTTAATAAAGATGGTGATGAACCTGAAAGCGATAAGATTATTAAAATCCCTATCTTCCGTAAAGAAAGTATGCAACTCATTGGAACATCCGGCGCAGATTATACTGTAGAAGTTTGGCAAGAACCTTGGGCCAGCGGCGGCGGTGGTAACTATAATTATGTTACTGTTCAAGGCATTACTGGATTCCAAGATTGGTTTAAAATCCATAATTCTTCTGAAACTAAAGCACCTAAAACAGAAAATCGTCTTCGTATTAAATTCTATTATGAAAATAGCTTAGGCCAAGAAGTTGAATTAACAAGACCTGGCCAAGGCGGACCGCCAATTATTGATTTTAAAGTTCATCCTGCCGCAGTTCTTTTGTATGAAGTCAGTGGGTATCGTGTATCTCCCGATACATTCCGCCAATTGGCTCGCAGCAAGGAATTCACTGTAAAAATTCCAACTGGATCTGTTAATTGGGATGTAAAGTTCAAATTTGATAATGGCCCGATTTTAGTCCCCTTCTCCTTCACAGTTGAAAAGAAAGTTCCTCCAAAATTGTTCTTCAACCATACTCTCTTATGGAAACAGGAACCAGCTCCAAGCCAAGATAAACGTACACTTGAAGCATTGGCTGAAACCTATGATATAGATATGTTGTATATGGATATGCAATCCTTGCCGATGATGTATTTCTATCCATATAAAAACCTCGAACAAATCTGCACAGCCGTTGATCAAGATATGATTTCTGGTAAAGCAATGGTCGAACTTTTGGAAAAATGCTTTGAATATTCCGAACAAATCCCCAATACAACAAAATTCCGTTGGAATAAAGAGATGGTGGATTTTTATAAAAAGGATATGTTTGGAGATAAGCAATTATTCCAATATACCTACAACACCGGACATATAATTAAATTGGCAGTACCAATACCATTTATTAAACATCCTGAATTTAAAGGCAAAGATCACCCCGAATTTAAAGTTACTTCTCCTAAACAAAGAACAACTGTAATTTGGAGAATCACGCCTAAGAATCAAAAAGACATTATTCGTGGATTCCCGAAATATATTCTTGAAAAAGAACTGTTCCGTAACAAAGACCCGATGTTTAGTAAAGAATAAGCGACTTTAGCGAACATTCTCTTAGAAAAATAGGAAAATATTTGTGAAAACACAAATATTTTCCTAGAAAAAATTTCATATAAAGAAACTATTTTTTTAATATTCCAGTCAATTTATGAAATATTGGGAGCTACTTCTCTCGTTACAGAAAGGCAGTTTAAATGCCCACCTATGAAGAACATTGTCGAACCTTGGGAGAGTTAGCGGAAGTGATGACTAAAGTCGTTCAAGAATGCATCCCGCTACAAACATTCAAGGAAAGTATTGACCCCAAGGGCCATAAAATATTAGAAGATGTTGAAAATGAAATGACCTGCATTGGCAATGATGGTCTTACTATGGTTCAACGTGCTAAAAGACCACCATGTGCTATTTTGCTAGGAACAAGCTCGGCTGGAAAAACCCAAATTTTGACAAGCTTTTTGCCTAAATTAGGAGAGTTCGCTGGATCAACTGCAACCGATACTACCCCTATGTTAGTACGGCTTCGTTATCCTCGTGAATTTAGCCCAGCAGAACATGGAACTGTCACTTTTTTAATGCCTCGTGACTTATTCCAATTACTTTCTCAGTTACCGAGAATTAAAGATGTTATAAGACAAGATAGTCAACTAGCTGATAGTTGGGATCGTCTCAATCGTATTGCTCGCAATCCCGAAACTAAAAAAGATGCTAGCTACGATCTTAAAATTTATAACGAAATTAAAGATTGGGTTCGTGAAGCCCAACAATGGGCCAGAACTAATGGCCAAAAAGATGATGTCGATTATTTCAATACACTTGCAGAAATCGCTGAATGTTTTAATCCTGAAGGAAAATCTTTTAATACATTCAATCCAGTTCCACGAGGATTGTTAGTTTACTTCTTGGATAAAGCAGTTAATGCAAGCAAAATGGCAGAAGTTATCAAGAATAGAGACAAACGTAGCGAAGAAGAGGCAAAACGCCTTGGACGCACATATTATATGATGCGTACAGTTGGTGCTATTACCAATCTATTTGTAGAAGAAGACATTTTAAAAGAAATTGATATTTATGATACAGCTGGTGTTCGTGTTGGCGGTTTTGAAGCAGAAAAAGTTAGTCCAGAAGAACGCATGCACTCGCAAATACAAGCCTTTAAAAATCGTTGGGGTTTTGAACGTTTGCTTCCTTCTGTTGATATTGTAATCTTTATTCTTGTACTTGCTGAACAACAAGTAGATACCGAATTCCAAGCCTTATTTGATGAATGCCGTAAATATGGTAGCTTACAACAACGTTTATTTATCTTCCTTAATAAAATTGATGTTGCTGCTGATCAAGCTATTAAGAACAATAATTATAAAAAAGATTCAAATGGCGATGTCATTCCTGATGATGATTTAAGTTGGAAATTATGGGTAGAAGTCAACGTTATGAGTAAGATTCGAGGACTTGGCGATAATTTCCATAATGTATTCGTTACCCGCGCTCCCAAATTTGGATTCAAATGTCCAGAATCTGTTCCATTCTTGGAAAATAGTAAATATAGTCCAACTTTAAACCGTTATCTGCATGATGTTAAAGCCAATATTGAAGCGATCAAAGATGATAGTGACGGTGGTATTAAATATGCTTGGACACGCATTGAACATATCATGCGGACACAAGGGAATACTATTCGTTATGAACGTTTAGGTGCACAAATATTACCATATTGCAAAGACATCTTAAGAATATTAGGTGCCAAACGTGTAACCGGTGAACGTCCTAGTGATAAAGAAATCGACACATATCTTGAAAAGATTCTAGAAGATTTAAAAGACTTAAAGTGGCGTAATGAAGAATTTAGATTGCCAGAACGTTTTGGAGAATTCTGCGTCCAAAAGAAATATGCTACAGCTAAACAAATTGAAGAAGCATTACAATTCCAAAAACAAAATGACCAAGAAACAGGGCGTCATATCCGTCTTGGACAAATTTTAGTTGACAAGAAATATATGACACTGGATCAAGTTCGAGAAGTACTTCAAGATGCTGAAAAAGAACAAGACGATTGGGAATCTTATCAAAACCAAACTTTTAAACATATCCGCGAACGTGTAGTAGAACAAATTATAGCCTTTATGGAAGAAAAAAATCGTCCTATCATCAAAGGAAACATACCTGTTGAATCTGTTATCGAATATCTCACAGAACCTATCAAAGTTTTAGAAACTGAATTGCGAAACATTTATTCTAGCAAAGAACGCAAAAATTTCCAAGAGGCCGTACAAAATGTAATGGAATGCCAATTAACTGCGGCTCTTTGGAATCAAGATCGCATTCGTAAATATCTTTGGGCGCAAAAAAATCGTATTACTTCTTCTTTCCATATTCGCGACGATATTTCTGCGGAAGAAGCGATCAAAGTTACCGAATGCTACAATCAACTCAAAGTACTTTTCGATAAACTTCCAACCCTAGAGCAACAAATAAAAAAATAAGCTAACTTTTATGTCGCCCGCAAAATAATTATTTTGCGGGCGTTTCAAACCAAACCTATCCATGATACATCTAATCGTGGAACAAATCTTTCGGAGAGATATGAAATGAGCGTTTGGGAGAAAGTATTTCAAAATCCAAAATCTAAAGCTACATTAAAACAAGGTCTTGCCACACTTTCTGTCCCTGACATTAAATTACCCCGACGTAGTGCGCAATTACCAGCTTTAACGATTGGTTTGGCTATCGGAACAACCTATACCAAAAGAACATTTATGTGTCAACTTGGTTCGGAAAATATGCGCTGGGCACCAGAAAATACTCAAGTCAAAACAGAACTTTCAGTTTTTCGCATTGAAAAAGTAACAAATGATCTTCATTCAGAAATTGCGACTGGGGAAGAAGCCCTAAGTAATTTTATGAGCGATCGTAGCGATCCAGCTTGTACATTATTCTTGCAACCAATTCGATTTTTGCTATTAGGCGGAAAACCTCCTGCTTATGTAAGCATGTTTGAAAGCCAAAAAATTTTACACCAATCTCCAACAAATGAAGACCTTTACAAAACTTACGTAAAAACTCAATTCAAATATCTTTATGATACCGCTCGAAAAATCCATTCACAAATTCCACGCTTTCAAATTGGTCAAGTCGTTGTAGAATATCCCGATTATTTTACAGCTGCAGATTTAAAAAAATACCGACAGCTTATTACAGAAGCTGCGCAAGAATTTTTCCCTCCAGTTTTAAATCCTGATGAAGAAGCTCCTGATTTCAATGAACATCTTACTTTTATGCCAGAGTCATGGATTACAGTACTTCATTGGCTTACTGATTTCATTGAACCCAAATTAGCAGCTCAAGACCTTGATCTTAAGAAGATTTTAGCCAAACAAGGTATTTTACCACGACCCGATCAACCAGTAAACTTCTTAGTTGTAACAACAGGTGCTACGCATTCTCGAGTAGTACGTATGAAAGTCCCTTCTTTTTTAAATTTACTATCCGCTAAACGTGTTGGTGAATCTATAAATATTGGTCATACTTACTTTGGCCGTACTGGATTTGGTGGCGATCATATTAGTTGTACTTTCTTAGAAGAAGAAGAAGAACGTCGTTATGGCGCGAATGCCAGCCATCGAGTGAGTACATTCAGCCGTAAAGTTATGGAAGATTGGGCGAAGATCAATACACCTGAAGGAAAGAAACATTTTGACGAACTTCAAGCTGAGCAATATAATAAAGCTATGGAAAAACTTGGAGAAATCGTACTAAAAGGTTTCGGCGAAAGCCCGGAAAATACTATCATTGTATTAGGCGGACGTCTTTTCAATATTTCCTTCTTCCGTGAAGGATTCCGCACATATCTTAACCAACATCGTGTTCCATTAGCTCGTATTGTCGCTCCAACTACAGAAGAAAATTCTTTGGAACGCGCCTGTGAAGTTGTCCAATTCCATCAAAAAGGTTTAGGACGTTCCTTTACTTTCCGAAGTGGAGATTCAGAAGGAGCACCAAGGTTAACCTGGAGAATTGGAAAAGTTGTTGAAGGAACACTGGTAGAAGCTATTTTAACTCCTGACAACAAAGAATGGGATGCTGAACATCCACGTGAATTTACTGTAACATTCGAACGTGGTGTCCGACGTTTAAATCTTGGTTATCAAAAAACAATTGGCGGATTAAGCCAATTGTGGGCCAATATCAATCTGAAAGGCCGTGTTATTGCAACTATTCAAGTAACTTTTGTTACAGAAGGCCCAGATGATCTGAAGATTAAAGATGTTAAGAGTGATGCAAAAAATCCTGTAACAGCTGACGATTTTACAATTGAAATGCTTGTTGCGGGAGAACATCCTTCTTCCTTCCCATTGTATGACAAAATTCTTAAAGTAAGCTAGATTTTTTTATAAAAGTATAGGGACGCAATCGCGTCCCTATCGTCTTTTTTTAGAAAAAAAAGTTATTTTTTTACTCATAAAAATTTCAAAAAAAAATTTATAAAATAGAAAAAAGTGTATGGCAAATATAGAATACACCGAAAAAGATGTCCAAACTTTACAATGGCGTGAACACATTCGCCTTCGTCCTGGAATGTATATTGGTAAAACAGGCGACGGTTCCATGCCCGAAGATGGCATCTATATTTTATTAAAAGAGATTATTGACAATAGTGTAGATGAACATGCCATGGGACATGGAAATCGTATCGAAATCACAATACAGGAAAATAAAGTATGTATTCGTGATTATGGACGGGGTATCCCATTAGGTAAAGTAATTGACTGTGTTTCTCAGATTAACACTGGTGCAAAGTATGATAGCAAGGCTTTTAAAAAATCAGTGGGATTAAATGGAGTTGGTGCTAAAGCAGTAAACGCGCTTTCTTCGTATTTTTGTGTACAAGCAATACGTGAAGGCAAGAGTAAAAAAGCAGAATTTTCTCAAGGTATTTTAACAAAAGATTACACTTTGCAAAATACTAAAGAAAATGATGGCACAATTATTACATTTATTCCAGATAGTAGCATTTTTAAAAACTTTCAATTTCTTACAGAACATTTAGAACACCAATTTTGGAACTACGCCTATCTTAACCGCAAACTTACTTTAGTCTATAATGGACAAGAATTTCGTTCAAAGAATGGTCTTTTAGATTTGCTTAATCAAAAAGTCAGTCCAGAAACACTTTGCTATGATATTGTTCATTTAATCGGCGATGATATTGAAGTCGCATTAACCCATGGTGAGCAATATGGAGAACAACATTATTCTTTTGTTAATGGACAATATACCAGCCAGGGGGGAACCCATCTTGCTGCCTTTCGAGAATCTTTAGTAAAAACAATCCGAGAGTTCTATAAAAAAGAATTTGATGCGGCGGATATTCGTGAGGCAATGATTGGCGCAATCAGTATTCGTATAGAAGAACCTGTTTTTGAATCCCAAACTAAAACCAAATTAGGATCTCTGCATATTGCACCAGATGGCACAACCATTCGTAGTTTTGTCCAAGATTTTATAAAAAAAGAGTTGGATGATTTCCTGCATAAAAATCCAGAAATCGCTGACAAATTGCTTAAGAAAATACAACGAAGCGAAAAAGAACGCATGGATTTAGCAGGAATTCGAAAATTAGCGCATCAAGCTGCTAAAAAAGCAAATTGCTATAATAAAAAATTACGTGATTGTCGCTATCACTGGAATAGCCGTGATACAAGAAAAGAAGAAACAACCATATTTATCACAGAAGGTGATTCTGCAAGTGGCTCATTGACTCAAGCTAGAGATGTGGATACTCAGGCGGTATTTAGCCTACGTGGTAAACCTTTAAATTGTTATGGCTTGACTAAAAAAGTTGTTTATGAAAATGAAGAATTTAACTTACTTCAACACGCTTTGAATATTGAAGATGGTCTAAATGAATTACGCTATCGATATGTTGTTGTGGCTACCGATGCAGATGTGGATGGAATGCACATCCGATTGTTACTGTTAACATTTTTTCTTCAATTTTTTCCAGAACTAGTCCATAGTGGACATCTACATATCTTAGAAACTCCATTATTTCGGGTACGGACCAAAGAACGTTGCCAATATTGCTATAGCGAAGCAGAAAAACAAGATGCTTTGAAAGCATTAGGAAAAAATGCTGAAATTACGAGATTTAAAGGATTGGGAGAAATTTCTCCTGGCGAATTTAGAGAATTTATTGGCAAACAAATGCGTCTTACTCAAGTAATTATTCCCGAACGCGCAAGTTTAGATAAAGTTTTGGGCTATTATATGGGGAAAAATACTATGGAACGCCAAAGGGTTATTGTGGAAAATTTAAGATGGGAGAAAAATATTCTTTATGAGTCCTAGCAAGAAATCTAAAACTACAATAGAAGCAGAGCCTTCTCTTCCTCCACAACAAAAAGATATAGAAAATCTTTTTCAAAATTGGTTTCTTGATTATGCGTCTTATGTTATTTTAGAACGTGCGATCCCAAATCTTACGGATGGTTTAAAGCCTGTGCAAAGAAGAATCCTACATGCTATGTGGGAAATGGATGACGGACGATTTCATAAAGTTGCCAATATCATTGGTCAAACGATGAAGTACCATCCACATGGTGATGGAGCTATTGGCGAAGCTCTGGTGAATTTAGGACAAAAAAATTTATTGGTTGATACTCAAGGGAATTGGGGTGATATTCGTACAGGTGATAGCGCGGCAGCATCTCGTTATATTGAGTCGAGACTTTCTTATTTCAGCAAAGAAGTTTTATTCCACGCGGAAAATACTCAATGGCAATTATCTTACGATGGCCGCAATCGAGAACCCATTACTTTGCCAGTAAAATTTCCCTTAATACTTGCTTTAGGCGCGGATGGTATTGCTGTAGGATTAGCAACCAAGATATTGCCTCATAATTTTTGCGAACTTATTGACGCTAGTATTGCAATTTTAGAAGGAAATCAGCCTACCATATATCCAGATTTTCCAACAGGAGGAGAGGCAGACTGTAGCGACTATCGCAATGGAATGCGCGGAGGCAAAATTAAAGTACGAGCGAAAATTGAAAAAGAAAAAAAGGGGTTGATTATTCGAGAAATTCCTTTTGGAACAACAACTACCAGTTTGATTGACTCTATCCTCAAAGCCAATGAAAGTGGCAAAATTAAAATTAAAAAAGTAAGTGATAATACTGCCCAAAATGTTGCAGTTTATATTGAATTATCATCCGAAGTTGACACTGATCAAACAATTCAGGCTCTTTACGCATTCACAGATTGTGAAATAAGCATCTCTCCTAATTGTTGTGTAATCGATCAAGAAAAACCACAATTTATTAGTGTGATAGATGTACTCCGTCGATCCACTAATAATACAGTAGAAATGTTAAAACAAGAACTAACAATAAAACTCAATAAACTAGAAGAACGCTGGCTTACCATTTATTGGGAAAAAACATTTATTGAAAATCGCCTGCATCGCGAAATTGAAAACTGTGAAACTTGGGAGCATGTTTTAAATGTTTTATTCCGAAAATTACAACCCTTTCAACAAAAAAATCATCGTGAGTTGACTCAAGATGATGTAAGTAAATTAACCGAAATCCCCATTCGAAAAATCAGCAAATACAGTTTAGTTGAATCAGAACAAAATCTAAAAAAAGTCGCAAAAGAAATCAAAGAAATCAAAGATAGTCTTAAAAATATTATTTCCTACACAATCGCTTATTTCCAAAATCTAAAAGCAAAATATGGACAATGTCGAGTCCGTCGTACAAAAATTACAGCAGTTCCTTTTGAAGAAATCCATGCAGCTCGTGTGGCTTTAGCTAATGTAAAATTATATGCCAATCGCAACGACGGATTTATTGGCTATGGATTAAAAAAAGATGAGTTCATTTTTGAATGCTCAGACATAGATGACATAATTGTTTTTCTTAAAGATGGGCGTTGTCGAATCGTACGTATAGCAGAAAAAGTTTTTGTTGGCAACGATATTATTTTCCTTTCTGTTTGGAGGAAAAATGAAGATACCAATTATAGTCTTGTTTTCCAGGATAGCACCACAAAAAAAATTCGTGCCAAACGATTTAGTATGAGCGCAGGAACACGGGATAAAGACTATGAGTTGACAGAAGGAAATAAAATTTTATATATCAGCGAAGGCGCGCCAGAAAAAATACGAATACACTTCCGCTCAGAAGGAAAAAAGAAATATCCTCCTAGAGAATACGACCTCAACGATGCAAATGGCAGTCGTGATAACAAAGGCTGCCTTATCCATACTCCCAAAGCAACCGTCTTAAAAATCGAAGTCATTCCTCCAGAAACAAGCAATCCAACTATAATCGAAAAAAATCCCACCCAAGAAAATAGCAAAGAAAACAATGATATAGAAAAAAATATCTATAAAGAAGAATATTCCGCGAACTACTAAAAATTATAGCTAAACGATTTAAGAGATCGTTTAGCTATGAGATAATCCATTTCTAAGATTAGGAAAATTTATGAAGCCATTAACAAATGAAGAAAAGCAAGAACTGGTAAGGATGATTGATAAGGGACAGCCATTACCAGAAAAATATCGATTTTTATTATTTGCAGATCGTAGAGAAGTAGAATTAGTTTGGAATGATAAAACTCAGGATATTTGTAACATTGTTTTGCCATTTCAGGTAATTGAGCAAGTAGATGAACCAAGAAACGAAATTCAAAAGAATCAACCACAAATTGATCTTTTTGATGTGGATGTTAGAGGGCGACAAAAAATAGGATGGACAAATAAACTCATTTGGGGCGATAATCGTTTGGTTTTATCAAGTCTTCAACATGGGCATTTACGGGATGAAATCGAACAAAACGGAGGAATCAAACTGATATATATTGATCCGCCTTTTGATGTAGGCGCGGATTTTTCTATGGATGTTGAAATTGGTGATTCAGGGGAAGAACTCTTTACTAAACAGCCTAATGTATTAGAGGAAATTGCTTATCGAGATACATGGGGAGAAGGAACAGATAGTTTTTTAGCCATGATTTATGAACGTTTGATTTTAATGCGTGATCTTCTGGCTGAAGATGGTAGCATCTATGTTCATTGCGATTGGAGAGTGAATGCGTACTTAAGACTGATCCTAGATGAAGTATTTGGAAAAGAAAATTTCAGGAATGAAATA
>CAZPDM010000047.1:25866-33862 GCA_964585305.1 uncultured Planctomycetota bacterium | reverse complement strand
AAGAAAAGGATACCTAGAACTGCCGCTAGCGAAAGGAAATCTTCCTATCAAAGTGAGTTGGAACAAAAATTTGCCAGTGCAACACTTTGCAATAATTGTCTGGAAAAAGAATTTTGGCTGGCAGTTAAGTTGTGTCTTGGAAATAGTCGAAAAGAAAGAAATAAAGGAATATTTTCAAGGCTGTTTGGGTATAGATTTAGGAATAAAAAGAATAGCAACGACTTTTGATGGAACAGAATCGTATTTATCGTTGTACAAGAGATGAATGTGGTTTCAGTTATGATCGCGATGGTGTTGGAGCGATCAATATATTTAAAAAAGTATCGTTTGGCTTTAAGCTGGACGTAGTTGGCGGTCTGACTCCGCCAAGGGGATGGAAATATCATCCCCGATTGCCTTGCTGCCACTAATGGGCAAGTTGAACTCTCTTTGGTTTTTCAAGAACCTCCAGCCATTTATTTATGGCGGAGAGTATGTCAGGTGTTTAAGACCCAACTATGAGGAATTGAACCCGCTGCTTAGCAAGCGGCCAGAAAATGAAAAAGTCCCTTTTTTTACATTTTTCTACAAAACCAGAGTATCATATATTTTTTTCAGTTCATCAAAAGTCCAAATTCCTTTAGTACTATTCCAAAATTCTTTCAGATCAGCAGTAGGATTGTCCTTTTGATATTCTTTTGCCTGGAGAACCATTTCTAATTTATCCAATTGATTAACAAATTTTGATTCTAATGTTTCTTGCGCCAAGTATTCTTGCCATAAGTTTAAAATTGTAGCCCTATCTGGCAATAAATTAATAAGATTTTGCATAGCTTGATGTTCTATTTCTATTTTTTTTTGAGGGGTGATGGGATCGTGGGGAGTAATATCTCCAATTTGAGATTCTGCAATATCATGGATTATAGCCATTTGTAAACATCGCCCAACATCTAATCCCAAAGCAGGTGCCAATATTTGTGCCATAAGACTTAAACGAAAACTATGCGCTGCAACGGATTCTGGCTGCGGAATGTTATGACGCACCCAACCTTTCCGCAACAATTGTTTTAATTTACCAATTTCATGTAAAAAACTAAGTAATTTAGAAATATCTATGCTCTTTATAGAAGAATTTTCTATATTTGGAAAATTATTTTGCTCGGATGAATGCGCCATATTTCAGGTTCCTTTTTTAAGAATCTTTTTCTTTTGGATCGCGTTGAGGTAGTTGAATAACTGGATTTTCTGAAAAAGGACGATATAAAAGAACGGTGTGTCCTAATAATCCACAAAGATAGGATTTACTTTTTTCCGCTAATTGAACTGCTAACAATTCCTTATCAGAAGGATGATCTAATCTAACTTTAATCAATTCTTCTTTTGAGAAAGCATGACGAATTTCTAATAAAGATTGCTCTGTAATTTCAATAATTCTTACAATTGGTTTAAGACGATGAGATATACTTCTAAGATATTTTTGTTGATAACTAGGGAGACAATTTGTTGTATAATCTGAAGTTCGCATAATTTTCCTTAAAAAACTAAAGAGTGCGAAAAAGTTATTGCAAAATTTTTAATAAATCAGTAAAATAACGTTTATTATTTATATATTAACACAATTTTCTTGAAAAGAAAGTTTTTTTATGATTGAAAAATTAAACCAAGAACTAAAAGATGCTATGCGAGAAAAAAACGAAATAAAAGTTCGTACTTTACGTTTTTTATTATCTGAAATCAAAAAAGTTACTATTGAACAATCTAAACGTGATACTGGTTTAACTCCTGAAGAAATATTAGAAGTGATCAAACGTAGTATTAAAATGCGTCGTGAAGCAATCGAAGAATTTAAAAAAGTAGATCGTTTAGATCGTATTGCGGACGAAGAAGCTGAATTAAAAATATTGGAATGTTATTTGCCAAAACAATTAGATTCAGCAGAAATTGAAGCTATTATTGCTGAAATTATTACGAAAACGGGTGCTACCAGCAAAAAAGATTTTGGAAATGTAATGAAAGCCTTGATGTCTCAATTTTCTGGACAAATAGATGGAAAATTAGCAAAAGAACTTATTACAAAAAAATTAAGCTAGTTTAAGGCTAAAAATTATGAATCCTAACACAGCAAATTCTTTATCTAAAGAAGAACAGCGGTATCTTTTAGATTTAGCTCACCGTTCCTTATCTCAA
The DNA here is from genome assembly GCA_964585305.1 of uncultured Planctomycetota bacterium. Taxonomy (GTDB): domain Bacteria; phylum Planctomycetota; class Uabimicrobiia; order Uabimicrobiales; family JABWCH01; genus CAZPDM01. The sequence continues at coordinate 31,696 of CAZPDM010000047.1, read as the reverse complement.
TATGTCCAAACAAAACAAGTACTCAAAATCAATATAGAAGAAATTCCTCAAAATCTTCGAGAAGAAAGAGCCTGTTTTGTTACATATCATAAAAATGGTGATCTTCGTGGTTGCATTGGCTCCATTTTACCAAGCCAACCATTATATCTTGAAGTTATTGAGAGAGCTGTAGATGCTGCGGTTCATGATCCTCGATTTTCTCCTATTACTTCTGAAGAATTGCCAGAGATTGAAATAGATATTTCTGTATTATCCCTCCCTCAAGATATTGCAAGTTATGAAGAATTTATTCCTGGTCAACATGGAGTTATTTTAAGTAAATATGGACATAGAGCAGTATTTTTGCCTCAAGTAGCAACAGAGCAAGGCTGGGATCGTTCCCAGACTTTAACACATTTAGCTCTCAAAGCTGGTCTATCCCCTAATGATTGGAAGTCTAAAGCAACTTTTCAAATTTTTACAGCCCAAGTTATAGAACCAAAAGATCTAACTTAAGTTATCCAATTTTCCCAACAATCCTCTCTGCTTAAAAATAAGAGACAATTATTTTATTATAAGTAACGAGGAAATTATAGAAAATTCTAAGTTTTTTGCGAAGGGTAAACCATGTTGGAGATTACTACGGCTACCAACTCTACAATCTCCGAAATTAAACTTGTTGGAACGCTAGATTCTACGGATATTGAGAGTCTATCCGCTAAACTGTATCCCATTATTTTAACTAGCAAATATTTGCTTATTCTAGCACAAGATTTAAAAAATTTATGCCTGGAAGGCATTAACATCTTTTTAAAAGCTAAGGATAAGTTGCAAAATAAATCTGGAATGTTGCTATGGGTAGAATGTTCTCCAGAAATTCAAGAAATAATGGACGAAGGAAATTTTACAAATATGTTTCATTTTTACTCTACTCATACAGAAGCATTACAAGCTATTGAACAATTAGAAAAACCAAATTCTGAAACCGTTGTTTATCATATTTCCAATCGCCTTCGCCAAATTCAAAAACTTTGTACATTACAAAAAAGAACCTACACTATTGGGCGTTATCAAAATAATGATATTCAACTACTTTCTAATACTGTTTCTCGAGAAAATCATGCCTCAATATTTTTTCAGCCTGAACAAAGTCAGTTCTTTATGGTCCCCAATCGTAGAAATGATGGTCGGACCCCACATGTAAGTCGTAATTTTGTTGCCATGACATCTCAACAAAGCATCCAACATTATGACTATTTTGAAATTGGCCAGGAAGATATTTTACTATTTAAAGATACCTCAACAACAATTGCAGCTAAAATAGTTCTTGCAAGCGATTTTAAAATTGTTGATCGCATGTTTGGTTATAAAATAAAAGAATTCTATCAGCAATATCAAGAACTATTTCGTGATGTTGAGTTAGATAAAAAATCAGATCCTGTTTCTTTGCAAATTTTACTTAGAATTTATTCTCATATCTCCAGTAAATTGTTTCAGCCAGAAATTCCAGATCTAACAAGTATATGCGATCTTTTATTTTGCTATTTGCTACAATTATTAGGAAATGTTGATAGCATGGCCGTTGGAACATTTTTACAAGATAAATTATCTATTCTTCAATGTCGAAATAAAACTGCTAATGATATTCTCATCCCAGAATCGCCTGTTTTAGAAGCTATCACACGTTCTTGCGGAATGAAGTTTAATTACCAAAATCAAGATTGCTTAGTAATTCCATTAGAAAAGGTTGGATTTATCTATCTTGCAAAAAATATTTCAGATGGAGAATTCAGCACAGAAAATTTAATAACATTAGTTGCTAATGCAGGGACTATTGCCGCAGCTATCCATAATGGAATTATAGCTAAAGAACGAGAACGAACAATTATTCTTGAACAAGAAATTAAAGCTGGAGAAGAACGACAACAATGTTTACAACCGAAGATCGCATCTCGTATTCCAAACCTTAATGTTTGCTGTTATCAAGAACAAAGCATGGGAATTGGGGGGGATTATTATGATGTTATTCAATCTCCTCAAGATCAATCTTGGTTCTTTGTTATTGGAGATGCTCAAGGACATGGCATGAGGGCAGCTCTTATTGTTGCGACTGTACGAGCATATTTAAGATTGCTTCTACAAAATACAAATGATATTGCACAAGTCTTGTCTGTAGTAGATGAACTTCTTAAAGAAGATTTTGGACGTTCGAATCACATGTCCGGCTTAATATTATACTGGGATTGGCCAAGTCGTCAACTAATATGGACTGGAACTATGGAATACTCGCCACTATGGTATCATGCTAGCCAAAATGCTTTTAGCCGATTACCTAATAAAAATGGTTACCCTTGGGGAATGGGGCCTTCTGGCAATCAAGAATTTACAACCACAAGCATTCGACTAGAAGTAGGCGATATGCTACTTTTCTATACAGATGGAATTATAGAAGCCAGCAATGCTAATAATCAGCAATTTGGAATGGAACAATTGCAGCAAATCTTCCAATGCCTTACTGTTCAAACAACTAATGAACAACTTGTTCGTCAAATTCTACAAGATGTTGAGAATTTCTCCGGGAATAATCATGCGCAAAGGGATGATATTACAATAGTAGCTATCCAATGCACAGCCGATCAAAATGGGCATATTCCTCAAATTATTCCTGCAAAAGCAAATTTAAAGACAACGTAAAAATTATAGGAAAAATTCGAGATTGTTATTAACAGCCGAATTTTTCCTATCAAAAAACATATTTTATAGGAGATTCTTTTGTGGTTGAGTCAAATTTTGATTTCCAAAATATCTCTCCTCAACCGCCTTTAGCTTTGGTCCAATTATGTGGTGCAATTGGCACAGCCACGGTTTCCAAATTCCAACAAGAAATGACTGAGTTGCAAAATCAAGGCTATACGCATATTATTTTAGATATGGCAGGAATAGATTATATTAGCAGCGTAGGCATGGGAACTTTGGTAAATTTTACAGATGCTTTAGATAACCAACAAGGCGGCTTAGCACTTATCCGTGTTCAACCTAAAATAAGCGATTTACTGGAAATGCTTAGTCTTCGAGAGTATGTTCATGTTTTTGATACACAAGAAGAAGCAATGATATATTTTCAAAGTAAAACAAGTTTTGTTTCAAGTGAAGAGGTTCTCGAAGGACAGCCAATTTCTGAAAATGAATCAACTTATAATACTGCTAAATTGGCTATGCAATCAGAACCAGAATTTTATACATTTGAACAGGCCCGAAAAGAATTACAAATGGATGAAGATCGCTTAAGAAGATTGATTGATGAAGGGGAATTAGCAGTATATTCTGAAAATCGACAGATGCGCTTTAAATCTAAAGATATTATCAATTATAAACGTCTTATTGAAGGCGAAAAATCTATAATTATTCCTTCAAAAGAAGAGCCGTTTGTTGTAGAAGAAAATGATTCACAAAAAATATCTAGTCAAGAAAATATCATGGAGCAAGAGTTAGAAAATCAACAAGAAGACTATTCTAACCAGAATACTGCACAAGAAGAAAATATTGGAGATATGCAAGATATAAGTAATATTCAACTCAATGTTCCGACTTTTCCCGGATTTTCTATCCCAACATCTCAACCCTCTCAAACACCTCCATCTAAATTTTCAACAGATGATATTAACACTGCTAAAATTGATAAGAAAAGATTTGCTGCATTTGAAAATGTTTTATCTCAAGATATTGCTCCATCTTTAGAAGATGAAAAAAATATTTTATCGAGAGCACAAACAGAATTAGTTCCTAATGTGCCTTTAAATATTTCATCTTCTATAAAATCACCTGCATTTAATGATACACCTTCTTTTGAAACACTCGGAAATATAAATCAACCCAAACCGGCTACACATAAAATAAATTTGGAAACACAGCCATCAACTACGCCTTCAAATTTACGTAAGATAAATGTAGAAGCTATTACCTCAAATACACCCGCAAGTTTGCATAAAATAAATGTTTCTTCTCCCTCAAGTACCCCATCAAGTTTACCTAAAATCAATGTGAATGTCCCTTCGGCTTCCACTCCATTAAGTATATCGAAAGCTATTGTATCACCCACTAAAACACCTGCAAGTTTAGTAAAAACTTCAAGTAATGATATAGGAACTGCAGCAATTCCTAAAATTTATCCTGAAAAAGAATCAAATAAAAGCGATACTTCTCGTATATTAGTTTCTAAATTAACAGGCTATAACCAAAATTTTGCTATCACAAGTCCAAGCGGAATGAGTATGATAACTCCAGGAGATATAAATATCATTAGCCCAAATATTCCTGGTTTATCAAATACAAATTCATCTTCAATTCCTTCTGAAGTTAGCCAAACTCAAGGTCCTTCTGTTGCTTCAACAAATTTTGCTTATCGAAAAATATCATTGCGGTTATATGAGGCATTAAAGAAAAATCCCCATTTTAGTGATTTGATTGAAAAATTTGAAAAACAGGTTCCTGATATAGTTGAAGAAAATAAACAGGAAAAAGCCGAAACAATTAACATTCCTTCTGATGAAATTGCTAAATTATCAAAAGAAACCAATGTTAATGCTCCAGATGATTCTCAAAATTTAAAATTGCCGGAAAAACAAAATGAATCTTCTTTTTCTACGGAATTATTATTTTGGTGGGAAAAATTATGCCGGCCTCCTTTAGGCATTCCTATACTTATTATTCTTGCCATTTTATCCATTGCATTTTTTATAGATATAATATCCTCTGGATGGAAAGAAGAAACACCTACTACAATTATAAAACCTACTCCTGTTCTTATTGAACGAATCCAAGAAGTGGTTATCCCACAAACTTATCAAGAAAGCATTCTATTGACACCTGCTTTACAAGAATATTTTCTTTCTGAAATTGGCCAGGTTATTCCCAATATCCAAGCAAACACCTGGGTAAAAGAAGGAGATATTGTTGCATATTTAGTTGGCCCGGCTGAATTATGTCAAGACATTATAAAAGACAAACAGGAACAGCAAAAACTTCAAGTTAATCATAGTGAAATTATTATTGCACAAAGTGAACTTGATACTACTGAATTACGTAAAAAAGCTAAAGAAATACTATTAAAAATCCGTGATTTAAAAAATAAAATCAAACAAAAAGAAACTAAACTGGTTAAAAAGCCTATCAAATCTATAGGAAATTATATCTTAAAAGAATGGACTAAAAATATAGAAGAACCTTTGGTTCATATTGATAAGCCTATATTTATCTTTCAAGAGTTTCCTGATGTTGTAAAATTCACAATTCCAACTTCTACAAAATATCAAAAAAATGATTCAATTGTTTTACAGATAACAAAAAAATTAGAAAACGAAAAGATCGATCAAGATGTTTTAAAATGGACAACAATTGTTAAAGATATTAACATTGATAATATAGAAAAAAGTACTACTTTAACTTTGCAACTTCCCAAAGCAGAAATACAAAAACTTTCTCTTACTCAAAATTATAATGCGATTTTCACATTCTTAAAAAATGAGTCGCATCTCGCAATACACCGTGAAGCTTTGCAAATCAAAGATAACAAGAACTTCCTTACCATATATCGTAATGAAAATTGGCAACAACATTCTATTACACTCAAGAAAATTACAGAGTATATGGATACCAAAGGATTGGAAGAAGACTTAATCTTAATAGAAACGAATAGCGTTAAAAAAGGAGACTGGGCACTAGTTGAAGCAAAAACAGCTTCACAAAATGAAAATAAGTAACTTTGTACAGAATAAGTTTACTTATCTTTGTTTAAATGGGGCGTGTTACATTGATTTTATCAATAGCTAACGCGAATTATTATGAAAATAAT
>CAZPDM010000047.1:0-25766 GCA_964585305.1 uncultured Planctomycetota bacterium | reverse complement strand
CTTAACACAAATAGCAATTTTAATTGGGATGGAACTTATAATCTTAGTACGCTAAGCTGGACACTTGTTGCAGATTTTAACGATTATACATTAGGTATTTCTTCTCAAAGTTTTTCTGCACCAGAACCAACAACAATAATGCTTTGTATATACTCTATTGCAGGAATTTTTTGGAAAAAATATCAAAAAAATAATAAGAAATTACATTATTAAAGGCTAATGCCATGACAAAATATTTCCTACTTATTTTTATTTTCTCTCTTAGCCTTTTTGCGGAAACATTAGATTTTGAAGCAATTGGTGTCAATAATAGTTACAAAGATGTTGGAACATATTTAGGTTTTGTTTTCACTACTAATTTAGATGTGATTGATACTGTTGATAGTAATTGGAATTATGGCGCAGTAAGTGGACAATTTAGCGTTTTAAATAATAATGGCGGAACTGGAATTATTACAAAACAAAACGGTGGAACATTTAGTTTTCAATCCCTCTGGACTCGTAGTTGGGGAACCAGCAACCAAGGGACTGGAAAACTGATAGTGGGAAAACTTAATGGAGTAACTGTTGGGACAATAAGTTTTTCCTTAACCGCGACATGGACGATGATTACAGCAAATTTTGAAAACATTGATACATTGGAACTTCAATTTGGCAACCATTTCTTAGTTGATGATATAATAGTTGATGCCATAAATATTCCAGAACCATCTAGCTTATTTTTCCTTGCCTTTAGCGGCTTAATAATTTTCTTACAAAAAAAGAAAAAATTAAAGTAAACAAAAAAAGTTGACATTACAAAACAGTAATGTCAACTTTTTTTGTTTACTTCATTTCTACAATTTGTCCCATAAAAAGAAGGGTCTGATTAATTTGATCATAAATAGCAAAAACAAATGGGCGGTTAATGGTAAGTTCAAATGTTTCGGAAATAGATTCTACGCCGAATTCAATACTTGTAACAGCCGCAGCTTCAGAACCTTCTTCATTTACTTCAAGATAGGTTTTGTGTTGGATATCTTTGATAAAAAGATTTCCAAAATCACTTTTAGGGCTAATGTTGCTAAAATCAGCAAAATTACTAAACGCAATTCCCATTCCCATTTTTTCTAAACATGTCTTTAAGCTGCTTTTAAATTCTATTTTGAACTTGGGCATGGAAAGAATAACTTGTTGAGCTTGAAATTCGCTAAGATAGTTCTCAAATTTAGCAAAATTCCAGTCATCTTTAATAAAATTTTCCAAGCTGTTTTCCTGGTTGGGAAGGAAGATATAAAGATATATTTCATTATCTTGATAGGGCAATCCAACAGCTTGAAATTTTTCATTTGCAAGATATGGCATTTTCTGAGATTGCATCATCATCGAACATTTTTGAAAAGTATTTTTCAGCGATTTAAATTCTCCTTCAGAAGTTGCAGAAGGATCAAATTTATTGGCCCAAAAACCTTTAAAATATACTGCATTGATCAAATACATCATAGTATTCTCATCAATATTTTGGACAATTTCCTGAATTTTATCATGGGTAGATTTTTTTACCCAGGCATTGATTATAATAGGAGCTTTCGGAGAACTAAAATCAAGGCTTTGAGCTTGTGTTTGATAATATTTTACAAGATATTCCAAAAACTTAGGAAGAGGATTAAATCCTTGTCGATACCATAAAGAATTGGCTATTTCAAGTTGTACTCCACTATTTTTTCGAAGAATTTTATTTTGTAATGACAGACTTGCAGAATTCAGATTATCTAAATTGATTCCTTGCGGATCAAAAATGTTTGTCATAGCCTTTTTTGTCTCATTTTGCGCACCATTATAAGCCATAGCTAAAGCAAGTGAAATACTATAAGGAGAAAGACAAATATTTTTTTCTGTGTTATTTTCAAAAATTTTTTGCCAAAGATCAAATCCTAAGCGATTGTTCATTTTAGCAAAAACAGAAGAGTCCGCGGATACAAGGAAATTATTCTCCACAGGTCTTTCAAAACCTGCGACATTTGAAATAATTTCACCGTGGTTTAAAATTTCTACAGGTTCTCCAGGTTTATTCTGATTAGGATTGTTTTGTATTGGAAGTTTAATATTAGGTTGTATTTGAGGATGGCTTAAAACCGGTTCAGCTTTGGGCAAATTTACTTTGTTATCAACATTTTTTTTGCCATTCTCTATTCTGTTTTGATCAATATAAATCAAAATCCCGATGACAACTAAAGTTGTAAAGATTGCATCTAGTATTAACCATTTTTTTATATTCATTTTTTTCCCTTGCACAAAATACTTTCCAGCTATAGATATTTAGCTAAAGTTTTTTCTTTCGTACATTGTCTTACAAGTCGGTACAGTTGGCCAGGAGTTGGAGCGATAAAAACAATTCGAGTATGATGGCTAGTTTCTGATACAAACCATCCACAATCCATTGTTTCGCGATTTCCTTCACATGCTGCACTTTGTGCTAAAAAGCGAGGATATTCATATTCCCATATTTTACTATAAGAATTTACTAATAAAATACTTTTCGTGTAATCTTTGGACCATTGATTTAAATCTAAAATATCAGGGCTAATTGAAATATTAGGTTCAATATCTTCTTGGCGTAATACCTGTTCCAATAAATCCGCAGATCCTAAATCTATATTGTCACAAACAATTATGCCACGTCCACGATGGTATTCTTGTTGGTCTTTAGTAAGATCATATTTAGTAGCTATCGTTTTTAAGCTGCTTTCAAATTCGTTTGTGTCAAACTCATATAACTTAGCCAAATGAAGACTTTTCTTTAAAAGTATATTCGCCAACCAGTTTATTTCTTGAAGTCGGGTTTGGCAATTGCTAGCATCGCTATAGGCAAATGCTGCTTTTTGGGCTTTTTCTGCCGCCATAATAAAAGACTGTTCTTCTTCTTTTGTATGAAACTGTCGAGGTTGTTTTATTAAAGGAGCAGCAATTTGTGGCGAGAAAGATTGTTGAGCAAAGGCTTGTTTTATCCCAACTTTTTTCATCGGAGAGATTTCTTCTTGTGGCTCAATTTCAACAGGATCTTCTTGCCTGCTATTTCTTTTTTTAGCACCTACTTTTTTTGCTGCTGCTTTTTTAGCACCTGTTCGTCTGCCAGTCTTTTTTGCGTTTGTATCTTCTTCTTCTGAAATATTATTTTCTTGCGCAGAATCTTCTTTTTCAAAATCATCCTTTTTTAAATCTTTTTTCTTAAATCCCATTCCAGATGTTTTTGCCTGTTCTACAACAGTTTCTATTTCAGGTGGATTGTATATATCACGGGCCCATTGTTCATATACAAGCCCTAAATGTCTTAAAGATTCGGCTTCCCAATAAGGAACATCAGAAGTTTGTAGATATTTTGCAGATAATTGAATATTGCGAAATAAAATTTCCAAAGCTTTAAAAAAATCTTTACTTTGTCGTGCTAAAAATCCTGCATTTAAGTTATATTCCAATTTTTTTAGAATATCATTTGTTTGCTTTGACATTGCCAAGTATTGAGCTAAATCTTGATTTGCATAATTCATATTTAATTGACAACGTTGAGCATTTTGTCTCAGTAATTTCTGAGTATTAAAATCTTTTTTAGGAACAAGATGCTCTGCAACAAGATTCCATAATACTAAAATATCTTCTTTTGGATAGGATCTATCCATTGTAATACTAACGTTTACTAAATATCGTAGCAATGTCCAAAATGTAGGAAGAAACTTTGCAGGCGATTGCCAATATAGCATCCTTTTTATAAAATATTGCAATTGCTCTGTAAATACAGGCTGGCCTTCAAAATTAGCAAGACGATATAATCGCATGACCTCAAGAAATTTTTGAATAAGATCATTTTTCTCTTGAGAATCAAATCCTGTAAATTTTTTTTCTAACCAATCAAAGAACCCTCGTTTTTTAATATCTTTTTCTTCTTGATTTGTAGAACTTGGTTCTTCAGGATTGTTTTCTTCCTGATTAGTATTTTCTTGTTTCTTTTTATCATTTTTAGCAGAAGATTGGGGATATGCAACAGCCAAAATATTTTTTAATTCTTGCTCAAATGCTTCACGGATTTCTGGAAAAGATTTTGAGCCTTCCTTATAAAATTCACAAGCACTTAAAGGAGAAAGTAAAGATTCTGCATACAGTCCAGCATCAAAAAGATCATATAATCCTGTTTGAGGCTCAGGTCCTTTTTGGGAAAAATAATACCGTAGATAATTAGGCAGATTTACTTCTTTGGCAATCTCTGCCCATGTAAAATTAATAGTTTTTTGACGCGGATTAGAAATTTGTTTTAGTAAAGCCTGACGTAATTTTTCATGACTGAAAACAAGCTTTTCATTATCTGGAGAAGATTGCAAAACTCCTTCATCTTGAGATTCTCGAATTATCTTTTGCCAAACATCTTCTGGATAATCACAACATTTTTGCCACAATTCTTTTGGCATGGGAATAGGGAATAAAGCCGCATATTCCAACGCTTTAATAGTTGATGTGCTAAGTTTTCCAAGATTGGATAAAAAAATTTCTTCTAAATCACGAGGAATGTCAATATCTGACTCTGAAAACTTAAGGGCTAATAACTCTCCTTCTGAAGTTAGAACATCTGACAAATAAGCTAAAATTTGTCCTAAATAAAAAGGATGATGTTGTGATTGTTGCCCTAGCATTTCTAAAAATATTTCAGAAACGTTTGGACTAAAAATTCCCTTGAGAAGAGAAATAATTTCAGTCCATGGAACTTTGCTAAGTTCAATAATAGGAGATTCTCTATAGAGTTCTAACAAAGTTTGGCGTTCCTGTTTAGCAAAAGTTTTAGGTTTAGCAGTAAATTGAAGTGCTTTCAATTGTTGTAAAACGGGAATATTATTCCCGCGTAAATGCGCAGGCAAATCAGGAGCTTCTGATGTATCACGTGTTCCTGTTGCAACAAGTAAAATAGGCTTATTGCTTAAACCAGTAGATAAAAATTTCCACATTTCTAATGTTGCCAAGTCTGCATTATGAATATCTTCCAGATAAATAATATAAGGTGTAGGAAGTTGTGATAAAAATTGAACAAAAGAAGCAGCAAGGAAATGTGGTTGTTCAAAATCTAAGCCGTCAACTGCAATTTGGGTGTTAGCCCGATTTGATTTCGATCCAAATCCTTGATATTTTGAAGCAGATAAACTTTTTCCAATATTTAAAAATTGTTGTTTCATCTGTTCACTACATTGTTGAAAAAAATCTGGAAAAGCCTGATGAAAAGCGTGATACGGGCCAAATAATGTTTGGTTGGAAGATTGACATTTTCCATAATAACAAGAAATATTTTGCTGACTTAATAATGCTCTCATCCAATTATTTTGCCCTACATCATTCTCTTTTGCTAGAACAATTACCTTACTACTTTGTCCTTGTTTGAGCTTTTGTAAATACTCTTCCCATTTTTCTTGCTCATTTTTGCGAGTAGTAAGGGCTAATTCTAAAAAAATAGGCTGAAGATTCATTTGAGAATTCCTTTAAAAACATTCTCCATCCCAAAACTCCTGTTATAAACTTCTTGTTAAATGTTCCCACTAAAAACAGTGGGAACATATTAATTACAGATATATTGCAAATTCAACTTCCATAGTATCAGCTTTAAATTCGATACGATCAAAACCATGAACAATCATAGTAGCTGCTAACATATTGGGATCAAATGAATCAGGATCTTCAAAATTTAATTTAGAATCGTTATTTTGTACAGGAGATTTCATCTCCTTTTTACTATCATTCGATGATGATACAGAGCTTTCCAACAAATCTTCTGCAATATTTGAATCCAGTCTTGTTTCATTTGTAATTTCTTTTTCTGTAAGAGCAACTGCTAAAAGTGCGCGATGTTTGCGGAAAATATTTAACAAAGTATGATAGCCTAATATATTAAATCCTGAGCATACAATAATAATTCTAACAGGAGTACGAATAAATCGAACAATAAAATTTGTAGAATCGCTACTGCCAATTTTCAATAATTGCAACGATTCTAATAAAGCAATTGGAATTACACCTAATTTTAACTCGCTCAAATTTGTACTGCCTAATATCTGTTCGCATAATTTTGCTAGTTGAGTATAGTTTGTTGGATTGCCAGTCAAACTTACTGCAAAATCGCGAGCATTTATTAAGTTATTAAGATTAGTATTTCCAGAGAGATTATAAATTTTATTGCTATTGAGTGTTTCCAAAGAGGTTTGATGTAAGAAAAATAAAATATGGCTACCAATTTTGATTTTGTCGCCTTCACGCAATTCTTTTTCAGAAACATTTTTATTATTAACAACGACTTCTTTTCCAGCAGAAACCATTGTTAAAAATACAGATTCTTGCGATTTTTGAATTTTACAATATTGGGGATCAATAGTAGGATCTTCTAAGATAATATTGCTATCTTTTCCTGAACCTAAGATGATAGTTTTATCTTGAACTTGGAAAGACTCTAAAACATTATCCAAGTATTTAACTTTAAGATATGCTATACGAATTTCTTTATTCGTAACATCTACACCAGGAACAACAATAGAAGGGGAAGCATGAAGTTTTTGATATACTAAATCTTTAGCACGGGATTCTAATAATTGCAAGCCTTCTGGAGTATAACCACTTAAATTTAGCTCTCTTTTTAATTGAATTTCTCCACGTTCATTTTTTAGAAAAGATAATTGTTCTAATTGCTCTTCATTATACATGCTAAATTTATTTTCATAGATACTTAAGTATGTTGCTAAACTATTATTTGTTGGCCCATATCCTTTAGCATAAAGAAATTTCTTTTCTAAATCACTTGCAATTGTGCTGGCTCGTTGATAACGTTGTGCTGGTAAAATAGCTAGCATTTTCATTACAATATTAGAAAGGCTTTCTGGAATATCATAACGTACTTTATGAGGAGGAATAATGCCTTTTTGAAACTGAGATAAAATAGCAAATATCTGATCGTTTAATGGGAGATCATATTTTACTTCTGCCAAAGGAATTCCTGTTAAAACTTGATATGCAACACTACCTAATGCGAAAATATCAATGCGCTCATCTACTTGCTCATTCATCATCTGCTCTGGAGACATATAGCCAAGTTTTCCAGCCCAATAATCTGGTTTTTGATGAGTAGCGACAGCAATACCAAAATCGCTAAGTTTGCAAGTTCCTTGTGTATTTAATAAAATATTTTCTGGAGATATATCACGATGGATTAAATAATTGTGAGAATATGCTAAAGCACGCGCAATGCGGCTAATAATAAAAGCCCCAAAACTTACAGGCATTAACAAACCTTGTTCAATATGTCCATAATGAAAAGAATGCAAACTAGCACCATCTATATAATCCATAACTAAAAGTAGCAGAGATTTTCCTTGATTGCTAATTTGTATTTTTGAAATATTTTCTTTATCTTTTTTAGGATTTTTAAAATTGATACGTCGTACTTTAGGTGAGCTATTTTCTGCTGCATTGGTATAAGAAAGTGCACCCAATCCACGTAAAAAATTTTCAGGCAAAGTAGAAAGGGAAATATATTCCAATCCATAAGTTTTAACAATATTTTCATGCCGCAATTGTGCTGCTAAGTTAGCTTCTTGCCTTAAAGCCCGTTCATCTGACTCATTTAAAGATTTTAATGTTTTCAAAACAACGTAATCGACCACATTCCCGGAGTTTCTTGCGGCTAAATAAACAATCCCCATGCCGCCCCGCCCAATTTCTTCCAGGAACGTATAAGAAGCTTGAGATTCAAATTCAAATTCTTTAAAATCCGACATGAGACCTCCAACTAAAAAAAATACTATTTTCAAATAAAAAAAATCATATTTCTTAAAAATATATTAACACTTTTAAAAAAAATGTAAACAAAAAAAACTCTATCATTCTTTTTCTTAGAGAATAATAGAGTCATACTAAGATTTATTGGGAATTTTTATTTATATTTTTATTGAGATTTTGTTTATGTTCTTCTATACGTACATTTAATCGTTCTGGCATACTTTCTCTCTCTATGGGAGTAGTTTGTTTGCCTTCTTCATTTATTTCATTAAATTCAAGAGAACCTTCTGGAAGTGGCAATTGGATAGTAAATGTAGCCCCTTTTCCTACTTCACTTTCAACAAAAATATCCCCATTATAAGATTTGATAATTGTATAACTTACAGACAGCCCTAATCCATTGCCTTTTTGAGATTTTGTGGTAAAAAATGGTTCAAAAATTCTGGATAAAATTTCTTTTGGCATACCCGGACCAGAGTCTTTAAAAATAATTTTTATCCAAGGATTTTCGCATAATAATATTACGGTTAATGTTCCATTGCTACCAATTGCTTGCATAGCATTCATCACAAGATTTAAAAATACCTGCTGAAGTTCTCCAGCATGTGCCATAACTCGAGGTGCTTTATTAAAACGTTTGTCAATATGAATATTATTCTTCATTAACTCACGTTCTACTAATTGAAAAACATCTTCTAATAAAATTACCAAATCTACAAGCTCGCGTGGAACATCTTTTCTTCGAGAAAAATTAAGAAGACGTTCAATAATTTGCCGGGCACGAGAGCATTGTTCAACTACAACTTCCGCTAAACGTTCCGGAGTTTTCTTTCCCATTTGCATAAGTTGAGCATAGCCCATCATTCCAGCAACAATATTATTAAACTCGTGAGCAACACCAGCAGCTAATAAACCAACTGTTGCCATTTTATCTTGTTGTATAATTTGAGATTGTAATTTCTTGGCTTCAGTAATATCTTCTGATATGATGATCGCTCCTTCAATTTGTTCTGAATCATTTAATAAAGGAATACCACGTAAATTAACTATCACTGTATTGCCTTGAAGATTCCGACAAATCATTTCTTTAGCGTCAAAAGCCTCAGAGTTTTCCAATAATTTTTTTAAAGAAGGACGAGCATCTGGAAAAAGATCAAGAACACTTGTTTCATTGATAATAGTTTGGATATTTCCACCAATAATGCTTTGTATCCCTACAGGATTTATATCAAGTATGCGTCCTGTACGATTGACTAAAATAATAGCGAAAGGAGCTTTTTGGAAAATAGTTCTATATTTTTCTTCAGACCGACATATTGTTTCTTGTAATAATGTACGTTCTACAGCTAAACCTGCCTGGCGACCAATTGCAGTTAAAAGTTCCAATTCTTCTGTATCAAAGACAGCACTACTAATTAGACTATCAACATATAGCGCACCTAAAATTCGTTCACGGCCTTCTAAAGGAACGCACATTACAGATCGAATATTATGTAAAATAACACTTGCTTTTTCATCGCGGCAAAAACGTTGATCGGACATTGCATCGGAACTTACTGTAGCAGTTCCTTTATCAATGGCTAAATTGATAATAGTCCGACTGAGAGAAAACATAGATAATGGGCTGGTATCAGCAGTTTGTGCTGCGATAATCTCCAACTCTTCATCTTCTGACTTTTTGAATAGCAAACAAGCCCGCTGTGCTTTAGTGATTTTTAAAATTGTTTGTAACAATTCCTGCGCTAAAGGTTTCAATTCAATAGGACGATGCAATAATTCAGAAATTTTATATAAAGTGGCTAAAGATTGTGTAAGTTTTTCAATATCTTTTGCATTGGAAAAAGTTGGTTCTAAGCGATTTTTTCTAAAAATGATTTCTGCAGGAGAGTCTCCTAAAGAGGGAATATACTCTTTTAAGCTTCCTTTCCGAGAATCATATTTTGATAATAATGTAGATTTGATATTTATAGGGTGTTCTTCGGTTGCGATAACAGCTTCAAAAGTAGATTTGTCATTTACACCTTTATCATGCGTGTTAATATGATTTGCTTGTTCTTCTGGAGTTAAAGTGATAAATTGTAACTGAATTGCTCCGCAAGATATAGTATCCCCTACATTGATTTCTTGCCAAAGAGAACGTTTATTATTGATCAAAGTTCCATTAGCACTGCCCATGTCTTGGAGAAAAAATTGATCACCTTGCTTGGTGATACAAAAGTGGCGTCGGGAAATGCTAGGATCATTCAGTTGTATTTCGCACTTTTCTCCTCTTCCGACAATTGTTTGACCCTTATCGCTAAGTAGAAAAATTTCGCCTTGTTTTTTGCCTCGAAGTACTAAAAGAGCTTCTCTCATAGCGACCTAGCCCTAAGAAGTTTTAGTTTAGTAAAACCAATTAAATATATAATTGGTAACATAAAAATATATCCAGTATTTTAAAGTTTAGCTAGGAAACTTAATCCGTGTTCTAGTTTAGGAAGTTGAAAATTTTCTGCGATAGTTTGGGCAATATCGCTAAATGTATTTAAAATACCAAGATCAATTCTACCTATTGTAGAATGGTATGCTAACAATGGAACATATTCTCTTGCATGATCTGTTGTTTCTAATAATGTCGGGTCATTTCCATGATCAGCAGTTATTAGTAAAAGATCATTCTCTTGAAAATTATCCAACCATTGTACTAAGTTTTGATCAAACCACTCTAAGGCATTTTTAAAACCTAAAGAATCTTTTCTGTGACCATAAAGCATATCAAAATCAACCAAATTAACAAAAATTAATCCCCGCTGATTTTTTTCTTTAATTAAGTCTAAAGTCCGATTAAAACAAGCTTCATTTCCTTTATCAGGATAGCTTTTTGTAATTCCACGGCCAGCAAAAATATCTTCGATTTTACCAACACCAATACTATCAAAACCATTTTGTTTAAGAACATCTAAAACTGTTGTGCCGATTGGTTCTAAAGAGAAATCATGTCGGGCTTTTGTACGAGTATAATTTCCTGATGTGCCAATAAATGGCCGAGCAATAACTCTACCAACACTATGTTTTCCAGTAAGTAATTCACGCGCAATTTTGCAAATTCGATAAAGTTCATCTAAGGGAATAATTTTTTCATGTGCTGCAATTTGAAAAACTGAATCTGCTGATGTATAAACAATCGGTTTCCCAGTTTTTACATGTTCATCACCAAGTTTTTGAATAATCTCTGTTCCAGAAGCAGGGTAATTTCCTAGAATATCTCTACCAATTGCTTCACAAAATGGTTTAAGAATTTCATCTGGAAATCCTTGTGGATATACTGGAAACGCTTGAGATATCAACACTCCGGCTAGCTCCCAATGTCCAGTTGTAGTATCTTTTCCCATAGACTTTTCCGCCATTTTCCCCCAGGCTCCTTTTTGTGGCTCTTGTTGAGGAAATGGAACAATTTTACAAAGTCCCATGGAACTCATATTAGGAACATTTAGGCCAACCTTTTCATAAACATGTCCTAATGTATTGCTATTCTCATCATGGAATAAATGAGCATCTGGGAGTGCTCCTGCACCTACTCCATCTAAAACAACCAGAAAAATTCGTTTAAAATGTTTCATATTTGCGACTTCCTAGCTTTTAAAGGCACGTCTAACATATACAGACACGTTTTACTCGCGTCCGTATATGTTTTTTTAGTTAAAGTAATTCACGTGCAAATAGTATCTATTCTAGTGTACGTTGTATGGAAATGACTTTAAAGGCTTCGATTTCATCGCCTTCCTTAAGGTCTTCATAATCCAATTTTATTCCACATTCCAAGCCTTTTTTGACTTCGCCATAATCTTCTTTTAAATGTTTAAGACTTGTAATTGTCAAAGGTTTATCTTTATTAACTAAGATGCCTCCACGATACAAACGAATTTTCGAGCTACGTTCAATGCTACCATCTGTTACAAAACATCCCGCAATATTACCAACACTTGAAATTTGAATAATTTTACGAATGGTACAATGTCCTGTAACTTCTTCTTTAATTTCAGGAGCAAGCATACCACCCATCATGCTTTTTACTTCTTTTAATAGTTGGTAAATAACGTTATGTCGTCGGATTTGTACGCCACGTTTAATTGCAAGTTCTTCTGCTCGACTATTTGCAAGTACGTTAAATCCAACAATAACGGCTTTATCGGAATCTGCTAAGTTTACGTCATTTTCTGTAATCGGACCAACGGCAGCATGAAGAATGCGAAGTTTTACTTCTGCGTCTGCATATTCAGCTTCGCGTAATTTTCCTTGAATAGCTTCTAAAGAACCTTGCACATCTGTTTTTAAAATAATCTTTAAACTTTGTGCTATTGGTTTTTTCGCGTCATCAAGGCCTTTAAAAATATCTAAAGGACTCATACGATTTGTTTTCAATTTAGCAGAATTAAGGTTATCCTTATTTTCTTCTGTTGCCATGCGAGCTTGTTTAAGATTTTCTGTAACGATAAATTTTTCACCAACTTCTGGTAAATTACTAAATCCACAGATTTCTACGGGTGTAGACGGGCCAGCTTCTTTTACAATTTCTCCAAGATGGTTTGTAATTGTGCGAACAGTTCCATGTTGACAACTGCAATAGAAGGGATCTCCTTCTTTAAGAGTACCATTCTGAATGATTACACTTGCAACAGGTCCTTTCCCTTCCACAATTCGAGTTTCCAAAACAATACCTGTGGCTTTTAATTTAGGGTTAGCATGAAGTTCATTCATTTCGGCCAGTAATAAAATCGTATCTAATAGCTCGTCAATGCCTTCTTTTGTAAGAGCAGAAACTGGGACGTACATAGTTTGCCCACCCCATTTTTCAGGAGTTAGCTCTTTTTTAGCAGATAGTTCTGTCATGATACGATCTATATTTCGAGTTTTATCAATACCAGGTTTATCAACCTTATTGACAGCGACAATAATTCTATCTGGGGTAATATTTGCAGCACGAGCATGATCCGCAGCCTCTAATGTTTGTGGTTTTACACAATCATCAATTGCAACGACTAAAACAACAATATCCGTAACATTAGCACCACGTGCACGCATTTTTGTAAATGCTTCATGTCCAGGAGTGTCTAAAAAGACAATAGATTGATTTTTATAATTGATTTTGTATGCGCCAATATGTTGAGTGATTCCACCAGCTTCATTTTCTACAATATGTGTATTGCGGACACAATCTAACAAAGAAGTTTTCCCATGATTAACATGTCCCATAAAAGTAACAATCGCTGCTCTTGGAACTTCTTGTCCATCTGCTCTTCTAATTTTTATTTCACGATTTAATTGTAAAGCTACTGTTTCTAGCAATGGCTCATCAACTTGTTGATTAGCTGTAAGTTCAAGACCACCGGCTTTCATTTTCTCGATGAGAATATCTGTCTTCATTCCCAAAAGTTGTGAGACTCTTTGTATTGTGGTAGGAATTCGAATTTCTACAGGAGGTTTTGGAAGTTCAA
The DNA here is from genome assembly GCA_964585305.1 of uncultured Planctomycetota bacterium. GTDB lineage: Bacteria > Planctomycetota > Uabimicrobiia > Uabimicrobiales > JABWCH01 > CAZPDM01. The sequence continues at coordinate 12,513 of CAZPDM010000047.1, read as the reverse complement.
CTTTAGGAGCAGGAGTTTCTACTGGAGCAACAGGTGCTACGGGTGGTGCAGGTGGAGTTTGTTGAACAGAAATATAAGGAGCCGGTTGGTATGTTCGAATATTTTGGTTAGATTGCGTACGATTGGGTTGATACGGACGATTAGAATGATACGGACGATTGGGCTTTTTATATTCTTGAGAAGAAGACTTTAATTTAGTAAATTCTTCACTTACTTTACTTGGAGTAGGTGTAACATCTGAAGGAGGTTTGGTAGATGAATTTGGGCTAGAATATTTTGGGTTTGAGCCTTTTCTATTTTGTTGGTAGCCTTGTGAATATCTTCCTTGATATCTTTGATTGCTGCTCTTCCCATAATTTTTTTGTTGAGCAGTTTCTACAGGTTTGCTACCAGATTCTTTTTTTTCTGAGGTTTCTGGATTTGTGGTCATATTTTGTTGTTCTGATGTGTTTTTTTGATTAGATGAATCGCTTACGCCGCCTTGATTTTGTTGGCTGCTTTGGCTATCTTTATCCCAAGGGCGTGTGCCCCGATTTGGATTTCGACTACGATAATTAGGATAATTAGGACGATTACTACTATAGTTCTTTTTTGGAGGTTCGCTTTCTGTATTACTCCCTGTATTATTACTTTCTTGAGGTTTTTCTCCCCCTTGAGGTTTTTCTCCCCCTTGTGGCTTTCCATCAGTTGGAGGCCTTGTTTGACTACGATTACGATTGCGATTATAATAAGGACGATCTTCACGAGGATAACGTGGTTTTTGCTGCGCAGATTCACTAGGCTGTGAACTACTTCCTTTATCTGAGGAGGCAGGCAGTTTGTTTTCTTGATTTTCCATCTTTGCGCTCCAATCCATAAGTTTTGGGCTTCATAAATTTTTTGAGCTATACTTAGCTATAAAAGCATAAAAAAATTTACAACTTGTAGTTAAATATTTTCAGCTACAATATCAATGTCACAATAACATAACTTTGCCGCAAGACGAACATTCTGTCCATCTTTTCCAATAGCAATGCGATGTTGTTCTGGAGAAACCCAAACTTTTGCTTTTTTAAGTTCTTTATTTAGATCAATTTTAATAATTTCGGCAGGTTTAAGAGCATTTCGAATCATGATTTCTAAATCAGCATTCCAACGAATAATTTCTATTTTTTCGCCACGAAGTTCTTCCAAAATATTATGAATACGAGAGCTTCTTACACCAATACACGATCCTATTGGATCAATTTTTTCATCTGCACTAGTAACAGCTATTTTAGTACGGTAACCTGCCTCACGAACAAGAGCTTTTATTTCTACCAAACCTTGGCGTATTTCTGGAACTTCCAATTCAAATAACTTACGCACAAGTTGAGGATGAGAACGCGAAAGAATAACCCGAACGCGTGAACCTCGTTTATCAACTTGAATAATATACGCCCGAATTCGATCTCCCAATCGATAATTTTCTCCAAGTACCTGTTCTTCAGCGGGTAACATAGCTTCAATTTTGCCAACATTTAAAAAAATATCATTTCCACTATAGCGGGTTACTTCCCCTGTTATAATCTCATGATATTTTTGATTAAATTCGTTAAATATCATTTGGGATTCAGCTTCATGAATCTTCTGAAGAATGGTATGTTTTCCAGATAAAGCAATCATTCTCCCCAATTTATCTGATGCTGGCAAAACTTCACCAGTCTCTGATAAAATAGTTATGTCTCCAGTTTGCCGATTGATCGAAATCTGTGCGTTGGGATATTTTTTTGCAACTGCAATTTGTAAAGCTGCTTCAATTCCCTTAAAAATGATTTCGATTTCAATTTCTTTTTCTTTATGAATGGCATTTATAAAATGTAAAATTTCTTCTGATGGCATATTCAGTATCCAAAGAAAATAAATTAGCGATTCCACCAATAATTTTTGAAAAGTATGACATAAGTACACACTTTTCTCACCTTTGGTAAGGAATCGCCATTCAAAAAATCATCAGTATAAATTTTTTGGAAATGAGCAATCAAAAAATTGGAGGAATATCATAGAAACGGTAAAATTCCGTATACTTTCAGAATTTGCTCAAATAATAATGCTTTTTAAGGGAATTGTCAATTATTTTTCAAATAATTTACAAAGTATTTCAAAATATTTTTCTTTCGAAAAAAATATTTACTACTTTTGACTTTTGGCACGCTTAACAGTAGGTTTAACTAAATTGATTGTATAGTCTTTATCCCAAGTATTATCCACATAATGGAAAACAAAATTGATGCTGCTTACAGCAGTTTTATTAAATGGGCCAATACGAATGACATACTTCCCATTTTCAAACTTCATTTCACTTTCAATTGCTTTTCCATCTTCCCAAAGGAAAGAATCCGCTGTCCAATATTCTTTTGCTGGAACTTTCCATTGGTCAACGCCCCAATGCAAATAGGCTTTACGATCTGTAGTAATTGTAATAACATCAGTAGTTTTAGGAACTTTAGGCTGCCAAACAGTTTCTTGACCATTTCCTACATATACAAACATCATAGGAGATTTATCGACATTTCCATTATTATCTGTAGCTTCTACATAATAGCTAACAAGAGCTTTCTGAACGCCTTCAATACGAGCACTATATTCTTTAGCTTTAACAAGAGGTTTGGGATTAGTTTGAGAATCGATTGTTTTCGCGGTCATTTGTATAGGTAGCCAAGCACGTTGTTCTAAGGCTTCCAAAGTTGGTGCATATTGATTGGGGGCTACTGAGTAATATAGTGTAACATTTTTAAGACCAGATACATCATAGACATAAGTCCATACTTCAAAATCAGAAGGTTCTGTATTGGGACCCCATTCCATACCACCAGGGTTGTATGGTTCGCGTTGTGGTTTATAAATAGTAGGAGGAGTGGTATCTTTAAATGATCCTCCAAGTACTTTCATTGCTTCTTGATAAGCAAGATTACAAGCACGAGTAGGATGACTGTCCCACATCTCTGTACCATCCCAATATTCATAGCAGGAAGTTTGAGAACAAAGTAAATACTTCCATGCGGCTTGAGTATTTGCACTATTTGCATCATTTTCTTCTGCTGTTACTACCGCATTTTTAGCTGCTGTCATTACACCCCAGGAATTGCGGTCAGGAGAATAACCATCTTCATTAGGATCGCCATTCCATTTTTTGAATTCGGCATCGCCATTGTCAGCACCAGACCAAGAACCTGGTTCTACGTGAATAATATCCTCTGCAGCAGGGGGAAATTTTGTTAAATAATCTTGTACTGTAGTAGCAACAAAACGGGTAGGATTGCTTTTTACCCATTGCACAAAGTTATAGAAATTACTATGATAGTAACTTTCGGTCCCACCGCCGTAGTTATCTCCATCATGATGAAGTACTAGCAAAATAGGATGATTCGGATCTGTGTTATAAGCCTCAAGTTGACTCATAACGGTTTCGTAATTCAAAGCTCCAAAGCCACCGCGTCCATCTTCATTTCCCATATAACGTTCTGTAGGTACAGCAATCATCTTAGCTGGTTTTCCCTCTGGAGTCATCAATGTATCACCGGTTTTTGGATCGATCATTCGAACATAATGAGGTCGGCATCCCCAAGCATTTACTTTAGAAGGTGCCCAAAGTCCATTCAATTGAACCCAGGGAGTAGTAACAATGTTAACTTGTTCTGCTGGATTTGGAGGAACTAAATTTTCGCCTTTTACCCAAGGATAAGACTTCGCTGCCCGATGGAAATGAATATTATCAACAAACACCCACTCTAAATCCTCATCGACTAACGCAGGAATCATCCACTCGGCAAAAGCATTTTCGGGTGGGAAAATTCCTTTAGAATACGGAACATCACTACCAAAAGTTTTTTGTGTAATCTCACGATGTGCTTGAATTTGTTTACGAATATCTTTGTAATCACACAATGGCATCATAGGATGATGATAACCAAAGGAAACCAAATCTAACCGAGAATTTCCCAATGCTGTTTTTAATAAGCGACCTTGACGATAAAATTGAGACCAATTATTAAAACCATAACCCGCTTTTTGAATAGTATTTAAATTTTCAATCAATGAACCGGAAAAACTGACTTGCGCTCCACCGTGTGGCAAGCCATTATCTGCCATAGCTTTTACAGAATTATATGGCCAACTTGTATATGGCCCGCTACGTGTGAAAAAAATATCCAAAAGATCAAAGCTATATACATGACGATTATTTGTAGTAACAACATCTTCATAAGGCCAATAAATAGGTTGGTGCATGTGCCAATGAAAAGAAATATAAATAGGCACTTTATTTCGAGATGAAGTTGTTTTACTTTGAGCATCCAACATAGGAACTAAAAAACATATTACCAACAATAAACAACAAAAATAACGAACTACTGACATCACACTCTCCTTATAACAACACATTTGCATTTTGCAAAAAATTTTTCCTTAGCTTATTATGATAATAATAAAAATTTTGTCAATAATTTTTTTGAGAAAAAAGAAATAAAAAATGATAAAAAGATGCAACTAATTTTACTAAAAAGGACTACGAATATGGAAAACCAAACAATTGTCAATAGCTTTTGTCACCAGGGTGATTTTTGGGAAATTACCTATAATGGCGAAAAGCAAATCATAAAACATATCAAAGGGCTGGAATATATTGCCTACCTTTTAAAAAACAAAGAACGAAACATTTCTATTACTCAATTATATAGAATTTTTGAACTTTCTTCTGAAGAAAATTCAATACCAGAAATAGAAGAAGATTCCGGGCAAGAATCCACAACTTTAGATGAAAACGAGATAGAAGAATACAACCAAAGATTACAAGAACTTAAAATTCAAGAAAAAAAACTCAAAAAACAAGGAGAAAATATTGACGAAATCAAAGAAGAAATTGAATTTATTAAGAAAAAATTAAAAAAAGGGACAGGCATTAAACAAAAATCACGCCAACTTGATTATGAAATTCAACAACAAACTAAAACCATCCACAGTGCCATCAACTTTGCCCTTGATAGAATCGCTAAACATCATAATTCACTCGGAATACACCTCTCAGAATCAATTAAAACAGGAACGCAATATTCCTACTCCCCCCAACAAAAAAATATTCTATGGAAGATAGAGTAGGGTTTAATTTCTCTCAATTAAATGTCAAAAAACTTAGTTGACAAACCAATTAATCAAGCTGTGTAAAAAATTGGAATAGAAAAATTATAAATAATTTTTTCTATTCCAATTTTTTGAATCGTATTAGGTGTAAATGATTAAACTAATCAAAACAAATTTTAAGGAAATTTTTTATGAAGCATCTATTATTACTATTTTTAATTGCAATGGCCAATATTGCAATCTTAGCACAGGAAGAGCTTACTCCTATTGACATAGGAGAAGTTGATGGAATGAAATTCGCTGTCTATTATTTGAGATCGGATTATAGCTCTTTTGGCAGCTCTTACAGAAGCTCGTGCAGTCAGTACTGGATCGGGATCCAGTTTATAAAAAACGGCACGATCTTAGAAGCTGATAGCATTACCGGATCCTCCGAAAAACCTTATTTAAACAAGATGAACCGAGCGGACTTGCTGCATACTGGTACGACAATAATTATTAAATATAAAAAATGTGTTTCGATTCGCCACGTGATCGTTTGGAAATAGACGGTATTAAGCGAAATTTGGGTTACAGAGGATTCTGTAACTCAAATTTTTACTAAGATTGGAGTTCTTAATGAATGCAACACCTTCTTTTCCATCAAACCAAAAGAAAAAAATAAATAAAATAATCATCCTCCGAAAAAAATTTTCTTGGAAAATGCTGATAATTTTTTTAATCTCAGTATGTAACCTCATTTTAATGATCTGCCTGCTTCTTACAATTCACAGCATAGAAAAAGATAATCAACAAAAAATACTAAATTTAGAGGCTACTTTAAAAAAAGATTTCAAAGAATTCAGTATTGAGCTAAAGAATCTTACCATTGATGCTTCCTACAAAGCAGATTTCTTAGAAATATCCCAAAAATTAGACAAACTGGCTAACCAAAAAACAAGTGAATATGCAAAATTCAGCATAAATTTATCTGCAATACTTGCGGAAATTTCAGAAATCAAAAAAATAAAAACACAACCACCCTCTTTATTACAAAACGTAGTCTCTCCTAATATAACTAACAACGACAATAACGACAAAGAGAAATTTAGTAATCTAATCAATAGGTTTTGCGAGTCCTCTCGCTTCCTCAACATTAGCGAAGAACTGGATATAAACGCTGCTAATCTACTAAAGAAAATTCATAATATCCTTATTTCTCAACCTTCAACCCAAACTGCTATTGATATTTTAGGAGAGCAAAAAAATAAATTTTTTTTTCATGCTAAATATTTCTTTGTAAGATATTTACAATGTCGTTTATGCGAAAATGGTTTTATTAGATGCCCAAAATGTATGGGTTCTGGAGGTTCAGGAACCATTGGAGAAACTGGCATGAATTTAAGCATTTGCCCATGTTGCGGTGGCGCAAAATTCTTCGAGTGTAAACGATGCCTGAAGCGGGACATCACTTTTTTTAAAGCCGTCGAGAAATATATGCTTTCTTTAGAAGAACAAGCAAAATAATTTTGCTTGTTCTTTTTTTATATTAAAATTTTCTTTAGCGGAAGAATGCTTAAGGACAATTTAAAATCATTATCTTTTTTGTTTTTTCACAAAATATATTTTTTTATAAAAAATCTTGCTAAAATATTTTCATCTTGTATAATATTATAAATGTTCAATTTACAATATAGATCAATAGCTTAATAAGCAAAAGTACTATTACTTTGAACTAAGGAGAGGAAAATGCAGAAAATTATTGCCTTATTTTTTTTATCATTCTTTCAAAAGTATTTTTTATGTCTCCTAGTTATTTTAAATTGTTGCTCAACACTATATACTCAAAATCAAACAACGACTACTATAATATCTGATCAAATTATAGTTGCAAATCCTCAAGAGCAAGAATCTACTCAATCTACTCACAAAAATATTTCTGTGGGAAACATTAAATATCTTCCCATACCATTACCTCAATATGAAGAACGTCCTTTAAAAGGACAAAATAAACTAATTTCATTTAATATACAAACGCGAAAAGAAACTATTCAAGATTTGCCTGCTCAATCTAAAGAATCTTTTGGAGTAACTCCTGGAGTAAAATATCGTCCAGATTTAAAAGAGATTCCAGAATTATTAAAAAATAATCGAACTTTTAATGACTTGTATTTAGTCTATAATCCCCAACATGCACCATATCGCACTACTGTTAAATTAAAAATGAAATTTGGCAGCAGCTATTATATGGGATCTGGTATCTTAATTAGTCCCTATTTTGTATTGACAGCAGGGCACTGTGTTTATGATTATGGGAGAGGAAGCTGGGCGGATGAAATTACTGTAATCCCCGGATATAATTATATAGAACATCCTTATGGGGAAGCAACAGTCAGTAATTTATATAGCTGGGGAGGTTGGACCGATTCAGGAAGTTTTGATTATGATATGGGCGTTATTCAATTAGATCGCCCTATTGGAGCAATTGTCGATACTTTTGGTTATTCTTATAATAATGATGATAGTTTTTTTACAAACACATATTTTTATACTCCTGGTTATCCAGGAGAATATCCCTACGATGGAGAATTCCTTCACGCTTTTTCCGGTTATTTCGATAAGATATTTCCTTATCAATTAAGATTTAATAAAAAATCCTATGGCGGTCAAAGTGGTAGTGGTGTATATGATGGCTCTCGATGTGTTTATGCGGTGTTATCAAATGGAACAGATAGTTATACAAACGACTGTAGAATAGATTCTACCAAATATAATAGTATTCTTGGATGGATAAATAATCACACTCCATCTAGTATAGATTTTATCCCTCTAAATACAACTGTTCCTTTTCGATATGTTGCTTCTGGGCAATCTTTGCCTAGTTTAAAATATATTATTTATAATAATTCTTCTGCTTCTTATAGCTCTCCTCTTCAAGTAAAAGTTTATCTTTCTACTAATAAAATTATATCCAGTGCAGATACTTTGCTACAAACACACTCTATTACAAATAACTTTTCAAATAAAAGTTCAGTAATTGTTAATGTTACACCTCCTCCTACATTACCCAGTGGTATTTATGGAACTTATTATATTGGGATCATGCTTGATGTAGCGGACAATAATACAGCAAATAATTATTCAGATGAACAAGATGTCGCAGAAATTTTTATTACTTCATCACTTCATACAATTAACACTCCTACTATGCCTAGTGGTCCTAGTACTGGTGAAATCAATCAAAACTTAACTTATTCTACAAATTCTTTCACCTGCAACCAAGGACATACTGTCGAATATCAATTTGATTGGCATGACGGAACATCTCCAACATGGACAACTTCTAATTCTGCTAGTCATACTTATAAAACTTCAGGAAGTTTTGGTGTAGATGTACAGGCCCGTTGTTCTCATACGACCACACTTTTATCTCAATGGTCTAATATAAAAACTATAACTATTCCAGAAAAAAAAGATAATTGGGATCATGAAGATGACGATGTTTCCCAAGCAACACTACTTGTTCCTTCTACATCTGAACAACAACATGGGCCACATAGTTTAAGCACGTTAGATGTATATGACTGGTATAAAATTTATATGTATGAAAATACTCGTTACGTTTTAAAATCAACTTCTAGTAGAGAGAAAATTGAAAAAGATCGTGCTGGTGATACATACGCAGAGTTATTTTCTAACTCTGATGGTACAAACTTAGTAGCATACAATGATGAAGGAAATGGCAATTCTCAATTTCTTATAGACTATAAAGCAACATCTACAAAATATTATTATCTAAGGGTTCGTACCTATACTCTAGGTAAAGATTGGGATGGATATATTCACTATTACTATTATAATTGTATTCCACCATCAATTACTACACATCCTATTAGCCAAATCAAAAATTATGCTGCATCTGTAACTTTCTCTGTAGTTGCTGATGGCTCTTCTCCATTATCTTACCAATGGCAAAAAAATAATATCAACATTTATGGTGCAACTTCTTCTAGTTATACAGATAATTTTATTTCAGAAACTGACGAAGGCGCATATCGTTGTATTGTAAGCAATTCCTATGGAACAGCTGTATCTAACGAGGCAACATTAAAAATAATACCAACGATTATAACTCATCCTGAAAATAAAGTTATAGAACTTGGACATTCTACTATTTTAACTATTTATGCAGCAGGCCCATCTTTAAAATATCAATGGAAAAAAAATAATGCGATATTGTCTGGTGCAACATCTTCTTCTTATATCATTACTCAATCACAAATACAACATGCTGGAGATTATACATGTACAATATCGAATGCTGCTGGAACTGTATCATCAAATATTGCGACTATTAGTATTATATCCACAAATGTTTCAGATATACCAATATCTGAATCAAATTCCAAAGCATCTATCCCTATAACCTTATCCCATGCAAGCAATCAAACTATCAATTTATCTTATAAAACACAAGATTCTACAGCTAAAGCAGGCTTAGATTATATTGCTCAAAGCGGAGTAGTTAGTTTTGCGCCAGGTGAAACAACGAAACAAATTCCAATACATATATTAAATGATCAGATAGCTGAACTAAGTGAGATATTTACTATATCTATTACAGCAGATAATAATGTTTACTTAACTAAAAATTTGATTTCTTGTACTATTATAGATGATGATTCTACTGTAGAAATAGCAATTTCTGATGCGACAATAAAAGAAGGAAATTCCGGTGATTCGATTGCTGATTTTGTTGTAAGTCTATCAAAACCTAGTAGCCAAACAATTAAAGTGAATTATAAAACTGTACATGAAACTACATCCGCCGACGATTATACAGCAAAATTAGGGACTCTTACCTTTGCTCCAAATGAAACTACAAAAAAAATCAGTATATTAGTACATGGCAACACAGTTTTTGAACCAGATGAAAAATTTTATGTGAACCTATTTTCACCAATTGGCGCAACAATAATAGATGAGCAAGGTGTTGGAACTATTTTAAATGATGATTCAAGCATCAGCATCAATAACGTTACAATTCAAGAAAATAACAAATATGCTATTTTTACAATAAATCTATCTACAGAAAGCAGTGAATCAATACATGTCTCATATACAACTAAAGACGGAACAGCTAAAGCAGGCATTGATTATGTCAAACAAAATGGAATTCTTATTTTTGAACCTTCTAATAAAACAAAAGAAATAACAATACCTATCTATGATGATACACAATTAGAAAATTCCGAAGTATTTTATATTGACTTAAGCCTGCCAATAAATGCTGTTATTACTAATACTCGAGGAACTTGCACTATTCAAGATAATGACACCACTCCAATTATTAGTATCAACGATGTTAGTATATCAGAAGGAAACAAAGGTGTAAGTAAATATGCAACATTTGTTGTAGGCTTATCAAATCCTTCTATAACAACCATAACAACAAAATATGCGACAGCAAATGGGACAGCAATATCTGGCTCAGATTATACGGCTAAAACAGGAACTGTTACATTTAGCCCTGGTGTTACCCAAGTTCCTATAACAATTGAAATCAAAGGAGATGGCATTCCTGAATCTGATGAAACATTTTTCATCAATTTATTTTCTGCTGTAAATGGAGAATTGCAAGATACCCAAGCACAATGCACAATTTTACAATCACAAGCAATATTGCCAACAATTGCAATTAACAATTGCAATGTAGATGAAGGAAATTCTTTTTTAAGTGAGACAACTTTTATTGTTACATTGTCCGAGCCTAGTCAACAAACGATATCAGTTAAATATCTTACTGCAAATGGAACAGCATTAGTTAATCAAGATTATTATACTAAAACAGGCATTTTAATTTTTGAACCAGGAGTAACTACTCAAGAAATAAAAATTGCTATTATCGGGGATTCCATTCTTGAAACTAATGAGATTTTTTATGTCAATTTATCCACACCTAGTAATGCAACTATTCTTACTGCACGAGGAATTTGTACAATCAATAATGATGATACAATCCCAGGAATCTCAATTAGCAATGCTACTTTAACAGAAGGAACTTCTACTACTACGAACCGAGTTTTTAAATTTTTAGTTACTTTATCTGCTCCAACATCTCAAATTGTTAAAGTTCAGTATAATACTGAAAACGATACAGCTATAGCTGGAAAAGATTATATTGCTAAAAGTGGAACATTAAGTTTTGCAGCAAATGTAGTTAGTCTGCCAATTTCTATTACAGTATATTCAGACAGCATCTCAGAAGAAACCAAGCAATTTAAAGTACTTTTATATAATCAACAAAATGCAACTATCGTAGATAACGAAGGCATTGGAACAATTAACAATGATGACATTAACATAACAATCGATGATGTTATTGCTTCAGAAAGTAATTCAATCAAGAATGTAGATATTCCTGTACACCTTTCAAGAGCAAGTACTCGTACTGTAACAGTATTGTATGCAACAGCAGCTAATACTGCATTAGCAGAAAAAGATTATAAAACAACATCTGGATGCCTAACTTTCGCGCCAGGAGAAACAACAAAAAATATCACGGTTTGTATCTATGGCGAGCAAATCAACGAAGCAGATGAAAAATTTTTAATCAATCTTTCAAAACCTATCAATGCAACAATAACAGATGCGCAAGGAATATGTTTAATTACAAACGATGATCAAATACCTTCCATTACAGTACAAGATATTACTGTTTTCCAACGTAATTTTGGAGTTTCAAATGCATCCTTTACAGTTAGTTTATCTGCTCCTGCAAAAGAAATTATTACAGTTAAATATGCCACAGCGAATGGCACTGCTCTAGCAGGAATTGATTATATTGCTAAGAGCGGGACACTTTCTTTTCCTGTAGGAACAATACAATCAAAAATTATTATCAGTGTTTATGGCGAGTATAGAAAAAAATTAAATCAAACTTTTTTTATAAACCTTTCTAGTCCAGTTAATGCTATATTAGAAGATAACCAAGGTCAAGCAACGATTGTACCTGCTATATGGGATTTCGACGGCGATGCTTGTAGCGATTTAGTTGTTTGGAATTATATTCATGGGAAATATTGTATTTTAGAATCTAAAAATAGTTACAAAACATATCAAGAAAAAACTTACCAAGATTTTTCAAAAATTTCTCAAAAGGAACAACTAGCTTTCTCAAATGATATAAGTTGGCAAGATATGTCAAATTTGCTACCAATATGTGGAGATTATAACGGAGATGGCATAACAGAACTCGCATTGTGGAATTCTGTAACTGAAGAATGGATTTCTTTAAATCCATCCAACTTAGAATCGTCTGAAAATATTTCTCCAATATTATATCAACACTATATTTTCCCTAAAACAACAAATCAATCTACAAATTTATCACAAAAAAATGAATGGATTCCTGTCCCAGCAGACTATGATGGCGAT
>CAZPDM010000046.1:19522-33865 GCA_964585305.1 uncultured Planctomycetota bacterium | reverse complement strand
CGCAGAAAAGCATCTACTTTGATATAACAAACTTTTTTGGGAAATGGTAAAATTTCTAAAAAAGTTGGGCTGACTTTAAATTGGCTAAAAAAAATACTTTCGAACTTTGCCGAAAGTATTTTTTAATTCTGAAACAGTTAAAAAAAGATTGCAATAGCAAATGGTCTTTTAACGCAGGTAGAAATGTTCTCCAGTACACATAGCCTAGAACCTGTGCAGTTCTCTATGCTTGCTAACGCAAGCATAGAGAACGATTGTTATTGTGAGACGACGTTTGATTATTTGCCCAACAAGATACTTACATAGCAGGAGGGGGATTGCCAGTCTCAGGATTGGGAAAAGTCCCGTCCTGATATTTATCCGGCAGTTTAAGACTCACTTTGAGTGGTTTGGGCAAAGTCGTAACCGGCCCAGAGTCGTTCCAAATATTTATTTCAAAAAAGGCACTGACAATGAGTTTTCCGCCAGGAAATATTGGCAGGCTCTGATTGTTGGTGGAATCCCCGAAATAAAGTCCGATAGTGTAACCAGCCAAAGCCGTGGGAATCTCTAGCTGGCCCAAACCAGCCACATTCAATTTCTTATTGACGGGAACGGTGCTGATGAGGACTTTGCCTAACTGAGGCGATATAGTGTAGGATTTATTGGGCTTGGCAGAAAAGACTGATGGGCATTTCACCAGTACGACTTGAGGAAGTAGTAACAATACCCGATATATTTGCACTGGTATTGATATTGTTATCGTCATCTCCAGAACAAAAAAAGATAAAAGACTAAAAATCTTTTATCTTACGAAACCTACATTTTATATAGATTTTGTTACCATATAAAATATAGCGTATCACATAAAAAACTTGTTTTTTATGGAGGGTACGCAAAATTGAAATCTTTAGCGAATCGATTGTACCAATTTTTTTCTTAAAAACCAAATAAAAACCAAATGAAAACCAAATAATTTTTATCATAGAGATACAATTATACTTAGAAATAAAATTTTGTATAAAAAATTGGTCAAAAATAATTTTTTTTGACATTTTTATAAATTATTTTTTTAATAAAAACCATTACATTCATTAAAGAATGCGATTATCCCGGATAAAAAAAGGTAGTATAAGTCTTATGACTAAAAATTTGTACAAACGTTTGTACAAATGAAAAAATTGGATTTTTCAGTGAAATTTAGATTACCTACCCACACAAAAAAGAAGCAGCCTGATATCTAGGCTGCTTTTTTATAAAAAAATTATTTCTTGTTTTTTAAGCTAATCAATACTCCTCCAAGTCCAATAACAAACATAATCGCAACTTGGAATAAGGTTTTATAAGCAATTTCAGGAGCTGTAAGGGTACGATACAATACATAGCCGCCACAAATAATAATGCTTGCATAAAAGAAAGTCATTACTTTCCAAGCTAGACGATTTGTTTTGGGAGTATCTTCGGAAAAGAAGCGATTATAAATAATCAAGCCTAACATTGCAAAAACACCTAAAATAACAAATATCATCCAGAAATCGCGTAGTTGTGGTGCAATATTAGATTTGTCGGCTAGTTTGGTTAAAGGCTTGAGGTACATTTCGTATAAAGTTCCACCCAAGTTAGAACCTACAAGACTACCAATAATGCCGTATAAGAATCCATATCCCATGTAAACTGTCTTTTTATCGGCGGGAGCAACAATACCAATATAGCTATAATATTTGGGATGTGCAGTCATTTCGCCTAAGGTAAATACAACAATACCAATAATGAAAATCCAGACATTGCTGGCGAAAGCAAGAAAAACAAATCCAAGAACACCAAAGAAAAGTCCCGTAACCATAGTGGGAAGCGGTTTATTATCTTTAATCAAACGACTGATGAATGCCTGAAGCAAAATAATCACACCTGCATTGATCATAGTTACAAATTCAGAGTCAAATTTAAACGATGACCATCCTAAAGATTGCATGAATTCGTTAACTGGCTTGGCATCAATAAAATCTCGTAAGAACCAAAGTACTGATCCAAAAGTTTGGAAATAGAGAATCCAAAAGCCAGAATAAACAAATATCATAAGCATAAAACGAGCATCACCTAAAACCATTACCATACCAGAGAGAACATCCTTGAGATTCTTTTTATTTTCGCTAGGTGGATCTTTGAATAAAAAGATCGTAGGAATAAGCATCAGTGCGCAATAAATTGATGACGCCAAAAACACATACATCCAGGAAAAGCCTTTAAGATAGCTTACAAGCAATGGGGCTAAAAATGCGCCCATGTTAATCATCCAATAGTAAATACCAAAACCTATCGCAGAGTTTTCCTGATTTGTTGTTCGGGCAATAACGCCAGTAATAATGGGTTTAAATAAACCTGATCCTGTTGCCATAATAAGCAAGCTGACAAATACTGTGGCATAAGTGCTACTATAGCCGGCTAAAAAATAGCCTGTGGACAATAAGGAAAATGCTAAAAGAAGAAAACGGCGAAAACCATACCTATCGGCTAAAGCCCCACTTAAAATAGGAAGAATATAAGTTAAAGCATACACAATGCTTTGGAGAAAGCCCACAGATTGTTCAGAAAATTTTAATTCTTTAGTAAGATATACTGCTAATACAGCATTCATACCATAGTAGGCACCGCGTTCAAAAAGCTCCATTACATTGGCAATCCAAAATACACGTGGAAATGAAGATAAAATTCCTGTTTTTTTTGTTTCTTCCATAATGTTCTTTCTAAAATAAACTAAATTAAAAAGCGTATTGAGAACGGAATGTATAATAAATGGTCAGTCAATTAAGTTTTTGGACATTTAACTGTGAGGAATTGAACCCGCCGCTGCAAATTTTTTTCTTTAAAGTCTTCATTTATAAGCGGCGGGTTAATTCCGGGTTAATTCCTACCATGCACATCCGTGCATGAACAAGTTTCCTGAGCTAAAGTTAGTATTGAGATAGGAATGTAAATAAATTCTCAGCCCAAATGCTTTTGACAACTTACTTCTAATAAAAGAGAATTTTAAGCTATCAAAAATACTTACTGTTTGCAAGTAAAAAGGTCAGCTTTTTTTTATAAAAACTTCATAATTTTATTCGTTAGTTTTGCTAACGAAACTTTCCTGAAAACATTTTTAAGATTCATGCAAATTTTTATTTTGCTATTTGCATAGAATTTGCTATAATGTACGCTGAAATAAGATTTTATTTCTTATTTTTTATGTAAGTTTAACACTTACTTAATGTTATCTCTTAAGAAAGCAATAGTTTTAGCTGGAGGCAAAGAAACAACTCAAGATATTATACTGTTTCTAAACCTATAGCATATCTTATTTTAATACCATTAGCCTTTTCAAGGCTATTGTACTCAAAAATTCGTGTTTTGACCTAAAAAATCGGACATAACTGTCTATCAAAATTTCGTTAGAAAAATTTGCAAGCTTAAATTATTTTCTTATAATTATGCAAATTTTGCTAGAAAAAATATTCAAGGCTAAAACATGCTAACTAATGTTATTTCTTTTCAAGCTCTTTTAGGGTGTTCTTTTCCAAAATGGCCCGAGCAGTTTTCTGTCATGGTTTTTGACCCATTAGAACCAACTGTTATTGCTCCTGATAGAATTTGGCCATTGTTGGATGGTGCTTTATCTCCCCAAGATTTTAGGGAATTAAGCCAACGTATTGTAAGATTTAGAAAATGGGCAATGGCTTGGGTTGAAAATGGCGGAATTATTGTAGTTTTACTACGACCATATTCAAATATTCGACATTCTCATTATCCTGAGCTGAAAATTGGAAATTACGATTGGCTATGGCCAGAAGCTGGTCGCAATTTAAAATTGTGCTTACGTTGTATCCAAGATACAAATACTATTTCTAAAGAATTGCTCAATATAATTTACGAGAAAAAAAAGTTATTCTCGACAACCATCGAAAATAAAACTCAATCAAATATTGAAAAAACTGTAAATGCTAATATTGTAGCAATCGAAAACATTGTAGCCGCTGATACTGAAAAGAAATCTGCGGATGCTAATATTGTAGCAACCGAAAACGTTGTAGTTGCCGCTGACTCTGAAAAACCTGCGGATGCTAATATTGTAGCAACCGAAAAAGTTGTAGTTGCCACTGACTCTGAAAAACCTGCGGATGCTGATATTGTAGCAACCGAAAAAGTTGTAGTTGCTGTTGACGTTGAAAAATCTGTGGATACTAATATTGTAGCAACTGAAAAAGTTGTAGTTGCCAATACGGAAAAGAAATCTCAAGAAGATTCTTTATCTGCTGCTATAAATATCTCAGCTTTAAAAATAAGTCGATTGGGCGAGCTTACTCCATTCTTTGAGTATCTTACTCAAGCCAAACTTCGACTTGATGTTTGGGGAGAAGGGGCTTGGGAACCTCTAGCAACTTTAACAGAGGAACAAATGACATCCCAACCCAACCTTTTACAAAAAAAGACTCCAAAAGTAATAGCTGGGATTCTTCAACATGGAAAAGGAAAAATAATTTTTCTTCCTAATCATCATGGTAGCAGCCAAGATCAACAGCTATTAGAAACCGCTTTAGAGCTTGCAGCAAATACTGAGAGTTGGCCAAAATTTGAATCAGTATCGAGATTGCAACCTATGTGGCTTAAAAATATTGGTTTTCCAGAACTTGATAATCTTTCTGAAAGTGTTGCAACAAATCACAATCAAATTAGCCAACTGCAACAGCAGATTATATCTTTACAAAAACAAGTCCAAGCACTACAAACTGATTGTGGAACAATTCAAGAAAAAATCATTGATATTCGCAAACTGCAAAGTCAAATATTCTGTGGATCAAACAATGATTTATTATTAGCATTAGCTCAACTTTTCCAAAATTCGGGGTTACAAGTTGCTCAAGATAATGATTGTTTACGCATTCACTCAACATCTGGGAATTTAGTTCTTTTACCAGTTGTGTCAAATCAGGAAGCAACTTTATGGTGGGGAAGCCAACTTCTTCGCCAAATCAAATCTGGTGAGAAAGGTTTGTTTGTACTCAATACATACCGGCACCTCTCTCCTTCAGAAAGACCTCAACTTTATTCATCTGCTCTTTTAGAATTCGTAAATAAACATTCTCTATCAATGATTTCTTTAGATACGCTATTAAGTTGGATACAATCTGGCTCTTCTGCAATAGAGCAACTTTTCATAAAGCAAGGTTTACTTGCATAAAAAGACGCGGGACATCCCGCGTCTTTTTATTAAAATATCTATAAAGAAAGAAAAAAATGGCAAATGTAGAAATACTAACAATTGGAAATGAATTATTAGACGGTCGTATTCTCAATGGTAATGCACTATTTCTTAATGATGAACTCACTAAAGCAGGTTTTAACGTAAGACAAAATACAACTGTAAGTGATCAAATTACAGAAATTGTAAGAGCGTTAAGTGAGGCTTGGAATCGTGCAGATATTATTCTTACAACCGGAGGGTTAGGCCCTACACATTGCGATTTAACTACAGAATCAATAACAAAATTTTTGGGAACAGAATTGGAATATCATCAAGTAGCATATAATGCTATGCTGGAAAGATTCAAAAGCCGCAATATTGTTATGACAGATAATAATATTAAGCAAGCATATATTCCTAAAGGAGCTAATCTTATTCTTAATCAAAATGGTACTGCACCTGGTTTTGATTTGCAAAAAGAAAACCACTATCTTGCAGCAATGCCAGGAGTTCCTCATGAAATGAAATATATGTTTTTGCAACAAATCTTGCCACAATTGCTCAAAATATTTCCGCCCGAACCTTATTATTTTCATATTTGGAGAACAACTGGATTAGCAGAATCAAAAATTAGTGCAGATTTAGAAAATTTCAATTGGCTTCCAAAAGACTCATGGTTATCATTATTATCAACACCTTATGGAATAAATATCCAAATAAAATTTCCCCAGAAAACATCTGCATCAGTCATTACTGAAGTTATAAATCGCATCGATAGTAAAATTAAAGCATCCACATATAGCAATGCTTATGAAGATTTAGAAAATATTGTCGGAAATATGCTAGCTAAAAAGCATTTAACAATTGCTGTCGCGGAATCCTGCACAGGCGGTTTAGTTTTAAATCGCCTTACCAACGTTTCAGGAAGTTCTCAATATGTTATAGGGGGAGAAGTTGTCTATAGTAACCTTGCTAAAATAAAAATGGGCGTTTCTTCCTCAACATTAGAAAAATTTGGAGCTGTTAGTGCAGAATGTGCATTAGAAATGGCCTCAGCAATTAGACATCTTGCAAATAGCAACATAGGACTTGCAACAACAGGAATTGCTGGCCCAACTGGAGAAACTCCTCTTAAACCTTTAGGATTAGTTTATGTAGCTTATAGCGATGAATGCACATCAGAGGTTCGACAATATATTTTTAAAGACGAACGCTTAGTACATAAGCAAAGAACTTCCCAAGCCTGTTTAGCTTTACTTTGGAAGCATCTTTCTAACAAGAAATAAAATTAAACAAGGAATTAACAAATGCTACGAATATCTGTTTTCATATTTTTTATTTTATCAAATATGCTTAATATTTTAGGGCAATCTTATCAAGAGATTGTAAAATCTTTACAAAGCGAAAATCAAAATACACAAGCAAGTGTACTCGCTGTTGCATTACAAAGCCCCGATCCTGCTGTACAAAGTTATGCTATTGAAATTTGGACTTCCTGGCCATTAAGTTCACAAACAAAATATATTTCTGATATATCTACTTTCTACTTAAAAAGTAGTAATAATGATTTAAAAAGTCAAATTCTGCAAAACTTGGGGAAATCAAATAGTTTATGTACTCAAGAATCGCAACAACTGCTTATTAGTATTTTGAATACTACACAAAATATAACAACTCCAAAGAACTTGCCTAATCAATTGGAAAATACGATAGATTGGGATAATCCAAAGGAATTAGAATTACGGGAAGCTATTTGGGTGCTTATCCGTTGGCATAAAAAATCTGAATTTGCTCATAATGCTCTCATTAATTTATATGGTAAATCCAATTTCGAATTACAAGAACTTATATTACAAGTTTTTAGTCAAGCTCCACCTAATTATGATAAAATCGCAAATATTTTACAATCTGCCTTATCTTCTAATATTCCTAGCTTACGTTGGCAAGCTACTTTTATCGTAGGTTTGATAGGCCCTAAAAATGATCCATCTATAACAAATTTATTATATGCAAAGTTCATTGAACCTGAAAATTTGACAAATGCTGATCCTATTTTGCTTATGAGAACTATTGAAGCGTTAGGAAAAATAGCCAGTCCAAATGATGTCAAAGCCGGAGAATTTCTTTGGAATTTGCGCAACCATAATGAAGCAATAGTTCGGATTGCTACAGCAGAAGCATTGCTGCGGATTTCTCGCGGTAAAAATACAGAAGGGCTAAAAATGCTTGCAAAAGAACTAAATAATACGCAATCAAACATTCGCTTATCTGCGGCTGCTGCAATCCTGCCTTATGAACAGCCTGCTCGTTCTTGGGGGATTTTAATTCAGGCAGCACAACTTTTACCCAAAGAAGGTATTATTGCAATAGGAAATTTAGCGGCAAATAATAATTTAACCGATCCTACTGCGATAGAATTTTTACAACGCCAATATCAACAAAATCCTTCTGAACGATTAGCAATTTTATCTGCATTTTGGCAAATTCACCAAGCCACTCGACAGCTAAAAGTACAATATTTTCGTGAACTATTACAAAATGAACGAGACCCGGCTGCAAAAGCCTATTTACAACAAATTTTACAATATGGTTTTCAAAAATAGAAAAAAATATGCTCTCCGTCATAAATAAATTGCGACTTCTCACACTTTTATTTAACTTTTATAAGAATATGAAAAAATCATCTCATTATAAAATCCTTATTACAGGTATTACATCTATTCATGGTTGGCCTATTTTCAACCATTTTCAAAATCATTATCCAGGACAAATTCTTGGAATAAAAAATAATTTTGCTCCAAAACCATCTGTTGGCAAGAATGTTCTTTCTATCAACAGTGAAGATACTCAATCTATAAAAAAAATATGCCAGGATTTTTCTCCTACACATATTATTCAATGTTCTGGCTTATGTGATCTAGATGCTGCAGAAGATTGTCCAGAACGAGCATACGAGCTAAATGTTAAAGGGGCTTCAAATATTGTAGAAAATACTAAAGAATGTCGTTTAATATATATATCCTACGACCTTATTTTTTCTGGAAAACAAAACCATCATAACGGATATACAGAAGAAGATATTCCAGATCCATTGACTGTAGTTGGAAAAACCATTGTAGAAGCGGAAAAAGTATTTGCTTCTGCCAAAGATCATCTTATTATCAGATTAGGTTTACCTATGGGACCATCGGTTCAAGGAAATAAAGGTGCAGTGGATTGGATTGAATCTCGATTCAAAAAGAGCCAACGTGTAACGTTATTATATGACGAAGTCCGTTCTACCATTAACACCAATGAAATCGGTAAAGCCGTCGATATACTTATGGAATCAGATTGCCAGGGGATCATAAATTTAGGATGTCCTAATAAAATTAGTCTGTATAATATTGGCGAGAAAATTTTAAATTCAAAAAAATACCATGCGGATTTACTAGAAGGAAAATTTCGAGTACAATTTCCTCCCTCACCACCACGCATGGGAGATGTTTCTTTAGATTCTAAAAAAGCCTATAATATTTTAGGATGGATCCCCCAGCCTTGGAATTTTTAAAAAGTAATATAAAAAACTTCTTTGTTGCAATACAAAGAAGTTTTTTTGATTTAGAAATTTTTATTAAACAATAAACAAGAACTATCTTGTCCCAATTTAAAGATACTGACGATTATAACCATAAACTCTAAACGTCCCAAAAACATGGCCACTGTCTCTGCCCAAAGTGCTAAGTCAGGCATTGATGCAGATGTAACACCTATTGATAATCCAACAGTCCCAAGAGCCGAAGCAAACTCAAATAGTGAATCTTGAAGGGAGTATCCACTAGCGCACAAAATCAAAGTTCCTATAGCATAAGTTATAAGATATATGAACACAAAAAAATATATTTGCCGAATGCGATCATTGTCAATAAAAACTTGTTGCTCTCCTTCCCAAATAGAATGTTCAATTACAGCAGTTCGAGGCAATAATGCTCGTTTGAATTCCCATAATATCGAATTCAAAAGTAAATAAATCCGGAATTGTTTAATAGCTCCAGATGTAGAGCACGTACCTCCGCCTATTAACATCAGCAAAATCAATAAAAATATGCCAAGAGAGTTCCAATTTGTATAGCTCACAGTTGAAAAACCTGTGGTTGTAAGCGCGGAAATCGTTTCAAATAAACTTACACGTAGCGATTTGCCAACATTGGAATAAAGTTCATAACAAACGAAAATAAACAAAATAGCTGTTGCAAGAGGTATTACTATCAAACAAAGACGGACTTCAATATTTCGTAAGACAAGTCGTATTTTCCCTCGCCATAAAAGCCAGGCAGTTACAAAACTCAAATTACCAAGGAGCATAAGTGCTATAGTTATAGATTCTATTGCAACCGAATCCCAGTACCCAATACTTTCCACACGTGTAGAAAATCCTCCTGTGGAAATTGCTGCAAATGAATGATTGATTGAATCAAAGAAAGACATTCCCGCCAAGAAATAGGCGAGTATTCCTACAAAAGCATAGCAAATATAAATAGTTAGTACCAATCTTGCTGATTGTCGTACTTGTGGTACAAGCTGATCATTATGTCCCTCGGCTGTAGATATTCCTACTCCTACTTGCTCCACAATGGCGGATATCATAATGATAGCTAACCCTGCCCCACCTGCTAACTGTATGATACTTCGCCACAATAAAATCATTTTACTGGCCAAACTAACATCTATCATGGAAAGTCCTGTAGTTGTCCACCCACTAACCGATTCAAATAAAGCTCTTGAAAAACTCAAGCCTTGTATAAAAATAAAGGGCAAAGCTGAGAACAGCATAACCAAACACCAGCTTATAAGAATAATGACTCCACCTTCCTGAGCAGTGAGCAGGGATGAATTTATAGGATTAAAAAGTCGGTATAGAATCCAACCAAAAAATCCTTGTAAAGTTGCAGCCATTATAAAACCATAAATATTTTCTATTTCCTGTGGATAGGAGAATAAAACCAAAAGTGGAAAAAACATTAAAATCGTAGAAAGCAAAAGAATAATACCTATATAATATAAAACCGTCTGATATTGTTGCTTTATGTAGTTTTTTTCTCTCAAGATTAGCTCCTTAATTCTCTCCTGTGAATAGCCTCAATATAGTTCCATGATTTTCAGGAAGAGTAATCAAGATAACCCTATCATCTGATAACAGTTGACTTTCTCCTCGAGGGATGATCGGATGATTATTTCGAATTACTACTGCCACCAGTGCATTTTGTGGCATCATGATATTTTTCAACAACTTTCCAACCACCGGGGAGTTCTCATTAAGAGTGATTTCAGTAACCATCACACGCCCTTCGGCTATCGGCAACAAATTGGTAATCTGTTCCAGAGATGTCCTTTCTTCAATGAGTTTTCCAATAATCTGTGTTATAGAGAATGCGGACACTCCTAACTTTTGAAAAATCTCTGCGTTGTCAGGATCGTTTGCCAATGCAACAGTTCTAGGCACTTGATATTGAAGCGATGCCAATTGGCAAATCACAAGATTATCTTGATCATTGGGCGTAACAGCCAATACAGCATCCACTCCCATAGCTCCAGCTTCTTGAAGAATTTTTATATCACTACCATCACCATAGATTATAGTGGCTTTAAGTTTTCTAGCAAATTCTATACATTCGCTATAATTACGATTGATAAGAACTACATTATGTCCCTTTGCCACAAAAATACGACAAAGAAAATAAATTGTATTGCCACCACCAACAATAATGATTTTCATGTTTTTTGCTCTCCACTAACAGAACTATTTTCCATAATTGTTTGCAAAAATACCTCTGCAGCTATGGATGTTGGGCAGATAGTCTTAATACCAAGTTGTGCATAAATTTGCCCAAATTTTGGTTCTAAAACCTTAGCAAGTACGATAGGAACGTTAAGTACTTTCTTAGCTATCAAGGC
Source organism: uncultured Planctomycetota bacterium (assembly GCA_964585305.1). Lineage (GTDB taxonomy): Bacteria > Planctomycetota > Uabimicrobiia > Uabimicrobiales > JABWCH01 > CAZPDM01. The sequence continues at coordinate 22,734 of CAZPDM010000046.1, read as the reverse complement.
TACCATTATATTGATATTATCCTCATGTGTAGTGGTAATAAGCAAATCACTTTCTTTTAACCTAGAAAGTTCTAATACGGACAATTGAGTAGCATCTCCTTCCACTTTAAATCCACTAAAATCCGTTGATAACCTGGCAAAACTAGCCCCATCACGATCAACGACGATTACAGAATTTCCGCCCTGGCTTAGCCTATTAGCCAATAACGATCCCAATCTTCCACAGCCAACTATTACAATATTTCTGATATTTTTCATATATGATACTCTCTTTTGTATATTTTTCTTGTCACACAATCTTAGTATCCATTTCTCTATCTAATATATGTTTCACAATTTCGCGAATTTTACTGAGAGTAAATGGTTTCTGAATGAAGTCTAAAGCTCCCAACTTCATGGCTTCAACAGCTATATCAATATTTCCATAGGCAGTTATGATGATAATGGAGATATTGGGAAACTCTTCCCTAATCCTCCACAAAACTTCCATTCCATCAAGACCAACCATCTTTAAATCCAAAATAACAATGGCAAAATTATTTTTTTTTAACTTTTCCAATGCATCTTCGCCGTTTACCGCCGTCTCTATTAACGCATCCAATGATTCAAGAGCTTGCGAAACCATCAGCCTGATATTCTTTTCATCATCAGCAATAAGAATAGCTTTCTTTTCCATAATTTTTTCTCCTATCTGGCGATTGGGACAGTAAAAGTAAAAACACTTCCCTTCCCAAATTCAGAATCTACCCAAATCGCACCACTATGTGCTCGAATAATCTCTTTGCAAATAGCTAGGCCAAGTCCTGTTCCCCCAGATTCTTTTCCTTTTATTTGAATGAATTTCTGAAAAATTTTACTTTGATATTCCAGAGGAATACCAGGGCCATTATCATTAACAGAAATATGAACATGCGTACCTGCTTTTTGAGCTGCAATCGTAATGTTTCCTCCTTGTTTTACATAGCGAAGAGCATTTGATATAAGATTACTCAATACCCAAGCAAGTTTGTTGGCATCAGCCCAGATTGGAGGTAAATTTTCCGGTAGTTGGGTAGTAAATATTATAGATTTCATTTCTATCTGATTTTTAAAGATAGACTGGATATGCTCCACAAGAGATTTTACATCGACTTCGCTAAACTCTAATTCAATTTGCCCAGCTTCCATCTTAGCTAACTCTAATAAATCATTTACCAAAATTTTCAGTCGTTGTACTTCCTCATGAGCAACTTGCAGCAATTCTTGGTCTTTTGCAAATAGTCTGCCAATGGCGTGTTCCAATAACAAATCTATACTCATACCTATGCTTGTTAAAGGGGTTCTCAATTCATGTGATGCTGCCATAACAAATTCGCTCTTGAGACGTTCTACTTCTTTGAGCCGGGTTACATCTCTAAGCGAAAGTACTATTCCGAAAAGATTTTGTTTCCCCTGGATTGTTGTAATTGAAAATAAGTAATGTTGATGCTTGTCATCATTGTTAAAAGAGATGATTCGTTCCTCTTCTTTTGTTTTAGGAAGGGAACCGGTTTCAATAGTTTGTTTTATAAGAGCACATATATTTGGAGCAGGTAAAATGTCTGCACAACACATTTTCGAAGTTTCTTGAAATTCCAATCGCAATATTCGACGCGCTGCAGGGTTAATACTCATCACCTGAAGATTTGTATCAAGAACTATCAAACCATCGTCAATACTAGAAAGTATTGCCTCGCTTGTTTTTTTTTCCGAAATAATTTTTTCAATGTTCATTTTATGATAGTGATTGAGCTGTATTGCCATTTGATTAAATTCTTTTGCCAATTTTCCAAGTTCATCATTACTTTCCACTGGAATGAGTATCGAGTATTCGCCAGCGGCAATCTCACGAGATGCCTTGATAAAACACTCAATCGGATGAACAATTCGTTCGACAAGAATAAAACTTAATGCAAATACGATAAATAGAGATATGGTAGCAATAAGTAGAGTAGACCAGGTAGCGCGTTTTGCCACATAAGAAGCATTTTCACTAGCTAACCGCATTGCTTTTTCATTCAAATATTGCAATTCATTACATGTATTTCGTAGTTTAGAAAAAATGGGAAAAATAGACTCCAGATATTTTGTTTTAACATAAGATAGACTATCATCTTTTCCAAGTTCCATGAGTTTCGAAAATTGCTTTCTATATTCCAAATAATCATTTTCTATAGATTCAATTAACTCAGATTCCCCTACAATCGTGATATTATCTTTTGCACGAACAAACCATTGCAAAAACTCTACTTCGTTCTCTCTAAATTGACTACTCCCTTTATTTTTATCTTCTAAAAAGATTAGCAAAATAGCACTATTTTGCAATTCTAATGCATTCACCATATTTTCTGCAGCAAGAATGCTTCGGTAATTTTCCTGTAAAATTGCATTGCTTGCTTTTCCCAATAATAGGATGTTAATTATTGCCCAAGCTACTACCAATCCCATAATGGTAAATGCTAAGCCATATCCAAAGAATATCTTTGCTTTTATCGTCATAAAAGCCTCCATTATTATATAAACAAATTGGTGAATAGATAGAATTGATAGCATTTCTATAAGCAACTACTATGCCACAAGAAAATCGTTGTTATATCTACAATTTTTTTGCAAACAAAATCGAGGCGTACTCTACCTAAGGTAGGAAAATAAAGGTAGGAAAATATTTGTTGCGGCCTTTGATTGTACCTTGAAAATTGAAAAGAAAGAAAAAATAGACATTGCAAAATGCAAAGAGAAAAAGGAGAGAACATTTAGATATTATAGTTCTTTCTTCGACGCCAAAGTGTTGCCTGGTCAATCCCAAGAATATCTGCTGCTTCCTGAAGAGAAGATGTAGTAGCAATAATACGTCGAATGTGAAGTTCTTCAATGGTAGCTAGAGATACTTTATCTCCAATAGCAGGATTATTGCAAGACAACAATAATGTTTCTGGTAAATCTTTTATTCCTATAAAATCTCTACTTCCAAAAATCACAGATCGTTCGATTGCATTTCGAAGTTCTCTAATATTTCCTGGCCATCGGTATCTCTGTAATGCTATTGTAGCTTCCTCTGTAAAACCATGAAATATTTTGTGATTTGTCCGACAAAAAAAAGAAAGAAAATTCAATGCTAAAGGAATAATATCTTCTGGGCGTTCCCGCAAAGATGGTAGAGTAAGGCTAATCACATTAATGCGATAAAAAAGATC
>CAZPDM010000046.1:12398-19422 GCA_964585305.1 uncultured Planctomycetota bacterium | reverse complement strand
AAAAGATCCCTTGATATGGCCAAAAAGTTCACTTTCTAAAAGTTCCGATGGGATAGTAGGGCAAGAAATTATAGTCATAGATTTGTTTGCTCGTAAACTCCAACGATGGATCTCTCGTGCCAAAACAGTTTTTCCTGTACCACTTTCCCCTCGAAGTAAAATAATAGCTTCAGATGCTGCGGATTTATGAGCCATTTCAATCACTTTTTGCATACTAACGTTTTTACTTTGAAATTCAGGCTCCGGATTGATTCGGCTAATATCTTCTTTTAGAAAGGCAAGTTCTTGCTCGATCTTTCGTAACTCAGAAATCTTTTCTACAAGCAATCTAACTTGCTCCGAACTAAATGGTTTGGCTATATAATCGGCAGCTCCCCTTCGCATAGCTTCTACCGCTGTTTCAATTGTACCATAAGCGGTAATAACCACCACCTTGATCCAAGATGCTTCGCTCACAATAATAGGAATCAAATCCAATCCATCTTCCCCTCTCAATCTCAAATCTACAAAAACCATATCAAAGTAATGTCTCTTAATCTCATCAACAGCATCTTTGATATTACTTACTGCAGCCGTAGTATGCCCCTCTGAGTTCAGACAATATGATAATGTCTTACGAATATTTATTTCATCATCTACAATGAGAATACTTAACTTTATTTTGTTATGTAAGTTATCCATATTTATCCTTTTTGTTGATAAATGTTAGCCAAACGAATAGATAATAGATAGCTTATATCTATTAGAATCTTTGTGACGAAATTTGCAAAATATTTATCAAAGTTTTTTTATAAAGAAATTTGTGAGAAAACCAAAAAACTCCAGGACTTGTTCAGACCTGGAGAATATGTCAGAAGGTATTTAGATTATATTTCTTTACTTTATAGCGTATCGAGCGAAGGGTCATTTTTAAAATAGCAGCGGCATTTGTCAGGTTTCCGTTTGTTTTCTGTAAAGCTCTTTTTATATATTTTTTCTCAATCTCTTCTAAGTGTTTTTCTATATCTATGCCTTGCTCTAATAGAGTTTCATCTACATCATCTTTTTTGTTTTTATCAATCGAAATATGATGTTCCAAATCTTTCTTAAGAATAATATTTGATTCACACATAACCACAGCGCGTTGAATCAGGTTGCTTAATTCTCGAATATTACCAGGCCAATGATACGCAAGCAATAGTAACATTGCATCATCAGCGAATTGGGTAACATATTTGCGCATTCTATTAGAATAAATAGCCAAAAAATGTCCTGCTAATAAAGGAATATCTTCTTTCCTTTCACGAAGTGGAGGTAAATAAATCGGAATGACATTCAAGCGATAGTATAAATCTTCTCGAAATTCCCCTTTATCGATTTGTTTTTCTAAATTTCTATTTGTAGCAGTAATAAAACGTACATCAACTTCTTTACCTGATGTTGCTCCTACAGGAATAAATTCGCAATATTCAAGAACACGTAATAACTTTACTTGAGTAGATAATGACATTTCTCCAATTTCATCAAAAAAAAGTGTGCCATGATTAGCAACTTCAAATAAGCCTTTTTTATCAGTGATAGCTCCTGTAAACGCTCCTTTAGTGTGCCCAAATAACTCGCTTTCCATCAAGGTTTCAGAAAGTGCTCCACAATTTACTGGAATAAAAACAAATTCACGTCGTAAAGAATTTAGATGGATTCCTCGAGCGACCAATTCTTTTCCCGTTCCACTTTCTCCATGTATTAAGATTGTGGAATCTGTAGGAGCTGCACGTCTTATAATATCTTGTATTTTTTGGACAGATGGTGTGCTTCCAATGATGTTTTGAAGGCTACTAGGATGTATATTTTCTGTCATACTTCCGCGAAGTGCTTTGTATTTGATAGCGCGGGAAATAACAGCCTTAATATGATCATTATCAAAAGGTTTGCGAATGTAATCAAATGCTCCAAGCCGCATTGCTTCAACAGCAATTTGCCAGCCTAATGCTGCTGTAATCACAATAATAATAGCTGATGGAAGCATTTGTTTTATTTGCTTGAGAAGTTCAATTCCATCCATATCTGGAAGCATCATATCTTGTATAATAATTTCTGGCTGTTGCTTTTGACATAGTTCAAGAGATTCTTTAGCATTTGCAGCAACACTGATTTGATATGTTTCATTGCGCAAAATTAGCTTTAAAAGTTCTCGAATGCTATGTTCATCATCTATAACTAAAATTCTGGAACATTCCATCTGATTGCCCTAATATTAGAAATTGAATTATTCGAAAATTTTATTATTAGGAAGCCAAATACCAAACGTAGTATCATCTCCAGGTATACTATGAAAATAGTAAAGTCCTTGGTGCATATCCATAATTTTTGTAACTAAGGCCAACCCCATTCCTGTACCATGTTCTTTTGTTGTAAAAAAAGGTTGAAATATTTTTTCACTATACTGTGAGTTAATTCCTTTTCCTTTATCTATAAAATAAATCGCAACACCAGGATTGTCTAATTGTTGTACAGGAACACGACATCGAGTTGCAAAAATTTTTGCAGGACAGTTTTTCGCAACAATTTTTAATTGTAAAAATGTATTTGCTGCTTCGAGAGCGTTAATTGCTAGATTATAGAATACCTGCTTAAGCTGCTCTGGATCCCCTAATACCCAAAGGTTTTGCTGGATATCTAAAATTACTTCAGATTGCGACATATCCGGACGTTTTTTAAGAAAAAAAACAAACTCATCAATAAGATGGTTAAGAAAAATATTGCTGATATTAGGAAACCGAACTTTAGAAAGATATAGAAAATCTCCAATAATATGATTTACACGATCAGCTTCCTTTATTGCAATATCTAATAAAAGATATTTTTCATCTGTAGTGGAAAACGAATTTCGAAGTTCTTGAATAGCACCACGGATAGAGGCCAGAGGGTTTCTAATTTCATGGGCAATAGTGGAAGCTACTTCAGAAATTGTTTGCAATCTTTGTGATTGTTTTAAAGCTTCTTCCATCCTTTTTTGATCTGTTATATCATGGAAGATAATAATATACGCATGGATTTGTTTTTTAGTCGAAAACGGCGTAATCGTTAGCAAAATAGGTAACACCGAACCTTTATGCTCAATTTCAATTTCTATACGTATCTTTTCCAGTTTTTTCAATATTGATAATATTTTTGTATATTGAGGAGCAGAAAAAATATCTTGTAATTGACGGCCTTCATAAGTTTCTTTATCTGATAAAGACAGCATTTCTTTTGCATTTTTATTGATGAAATTTATTATTTGTTTAGTATCTACGACAATTACTCCATCGGCTAAATTATGTAATATTTCATCATGCAAAATACGTTGGCTATTCATTACTCCTGAGAGCCAATGAATAAAAAGAGCAACTAAATGAAACGATAAGCCTTGTGCAAATAAATATGCCCGCAGAAAAGGATAGTCATGTTCTAAGAATGGATAAAGCATCTGCTCGCTTACCCAAGGCAATTTTGCACTTGTTGTTGCGGCTAGAAAATATGTTAAAGTAACAAGAGAGATTCCAATAGTAGCTAAGGAAGCATAAATAAAGCCAATAGCCGAATTAACTAAAATTCCGGCGGCTAAGATAGGACCAAAATATAATGTTAGATACATCGACAGCATTCCACCACTGACATAAATAAGCATTGTTACCAAAAGCAGATCAGTACCTATTTGAATAAGTAAGAAAATATCAATTCGTCGATAAAATAAATGGGCAATAAGAATATATATTAAATTTAAAACTAGACAGCCTATTAACAATTTGCTTTCATTAAAAGAAAATAAATTGGGCAAAGAATCCGCCGCACGTTGAATAAATAATATTACAATGCAACAAAATATTAAAAGAAAGCGTATTAAAATTAAAAAATAGGCTTTAGAGAGTGCAACGTTTTTATCCATAAATAACCATAATTAAAAAAGCCAAAGAAAATCCTAAAAAAGCATAAAACTTAGAAAAATAGTAGAAAAAAACGAAGCCAAATAGGCTTCGTTTTTTATTGTTTTTTCTTTTTGTTTAATATTTCTATTTGTTGTTTAGCAATGTTAGCTTCATTACATTGCGGATATTTTTCAAGTATATTTTGGTATACTGCTAATGCTAAGAAAATATTTCCATCTATGCTTAAATTTTGAGCAATATGAAGCAGACGATTTACATTACGATTATTTTCGATTTCATAAAGGCGTTCGGATTCTGCTTTTAATTGGTTCAAAATTTCTTGAAGAGTACTAAATTGTGGATGTCCTTCCCATCGTAAAATTAACGGAATAGCTTTTTCTAAAGATTGTTGATAGGAAGAATAAATATTAAAAAATCGAGCTTGATCCCATATTTGATGGAGTTGAGAAATATCGTATTCCCAAACTTTTTCAAGTTGTTGTATTTGTTGTTTAGCAAGTTCCTCAATTTCGATAGGTAAAACGCTATCTGTAACTTTTTGATAAAGTAAAATAGCTTGGCCAAGTTGATTTTTATTTTGTTTCGCTTGGGCATCATTATACCACTGTTGCAATTGTCGAGCATCTTCTAGATTTGTTATCTGCAAACGTAGTTTCCAGCTTAGTTGAGAATCTTGTGGTGTTAAATAAACTTGAGTAGTATAACCAGCTCCAGAAGATTCCGATTGAAAAGCCCATTCCAAAGGCGTTGCGAACAGTAATCTAAATTTTTTCTTAGCTTTGGGGAAATACCAAGATACTTCAGAATTCATAAATTTTGTAGACTCTGAATCAATATATTGACGAGAAAGAAAATTTTTAGATAACCATAAACGATATTTAGTAATTGTTTGAGATTGTTCTATAGGTAATTTAACTTGGTAATCCAAAAGTAATTCTTGGTTCGAAAATTGAGCTAAAACCTTAGCAAATATAGGTTTTCCAGACTCTAATTCTCCCCAATATCCATTCCAAGTTTGCGCTTCAGCCAAACGATTATAGTAAGCAATTTTTTGGGTTCCTAAAAGAGACTGTTTATTTACTCCACTATAAACTTCCCAAATTCCTAAATCGCATGATTCTCCTGTTGAAGCATAGACTCGAATAATTCCACGAGAATCTATATGAATTTGCATACCTGCAAATTCAAAATTTTGTAATTGCGATGGAATTTCTTTTTGTTCAATAGCAACAATATCATCGAAATATACTGAAGTTCCTTTACCAATTACAATACAACTAAGTTGAAATTCGTCTGTATTTGGTGGAGGAATAGCAACAAATTCAATTTTTTCCCAATCTTTTGTTCCTTGTATCATATTAGACAAACTATCGCCAATATGTTTTTGTCCAGCAATCCAAGAAACTTTAATTCCAGCATAACCATCTAGATCCACAGATTTAATCCAAGCACTGATGTTATAACATTTTTTATAAGGAACCCTTATTGTACGAGTATATGAAGTTTCTGATATTGTAGAATTTTGATTATTGCTAAATTGTAAACTAGAACGTCCGGAATGTGCTTGATTCGAATAAATGCCCATTTTAGAGCCACATTCCCAAAAAAATCCATCTTCAAAAGAAAAATCTTCTAGTAAATTCCCATGAATTTTAGGCAAATGGTAGATATGTCGAGTAGGAGAACGATAGTTATAATATAATTTTCCAGATAAATATATGAGTAATAAAATTCCAGCCAAAACTCCTAATTTTTTTAAAAGATGCTTTCTTTTTAAATTTTCGCTGTAATGAAATACACCAGAAATTTCGCCAAAGCGAACCGTATCTCCATGTCGAAGAAGACAGCTTTCTACCTTTTTTCCATTGACAAATATTCCATTACGACTTTTTAAATCCTGTATCCACCATCCATCTTTTTTATATGTCAATTCTGCATGTTGCCCAGAAATTTGAGGGTCTTTTATACATATTATATTCGTTTCTTTTCGTCCAATAGTATATAGTTTTTCTGTCAGAGTTACTGAGCGTTTTCCAATCAATAAAATAGCTGTTTGGGAAACAAAAGAAGGTTGAGTTTCTTCGGCCATAGTTTGTTACCTGATTAGAAGTTATCATATACCAATTCTTCCGCTATGCGAACATAGCGGGTTCCTTGGCAAATTTATAAAATTTTCTAAATAACTTTTATTTTCCTTCTGCCAATCTATCAGCAAAACGATCAAAACCTTGCTTACGATTTTTAGCTTGAGTAGCTTGAATATCATAAGGACGACGATAGAATTGAAAAACAAAACTTTCTGTATCAAAAATACCGAAAGAAGTAAGAGGGCAATGATCACGAGGTTGGCCGACACTGCCAGGATTGATTAAATATTGTTTATCCTTTATCAATTCGACTTTCATATCTTCTTGGATATTCTGAATAATATGCCCTCGTGCAATAATAGAAGGTAAATGAGTATGCCCATGAAAGCAAACTTTAATATTAGGATGTTTACTTTCCATAGCTTTTAAACTCTCGACAAAAGAGTTTAATTTAATTAAATATTCATCTTTATTTCTTGGAGAACCATGTGTAATTAAAAAACCTGCTTCATGTAACATCTTATTAGGCATTTTCTCAAGTATATATTGAAAATGTTCTTTAGCAAGTTGTTTTTTTGTCCAGCTAATTACTTTATCAATGTCTTCTTTAAGAACATCATCTTTTTCACCTACAAGATAACGTTCATGATTTCCTTTGATACTAGGAATTTGCTTTTCTATCAAAATTGATAAACATTCAACAGGATTTGCATTATATCCAATGACATCTCCCAAAGAAATAATTTGATCTACACCTTCTTTTGTCAATACATCTAAAGCTACACTAAGAGCTTCTAAATTAGCATGAACATCTGCGATAATTCCAAAACGCACATGTTTCCTTTCGTTGTCAGAAAGCACGCCCAAAAGGCGTGCTTTAACGAGTTAAAATCTCTATTCATCTTTATATTCAGTATTTTCGTTCGATTCTATCCAGCCTTCATTTCCCCAGTTTTCTCCTTCAGTAGTTCCTTCTGGAGTAGCTTCCGTTCCTTCTGGAGTAACTTCTGTTCCTTCTGGAGTAACTTC
>CAZPDM010000046.1:0-12298 GCA_964585305.1 uncultured Planctomycetota bacterium | reverse complement strand
CTGGAGTAGCTTCCGTTCCTTCTGGAGTAACTTCTGTTCCTTCTGGAGTAACTTCCGTTCCTTCTGGAGTAACTTCTGTTCCTTCTGGAGTAACTTCTGTTCCTTCTGGAGTAACTTCTGTTCCTTCTATTGGTTCTTTAGCTGGCTCAACAATATTTTCTTCTTCTTCAGCAGTAATAGGTTTGGTAGAAGATGCTTCTATTTTAGTTGCAATATTTCGATGAATACGATGATCTTTAAATATAGAACGACGGTTCTCAGCAGTAATATTTGCTTGACCTAAAAGATAATATACTTGTTTTTGCAGGCTTTGCAAATTTTTCTTTGCTTCAGCGTTATTTTCCATATTCTTAGAAAGAGTTTCCTGCAAAATAGCAACTATTTTATCAGAAGTTTGAGATTCTAATTTAATTTGATGTTTGTAATAAATTTTTCCTAATGCCCACGCAGATTTAGATCGGACAGCAATTGCAGTTTCTTTATCAAAAAGTAATTCGTGTAGGTTATCTAATGCTTTCTTTTCAGCCAGGTTTCCTAACGCAATAATAGCAGGAATACGAATAGCATCTTTTCGTTTAAGTAAAACTTCACATAACGCATTGCTAGCATTTGGCAAAAATTTAAATAAGCTGGTATTGGGAGCAATATTTGCTAAAGCTTCTACAGCTCTTCGTGCAACTTCATCTGCTTTGCTCTTATATTCGCTTCGTACTAAATCCATACTCTTTTTAATTTCAGCCTGTACAGCAGGAACTAAAAGGGGTTTGGTTAAAATAGCTTTAACTTGTTTTACATCTTTAAATTGTTTGCGAACGATTTCTTTTTTTGATTCCGGAGCAAGTAATACAATTGCAGCATTTTTATTTTGATATTCTTCTTTAACAGCATTAAGAATTTCTACGATTCCAACATCTTTAAGTTCTGTTGAAATAATGATCATGTCTTGGGGAGGGAAACTTCTAGCACGACGCAATCCTTCCCATCCTGTTGCACTTGCGAATGGTTGCATATTAAGAGGTTGTCCGCGAACAACATCTACTAGTTTATTGCGAACAGCATCATCATCTTCAATAATCAGAACAGAGCGGGCATCCCATTCTCCCATAGCTTCTTCTAATGCTTTAATAACTTGAGGAGCATCGCTAAATTGTTGGATTGGTTCGATTTTTGCGATTGTTTCTGCTGCAGCATAACGAATTCGTTTATCTTTATTTAATAAGGCAGTAATCAAAATAGCTGAAATCTCACCACGTCCTTTGCATTCTTCGCCAATATCTTCTAAAATTTTTACAGTTACTTCAGGACGTTTTTCTTGTGGAGATAAAGAATCACGTAATGCTATATATAATATTTCTGGACCAACAGCAGCAGCAATATTTGCAGCTTTTTGAGCTAAAGGTTGTTCTTGTGCAAATTTAGAAGTTTCTTCTGAAGGAAGAATAAATGTCCGGGAATCGATAGCATCTTCAACACTTTTTATTTCAGAATATTGAGCATAATAAATACGTGCAAGTAAGGCTAATGCTTTTTGATAACTGGCATCTATTTCCAAAGAATGATAGCAAGCCTGTTCGGCCATAATTTCATTATATAAAAATGCTGGAATTTCTTGATGAACTAAATTATTATCTTGCCATTTCCATTGTAACCAGAAAAGTGCAGAAGCAGGTTTATAGGTAGGATCGTCATTATAGTATCCAAGAGCTTTTTGATAGTACAAAACTTTTGAAGCTGGGAAAGCTACAGCAGGTTTTCCAGTAATCTGTTTAAAAGAATTTTGAGCATATTCTTTAATATCTGCACTTTCTGAAGGATTTTCTATAATTCTTTTAAGTTCAGGAAGCGCGAGACGACTACCGATATGTCCTAATAAAATCACAATTTGTTGTCGTAAAAAATAATCTTGAGACTGTAAGGCTTCGAGAAGAGGTACTACAACAATTGGACCAAGACGTCGGATAGCAAGGATAATATTAATTCGTTCATTAGGTTGTGTATAACTAGATAGATATGGTAGCATTGGAGGAATGGCTAATTCCCCAACTTGAGTTTCTAATTCGCTAATGGCTTGATGTCGTTCATAAAGTTTGCCATTTGCAACACTATCTACTAATTTTTTAATTTGATCGGGATCATTTTTTCTTATGGCAGGTGGTTTTTCTGCATAAAGAAGCAATGTACGAGCAACTCGAGAGATTTCTCCACCCTTCATTAGCATTTGAATAAGCATTTGTTTGCCAATCATATCTCGTAAAAGAAGGGCTTCTTTATCTGTCGGTTTATTTAATAAAATTTGATTAAATTTAAAAACGGCTGCTTCAAGATCATTTTTTTCATAATAAGCAATAGCTTCTTGGCTAAGTTTTTTAAAAGAATCTTCCCTTTGAATTCCTTGATCTTGAGAAAAACAGGGGTAGGTTATTAGTAAAGTAAAAAGACAAAAAAGTACTATACCCCTCATAGACTACTTCCTTTCATAAAATTTTCTTATTGTTTTTTAAAAAAATTGTTCTTTAAGCTTTTAACATTATCACAATTTCAAGAAAAGATGATTATAGCAGAAATATTTTAATATGCAATCTTAATTCCAATAAAAATGAGTAAATACCCAGTTATTCCCATCTTTATTATCCCAACGTTGATTTTCATCTGTAAAAGCAACTTCCAATTGGTTTCCCATTTCCATTTCAGGAGGAATATCAAGTACTGTTACCCAATATTTACCTAAACGTTTCATTTTTGTAAGAGGATTCGACTTCCAATTATTGACTGTCCAAATCATATACAATTGCTTAGAGTTAATTAAATCCCCACTATAATACACCCCAATTTCATGGTTAGAAAATGGAAATATTTCAACATCATGATAAAAAAGTAAAGAATCATTTTCTTCTGGGCAAACTGATATTCCAATGTCTATTTCTCCAATAATCTCTGTGCCACGTTTAATATTTCCAACAAGTGGCTTTCCAATAGGAAATATTGAACCGCGCCGGAACTGCTCTACATAAATTCCTAAAAGATCGTTACGATCTTTAATTAAAGAAGCTAATCCTGAAAAAAGTAAACTTGATAACCCAAAAAATGGAAATATCTTATCGGGGATTCCCCCTGAACTTTTTATTATTTCAGCTACTTTTTCTGCGCCATGTGAAAACAAATTAGTAGGAGAATTCTCATCATTTTCCAAAACTGTTATACCAATTTGCAAAAGATGCTCAACATATCCAGAAAACAAAATACTATCTGTATGAGATTTAGGAGAAAGAATCCAACTTTGATCTTCTTGCTGTTTTTGATTAAGATCTGTAATCAGTTTTTCATCAGTATTTTTAGGGATAAAAGTGCTTGGGTAGCCAGAAGCAACATTTAAATAAATTTCTGTATCTCCCCAATCTCTAAATGATTGTAGTCGAATTTCTTTCCATTCCACTTCAACATATTTTTTAAAAGCCATAACAAGGTCTCCAATTTTGAGAACTTTACTTAACTTTACTCAAAATAACTTTTACAGGAGTCCCTTTTGGTGGAATTACGCGAAAATTAGCCTCATACGCACTATCATCCACACGTTCCGGCAGCGGATTATTCAGAATAGCATCAGGATCAAAATATGTCGCAATAAGAATGCCCTGTGGATTTGCCGCAAAAATGATGTTATTTTTGGAGTTTCGTATAAAACGACTACCTGTAAAGACCCAATGAGTAAGCTGCATACTTGTATTTTTTTTACAATCCCAGACAAGTTCTTCTGCATATACACGCTTAGTCTGATTGTTTTCCTGCCATTCTACATAAATAAAAACAGCATCCCCATAAGGAGAAACAGTGTCACCTTGGTACTTTCCTCCTCCACCAGGATTCAATCCTAAAAGAAGCAAAGCACTTTGAAATATTTGAGGTGAGCATTCTAATACTAAAACACTTTCATGTGTTTTCCCTATTGCTGTTGTAGCTAAAAGCTCTATAGGGCCAAGAGTTTGGTTTACAACACCCATTACCCAAATTTGTTTTTGTTGGCGAAAAATTTGGATACCCGGCAATTTTATTGGAATTTCTTGGGAAAAAACTGGAAATATGACTGTTATAAATAAAAGGATAAATAAACGCTTCGCCAAAAAATTCTCCTTTAATTTTTGCTAACTTGAGTAGCAATATTTCTCCAATTCATAACATCAGAATCGTTAGGAAGCATAGTTAAAAGTCTGCGACAGGTTTGTAAAGCTTCACCAAAATCTCCTCGCATCAAACTTCTTTTAGCATATTTTTTATAAAAATTGATGGCAAGATCCATTTTATTTTGACGTTCACACAATTTTGCCATTTCTAAAAATGCACCAGGCTCATAATCCGGAGCTAACTCAATAATATGAAATAAAGCCGTCAAAGCGTCATGATAATTATGTACAGCTTTTGTCATATTGCATACCAATTTATATTCGTGTACGGCATCTTGTGTATATCCTAATTGATGAAGCAATTCAGCACGTTTTTGTCGCACTTCAAGATTAAACGGTTCAATAATTAAAACAAGATTCAAAGCATCTAAACTTTCTGATAAAATTTGAATTGCTACCTGTTCATCTTTATTCTGCAAATGTAATGTTCCATCCTCAATTGCCAGATTAGCAATACATACTAACTCTTTTGTTGCTTCTTCATAATATTGCATACGATGATAAATTTCTGCTAGCATCCGACGATAGCTACGATTTTTAGGCTCAATTTGAACAAGTTTTTGCAATACAGAAATCAAGGTGTCAGAATAATTTTTATCCTGCAAAAAGTCCATAAGTTCTAAAAGAAGCTCACGTGCATGTGTAACATCACCATGATAGATATAAACATCTGCTAACCATTCTCTAGCTTGGATATTATCCGGTTCAAATTGAATAATTTTTTCGCAGACAGTAATCAGATAGTTAAATCCAAATGAGTCTTGCAAAACAGTCTTGCAAAGAATATCTCCTAATTTTTTATATTCTTCAACTCCACGTGCCTGTTCATTCATTAAAAGATATGTATTTGCTAGTTCAATGCGTGCCTGAATATTATTATAATCTATTGTAAGAATCTTCTGATACGAAGAAATAGTATCTTGATATAGTTTGCGAACTTTATATAAATTAGCTAGCATTGTATAATTAGAAATTGCAGCATTATATTCTTCCAATTCCCAATATAAAGAAGCCATATATTCTAATATTTCAGGACTAAGGGGATTATGTTGATAAGCATTTTCTAGTACTTGAATAGCCCGTCGTTTATTATCACTAGCTAATTTCTTAGCAAACGCTATGGAAGCAGTAGCACCTTCTTCAAAACGACTACTTTCAAATAAAGCAAAAATATAATTTTTATGCGCAATAGAATCTTCTTGAGAATACGTAATTACTTTACTATAGGCTCGAATTGCCCCATCATAATCTTGTTTTTTTAGAGATAATTCGCCTAACTGCCGATATTTTATAATTGCCTTACTAATTAAACCTGAAGATTCATAAGCCTCAGCTAACCAATGAATACTTTCTTGATCTTGCCCGCCTAACTCTTCTGCTCGCTCATACAGTTTAATACATTTAAAGATATCTGCTTTAACTTCGTTCCACTTAGCCATATCTTTTAGTTCTGAAGCGGTACGAAGGGAAAGATATTGCTTTTCTTGTTTAAGGATATAAAATGTTTTCATCATTTGAAAATATGGTAAGCGGCATTGCGCAAAAATTTCTTCAAAATCATGTGAACCATCTGTTATTGTTAATAAGTGGTGTTGTTCGGGTTCAAGCTCAGAATAAATATCAGCAGAGATATAGGGAATATCTTTAGAAGAAGGAAAAACTTCAGAAATATTTTTCCATTCATCCAACCGACCAGCCATTTCCATAAAAATAATGCTTGGTGTAATAGAAATGTCTAAACTTAATAGTTCTTTACTAAATAATTCTTCCGAAGTTCCACCTTCTAGGAATTCAAATTGCATATCTTCCCATATAAATAATTCAAAAATTTCTTCTCGAATTTGGCTTCGACAAAGATTTTCAATAAACTTTTGATCAGCATTAAGCTCAATCAAAATCTCTGAAAGGCTTTTACTAGTCGATCTTTGTATATGAAAGGCTTCTTGCAATACATCATCATCAATTTGGCCAAAAGCCCGGCGCATACCTTCTGCTAGCACACTCGTACGATGTGGCGATGCGATCATTTTAATGTTGCCATGATCAAAATAAATGTATTTTTCCTGGTTTCCTGATTGGACGCTTAAAATCCCAGAACGATTATTATCTGCAATCCCTTGAAATATTCCTGACAGTCCTAAAATTTCCAAGTCTTTCTTTTTATCACGCTTGATATTCATAAACAAATTCGCGATGTTTTTTTGCTTGGGGCAAAAAATATTCGCAACCTCATATTTTTAGATAATGTTCAAAAATATTTTTCTACAAAATATTCGCCAAAAAGCACTAGCTTTTAGGCCGAGGGATGATTTAATTGCCGATCAACAAATTTTAATAGAAAAAATTCACACACTTACTAACACTTAGCAAGCTAAAGCGAATTTTTTCATTTTATCATATAAAAAAACTATTGCAACATGTTTTAACATATTTACTGCTAAATTTTTATAAAATAGTTTTTTATTTATCTTTTCTATAGCTTTCTAAAATAGAAAGCCGTCCTAAATAAATAATAGCAATTTCCTCAAGCTCAGAAATTTTAATATTTGGTCCAAGAAATTCCAACACTCCAGATTCTTGTTGAGTGCCATCCGGATCCACTATTTCATTTATAGTTCTACCATTTCCGCGAAAATGTTCAAATAAACTTAGCTTTTTCTCTAAAAATGCTCGATATACCCAATCGGCTCCTCCAGTTATTTTTAATTCACTATAAGGAACTGACATAACTCTTTTTTTAGCTTCTTCAGGATAATTTACTACAAAATTTTTTTCAATTTCCGTCTTAAAAAATAAATTTTCCGGTGCAAACTCGCCTTGCTTATGTGCTTCTACTTTTGCATCGCTAGCCAACTTAGTAAATATTGCTAAAGAATTTTTCCATGTTGGAATATAAACATATTTTTTCCAATTTTCAGGAAGTTGGCCATTTTGTTCTTTAGAAATACTGATTGTATTGTCATAACAAAAGACAATCGCAACCATATCTTGATTTTTCTGCCAACGAATAATATCTTCTGCTTCATATCCAATATCTAAATAGATATCTAAAATATTTTTACCATAGATACTTTCAGGTACAGTAAAAAATACAAAGGGTTTTGTACCAAGAAAAGCATTTTCAGGAATTTGATTATTTTCATCTATGCTAAATTTTTTCATAGCAATACGAATAAAATATTGCTTTTTATTCAAAAAAGAATTAGTATCATAAAAATTACTCCCATCTCTTATTTTTTCTGCAATTAATTTTAAATTATCCGAAGGATTTTTTAAATATAAAATCTCTCGTTGAGAGATGAGATTCTGAGCAAAGAAAATTAAAAATAGAAAAATAAACAATATATATTTCATAAAAAATACCTATCTTTTGAAGGAAGTAAAGATTTATATGAAAATTGCTATAGTTTTAGAGCAAGAATTACATGATGGTGGAGGATTTCAATATGCTTTAAGTATGATCCAATTACTCCATCGCCATCAAAAACATCCTTACACATTTATAGTGCTTACATCTTCTTTAAAAAATATTGAAATACTTAAAAGGAAAAATATATCATGCCAATATTTTAAATTTTCTTTTTTACATAAAATTATTTTTTATATAAAATTGCTTTTGTTAAGACGTTACGATAGTCAATGGGATCAAATTCTTAGCCAAGCAGATATTGACTTGATTTATTTTGTTTCTCCCTCTTATTTGGCAGAATATACATTTTCCCACAATTATATTTTTACAGTTTGGGATCTTTGCCATCGAGATTTTCCAGAATTTCCAGAAGTGAACTTTTATGGACAATTTGAAAAAAGAGAAAAATTATACCACCAAGCCTTGCCAAAAGCTATAGCAGTAATCGCAGATTCTACTTTAGGAAAAGAAAATTTAGTTCGTCGGTATCAAATAGATCCAGAAAGAATAATAGTATTTCCTTTTTTGCCTGCATGTCAAACTCAAATTACAAAAGAATTCTATAAAAAAAATTTTATTTCCATTTCAGAAAAATATCACATTCCTGGACCATATATTTTCTATCCTAGTCAATTTTGGCCACATAAAAATCATATTTATATTTTAAATGCCCTTAAGTTTCTAAAAGAAAAACAAAAAAAAACTGTATACGCTGTTTTTTGCGGTGCAGAACATGGGAATTTAAATTATATCCTGAGACAAGCTGAAAAACTAGGTATTAAAGAACAAATTTTTTACATAGGGCTAGCTCCAGATATAGAAATACCATATCTGTATTCACAGGCATTAGCATTAGTTATGCCAACTTATTTTGGCCCAACTAATATCCCACCACTAGAAGCTTGGCAATTAAGTTGCCCCGTTATTTATTCTGATTTGCCAGGATTAAGAGAGCAGGTACAAGGAGCAGGACTACTTATTGATCTAAATAATCCAGAAGATCTCGCACGAAATATTCAAAAGATTCTAAAAAAAGATCCTCAAATAGCAGAATTTGTTGCGAGCGGTCGCAATAGAGTCAATCAAAATAAAGAAGAAGATTATTGGCAAACTTTAGAAATTATTTTTAAAAATTATTCCAATAAACTTCAATGTTGGAGAGAAGGAAATTGAATGGATGATTGCCATTCTAAATGACTAAATACTTTTGCCAACTTACTTAGAAAATTGCCATTCTAAAAAAGAATGGCAATTTTCGCGCTTTAAAAAAAGAAAAAAATATATAGAAAAAAAAGTCTTCTGAAATTTCTTTCAGAAGACTTTTTTGGAGCGGGTGATGGGACTTGAACCCACGACAACAAGCATGGCAAGCTTGTGCTCTACCAGCTGAGCTACGCCCGCATTATAGTAAATTCTAGGCGTATGAATAAGGAGCATACTTTAATAGCCATTATTTTTTTAACTGTTGAAATTTGCTCGCTCATTCATTACACCTATATTATAACAACTATGTAAAAATTGTCAAGGGAAAAAAAAAGTTTTTTTAAAAAAATTATAAAAAAATATAACATTTTTTATATTATATAGTTATATAGTTGGTATTTTAATTTGAGATAATATTTGATGAATGATCTCCTCATTACGAATGCCTGAATTTCGAATCTTTGTTGATTGTAAAAGGCGATGTGATAAAGTTATTGCGGCCATCTGTTTTATATCGTCCGGAATAACAAAATCTCGCCCATTAACCCAAGCATGAGATTGAGCCATCCTATATAAAGCAAGCGAACCTCTAGGGCTAATACCTAATCTAATACGTGGATCATGACGAGTATTTTCTACAATCTCAAGAAGATAGCTTAGTACAGCTTCATTTACCATAATATTTCTAATCATTTTACGTGTGGAAGCAATAGTTTCCATATTCGTTACAGACTTCAATTGTTCCAAAGGATGTTGATACTGCTGGCTGATCAGCATCAATTGTTCATCTTTACGGCTGGGATATCCTAAAGTAAGGCTGATATAAAAACGATCTATTTGTGCTTCAGGCAAAGGGTATGTTCCATGAAAAGCAACTGGATTTTGAGTTGCAATTACTGTAAATATAGGAGAAATAGTTTGAGCAACACCTTCGATACTTACTTGAGATTCATTCATTGCTTCAAGTAATGCTGATTGAGTACGTGGAGAAGCACGATTTATTTCATCTGCAAGTAAAATATCGCTGAAAATTGGTCCTGGTCGAAATTGAAATTCTCCGGATTTTGAATTATAAATCATGCTTCCTGTAATATCTGCTGGCATAAGATCAGGAGTAAACTGAATACGATGAAACTGGCATTGTATAGAAAACGCCAAAGCCTTTGCCAATGTAGTTTTTCCTACTCCTGGCACATCTTCTAATAAGATATGTCCGCCTGCAAAATAGCATATAAGAAATTTTTTTAATATTTCTGTTTTTCCATGAATAACTTTTTCAAGGTTTGCTAAAATGTTGCTAAAAATGCTAGGTTGCAAAAGAAATATCTCCTAAAATTTTTATAAAAAAAGATATACTATCCACCATAAATAAAAGGTTAGCGATTTCTCGCACTTTTTTTTAATTCTTACTTAAAAATTCAATATCATTCTCCACCATTTTTTCAATAATTTTTTCTAAAGGAGTTTGATTTTTCCAACCCAATTCTTTTTGAATAAGCTGAGCATTCCCTAACAATGGCTTTTGTTCTGAAGGTCTAAAAAATTGAGGATTTATTTCAACATAATTCTGATAATTTAGTCCAACTATATCAAAAGCAATGCGAACAAAATCCCTTACACTATGAGAGATTCCTGTTGCTAATACATAGTCTTTTGGCCCACTTGGATTATTTAGCATTTGCCACATTGCTACAACATATTCCGGTGAATATCCCCAATCTCGTATGGCCTCCATATTACCTAATTGAATTTTTGTTGATTTTTTAAGATAGATTTTAGCAACACCCATAGATATTTTGCGTGTTACAAAAGAAAAATCGCGGCGAGGAGATTCATGATTATAAGTCATTCCTGTACAAGCATACATTTTATAATGTTCTCGATAATTCTTAACTACATAATAACTGGAAACTTTTGAAATCCCATAAATTGAACGAGGATTAAATCGAGTTTTTTCATGTTGCGGACTTTCTTCCGGCTCGCCAAACATCTCACTTGAACCTGCAAAATAAAACTTGCATTCTGGGGCTAACTCATGTAAACTCGATAACAAATAATGAGTAGAGTTAAAGTTGGTAGCAATAATCGTAGCTTCTTCTTCAAAAGAATAACTTACAAAACTAGATGCAGCAAGATGGTAACATTCATCCGGACGAATTGCAGCAATCAGTTTGTAAAGAGCTAAATGATCTTCTATATTACATGGATATAATGTAATCTTTTTTTGAACATTTTTAAGATTATCTAACTTTTGTGCATTTTCCAATGAAGAACGGCGAATAATTCCATGAACTTCATAACCTTTTTCTAATAACAATTCGGCAAGATACGATCCATCTTGCCCATTGATGCCAGTAATTAACGCTTTCATAAATATTTTCTCACATTGAAAAAAATCAAAAAAATAAAGGGTATATTTAATGCAGATTATCTTCTATCTTGCTTTTTTTTATCTTCTTCTTCCTTTTTTTATCTTTGTTTGTACTTGGCTAAATTGGTTAGTTGCATTCGCAACAGCACTTATTTTTATCGGAATATTTTGGCGAAATTATAAAAACTGTTTAGAAAAAATCTTAGCACCTAATAATAGCTTAGGATTACAAGTATTACAAGAAAAAGAACAAGAAATTTTGGAAAAAATAAAATTAACACATTTTTCGATACGCAGTTGTTGTATAGCACTTATAATCATTACTATTTGGGTACTGTTTTCTGGTATTGGAGGATACTGTTTTCAAAATTTTGATCATCATTGGAGAAATGCGCTTTTACGTGATCTGATCGAATATGATTGGCCTATTATATATGAAAATCCCAATAAAAAAATTGATCCTCCACAACTAGAAGACTTTCTTCACAAAAATTTAGATAATAAAGTTAAAAATATTCTTGTTCATAATAAAACTGACGATTTTATGTTAGTTTATTATGTGGGATATTGGATGCCATCTGCTATGATTGGAAAATATTTAGGCTGGCAAGCAACTCAAATATTTTTGTTTTTTTGGACTGTTTTAGGAATTTTTCTAGCTGTAATTATTTTAAGTTTACGTTTGCGCCTTCCCTTTTTTATCATTACTTTGTTTTTTATTTTTTTTAGTGGTATGGATATTTTAGGAATTTCATATTATACACCTTCTCTCCTTTTATCTCCCATTCGACATTTAGAATGGTGGGGATTAGGATTTCAATATTCCAGTTTTACTACACAATTATTTTGGGTATTCAACCAAGCGATACCATCCTGGATATGCTTATCCCTACTTGTATTTGGTGTTTCCCAACGTGTAGTATTTTTGCTTTGGAGCTTATGTTTTTTTTATGCTCCCTTACCCGCAGCAGGACTGACAATTTTGCTTGTTGTTCAAACGTTAATGCCTTTTCAATCAAAAAATAGAAGCAAAGAAAATTTCAATATTCTCAAGAATAAAATAACATTTGCAAAAAATATTATACTACCAAAAATAAAAAATATTATAGCTTTATTAACATTTGAAAATATTCTTGG
>CAZPDM010000045.1:27048-34011 GCA_964585305.1 uncultured Planctomycetota bacterium | reverse complement strand
TGGTTAACTTTCGGGCAACTCCACCTTCGATTGAAACTGTATATAAATCTCCTGCGAAGGTGAAAATAGCCTGATTACCATGTATGGTTGGGAAACGCAATACACGAGCTTCATCTTGAGCCAGCAACAGTACACTGGGCACAAACAAGCATACAAAAACCAATATTTTGATCATACCATAAACCTTAAATAAATATAATCAAACAAGCAAACCATCACAACAGCCTGCCTGCTAAATTGTAAGTAGTCTGTCAAAAGTATTTGGACTAAGAATTTATTATACATTACGTTCTCAATACTAACTTTAGCTAAGTAAACTCGTCCATGCACGTAGTGCATGGTAGGAATTAACCCGCCGTTTATAGATGGCGAGCTTTAATGAAAAAAAATTTGCAGCGGCGGGTTCAATTCCTCACAGTTGGATGTCAAACACGTAGTTGGCATATTTTTTAGTCCAAAAACTTTTGTCTATTCATTTATTATACACCCAAAAATGAAATTTTTCAAAACAAATGTTAATAAATTTAAAAGTTAAAGCAATGATATTACAACGCATAAAGTAATTTTATATTAAATTTTTAAGAATGTCTTTTTATAGAATTTTGTTAGAACGTTGCCATCTATTCATCTTCATCATCATCTGTAACAAAACCAGCGTCTGCATTATCATCCATATAGTTGAATTCTAATTTACTCCAACTAATAATTTCCTCTAGTACATAATGAACATTACCTGTTTTTATAACATTGTCAAAAATATGAATTAGCTGAGGTATATTGATTATCTCTTCAATTGATTCCATATACTTTTTGACAATATTTTCTACTGTATATTGTTCTCTTGCTCCTGCCTCAAGATGTTTTCTTATATCATCAATTGACATATTTGTTTTAATAACAAATGAAATAGGGAATTTTTCTATTTTATCAATATCTAAAAAATATTTTTTCACGTCTAATGTTTCTGTAACTTGAAAGAATCGTCCTAGAGGTTTCATTACAAAGTCAATTCCTCCATCATTAGCATTAGTTCGTCCAGTCTTAAAAAGATGTAAATTTTGTGGCTTTGCAGTTTGAATTGTTTCTCCAATAAAAATTATTTGTTCAGCATAAAAAGCACGAAGGATCGCATAGCTGACAATTTCAAAAATTCTAGCATCTTTTTCAGGCGCAATTAAACTACGTATAAATTTTATCAGTGAATCATCTTGGTTTTTAGATGTTTTTTTTAATGCTTCACAATCATGGATAAATTGATTAAACGATTCTTGTTTCATTGCAATATAAGCATTGATAATATCAAGTATAGCATTTGCAATATTGTAAGATAAACCTGATACTTGAACAATTAGAAGACTTTCATTGATCCAGTATTTACGAGTATCAACTTTATGTATAATTGGTTGTCTATTATCATTTTTATAGAATTTATGAAACTCAGCATTTACACGATTATTCAAAGCATGATTTTGAAGTTTTCCCCCAAAAGGAAGATCTCTCATACTCTTTAACAATCGAGAAAAATCGGCACCTTCATATTCAGAATATCTATCTTTTTTATCAAATCCATGATCAATATAATCTTTAATCAAAACATATAAACTATATAGACTAGCAAAACTGCTTCGAGATTTTGATCCACGATTTGCTGATTGAGTTTTCTCGCTTATATACCCAAGTAATGGACTAATTTCAAATATTGTTTTAGCATTTTTGCCAAAATATTTCTCAAGCAAAGTTAGAATTATTTCTGAGAAAGGATATATCATAATTTTATATTTCCTCAAATAATGTTATATCTTTGTTTTCTTCAGAATATGAAGATTCATAGGTTTTAGGTGTTTTATATAATAATTCACCTTTATAATCATTAGCAACTTCAAGCCTTCGAAGGCCAATTTTTATATATGATTCCTCTATATCAATCCCGATAAATCGTCTTTGATATTTTTTAGCAACAAATCCAGTTGTAAATGTTCCTGCAAATGGATCCAGTACTAAATCTCCAGGTTTAGAACTTGCAAGAATAATGCGTTCTAAGAGAGTTAATGGTTTTTGTGTGGGATGTTCTTCATACTCTGGCATTCTATAGCGAACACGGGGAATTGACCATACATTTCCAGGAATTTTTTTTGTATTATATGGCGTGGGTATTGCTTTTCTATAGTCAATCAGTTTTCGTACTGCTCCCGTTTTTGCCTCAACAAGGATGTCCTCTGCATTAAATACATAATCATTTGGGTTTTTTACGCAATATAAAATTGGTTCATAAAGAGAACCAAAGTATCTCTTAGCTTGGACACTTGAACTATCATAGATCCAAACTATTCGGGATAAAATAGTAAGATGTTGTCTAATAAAAATATCAAGAAATGGCATACTTTGAGTTGCTGCCATCAAGTATAATGAACCGTTTGATGTTAATTTCTTGATACATAATAAAATCCATTCATAACACCATTGGAGATATTTTTCATCTGTTTCCCATTTATCTTTTCTACCATTAAAATTTTTTCCAATGTTGTATGGAGGATCACAAAAAATTAAATTAACTTCATTATCATTGACTTTGGACTGAAGTACCTCAATTGCATCTCCCCAGATGATTGTCTGATCATTTTTTGTAAATATTTCCATATTTCGTCTCACAAATAATAAGTAACTTGATCTTGCATATTTTATAGAAAAAATCTTGATATTACAAGAATTTTTTCTATAAAATATGCCAATTACGTATTCGAAATCTAATCGCACACTATACATTTAGATTAAAAATTAGGCAGTGTTTTGATAATGCGCAATGTTTCCAAGCTGACTGTAATGATTTTGCCAATGAGTTGGAGGATGAATTCGGGATTGGCAGGAAGGTTGGGTTCGTGGAAATTATTAGGATCGTTGGTGATTTGGCTGCGGGAGTCTATGGTGGTTTGGTATTGTTCGATTATCCATTCCAGAGCACTACGATTGCCGAGTTTGTAGGCGAAGACTTCGGGAGGAATGTTGGCTAGGGTGAGGAAATCGTTATAGATAATTGAAGTTTTATCTTTGCTCAAGCGCATTTTTTCAACGTGGTAATTGAGTTTGGCGTCAGGATTTTCGATGCGTTGGAGAGCATATTCGGGTTGTTGGTCGTAGTTACAATGAAGAGAAGCAAGTTGTTCGCCGGCAAGAGAAAAGGCTTGGAAATTTGGTAAAAATAGGATACGTGGGAGTTCACGGCGTAAATTGGCGGTGTAGCGTCCAGCATATTCGGGATGATGAAGGACGGCATAGATATAGTAGAAGATGTGCCATTTTGCTTGTTGTTTAGCTTGGTTGATCTGGCGGGTTTGGGAAGTTTTAGATTTTGGCTTGTCTGTCTCAATTGGAGTGGTTTGTAGAAGCGGCTCATTGGGGTAGTGTTTTTGGAAGACTTCTAACGCTTCGTCAGTGATATTTTCCTGACGATGGGAGCCATCTTCGTTATATGTGTAGAAAGGAAAGCATTGTGTTTTTTCAAGCATATCAAGACAAGGAATTTTTTGAACCATGAAAACTTGAAAAGGTTTATTGCTTCCCACACCAGATACACAGATCACACGATTTTCGAATTCGGTTTGAAGCGTGGGGAAAATGTGATGGAATTGGTAACGCCGTTCATTTAAGTATTCATCGAAATATAAGTATTCTTTCATAAAAGGACGATATAAAGATAATCTAATTTTCTGAGCATTAAATTTATTTATTTTTTTTGCTAATAGTTTAGCTTTTAATCCTTCTGACCAGCTAATTTTAGTATCATCCGGAGATACGAAATCATCGATATTTTGTTTGGCTTCTAAAGCTTGCAAACGATAAACGTGTTCATTATATATGTCAATCATACGTTTGACATTGCTAGACAATTCCGCACTATTAAAATTATAAACCCACGCATCACGATTAGTTTTAATACCATTACTAAAAGACAAAAATATCGTCATTTCTGCATCTTTTTTGCCGGCTTTGCTTTCTTTTGTTCCCATAGAAATAAACGTGGCAAAGTCGTCGCGCAGTCCTTCTGTTAGCCAGATATTTTGCGCATTGGGATGAAGTTCTTGCCATTCGATTTGGCCTATTGTTTGCGACTTGAAAAGCAAAGCAAATTTTTCTTCTCGTGTGGCGCGAAAATCTACAGCTTTATAGAAAATACGATGAGGTGTTTTTTTGCTGCTTTTCTTTTTAATTAAAAAACATATTGAAACTCCAACCATAGCAGCAAGGCCAAAAACAGTATGCTTTTCACCAAGAGGAATACCATCTCTCATAGAATCTTTACGAATGTTTCCTTTTAAATCCAAAATATATACCGTATCAAAATCTTCTTGCAAGCATTTGCGCATTCCATCAAAACAAACATCGTCAATGAAGCTATTGTTGCTGACAAAGGCAATTACGCCTTCTCCTTTTTCTTTTCCTTTTTCTTTCTCTTTTCCTTTTTCGTTGTGCAAGATTCTGTCGCTGGCCCAGCGAAAGGCTTTGACATAAGGGTCAGACAACGCATTTTTATTTGTGGCAGTAGAATGTTTAATATACGTATCTTTGACTCTATCATCGCTAATTTTATATTTACGATTCTTATTATTGTCATTTTCGTTGGCTTGCCTGGCGTTATATGGTGGGTTTCCTAAAATCACAAAGAAATTTTTCTTGCGTTGGGCAATAACTCTGTCGGCGTTTTCCTTGCTAAACATGTCATATTGTACGCCAACATTTTCTTCATCGGTTTGGAATGTATCTACCAGGCATATTCCTGGAAATTCCTGGTATTGACCTGTTGCTTCAAAATACGCATGTTCAATATTCATGGCTGCAATATAATAAGGCAAAAGCATAATTTCATTGCACCATAGTTCGCTTTCATATTTTGGGGTTAATTTACTTTTGGGAATTTTCTGTATGATTCGCACAATAAAATTTCCTGTGCCAACAAAGGGATCAATGATATTGACGCCCGCATCGCCTAGAGATTTCCCAAATTCTTTCTGCAAAATTTCTTCCACTGAATTCACCATAAATTCCACGACAGGCTGAGGAGTATAAACAATACCGTGCGTGTCTGCTGTCTTTCTGGAAAATCCTTGAAAAAAACGTTCATAGATGCCATTTAGAAATGATTGCTTTTCTGAAAAATTATGAATTGTATTCGCAGTTATTTCCAAAGCACTATAAAAACTTGCTAGATTACTTAAAAATCCATCGCGATTAAACTCATGCGAGGTCAAAACCTTCATCACTTTTTCCATCTCTACAGCAATGGGATTACGTTGGACAAAGTTAGGATTGTCAAAAATTTTGCGAAAAATACGTTCTGTTAAGAGATGTTGCACGATCATTTCTTCAATCGAAGATTCAGAAATATTAGGGTTCAAAGAATTCTTACAAAGGTCGTAAAAATCTGCAATACTCTCTTTTACATCTTTATATTTTTTTTGATGCTCTTGAATAATCTCTATGGCGGCCATACCAATTTCAGAAATGCGATTTTGAAAATCTTGCGCAGCTTTATCCCATTCTTCAAATTGCGGCGGAGTATATTCTAAAAAAGTCTGTAAAGTATGGATCAGTTCATTAGGTTGGTCTAAATTTGCTTTTAAAATCTGTCGTCCATTTTGCACTAAAATAGCGTGATGTGGAGTCTGAAATAATATATTATCTTTAGGATAACCCAGTTGGAATTTTTGAATCATAGCTTTATCTAAATTATCTTGTACGTCTTTTGCTTCCCATATTCCATGTCGCAAACGATACTGATCGA
The DNA here is from genome assembly GCA_964585305.1 of uncultured Planctomycetota bacterium. GTDB lineage: Bacteria > Planctomycetota > Uabimicrobiia > Uabimicrobiales > JABWCH01 > CAZPDM01. Next base: position 28,235 of record CAZPDM010000045.1, on the reverse strand, counting down.
GTATAGCTCCATCAAACCGCAAATTCCTCCCACCATACGAATACGAATATTGCTGCACCAATTGTAAATTTACCTTGCGACTGCACTCTGTCAATAATTCCGCAAAAACCTGCGACACTGCGCCTTCATGCTTTTGTCCAAACTTATTCATCTGTGTTAGCGATGCGTAATAATTTTCTATGATTTTATGATTTGGCTTCAGATTAAGACTAGACATCTGTTGCTCCTGGAAATAATTAAAATAAGAAAAATTAACACCAACCTTTCCATTATATAATTGCAATATTAACATTGCAACAATTTTTTGCTAAGTTTTTAAGAATCGGAATGGCATAGTTGACGACAGTATAAATATTTTCAGTAATTTAGTTATCTACGATCATTTGCTTAAATTTAAGCAGATGATCGTAGTGTTGAAAAGAAAATCAATTGGTCTTTTATTTTATTTTTACAAAGTATTGTATCATCCCAGAAGTTCCTACTGGTACTTGTAATAATGTTCCCATGCGAACATAGAGAGTAGTGCCTTCCATAGTTCCTTCATCGCTATCTATAGCAGCAGAAAGATATACTGTAGTACCATCTGGCTTTTGCCATAGTATATCTTTTCCTCCAGGGAATTCGCCTAAAACAAATGTAAAATATGGACTGATCGGATCCGAGAGAACGACTTCTTTAACATACGTTGTTCCAACATTGATATAGTTTACCGTATACGTCAATGTATCGCCGGGCTGTCCATTGGGAGGATTAACACTTTTGATTAAGCGCAAGTGTCCTTGTGAGGGATTGACAATCGTAACGTCAGTATTGATTAAGGTTGTATCTGCGAGTACAGGACTAGCATTTGTATAAGTAAAAGTAGGGGTAATTAAAACTGCATTGCGGGCAAGAGTAGGAGCATTTGTTGGAACAAATTCTTTTAAAATAACGCAAATTTTTTGCCCTGCAGTTGTATTGATTGCAGTACTTGGAAATAAAACAGATTCTCCGGCATCAATCGCACCATTGCAATTGATATCCTGATAGAGTGCTTGATTCCACCCTGTTATATTTGGAGAAGCAAGATTGCTTGTTGTGAATACTACTTGACCGCCTGTGCCAGAAATAAATGTATGAGGATATAAAACAATTGTTCCGGGTAAAACTGTTTGTTGCTGATCTGCACTGAAATTATTCATCGGAAC
>CAZPDM010000045.1:21849-26948 GCA_964585305.1 uncultured Planctomycetota bacterium | reverse complement strand
CGTCTGCATTTGTTGCCCTGATAAAAACATTAGGAATTCCTAATTCTGAACCGTTTTGAATAGCATCATTGGGAATCCCACCAGTTCCTACACCAGTATCTGAAAATACTTTTGATGTAATTTTACTACCATTATACAAGCCAAAATTCTGCTTGGTAAGAGCTTGACTTTTGACAGTAATTGTACGAATGAGACTTGCATATTCTGTACCTATCCAACCTGCGGGTAAGGTTGGAGTTATATCTGAAAGTGTATTGTTATTATCAATGATGACATAATAACTCCCATTTGCAATAGCGGAAAAACTGTACGCGCCAGATGTTGTATTTACTTCAACTGCTTGAGTTGCAGGCCCAGTAGGGGAAGTAGTTGGAAAAATTTTTGCGTATAATGCTAATCCTGTTCCACTTTCGCCAGCATCTTGATTGCTGTTATGATTGGAGTCTTTATAAACTGTACCAGAAACAGCAACACCAACACAACTATATGTAAAAATTTTTACATCATCACTAAAACTAGCATATTTCCATGTATCAATAATACTAGCATTTCCTATTCCATAAGGAGAGCTTGAACTCCCTGTCCAAGTATGTGGTGTTATTGATCCTTCTAATGGTGATGCTGTCCCTGTTGCTATAGGTGTATCATTCCAAAAATAATTACTTCCTCCCCCACCAACAAGTGTAATAATAGGCCCTGCTGTTGCACTTTTATTTTCTACATCATAAAAAGGGAAATGTACTTCTCCTGCTTTATTTCTCAACCGAATAGACATATTTGTTCCGGGTGCTACAGGTGTTCCATCTTTTTTTAGACCATCCCACATTACACTATTATTGCCACTTTGAGCTGTGCCAGTTAAAGTACGTTCATTCACAAAATCATACGAGCCATCGTTATTTTCATCAATAACAATTTGATATTGCCAAGTCCCATTCGTAGTAAAATTAAAGGTTCCTCCATTAGGAGTACTTCCCGAACATGAAACAGTAAATGTAAAACTTGAAATATTGGGAGGAATAGGATTGATAACTGGCTTGGTAGGTGAATTAAGGTACATAGCATATTTGGGTGTTATAATTGGTTTGGGCGAAGCTGTATCCGATCGGGAAGTCGAGCGATATTGTATAGGATCAACTCCATAGCTATTTGAGAACATGTGAAATCCAAATGGTTTGATGCTATTAGAATCTTCACTCCAAGTATATCCTGACCACGAATTTCCCTGATCTTCTCCTGCCACAACATAAAACACTGCAACCATAATTGCATCAAAATTTAAATAACTGATGGCATAATGATTTGACCATACACGACCACGTACAAGAGTATCATCTGCTGGACTTCCTGTTCCTTTTGTATCACGAACAACAATATCCCAAAACTCAACACCATTTCCATCTATTCCAGTTGTAGCGCTTTCTCCAAATAAACGTACGGTATAAGTTCCTGTTCCATTTGCAGGAGTATAGGTATAGGGCGCACGTGGACGTGTTGCAATAGACTGGGCATTGCTAATTTCAGACCATCCACTAGCGACAGTTATAGATCCTGTTCCACCTGCTACAACATTATATTGTGTAGGAGGTATTTCTGTATTACCAGGATCCAGCCCAGGAGTCCAGACACCAATATCGCAATTTGCATTACTTGTAACGCTTGTATAAATATCAATAACTTCATTTGCATTTAAAATATCAACCTTTAAGAAGGTCAAACGTGGGGCACTTAAATCTATTACAGGCGAAACAATCGAGTTTCCACTCCATCCTGGACTTTCCAATTTACATGTTGAATTACTGCTATTTCCTTTGCGTAATTCATAAGTTCCTTCTGCAAGACTTCCTATCTCTAAAAGTAGGGTAATTAAGATAAAAATAACCAATCTCATAGAAACTTCCTTATTATAAAAATGGCGTGAATATTCACGCCATTTTTTTATTTTTATTGTTAAAAAAATTACCATGCTGGCAAAAGTTCTTCTGCAGTGGTTTCGTCAAATTTGAATCGTACTGTAATATAAATACCGTCGCGTAAAAAATCATTGCCAGACATTTTTCTATCCTGAAATCCTTTGATATTGTACCCAAGAGAAATCCAAAGATTTTTAACGACTTTCATTCCAACTTCAACACCGTAGGCATATTGAAAATCTCTGCTTTCATAATCATGCAAAATTCCTGCATGGACGCCTGCATCGAAATTTTCATGGAATTCATATAAAGCACGTACTGCAATCAAATCCATGAAACTTGTACCTTTAGATTTGCCGCTTTGTACCATATTGTATTTAGCTGCATATCTAAGCATAAAATCCCAAGAGCTTCCAAAACGTAAATTTAAATCGGTAGAAGTTGCAAGCATCATTTCTTCCCAAGCAAGAGTGCGTTCATAATCTCGATCCCAATCAAATTGAACTTTATTAAAAATATTCATTGTATCGGAGCAATTGGGACGGTGGGCAAAGCCTAGTAAAGTAGAATGTTGGAAAAGATTGAGATGCCCATTTTGGAAATGACGTGTACGCCAGAAGAAAGTTGAACTATCACGCATTTTCCATGTTAAGGCAGGATTTCCTAGAAATTGAATACTGCCATCATCAACATGACGAAATTCTATACGTAATGAACCTTGTTCTTTGATGCGATTCATGCGCAAGCCAAAACCATAAGAAGTAAAATCTTGAGGGTTATCTCCATCAAAGGTTTTAACTTGTTCTATAAAAACATCACCACTTAACCATTGTGTAAAAGGAATGTTTGTTTTTAAACCAATCAAACCTTGGCTACGATCGCTGCTTAGGCCATTTTCTAAACCATAGCTTGTATATAAATCAACATGTTTAGTTAATTGAAGATTAGCACCAAATAAAGTTCGAGAAAGATCCAGATCAAAATTGTCTTCAAATTCTTGGTTGATCCACAGTCTCAACCATTGTATAGGAGTATATTCTGCTCCAAATAAAGTTCTTGAAACTATTCTATCACCAATACTCTCGACATTAAAACCGTTATTATTGGAAATAAAATCATCTTTAATATTAGAGCTAGCTTTAGTAAATGTGCCATTTTGGGCAGGTTGACTATTTAAAATTCTTTCTCCTGGGATAACTTGATGTCGTTCTGCTCGTATGGCCCAATGTTCATTTACATCCCATTTCGTTCCGGCAGAAATAATATGAGCTTTTTTACTTGTTGTTTGTTTTGTAAGGGGATCTTTAGTCTTTTCTTCAATAAATTCATAGCCGACCATATTGGTAAAATCGCCAGTCTTTGCAGAAGTCCGAACGCCAACACCTTGAACACGGGTTGTTTCTGTTTCTGTACGTTTTGCTTTCACTTGAGCTTTTATACTATCGCTTACTTTAATATTCGCTTCAGCATAATATTGCTCAGAGCCTTCTATCGCGCCAGAAACGGATGGATTGCGAAAATCCTTAGTTAATTTTTGATAACCAATTTTTCCTTGAAGCTCATCGAAATCAGCTTTAGCTTCAATGGCATAGCCTTTACCGTGTTCGGTTTCTTTTGTTTGAGTATTATATACACGAGTACGGGCCATTTCACCACGTACTACGACTTTTTCTATTGGAGTAACTTCTGCATGAAGTCCTTCTATGCTGGTGTGTCCTTTGTCCTGGCCTTCATAGATGTATGTTCCACCTACTTTGACCTTTTCATCTGCAAATTTTACACTAGCTTGTACTCCCGCCATATATTCTTTGGAAATAGCGTTTCTGGTTTCATAATTTACAACTATATAAATCGGGTTCCCATTTTCATCTGCACTTAAAATAGGTGTATCAAAAAGAATCCATCCACGCTCGTAATTTACATCATAATCTTTATATAAAGTCTTGTCAATAGTTTTGATTACTTGTTGAACTTGAAAACGATCTCGAATTTCGATGACAACTTTTGTTGTATTAGTGATGATATTTTGTTGTGATAAGAAATAATATCCAGAAATTCCTTGCCCTCGAATTTCATCTTGCACCATTGTTTGCTTGGCGCGACTTCCAAAGGCTTTAGCTTCAAAATATTTAGTCCTAATCTCTCCTTTTAAACCGCGGAAAGTACGATTGTAGGCAGTAAGAAGCCCGTCCATTTCAGTTTGATAATCGCCATACATAATATAATTGCGATCTTGTTCAAGTTTAATATATAATCGTCCGGAACTTTGAACTTCATAGCCTTGTTTAGAACTATCGCCATAAACAGAATAATATTTATCAGGATCGACTTGCTTCATTAAAGTAGTTTTGTCATCATCAGGTAAATCGCTATCATAGTTTGCTGTAAGTAAAAATTTCCCAAGAATACGTCCTTTTAGAAAAAAGGCAGCACGACCATTTACATAAAGGCCTTCATCTTTGCCATCACGTTCTTGCCAATTTTCAAAGCCAGCAGTTGCTTCCCCAAGACCAACTATAATCCAATCGCGTAAATAAGGCACATAACTTATTTTAAATTCTTGCTTGATTTCAGCAATTTCTGCAGTAAATTTACAATCTTTAGCTTCATTAGAAGCATCTAAAAGACATTCTGCTTTCCCTTCTTTGACATAAATTTGATGTCCCAATTGATCAGGTTGTGCATCAGGAGTAATAATATTTCCGTTATCAATTTGAACTGTTAAAAAAATTCCTGTAGCTGCTAAATTCCCTTCTTCATCATGTAGTTCTATAATTACCACTGGTTCAGTAATTCCGTCTGCTGGTATTTGGTGAGGAGATGTTTTAGCAATAATCTTTTTCGGAGGTTTTGCACGATGAACTGTAATGCTATCTTTTTCTTCTTTTCCAGTGGCGTCTTTAGAAATCATTGTTATTGTATTTTTCCCCAATTGCAAGGGGACAGCAACATATTCAAAAAGTGTTTGCCCGGTGGTGGTATTAAAACTTCGAGAACCTATTTGATTTGCGGAAACTTCCTGCCCATTTACTTGTAAATAAACACGGTTTTGTAAAAGCGAGGAGATTTTAACTTTAACAGTATTTTCCATCATAAAAACTGTGCCATCTTTGGGGCTAATAATTCCTTTTGTTTTTTCAACATTTGTTGTTTTAGTCAGTGAAGATTTGGGCCAGGGAATTGTTG
>CAZPDM010000045.1:0-21749 GCA_964585305.1 uncultured Planctomycetota bacterium | reverse complement strand
TTGTAAGTGGGCTGGATTCTAATAAAGCAGAATTATTATGTTGGCTCATAGTCGCTTGAAAAGTCGCTCTACAAGGAATATATTTATCTTTCTCCAGCTCAAGCATAAAATCTGAACGCCAGGATGTAGGTAGTTTTAAATCTATAAATTGAGTTTTTCCATTCATTGCGGAATGACGACCGTTATCTTTTACTTTAGTATTGGGTGGTAATGTGATGGAATCTAAAGCAATAACATGTGTTCCGAGTGATAGATCTTCTACAATGTATTTCCCTTCACGATCTGTGATTGAGTATTGCCCATTTTCAAGATAAACACGGGTTCCTGCAACTGGAATATCTTCTTCACATTCGTAACTTTCATTATTATTTAAATCAATAAAAACTCGACCGAAAATCCAAGCACGTTCAGCAAAAATGCCTTCACTAACATCTGTTGTAACTTGCGCATTCAAAGAACCTATTTTTGTACCATTTGGCATACTTCCTGTAGCCCAGGCAATATTAGTGTTTTCTCCAATTTTGACGCCTGGTCCAATTCGCGTCATAAATTGAATTTCAATATTTTCCTGATTTTTTACAGTTCCTATATTAAATGTCAAACGATGTCCATCTTTTGATAGTTCAGGATCTTGAATTTTCTTTCCATTTATACTAGTTGAGCCTTTTTCATAGCTAAAGCCAAATGGCAGTTGATCGTAAAGTTTTAAATTCTCGATAGAACCTGTTGAAGAGGCAACACCGGAAACTTTTAATGTGTAAATTAAAATGTCTCCAATTTTTGCTTGTGTTTTATTGACAGTTTTTTCGACATTTAAATCCATTTGAGCAGTAACATTTTCGATAGTATTTGAAATAAGACCTTCAATATTATGAGAAGAACTTACAGTAAATTGATTGCTGATAATTGCTGCATCTTCGACATCTGCTTTTACACGTGCTTTGAAAGAAACACGTCCTTTAAATTTCCCGTTTAATTGATCAATAGTCCAACTTAAAACTCGTGAAAGTTCGTCGTAAATAGCAGTTGCTGTAATAGTTTGATTCGTACCATTTTCATCCCGAATAGTTACAGTTGGAGCAAATTCAATAGAAGTAAGATGCGTAGAAATTGTATCACTAATTACAACATTAGTAAGATTTGTTGAGGCTTCTAATTGCTCAAAAATTAAGCTATAAGTAATCAATTGGTTTGGCTCAACATTTTTATCCGCATTGTTTATTTTTCTGAGATTCCAAAGTGAAGAAACTGGAATAACTTGATTGATTCGTGCATTAGTTCGGTTTATTTTATCTGGAGCAGAGCTGAGGATAGCAAATATTTCAATGTTAATGGGTGCTTTTGTTTCTTCTTTCCAATCAGCAGGAATTCTTATTTCAAGAGCAAGATTCCGAACACCTTTGGTATCAACCAATCCAACATCTACTAAATTATTATTATCTGTATCAATAAGAGAAGTCATTCCATCTTCATAGAGAAATCTTACGCTCCAACCCGCTGGAACAGATTTTGTATAAAAATTTATAATTTCAGAATCATTGCTGCCATTCCAAACAGAAAATTTGTACAAAAATTTATTTCCGGCTATGACTTTGTTAATTACTTGAAAATCTGCGTTATTATCTCCATTAACATTGTCTGCATAATTTCCAATTGGTCCAATCAAAGTATCGTAAGTCGGCGCGACTTCAACTTTAGCTTGGACAATATTCGATTGCAGAGCAAATTGTTTGCCTGAAGCATCTTGAAAAAAAGCAGAAGCCTGATCTTCAATAATACCTGGAGCATGATCGGGATCTACATGGACTTTAAAATCAAAGGAAAAAGACTGATCTGGAATCAATCCATTAGGAAAAAGAACAGCGACATTGGTAATTATTCCAGCAGGCGGTGTAGAAAACCACGATGTTCCATTATCTATAGAATAAAGTACCTGACCAAAAGAACTGGTAAGACTATTTACAACAAAGACTGTCCCTTGAGAAGCAGCTTCTGGAATTTTTGCACTTACTAAAAGACCTGAAGTTTGTACATTATCAACATTGACAAGAATTGGTTTTGCAATATCTTTACCAACATTACTACCTTTAACTGTATATTGGAGAATTCCATCTGGAGTAATAGTAGAAGGTTGATGAGAAATTTTTACATCAATAACTGGACCAGAGGCTACTTCTATTCGAGCAATATTATTATTATCAACAATGTTATTATTTTGAGAAGATTGCGCTTGGGGGCTTATATAAGCATAACTTCCAGTATTTGCAGAAAGGGGAATTGCTAAAATAACAAGAAAATTTCGAAATGCTTCAGAAGGTAAATTATCAAATTTTGTAATATATGGCTCGTTTTCATCTTTACTGCCATTTCCATTTATATCCCAAAGAATTCGGATGTTTTCGGGAGAGAAAATTGAATTATTATCAATATTTATGCTGAGAAGGAAGCTATCTGCATCATTACCATTGTTTACTATTTTATAAGGAATGATAACATCGCTTCCTTTTAATCCATAAATATTTTGGCCTGGAGATGCAACAGTTCCATCAGGAGATACCAACACACTATATATAGGAAGTATTTGAGTTACTACTAGGTTAGTTTCTGTCGTGTACTCCTGATCTTGAAATTTATATGTAGCAGAAGCTTGATTTTGAATTTTTGTATATGCTTTGGTTACTTGTGCCTCCAAAGCTAAGCCAATTAAAATAAATAAAAATGGAAAAAAATAAATAATTTGTTTGGTTGTTTTTTTCATAAATTTCGTGCAGGATACCACGTCCTATATGGTGTGGTGGAATGCACCCTCGTTAATTTTAAAGATAATTTAGGATGTATCGCCACTTGTAAAATTAAATAAGACTTTTAAGTATTTTTATACTTAAATATCTATTTAAATATAAAATTTCAACTAAAAAAGAACATTACTTTATTATATCATAATAAAATAAAAATGCCAGATTTTTGGCATTTTTATTTAAAAAAATTATAAATATATTTATTTATAGATAGTTATGAAAAAAATATATTTTAGATATATTTTTTTCTATTTTCTATATACTTTGAGTAGAGACAATGCTTCTTTTTTAAATCAAAGAAAATTTATTTGCAATTTTAGGATAAAGACCATAAAATATATATGAATTCTAAGGCAGCCAAAAATTGGAGATTATATAATGGTTTTTGATCGATTTAAAAAGATTTTTAGCAAATCTGCTGCGGAAGTACCAGCCAATCCTAAGATCGATAATACTCAACAAGATGCTATTTTTAAGGAAAAAGAGTTACCCCATACATCCCAAATTCCTTCCGAATCTTCTCATTCTACTACAGAACAATCGACTGCTGAAGGGAATAAAGAAGTTCTTTCCCCATCTATTGAGGAAAATCTTGATAAAACAAATTCCCACGAAGAATCTAGTTTAGAAAAAAATGCCGAAAATACACAAAATTCTTTTTCTGATGCGGAAGTAGAAAAAGAAAGATTACTTGCTGTTCAAATAGAAGAGATTTTAACAAGAAAAATACGATTGCGCATGGCAGAAGCAGGGTCTCCTCCAGCAAAAATTGCAGAAGACTCCAAAACCCAAATTCAAGATGCTATGCAAACCAATAATCATGCGGTTGTTTTGCAAAAAGAAGGAAAATATACTACAGCATTAGAGGGATATAACAAAGCGATTAAACTTTATCCTCAATATGCTATTGCTTATTATAATCGGGCTCTTTTACATCATAAACAAGATAAATTGCCTCAAGCAATGGAAGATTATAATAAAGCGATTGAATTGAATTCGCGTGATCCAGAATTTTATAATAATCGTGCAAATGGATATTTCTTACAAAAAGAATATGATAAAGCCTTAGAAGATTATAACCAAGCAATTTCTTTATTCCCGAACTATTCTGAAGCCTATCACAATCGTGCGCAATTATATGCAATACGCAATCAAATAGATGAGGCTATTAAAGATTGTACACGAGCCATTGAATTGAATCCTGATCTGATTGTAGATTATTACAATCTGGCTTGCCTTTATGCTTGTAAAGGAGATGCTGAAAACGCGTTCAGTTATCTTGAAAAATCTTTGAAAAAAGGTTATAGAAATTTTATCCAAATTCAACACGATCCTGATTGGCAGAATTTACGAAATCATCCTACTTATGGAGATATCCTTTATACTTGGAGCCAACGAACTCTTGACTAAAAGACTTCGTGATTTCTTGCCAATAATTCTATAAATGGAAAAAATTCGCGCTTGTTGTTTCTCAACAGGCGCGAATTTTTTCCACAAAAAAAAACTAAGTGAAAAATAGAAAGCTAATTATGAAACAACTTCCTATCAAACAAATTGATGAATGTCTTTATGAAATCCCCAAACATGGTGGAATGCGTGTTCCAGGTCGCATTTATGCTAATGAAGAGTTATTAAGCGATATTCATAAAGATGAAAGCATTCAACAAGTAGTAAATGTTGCATATTTACCAGGGATTGTCGGATATTCTCTAGCTATGCCTGACATTCATTGGGGATATGGATTTCCTATTGGGGGTGTTGCAGCTTTTAATACTACTGATGGTGTAGTTACTCCAGGTGGAATTGGCTATGACATTAATTGTGGCGTACGAATTTTACGTACAAATTTAACAATAGATCAAGTACAATCCAAGATGCGTAGAATAATTGATGGTCTATTTCAAAGTGTTCCTTCTGGAGTAGGCTCAGAAAGTCATTTACGCCCTGATAAAAAAGAATTTCGTGAGATCATGAGTAAAGGCGTACAATGGGCTGTTTCAAAAGGCTATGGAAGTCAACAAGATATTGAGCATATTGAAGAAAATGGATGCTTGAAAAGTGCGGATCCTGATTTAGTTAGTGAGCGAGCAATTGAACGTGGGCTGAAACAAATTGGAACGCTTGGTTCAGGAAATCATTTTTTGGAAGTAGATGTTGTAGAAGAGATTTATGATCCTTCTATTGCTGCAGCATTAGGTATTAGCAAAGATCAAATTATGCTGCAAATTCATACTGGTAGCCGTGGATTTGGTCATCAAGTTTGTGAAGATTATATAAAAGTAATGACAAAAGCACTTAAAAAATATGATATTGAAGTTCCTGATCGCCAACTTTGCTGTGCTCCATTAGATTCCCCAGAAGGCAAAAACTACTGTGGTGCTATGGCTTGTGCCGCGAATTATGCTTTTGTCAATCGTCAAATGATTATGCATTTTGCGCAAGATTCTTTATTAAAAAGTCTGAATCTTACTCCACGAGAATTAGGTTTACATCTTATTTACGATATTTGCCATAATATAGGAAAATTTGAGGAACACACAATTGATGGCAAACAACAGACTGTATTCGTCCATCGTAAAGGCGCGACCCGAGCCTTTGCTCCAGGCCATCCATCTTTACCTGCAGAGTATCGAAAAATTGGTCAACCTGTGTTAATCCCTGGAGATATGGGAAGATATTCGTTCTTAATGGTCGGAACTGATAAAGCTATGCAAGAAACATTTGGTAGTTCTTGTCATGGTGCGGGAAGATCTCTTAGTCGTAATGAAGCACTTAAATCTGTTCGAGGAAAAGATCTTATTAAAGAACTTGAAGATCAGGGAATTTTAGTTGCGGTGCAAAGTAGAGCTACATTAGGAGAGGAAGTTTCCGAAGCATATAAAGATGTCAAAGAAGTAGTTGGTATTATGGATAAAGCTGGAATTAGTAAGAAAGTTTTGAAATTACGTCCTCTAGCAGTAACAAAAGGTTAGAAAGTTTATGACATATATTTGTACTAATTGTGGCTATGTCTATGATGAAAAAGTAGGCGATCCAAATCACCATATTCCTCCCTCTACATTATTTAAAAATCTGCCCGAAAGCTGGATTTGTCCTATATGCTATGTTGCTAAAAATCAATTTGATTGTCTTGAATAATTAAAATAGGAAAAAGAAAATATATACCAATGAAACTTATTGAACATTTGCAAAAAGCTAAAAAAACTCTTTTTACCTGTGAAATTGTGCCACCGCTTAAAGGACACGGGATAAATGAATTGTGGAAAGTTTTAGATAAGCTGGTAGAATTTCAACCTGCAATCATAGATGTTACGTATCATCGGCAAGAGATTATTTCTTTGCAAGAAAATAATCATATTAGCCGTGAACGCAAGCGTCCTGGAACACTTGGAATTTGCGGAGCAATTTTACAACGTTATCAAATTGATCCCGCGCCTCATGTTATTTGTGGTGGTATGGATCGTTATAGTATTGAAGATATGCTTCTTGATATTCATTATTTAGGTATTCAAAATATTCTTATTTTACAAGGTGATAAATCCCATCATGAAAAAGAATTTATCCCAGTTCAAGACGGTTATTCTCATGCTTCTGAATTGCTCGAACAAGTTCAATTGATGGAACAAGGAAGATTCCTCGATCCTGATCTTTCTATTCGAGATGTTCCAGATTTTTGTATTGGTGTTGCAGGATACCCTGAAAAACATTTTTTTGCACCCAGTATGGAAAGCGATTTAGCAATGTTGCAAAAAAAAGTTAGTTTGGGTGCGGATTATATCATAACACAAATGTTTTTCGATAATAAATATTATTTTAATTTTGTATCCCAATGTCGTAAGCTAGGAATTACTATTCCTATACTTCCAGGGATCAAACCAATTACTAGTAAAAAGCAATTAACAAGTCTTCCAAAAACTTTTTCCTTACAAATTCCTGAAAATTTAGCAAGTGATATTTATTTTGCTAAAAATGATGCTGAAGTTCAAAAAATAGGAATGGATTGGTGCGTAGAACAATGTAAAGAATTGCTTAAAAATAATGTTCCCAGTTTGCATTTTTATACTATGAGTAAAATTGAACCTACAGTGCAAATATTGCAGCAAATATTTTGAAAAATCGCGCTTGCATATCTTAGCAAGCGCGATTTTTCCATCATAATAATTATTCATTTTAAGGCTGTCTTTATGCTTTACTTTATTCTTATTGTTGCATTAGGATTGCGAATAACAGCAGTATTAGCTTTTTCTAATGGATTATTATTTTCAGATTCGGCAGATTATCATCAAATTGCTTTGAATTTTTTAGAAGGAAAAGGTTTTCTTCTAGCACCAGATGCTATTGCTGTACGTCCTCCATTGTATTCCTTATTTTTAGCAATTTTATATTCTTTTGGTTTAGGAACAACAAGTGTATTATTACTCCAATCTGTTCTTGGAACATGTTGGGTTTTTTTACAATATCGAATTGTTTTAGATATTAGTAAAAATCATACCATTGCATTATGGGCGGCAACATTAGTTGCAGTAGATCCACTTCTTATTGGATTTGATGCACTGATTTTAACAGAAAATATGTTTACGGGATTATTTTTAGGTCTTATTTATGCTTGTTTGCGAGCAGAAAAAAATGTAACTATAAATTTTTGGAACTGGTTATTATGTGGAATTTTATTGGGATTTGGTTGTTTATGCAGGGATGCTTTATTAGGCTTTGGTGTTTGGTTAGTAGTTTGGTTGGTTTTAAAAAAGAAATCTAGTCCTGAAGAACAATTACTTAAAATAAATGAAGAAAATATAGAGCAGAATAAAAGAAATTCATTTTTTAAAAATCGCTTGATTCAAATTATTGCAATCATACTTGGAATGTACTGTATTATTTTTCCCTGGACAATACGTAATTATTCTTACTTTGGTAGAGTAGTCCTTATTACTAGCAAAGGTGGACAAAATCTTTACGAAGCCTTTGGACCAGGAGCAACAGGTGGAATCAATATTTGGGAAATGCAATTGCCTCCGGAATCTGCAACTATGCCAGAAGCAGAACGCGATAAATATTTAACATCTTGGACAGTACGCTATATTATAAATAATCCTTCTGTTATATTTAAGTTATTTGTTGAAAAGCAACGTCGTTTCTGGAACATTGGTTTAAACTATAGCGATGTAAAAAAACGTCCTATTCAATATCCGATTATGTTATTTAATTTATGTATTTATATATTAGCTTTGTTGGGATTATGGCGCGTATATGTAACCAAAATTTTTTCTCAAACAATATTGCTTTTGCTTCCTATTTTATACTTTACTTTATTACATGCCATATTCATTGGTTCTGTTCGTTATCGTGTACCAATTATGCCGTTTTTAGAAGCCTTTGCAGCTTGGGGAATTGTTTGGGGACAAGAAAATATTTTTTCAAGTTTAAAAAAATATAGGAATAAAAAAAATAATCTATCTTAATAACAAAACCGCTAGAATATTTTTCTAGCGGTTTTATATTTTTAAGAATTTTGAGAATTCTTTTTTTTCTTTTTCTGAATACGAATTGCATAGCGAATTAAAAATATAGACCAGAGGATTCCTAATATTAAAGCAATTATTCCAATTATACCACCTAAAAAAATAAATATGCAAATTCCAACAATAGTAGGGGAAAAAAATAATAGAATTTGAGTACTATCTAGCAATAGTTCTCCTAATTTTTTTAGGCATTCTAGTAAAAAAAGAACAGTGGCACTAACTAAGTCTCCAATTTTCTTAGAGAGAAAAGTGCAAAATATAATTATCTGATTGATAAGAAAAGTAGTAGGCTTAATAACAATAAAAAGAAAACATAGATAGATACTTTTGAATATCCAATATAAGGGAAATACTATGCACCAGTATAATAATTTTTGTATAGAATAGGAAACATAACTTCCTAACAAACGTAAGAATTTTGCTATATGTTGGAAGCTCTTAATAAAAAGTTTTAAAATCTCTTCAATAAAAAAATTGACGATGGATTTGATGAAGATTAGAAGAATATCTTCTATTTGGAAAAATAAGATGATAAAGATGGCATTAAAAATAAATAATAAAACATGCAATATTGTCAATATTCTACGAATGAAAAAGGAAATAAGAATTAAAACATAGAAAATTTTCTGCCACAATATTTGTAAGCATAAGAAAAACTTTTTAATTATCAAATAAACTAACTTATAAAAATAAACAAGTGGTAATGATAAAAGCCAGCAGATAAAGCAAATCCCTTGCCAGGTTTTTTGGAAGACAAAGCAAATCCCTTGCCAGGTTTTTTGGAAGACAAAACAAATCCCTTGCCAGGTTTTTTGGAAGACAAAACAAATCCCTTGCCAGATTTTTTGGAAAACAAAACAAATCCCTTGCCACAGCTTTTGAATTTGCCTCCCCAGACAAAGTAAGCAAAATAAAAATGCTTGGATTATCAAAGAAATTAGCTTATACAAATATATAAATGGTTGAGAGAGTAGCCAAGAAATAAAGCATATCCCTTGCCATATTTTTTGAAAAGCAAAAGAAAGACCTTGAAAAATTTTTTCTAAACTCCAAAGTAAGCAAAATAAAAATGCTTGGATTATCAAAGAAATTAGCTTATACAAATATATAAATGGTTGAGAGAGTAGCCAAGAAATAAAGCATATCCCTTGCCATATTTTTTGAAATATATAGCAAAATTCTGTCCAAAGCCAAATTGCGGCAGGTTTTAAAATATGATAACACCATAGAATAAAGCGATAGAGCATTATCCAGGGAAATATAAAAATCTTCCAGACTAGTTTTAAAATCCATATACAAATAAACCAGTAAAAATTTGCGATTTTCTTAATTCCCTGCCATATTTTTTGAAAAATAAAGCAAACTTGGACACTGAGCCAAATTGCAGCGGGACTTAAAATATGATAGCACCATAAAACAAATCGATAAAGCATTACCCAAGGAAATATAAAAATCTTCCAAAGAATTTTAGATAACCATTTCAAAAAGTGCCAAAAGAAAATTGCTAATTTTTTTATACCTAACCAGATTTTTTTTAAGATAAAAGAAAATCCTAACAATATTTTTTTTAAGATAAAAAAAATTGTTTGAGCCAATTTTTTTAAAAGATTAAAAAGAATTTTTATGGGTTGAATAATAAGTAAGAATATAGCTTTGACTACTAGGAAAATATTACGAAATACCTCTTTGATGCTTGTTTTTATTTGTCGATAAGTTTCTTTAATTCCTTGTGCTATATCTTTAAAACTTTGTTTAGCTGATTTTAAAATAGCTAAACAAAGTTTTAAAAAAGAAATTTCTTCTTGTTCCTCATTATTCTCATCAACAGATATATATTCTGCTCTTGTATTTTTTTTATCTATTGGCTGTAACTCATTTAAATTCTTTGTCTGATTAGATTGGTTATCGTCAGAAAGATCTTTTTCTTCCATAGTTTTTTAAATATGTTGACATGGGCCACGTGAGATAAACTGACCATGTCCTACTTTGCCAACAAATTTACCTTCTTTTGCTACGACTTCTCCTCGGCTGATTGTTAAGACTGGATAACCAGTTAAAGACATTCCTTGATAGGGAGACCAATCGCAATTTGTTTGAAGATTGTGGTAGTCTAAAGTAACTTTATATTGAGGATCAAAAATAACTAAATCTCCATCACTTCCAATAGCAATAGTTCCTTTACGTGGATAAAGTCCATAAATTTTAGCAGGATTATAGCATAATAAAGCAATCAGTCGTTGCAAAGGAATTTTTCCCGATCCTACACAAGCAGTATACATTGTTGTTAATAATGTTTCTACCCCTGGAAGTCCAAAGGGAAGTTTAGTAAAATCTCCTTGCCAGAGATCTTTCTGGGTTTTAGTAAAAGGGCAATGATCTGTTGCTAAAACTTGAAAGTCTCCATTTTGCAAGTTTTTCCAAAGTTGTTCTTGATTCGCTTTGCTTTTAATTTGAGGGCAACTAGTATAAAGATAACCATCTGGGCGTTGAAAAACACTATTGTCTAAAAGCAAATATTGCGTACAAGTTTCTCCGTAAACTTTTACACCTCGCTTGCGTCCTCTATGAATGGCTTTTGCCCCGTCTCCTGTTGAAGTGTGAACAATATAAAGAGTTCCGCCGCTAAGTTCTGCCCAGTGAATAGCTCGTTCAATTGCTTCTACTTCTACGACATCAGGACGACTGAGGACATGTGCCCATACGCCATGTTTTGCGCAATTTTCTGGAGTATGATATCTATCGATTAAATGTTCTAAAATAATTGCAGATTCTGCATGTACAGAAATAACACCACCATATTTATTTGTCTCTTCAAGAGCACAAAAAATATCATCGTCTTCTGACATAAGATTGCGATTGCGATATGCCATGAACATTTTAAAACTACTGATTCCAGCCGCAAAAGCCTGTTCTATTTCTTTTCGTGCAAGTTTCCAATCTGTAATACCAGCATGGAAAGAATAATCTATGCAAACTTTTTTATCAGCTTCTTCTCGATGTTTTTGAATTGATTCAAGTAACCCATGTCCTTTAAGTTGTGTCGAAAAATCAAGTATTGTTGTTACTCCACCACAAGCTGCAGCTTTTGTACCATTGACAAAATCATCGCTTGATATTGTTCCTGCCATGGGCAAAGCTAAATGAACGTGTGCATCAATAATTCCAGGAAATACGTATTTCCCTTGAGCATCTATTATATTTGCGTTTTCAGAATGATCTATTTTTTTTGCAATTTCGACAATCTTTCCATCTTGAATCCGAATATCTGCAACATAGTTTTCTGATGCAGTAATAATAGTCCCATTTTTTATAATTGTTTCCATAATTTTTGATTTTGCTTTCTTTTAGAGTACGGATCAAACCGTACTCTAAAAAATTTTTTTACTATATTTTTAACGGAAAATACTTTGTTGTGGCCTTCGATTGTGGCAATCAAAGATCGCAACGAAATTTTTTTACCATATTTCCCTGCTATAGTTACAACATCAAATTTTTCCAAAACACATTTGTCCTGCAATATAAGTTTGGAGTACCTTAGTTGTTAAAATTTCCTGAGTTGGAATTTGTAATATGTCTTTGTCTAAAACAACAAAATCTGCCCATTTTCCTGGCTCTAAAGTGCCTAAAATATTTTCAGCAAATCCAGCATACGCAGCATTTTTTGTAAAGAAAGAAATTGCATTTTGTCTCGATATTATTTGTTCTGGCATCCACCCGTTTTTAGGATTGCCAAATTTATCTTGTCGTGTAACCGCAGCATAAATTCCTGCTAAAGGATTGATTCGTTCAATTGGAGCATCACTTCCTCCTGCAATACAGCAGCCACTTGCAAGAAGGCTTTGCCAGCAATATGCTCCTTGTAAGCGAGTTTGCCCTAAACGATTGGCTACCCAATTCATATCACTTGTGGCATGTGTAGGCTGCATTGATGCAATAATGTTGAGTTGAGAAAATCTAGGAATATCACTAGGATGTAATAGTTGAGCGTGTTCAATGCGTGGTCGCAAATTTAGTCTTTGTTCAGGAGAAAGGGCTTGTTCGATTGCATTTAACACATTTCGATTTGCACGATCTCCAATTGCATGGATACAAGGTTGCAAATTATATTCAGCAATTTTTTTGACTTCTTTAATTAAGGCTTCTTCTGAAAGGACTTCGATTCCGCAATTTCCTATTTGATCGCTATAATCTTCAAGCAAAAGAGCACCACGTGATCCTAGTGCACCATCACTATACAATTTTATTGCTTGAACAGTGAGTCGGTTTTGGCCAATTTGTTGAGGACGGTTTTGTATTTTCTCTTTATTCCAGGTATCTTTATTCATCCCATCCAGCATAACATATACACGTAAAGACATTTTACTTTCTGTAATGTATCTTTGATATAATGCAATATTTTCCCAATTTTGCCCAGCATCATGAACACAAGTTACCCCATTTCTAAAACACTCTTGCATCGCAGATTTTAAAGCGCGTTCTAAAGTTGGAATATCAGGATCAGGAAGATATGTTTTTACCAAAGAGATTGCATTATCAAGTAAAACTCCTGTTAGAGCATTCGTAGAAGAATCATGCAAAATTTTTCCTCCATCAGGATTGCATGTACTTGCGGTAATTCCTGCCAGGCGTAAAGCGACAGAATTTACCCAAGCCGCATGCCCATCAATTCTCCACAGCCAAACAGGTGTATCAGGAAAAAGTCTATCTAATTCTTCTTTATCTTGCTCATTTGGCATTTCTTGGTTAGGCCATAAATTTTGATCCCATCCATATCCTTGCACCCATCCTTGGCATATTGGCTGGGTACGCAATCTTTCAAAAATTTCCTGCTTACTTGTTACACTGACTAAATCTGCCTGTAACAGTATTAATCCTAATCCTAGCAAATGGACATGTGCGTCGATGAAGGAAGGAAAAACGAAATATCCTTGTAAGTTAATGAGATTTTGCGTATAAAATTGCAATTGGATATAAGAAAGATCTCCAATAGCAGCTATTTTTCCTTTGCAAACTGCCATAGCTTGTTTATTATTGAGCCGCAAATCATAGCTGTTATTTTTTTCTTGTTTTGCCAAGCTGTAGATGCTAGCATTATAAAAGATTGCATCTACTTCGATTTTTCCATTTTTTGATAAAGTAATCAATCTTTTTCAATCTCCAAAATTTTCAGCCATGCTTTTACAGTCCCAATGTATTCACCATTTGGGGCTAACTTTAAGTATAATTCTAAATATTTTTTTGCCTCTGTATTTTGTTGCTCATAATAAAGTTTCCCCAAAACATAATATGAATCAGGCCAATTGGGTTTTTGTTCGATAATATTTTTTAGATCATCTTCAGCAATCGTAACTTGCTCAAGTTTTAAGCAACATTGGACACGATTGAATCGTGCTTCAATAAGGCTTACATCTAAATTTAAAATTTCTTCCCAAATCTTTTTTGCTTGCTCCCAGTGTTCTTGTTTCATTGCTAAACTTGCTTGTTCAAATAAAGATTGAATCTTTGCTTTAGTTTCTAAATCTTGCTTTTGTTTAGCTAATAATTCTTTATTCGAACTTTGCAAATTTGCAATCCATTTACTTATGTTTTGTTTATCTTCACCAGGTGGTGCTTGCTCCATATATTGTGAAAATTTCGCTAAAGCGTCTTGATATTGCCGTGTCAATTGAAGATGTAATCCTTGACCAAGTTCCACTAAAGCAAGACCTTCTAATCCTCTGATGTCTAATGGAGAAATACGTTTCATTTCACTAAAATAATGTCTTGCTTCTAACCAATCTTTTTTACGTAAGGCAATCGTTCCTAAAAGAAGATGTGCTTCAAATAAATTAGGGTTAGTAGCAATAGCTTTTTGCAATAGACTTAACCCCTGACTTAAATTTTTTTGATTAAGTTGTAGCTTGCTTTCTTGATAATATAATTGTGCTAATTCAATTTTAGCTTGTTCTTGATATTCAGCAGGAATTTGAGAAAATATAGATTCCCAAAATTGGATGGCTTTTTGACATTCATCATGTCTAGCCCATATCTGCGATAATTGGGAGGCTTTGATAAATGAAAATTCTTTTTCTAATTCCTTGAGGAGGCTATTTGCCGCAATGTCATCAACTAAAAATAATGCTTCTCTAACTTCGTACCGATCTGCATAATTTTGAGAAAGAGGTTCTATAATTCGTAAAGCTTCTCTCCATTGTCCGCAGCCAGCTAAAGCAATAGAAAATTTACAATTTACAAGTAAATTGTCTGGAGATAAAGTTAATGCTTGTCGGAACATTTCCGCTGCTTTAGGATAATCTAAATAATGAATATAGATTTTTCCTAATTCGATATATGAATCTAAAATTCTAGGATCTGTTTGAATAACTGTTTTTAATAGATTTATTGCTTCCAGATATTGCTTTTCTTGTATGGCCTTTTTGCTTCTTTCTAAAAGATGTTGCACAGAATAAAGGCTAAGTTCTTTTTGTATCTGCTGGGAAAATTGTCGAGCATTTTCCATTAAAGGGTTAAATTCAAGAATTTTTGCCAAAAATTCTTGAGCATGAGTTAAGTCTTTATTGAGATAGAACGCTTGAGCTTGATTAAACCAAAGCATAATCCAAGCATGAGGAATTTTTTCAAAAGATGTAGCATGGGAATGAGAAAATTTCCTTTCAGCTAATTCCTTGGCTTTGGTAAGATTTTCCGAGCGTAAGTATCCAAAAATAAGCAGTCCTAATGTTTCAGGATGCTGAGATAATTTCCAAGAATTTTCCAAATATTCTATTGCTTCTGGCCAATTTTGCTGGAATAAAGCAATTTTCCCACGGATACGATAAGTGTCAGCAGTTTTTCCTTCAATTTTTTCTATCAAATTTATATCAGCTTGGCAACGTTGGAAAAATCGCAAAGCAAAATATGCTTGGCATCTTTGCAACAATAGGCTGGTATTGGATGGAGCCTGTTGATGTTGATTTTCTTCAGCCATATATTCTTGGTCGTGTATCTGATATTTTTGAATAAAGCTAACAATATTGGGATTGACAGAGCTTTTCAAAAAAATAACAACAATCGGATCGCAATAAACTAAATTCCAATTTTTTTCTAAAATCAGCCAAGACAAAAGCTCTTCACTACCAGAAATCCTGTGATCTAAAAAAATAATTTGAATATCCCAGCGTCTTAAAATGCTTGCCATATCTGTTGGATTAAAGCGAATTTGATTGATTTCTTGCAATACACTTTTGGGATAAATATTTCGTTCATCGCTAAAGATTGTATTATATCCTTGCCAAAGTAGGTATTTTGCTAAGGATGGATCATGAAAAATTTTTCCATAATCTTTAAGTTGCAAGGCAAATTGAGTTGCTGTGATGGGAATATGTTCAGTCTCTATATTATTTTTCCAAGGTTTTCCTAATTGAGAAAATATTTTGTTTTCTAATTGCCAGATATTTCTTTTGTTGATTATCTCTTGTCTCATTAGAATAGAAAATGAAAGTAAGAGGATAATGGAAAAACAAGCAATAAATGTTTTATAATATTTTGGACGCAAAATACTACTATTCATCCAAATTTTACTAACTTCTTTTAAAATTAAAGTACTTGTAGCAATACTCCAAACTGGCCAAAATAAGCTGATAATCCACCAAAAAGCGATTACTAAAATTTCTGCTTTTCGTAAATCTGGATAACGAAAAATACTATAAATATAGCCAATGCTTAATAGAATATACCCAGGCCAAAATTGATACAAGATGGGATAGGAAACAAAATAAAACTCTTGAAAAATATGGATAATCCAAGAGAAAGATGGTTGCAAAAAGGAAAGAAAGAGTACTATAACACTTGGTAAAAGTAAGAATGTTGAAGAATATTGAATAATTTCTTTTTTATTTTTTAAATGAAGTTGGAAGTTGGAGGCATAAAAAAAGGCTTGGCCCATAGCATAGGCAAAGCAAGTAAAAAAGCCTATTACAAACGATGGATGACTATTGCACCATAAGATTTGAATGATGCTTAATCCTATCCACGCATTTTTTTTGAAAGAAAAAATTTGTGTTAAAAAATAATAGGAAAGGATTCCCAAACCTATTGCGATAAGATTTAACTCTATTTGCCAAAATGGATAGGTTGTTATTAGGAAAAAACACAAGCCCCAAATTTTGCCTTCCACACCTTCTATATGCCTAAAACAAAAAAAACACAATCCTATTGCTAGGATGAAAGAAAATATCCAAAGATTTTCAATACCAAAAAATAATTTGCTTCCTATGTACCATAATGCTTGGCTTCCCCAATATGGACGATATTGGGGTTCTGGTAGAATATAGCTTATTGCTTGCTGTGTATTTGGACCATACATACACCAATGGCGGCCAACCGCCGAATGCCAAAAATCTTGATGGCTAGGCGGTTGACAAATTAAAATAGCAAATATGGCCAGGGCTAAAAAGCTAAGACTTTTTTTCACTAAGTTTTTCACCGGTCTCTTTACCTTTCAGAGAACCTACGACTTCATCTACCAGTCCATATTTTTTTGCTTCATCTGCAGACATGTAAAAATCACGGTCGCAATCATGTGTAATTTGATCCATATTTTTTCCGGTATGATCGGATAAAATTTTGGCCAAATTCTTTTTTAACCGTAGAATTTCTTCCGCATGAATTAAAATATCTTTTGCAGAACCACGTGCGCCACCCCAAGGCTGATGGAGCATAATACGAGCATTAGGTAACGCATATCGTTTGCCTTTTGTTCCTGCGGCTAATAATACAGCTCCCATACTAGCTGCTTGGCCAATGCAGTATGTTGCAACATCGCATTGTACAAATTGCATTGTGTCATAGATAGCCATTCCAGCAGTAATATCTCCTCCGGGGGAGTTAATATACAAGCTAATCTCTTGTTTTTTATTTTCCATGTGCAAGAATAGCATCTGTGCTACCACCAAGTTAGCAACATAATCATCTATCGCAGAACCAATAAAAATAATACGATCTTTGAGAAGACGCGAGAATATATCATAAGCCCGTTCTCCTCGCCCTGTTTGTTCAATTACAGTAGGAACTAAGTAATTCCAAGCCATGTTTTTCCCTCGGATGGCTGAAATCCTGCCTTTGTTTTTTATTTCAAAGGCAGGATTAGTAATTTGTCTTACTTTTTATAGTAAGATATTTTTTTTCAGAAAATTAGACGTATTTCGCATTTTCGCGCAAAATAACCATAACTTTGCGCTTTTTAATGTCATATTTTACTTCATCCATCATGCCCATTTTTTCATATTGGCTGCGGATTTCATTTGGCCAACGGCGGAATTGCCAAGCAACTTGTCGGAAATGTTCTTCTAAGTCTTGCTCTGTAACTTCAACATTTTCAATCTCAGAAATTCTATTGATTAAAAAGTATTCAGTAATGCGTTCACGCCATTGTATATTGGCCTTTTCTTCTTCTTTTTTCCATTCTTCTTCAATAACACTATCTTCTTTTTTCTCGTGTTCTTTTTGATGATGGAAGAAATCTTTTTTCGCGTGTTCAAGTCTATCTTTGATGAATTCTTCTGGCAAAGTAACTTTAAGGTCTTTTAATAACTTTTCTAAGAGTTCATCTTCTACTTGCATTTCAACATGCATTTCTTTTTCAATTTTCATCTGCTCACGGAGTTTGTTTTTTAAGTCTTCTACATTTTCGCAGCCGATTTCTTTTGCAAAACCATCATTCAAATCTGCCAATTTCATGCGTTTGATCTCTAAAACTTTGCAAGTAAATTTGGCGTCTTTGCCGCGATGTTCTGCAACTTCATAAGTTTCTGGAATGGGAAGAGTAGCTTCAACTGTTTCACCAACTTTTTTGCCAATGAGCAAATCTTTGCCAATGGAAAGACCAAATACTTCTGTATTTTTGACCTCAATATTATAATTGGCTTTTTCATAAATTTTTGCATCACCAATTGTAATACAAAGATCACAAACCAGATGATCTTCTTCTTGTGTTGCTTCATTTTCAACAACTATAAGAGTACCTTTGCTACGGCGGATGGTATCGATTCGACTGGTAATTTCTTCTTCAGAAATTTGTACCTCAGTTTTCTTAACTTCCATCTGTTTGTAGGTTGGGAGTTCGAATTGGGGTTGAATATCAATAGTAAATTCAAAACTCCAATCAGAATCAAGTTTGAAGGGTTTTTCTTCTTTAAATTGTGGCTCTCCCATAATTTTGAGAGCATTTTTTTCTTCAATTGAAGATAATGCTTCTTGCAAGATTTCTGCTTTTACTTCATTGCTAATTGCATCACCATATTTGCGGGCAATTACATTAGCAGGAATATGGCCTGGGCGGAAGCCTTTGACTCGAATATTTTCTTGAATATATTGATATTTTTCTTGATACTTTTCAGAAATTTCTTTTGTAGAGACGACAACTTTAAGACTCTTTCTCAGTTGTCCTACATCGTTGATTGCAATGTCCATTGATTTTTTACCATTTGAATATAAAAATTGTTTACATCATAAGAAAAATTTTACCATTTAATTTTGCCAATTTTTGGCAAAAAAAATTTTTCTATTAAAAATTCTTTAAATAAATCAGTTCTCTAAGTATATCACTTTTTTATATAGAATCAAGTTTTTATAGTGAATATTTACAAATTTTACCCGAGTATTGGATAAATAAATTATAACTATTTTTATTATAGAATGTTATGTTACTTTATAACTTTTTTTGCTTTAAAAAAAGTTAATATCCGCTACTGAAGAATTTTTCGATAATACTCGACATAAAATAGTTAAAAACTAGAATTAAAAGAAAAGCGGTAACAACAGTCTTGCGAGCTGCTCCACCAACTCCTTCTGCTCCATTTTCAGCGCGTAAACCGCTTGAACAGCCAACAATAGCAATAATAATTCCGAATATCACACCTTTAAACAAGCCGCCAAAAATCATTGTTAAATCGCTAGTACTTAAATAATTGATGACGTTACTAAAATAAACAGAAGTATCTACACCAACTTGATAGTATGCGACCAATGCACCACCTAAAACACCAACTAAATTGCCATAAGCTGTCAAAATAGGAGCGACAAAAGCTAATGCTAAAACTCTTGGCATTACCAAAAAATCTACGGGGTTAATAGACATGACTTCAAGAGCATCAATTTCTTCAGAGACCTTCATTGTTCCAAGTTCTGCTGCCATAGCTGATCCTACACGGCCAGCTAAAATGAAAGCAATCATAAAAGGTCCGACTTCTTTACATATTGAAACCAAAACAACAATACCAAGATAATCTTCCAAGTGATAATCGCGAAAAACAATTCCAGTTTGGAAGGATAAAATCATGCCTGTAAAAACGCCTACTATTAAAGTAACAGGCATACTTTGCACTCCGCAAATATAGCATTGCTCAATAATAATGCGAAATCTTTTAAAAAAAGAACGCAGCCAATAAAGAGTGCGAAATAGCATGTTTATAGTATAGCCTGCACCATAAAAAGCATTTGTAATTTCTTCCCCAACATTTGCAATAAATTGCTTCATAGAAATATTTTTTTCTATCAAATTTTATAAAATTTTGATGAAAAAGAAAATTTGTTTCTCCGTCTTTCCAAGACAAAGAAAAACAAATTTTCTACTTTTTTGTTAGAAAAATATTTGTTTTTTTGCTAGAATTTTTTTTCAAAAGAAAAACAAATATTCTTTCATGCGTTTTGGCTGGTAGCGTATTCTTTTTACCATAACCAAAGCAAATCGTCAAGTGAAAAATGCAAAATTTTAGGATTTGTTTTGTGCCATATTTTTTTTGCATCTGAGGATAAATTCTGGCAGCTTATTTTTATATTTTTTTTAAATTTTTTTTTTCTAAAAAAATATATTACAAAACCATGACTTTAAAAGTTAATTTATGACGCATTGCAATAAAAAAAGCCTTTCTACTATAAATGATCGGCGATTTTTCGCACTTTTTGGAATGGTTATTTTCTAAAAATATTTTTTTTTGTTTTTTTTATAAAAAAAGGAATATAATTTGCGAATAGTTTTTAGTTTAAAGAAAGTAAAAAAATCGCTATTTTATTTATGGCGATAATAGTCTTTTTTGGAGTAATTATTTATGCCTAAAATCAATAGAGCTGTTTACCCTTCAATGGTAACGCTAGGGAATCTTTTTTGTGGTTTTTTAGCTATTGCTTATACGGCTGAAGGTCATTTGATGGCCGCAGCTTGGCTTATTTTTCTTGGAATGATTTTTGACGTATTAGATGGAAAAATTGCTCGTCTGACCAAAGGCAGCAGCGATTTTGGAATGCAACTTGATTCCTTAGCAGATATGATTTCCTTTGGCGTGGCCCCGGCTTTTTTAGCCAAGGTGTACATCACGCAAGACCCTTCGCCTATTTCTTCTCGCGTAGCCTGGATGCTTTGCTTATTATACGTAGTGTGTGCAGCCGTTCGCTTGGCAAGATTTAATGTGGAGACAACTCCAGATGAATCTTCTCACCAATATTTTAAAGGACTTGCAACACCAGGAGCCGCTGGAGCTGTTTCTTCTCTTGTTCTTTCTGATTTTTTCTTTATGAAAATTTTCCCTGAAAATTCTTACAAAATATTTTTGCTTTGCTGCGTTATTATATTGAGTATTCTTATGGTCAGCGAAGTCCGCTATGTTCATTTTGGCGGGAAGATGCTTAAGAAGAAACTTTTAGTATTGGATATTGTTACATTTATCGTTTTATTAGTTGTTACGGCATTTAAACCCCAAGCATTTATCGTTGCTCTTATGCTAGCTTTTGTTATGTATTCCTTCTGTACACCAATTTGGCGGCTATCTCTAAAGATATTTGGTTTTGTTGAAAATCATCGCCATAAAGTTGAACCTCAAATTGAGGCTTAAAAATTTTGATTATTAATTGATAAGGCACGCAATAATATGCGTGTCTTTATTTTTTTGAAAAGTTTTTTTTATAAACAAAAAAAACCGAAAAATTATAAATTTTTCAGTTTTTTTGTTTAATCGGGGTGACTGGATTCGAACCAGCGACCTCTTGAACCCCATTCAAGCGCGCTAAGCCAAGCTGCGCCACACCCCGATTAAATTTATGGAAATCATTATATCTTTTTTTTTATAAAAAGCAAGTAAAAAGTTAGAAAAATTTATTTTTTTTTATAAAATATTGTAGTTTAATAGACTATAGCAAAAGCTATTTTCGATTTAACCTCTATTTAGGAATGCCTAACATTTTTGCTAGACAATTTAATGTAGAAAAAAATTATGCTTAACGAATCTTGTTTTTCTTATAGAAATGACTGTCTTTTTTCGGAAAATGTGAATGTTTTTAGTATTGTTGCAAAAACTGGAACGCCTGTTTATGCCTATAGCCAAGCCCATTTTATGCAACAAATATCTGAATTACAGACAGCATTTCAAAATGTTTCATCCATGATTTGCTACTCTATAAA
>CAZPDM010000044.1:0-34043 GCA_964585305.1 uncultured Planctomycetota bacterium | reverse complement strand
TATCTGGAACTGAACTTCATTCTGGCAGAAGAACACGCAACAAAAATTTGAATACAGAAAATTTGCACAAATATCGAGGCCAAAAAGTATCAAAAGGACGGATAAGTATCCGTAAACAAAGATATTTTTATCAAGCCAACGATATTGTACTTTTCAAACAGGATAAATATATTGTAAAAGGTATTCAAAATTATGGTGATTATATTAAACTCAATGGTTTAGAAAAGCCTGTAAAAACATCATCAGTTTTACCTTATTTGCATCGTAAAGGAATATGTTTTTGTAACTAAGAAAAGATTTAGAAGGAAAAAAACTTTTTGGAGTAATGCTTCTATACAAACTATTCAATATTATATCCAAAATCAGGGATAACTTTTATTAAACCTTTGTTTTTCATTTTGAAAGACTTTGGGCGATTCATCCACGAAGCTAAAGACTTCGGGGTTTTCTCGCCAATTTTTTTATAAAAAAAATATCTATAGAAATGGATTGTTCTTTATGAAATCTTTTATAATAATATCAACAATATGTTTTTTATTGAATGCAATTTTTTCTCAAGATGCAGATTATAACTTTATTATAGGTAATGCGTTTAAAGAAAACCTCTCCTATCCTCTACTTCAAAGAATCTGTGATGAGGCAGGAGGAAGACTTGCAGGCAGCTCCAAAAATGAAAAAGCAATGCAAATTCTTCAAGAAGATTTAAAAAAACTTGGCTATAATCCTATTCGGGAAAACTTTTTTATGACTGGCTGGATAAGAGAAGATGATGAAGTTTCTATAGTTTCTCCTACGCAGCGAAAACTTAGAGCATTTGCTTTAGGATATACACAAAGTCATGCTCCCTTTGAAAGTTCTCTTATAGGAATAGCGCAAGGATTTGAAGATAACTATAAAAATCATGATGTAAAAGATAAAGTTGTTCTTATTTTACAAGCAAAAGGAAAACCATCTCCTTTTCGATTTGAATCTATAGATATAGCTGCTAAATATGGAGCTAGAGCAATAATTTTTATGCATCAAAATCCCGGAAACTTTATTTTAGTTAGTACAGGAAATTTCCAAGGAACTCCATGTCCTATACCTGCTTATGCAATTAGCTTTGAAGAGGGAAAATGGCTTGAAAGGCTTTTGAAAAATTCAATTTTTCCTAATATTCGAATTCATACAAAATCTTATTGTAAACCAATAGAAGTTGCAAACCTTATAGCTTTTCTTCCTGGGAAAACAGAAAAAAAAATTGTTTTAGGTGCTCATTTCGATTCCTGGGATTTAGGACAGGGCGCAATTGATAATGGAATTGGTTCAGTCATTTTATATGATGTCGCACGCATTTTAAAAAAACTCGATCGACAAAATCAACTTAGCATAGAATTTGTATGGTTTAATGCTGAAGAATTAGGACTTTGGGGATCTAAAGCCTACATCCAAAAACATAATTTAGAATTAGATAATATTGTTGCGATGGTTAATATGGATATGCTGGGTTCTCCAATAGGATTTAATGTAATGGGGTTTGAAGAATTTATTCCTTTTTTTCAAGAACTTCTTTCAAAAATGGATGGATTTGATTTAAAAGATGGAGTTGTAAACCAACCTTGGCTGGGCAGCGATCATATTCCCTTTATTCTTAAGGGAATTCCCTCTTTTTGCGTTTCTGGGTACTTACCAGAAGAAAGCGTTCGCTATTATCATGATATAGGAGATACTTTTGATAAAGTAAATAAAAAATATTTATCTGAAGCAGCTGCTGTAGTAAGCCTGCTAATATATGAATTGGCAAATCGCGAAAATCTGCCTTATTTACATAAAAATGATAAGGAAGTTATAGAAATCTTAAGAAAATTTAAACTGGAAGAGAGATTAAAAAAACAAAACGAGTGGACATTTCAGGAATAACTTTTAACAAAAATAAAAACTATTAAATCTAAGAAATTATCTGCAATTTTAACAAACTTTTTTAAATACTATTGTTCCTGGTGTAGAAAAAATTAAGAAGATTGGAAATGTTACTCCCATTTTTTTAGCGGTTTGGACAACTGTTTCAATTACTTCATTATAGCGATAACGTGCCGAGAAATGAAACAACGCCAAAATTCCTACTTTTGCTTGGATTGCAACTTGAATAGCTTCTGATACAGTAGCATGGGTATTTTCATCTCGATCTTCTGAATTTAGAAAAGTAGAATCATGGAGTAAAACTTCGGCATTTTCGCATATTTTAGGATCAAGTGCCATAGAATCACCAGAAAAACATAACAAATTATGGCTGTATGTTTCACTGACTGATTGTTTTCCTTCTTGCTGAATAATTTTTACAAGGTCGCTTTGTTTCAATTCTCGATATTGTGGTTTGAGTCGAACACGATTTTCAACAATTTTATACCCTAAAGTTAAACAATTTTCTCCATGATTTGTTGCAAAGGGAACAAGAATACGGTTGGAGGCAAGAGTAATATTATCTCCAGAAGAAATTTCTTTCCATTCCATTTCAAATGTTAATTTTCCAACAGTTTCTTTGATATAACGATATAATTTAATAATACTACGATCTTCTTTAGGATAATAAATTGTCATGGGTTTAAATTTATCACCCATAGAAGATGCTCTAGAACGTAATAATCCTGGAAGGCCTGCTATATGATCTCCATGTCCATGAGAAATAACAACTGCATCTATTCCGTAGATCATATTGCGCATAGCAACACTGACACCTTCTCCAGCATCGAAAAGTAAATTATCTGGTTTATAATAAAACCATGTAGCATATTTGGCCAATGAAAAGCCATATAGATTATTTAAAATTTCTAAAGAAAGGCTCATTAAAATAATTTTCCTTTTGAATTAAATCTTTTTTTGAGTAAGTGGTTTGTCAAAAGTATTTGGACTAAGAATTTACTAAGTAGCCCATGTACATAGAGGCATGGTAGGAATTAACCCGCCGCTTATAAATAAAGGCTTTAAAGAAAAAAATTGCAGCGGCGGGTTCAATTTCGCTCAATTAAATGTCCAAAGACTTAGTTGACTGACCATTTAGCTATTAAATATTTTTTAGAATAGCATTTTTTTTATAAAAATCAATATAATTTCTAAACACAAAGTTTCTATTTATCAATAAAGTTAAGATTTTCCGTTAAAATAATCGTTAAAGAATTCTTGACAGAGTTTAAAAAAGTGGTATATTTGTAGAAAAAGGAGATTGTTTTTGTTTTAGTGGAGAATTATTATGCAAGATTTAATGGAAATTCAAGATTCGAATCGTTTTCAATTAGTAAGAAAAATTGCTAGTGGTGGTATGGGGACTGTTTATGAAGCTCTTCAGCTTGGTACAGAAGGCTTTAAAAAAACAATGGCAATTAAAACTTTAATTGATGATGTCGCTGGAGATCGCGAATTTGTTGATATGTTTATTGGAGAAGCTAAACTGGTAGCAGATTTAGTGCATGAAAATATCGCTCAAGTTTATCAGCTTGGCAAGTATCAAAATAGTTTTTATATTGCTATGGAATATATTCACGGTGTTAATCTACAAGAATTTATTGATCGCCATATCTACCGTAAAAAAATGGTTCCAATTGATTTAGCTTGTTTTATTGTCAGCCGAGTTTGCCGAGCTTTGGCCTATGCTCATACCAAACGCAATAAAGAAGGTGAATTGCTTGGCGTAGTCCATCGAGATGTTTCTCCCAAAAATATAATGTTATCTTTTGAAGGTGTAGTAAAATTAACAGATTTTGGAATTGCTAAAGCTCGTGATGTTATGTTTAATAAAGAAGGTGATGTATTATATGGAAAAGTTCCTTATATGTCGCCTGAACAAGCTTCTTTCCAAGAAACTGATGCACGTTCTGATATTTTTTCTTTGGGAATATGCTTCTATGAATTGCTAACAGGAAGTATGCTTTTTGCAGATGAAAAAACTATTATGACGATCAACCGTATTACTCGTGAGGATGTAATCCCTATACAAAAAAGAAGAGCCGATGTCCCAGTACGTGTTCAAGAAATTTTGCAACACTCTTTATGTCGAGATCGAAAGCAACGTTATCAAACAGCTCAACTGATGTGTTCTGATTTAGAGCATTATATGTACGACGGTGGCTATGGACCAACAAATTTAAGTTTGGAAAAATATTTAAAGGAAACATTTCCTGAAAAGGTAAGATATTAGTCTTCAAAAATAGAAAAGGCCATAAACTGTTATATTTGCTAAATGCCTCAAAAGATGTTCCCACGCAAAAGCGTGGGAACAAGAGATGACTTGGAGAAAAATTTATGAAGGACCAGATTACAGTCCCTTGCAGATATTGTAAAATGCCTTTAACAACTTTTGTAAGTGATGTGGATCGTCTGTTGAGATGTACACGTTGTGGGTTATTTACTAAGGTTCTTGGACAAGAAGCTAAACGAATTGAATTAAAATGCCCGGAATGTCAGACTCCTTGGAATATTTCTGCAAAATTGCGTGGAAGTATTTATCAATGTTGGAATTGTGGAGTAGAAAGCCCAATTTTAAATGTTGCACAATTAAGTATCACAGATGCGATATTCGATGAACAAATGGAGCAGGGCGGACAAAATAAAATAAGAATAACACTTACTAATACAGGTACCTCAGCACAAATTAAAAGTTTTAAAGCATCTTTTATTCAAGATCAGATAGATGTTACAGATTATTATCAAATAGCAAGCGAAAATTTAGCACAAGATGTGGATTATCAAGCACCTATTTTTATTGATTTTATTGTTACTTCTTTAGGAAATACTCCTGCTGGAATAACAACTCTTATGCTACAGATTGAGGGAGTTGACGTATTAGATAATTCAAGCAAAGTTGCCATGGCAGAGCTACAATGGGTAGTTTGCTACCAACGTATTTTCATTATAGAAAGTATGAATGAATTTAAAGAAAAGGCGGGAGTTCCTTTTACATTGCAACTATGGGCGTGTCTTCCTAATGGAGAAGTAGATGTTACTTATGAAGGACAACACCATATTGAATTTCAGTATAATTCTACTATAACACCGCATACATCTCCAGAACTTCCTAAAGATGTAGATTTGATATTTCAACAAGGAACAGCTGTAACTCCACAATTTTTTACACTCTATGATACTACAGATAAATTACAAGTCAGTGCTATTGAAATGGTTCCTGGAGGACCAAAAGGTATTAGCGAAACTATTTTAACATTGCCTAACGATTTTTATAATTTTGACATTCAATTACAATCTCCACAAACAGATCATTGCCCTTTTCACGGAAAAAATATAATTCGTGCAGTAGATCAATATGGAAATATTATTGAAAATTTTGCAGAGGATATATGGATTCATCCTGCAAATAATCGTGGAGAAATCGAACTTTTAAATGCTACAACTAATGTAATTCCCGCGAGTTCTTTTCGGGCTGGAATGGTAGATCTAACTGGATTAAGTTTAACATATAATGCTCCACCAAAAGATTTTTTACCTTTAGAAGTTTCATTTATTATTTCTTATCAAAATTATGAAGAATGCAGCGAAAGTATTTTTATTGAACCAACTCCAATACAAATTGTTGTATCACAGTTTATTACTCCAGAAGCAATTGAACGTGGAGAAGGCTTCGAGGCAACATTAGAAATTAGTAATAAAAGCAAATTTGATTTAAAAATAAATCCTAGCGATTTTAAATTCGTCTTCATCCAAAGTGACAGCATAATAGAAAATTGTTATAAATTACAGCCTTCTCAAATGCAAATTATGTCTGTTGCAAATGGCAGCAAAATTAGCCTTCCAATTATTATAGAAGTTGATTCTCAATGCCCTTTTGGTCAAACTGAATGTCAGGTAACAATATCTGCCTACGATCCTGTAAATGCCTGGTATGGAAGGGCTGTAGGAAAAGCCCGTTGGAATATCGTTCCATCAGGACGTGAATTCCGCTTAATTGAACCATCCACAACATCTTCTATTGAAGCAGGAATTCCATTTGCAATTAC
The DNA here is from genome assembly GCA_964585305.1 of uncultured Planctomycetota bacterium. Taxonomy (GTDB): domain Bacteria; phylum Planctomycetota; class Uabimicrobiia; order Uabimicrobiales; family JABWCH01; genus CAZPDM01. The sequence continues at coordinate 28,059 of CAZPDM010000044.1, read as the reverse complement.
TCTTGCAACATATTGGCAGGATAATTTAGATTTTACATATTCTGGCAAACATACTATTATTTGTGAATACCAAGCTACAGAATCTCCGAATAATACACCTTGCCAAATTCCTAGTAAATTGGATATTGAGTTTATTGAAGGTGTTGGAAAAACCAATCCTTGCTTTATTTTTACAAATGCCAGTGAAAATGCTATATTAAATTTTCGAGATCCAGAAGCTGGCGGCCCTAAAAGTGAAGACTGGTATTTTGCAGTTCGTCCAGGCGCATTAGAATTCTTCTTAATTACTTTACAGCCAGAGCTTATAAATTCTCATTGTTTTGACGAATCGAATCAAATTATGGCAATGGATTCCTTTGGAAATCTGATTTTAGACTTCAACCAAAATTGTCAGATCGTCCCTGCGCATAAAAGAGGCGAAATTCGTATTGATGGACAAAATACTAATGTTATTCCAGGGACAATATTTCAACAAGGGATTGCTGATTTAAACAGTTTAAAAATTTCCTATCATAGCCATGTTGCAGCAAATTTACCAGATTCAGAAGAATTTATTTTTATATGCAATTATAAAAAAACACAGAGTAAACCTGTTACTATTTTACCACGCCCTGGCCAATTAAATATTGTAAGATGTAGCGCACCGGAAGAAGTTGAGCAATCCGGCGAAGATTATCCAATTTATATAGAACTGGAAAATCTTGGTGATCGTACAGTTGATATATCTTCTGTTTTATTTACATTCGGCCATAAAAATGAAGATATTTCTACATATTATTCAATTAAAACAAATCCCAACAACAATAATGTGCTAACAGCAGGTATTCCATTGCAGATTGTTTATACTGTTAAAGTAAGCAATAAAGCACCTGTTGGAACAACAGATGTTTTAGTAAAAGTAAGCGGTATCGATAGTCAAAGCAAAATTCCTATGCAAACAACGACACAATTCCAATGGAAAATTGAGCCGAAACAAAGATTTTTCCGTGTAACCACAGAACATGAAAATCAAGAGACAGTAGGATCTCTTTTTAGTGTAAAGATTTCATCCTATCTCGAAAATCAACAAAAAGATCCTAGCTTGCATGGAGAATATACTCTTGAATTTGCTAGTAATGCTACACCTGTAAATAATCATACTCCCAATATTCCTAATAGAATGGTTGTTTCGTTTATTCGTGGCGAAGCAACTACTTCTCAAGTGTTTAAATTTTTTAATGCTGGAGAAAGCCCTTTTATTCAAGTAAAGGATTCTGAAAGCCGCGCTCAAGGACACACCGGACCTATTCGTCTAAATTATGATCCATCTGTAAATTTGCAAATTCATCTAGATACAGAAATTACTAATACCAAACAACTTCGCGGGCAAAATACTATTGTTATAAGTGATGTTTTTGGAAATGTTAAAAAGAACTTTCAAGGTGAATTAACAATACAATTTTCACAGGATTATGTTTATTTTGCTAATGCACAAGGAAATAAAATAAGTACTTTGCGCGGAGATTATTTCCGAGATGGAGTTATTGATCTAACAAGCAAAGAAATTTATGTTTATTGCCAAGATGAAAGTAAACTTCCTACAAATTTACAAGCACAAGTATTATATCAAAATAAAGTTTTTTCTAGTAATTCTGTGCATATTCTCCCAAGTCCTATTCTTGTTAATTGCGAAAAATTAGAAGTCCCAGAAAAGGTTATTCCCGGACGTCCTTTTAAAATTCAATTGGAAATTACCAATCGTGGTTCATATCCCATTTCTATTGGGCAAATCAATCTATCCTTATATCAGGGGGATTCTGTATATCGCGATTATCAAATCAATCGTATTGGGGATAATAATGCAAAAATACCTTCTGGATTAACAACTGTTGCTTATCAAGTACAATTGGGAGCAAAAATTGGGTATGGTAAAATTTTAGGAAAAATATCTCTTAATATCACTAATGCCAGTAATCAGAAAGTTTCTTTACCTGATATGCCTTTTAGCATTTATGTAGAAGCAACAGGAAGAGTTTTTCAGATTGCTACAGAAAATAATAACCGTGAAATAGCCGGGAGTCCTTTCTTTTTATATATCACAGCAATTTTAGATAATGAAATTGATGTTGCTTATGAAGGCAGCCATCAGATTTTTTTTAAGAGTAATGCAACACCATCTCCAAATAATCAATTACCAATTATCCCTGAAAATCTTACAGTTTCCTTTTCAAAAGGAAAAGCTATTTCTCCCAAAGAATTCTATCTTTTTCAAACGCAAGATAATGTAGAATTGCAAGTGAGAGAACCACATTCAAATACTACAGGTTCTTTAATTGGTATCTCTGTTTTGCCAGGAGAATTTGGAAAATTCCATTTTGTTGCCGCAGAAAAACAAATACATTTTTCTCCTTTTACTGGAGAAAATATCTTAACAGCTTATGATGTATTTGGAAATATCCAACATAATTTCCAAGGCGATGTTAAATTATATTGTAAAAGTAAAAAAGGAAAACTAAGTCTTGCAAATATAGCAACGAATGTTATTCCTCGAAGCCAATTCCAAAATGGTATTGCAGAAATAACAAACTTAGGTATTTGTTATGTAATTGAGGAAGTTAATAGTCTTCCATTAGTGGATCAGATGGTTGCATCCTATCAAGATAAAGATTTTGTAAGTAATGAAATTACAATTGCGCCAAGGCCTGCTGTTTTAAATGCAGATAATATCAAGCTAGCAGAGTCTTTTTATCAAGGTGCAACAGGCATTCCATTAAGTTTTATAGTAAAAAATACTGGAGACTCTAAAGTTATTTTAACTGCAGTGAAAATATCTTTAAAAACTGCTGATAATGATATAACTCCTCAATTTAATATTATTCCTCATCCTCAAAATCGTACGATGCTTTTAGCCCAAAGTGAACTTGTTTTGAATTTTTTCCTGGATGCTGCTGCAAATGCTCATATTGGGTACTCAGAAGTAACTATTCTTATTCAAGGTAAAGATTCTGAATACGATAATATTCTCGAAGTTAAAGCTATTACTAAAACGCAAGTTTTAGAAAAACTAAGGGAATTTAAAATTGAAAGTGAACATAATAACCAGGAAATTGCAGGCGTTCCTTTTAGTGTAAAACTTGTAGCAACAAAAGATCGCGAACCTGATCATACTTATCACGGTCCACATGAAATATCTTTTTCCTTAGAAAGCAAAATTGTACATCGTTTCGCTCCATCATTTCCACAGAAAGAAACCATTCAATTTGCACGTGGCTATGGGCAAAGTAGTCAGAACTTTATTTTAACAGACACCACAGAACGCATTTGCATTAAAGCAGAAGAAAAGGGTAAAGCTAGTGGGACTTCAAGTAACATAACTCTATCACCAGCTAAAATGCGTAGTTTTAAGATTTCCTTTCCAAAAGATAAATCGTACCAATTACAACCACTTGATATGTTTGATAATGTTTTACCCCAACAATATCATTTAGATGAAGATGTCAAAACTGGCTCGATCTTATCTGGAACATCTGGTATGTTCTACGAAGTACAAGAACTTGTTGGCCATGGTGCTATGGGGAAAGTATTTCGTGGAAGACGTCTTAATGATAATCTTGAAGTTGCAATTAAAACTACTCTATTTAGCAATCTTTCTGATATTAACCGTTTTTTATTAGAAGGTATCACTCTCATCCGTTTTAATCATCCTAATATTGTAAAAGGCTATGATCTCCGACAGCTTTCTATTCAAGATACAAACCGTGTGTACTGTAAGTTATTTATGGTTATGGAATATCTTCCAGGACAAACAGCCAAAGATATTTTGGATTCTTCCAAATCTGGTATAATTGCTCCTCTTTACGCAACAAAAATTATTCTTCATTCTGCACGAGCACTTGCTTATATGTGGGAAAACGAGACATTACATAGAGACATCAAACCTGAAAATATCCAAATTACACAAAAAGATGAAATTAAGCTCATTGATTTAGGAATTGCTCAAGCCAGAAGTGATGTCATGGATGTTGTCATTACTCAACGTGATACTATTGTTGGAAGTTATCCCTATCTTTCACCAGAAAGACTTAAAGAAGGAAATATTGTAGATTTCCGTTCAGATATGTATAGCTTGGGTGCTACATATTATCAATTGCTTTGTGGTATGCCTCCTTATATTGATCTTCACAAAGATAGCAAACAAGAACTTCTAAAATTCCTTTTGGATGTACGTACTAAAAAAATGCCAACTCCTATACAACAACTTGTCCCAGTTCCTAATAGTGTTGCTAAAGTTGTTACAACAATGATTGACTACAAGGCACAAAAACGTTACCAAAGTCCTGGTGAAATGATAAACTCACTTGAATCTTTATACCAAGAATTATTAGCAAATAAATAAAAAAAAGCTAACGGCTAGTTACCGTTAGCTTTTTTTATTTAAAGGTTTAGTTAAAGAGAACTTCTCCAGAAATTTCTGCAACCCATGTTTTATCAGCTTGTAAAGAAAAGTATTCTGGATAAAAAGTTCCTTTTAATTCTAGTGGCATATCTTCACCATATATTTGAAATGCAGCTTCGTTGATAGCAGCTAAGATTGCTTTGCTTTTTGCATCTTTTACTGCCATGCCTAAATTTTGACTTTTTTCTGGATATATTGCACTTTGTCCAATATAGGATTTACAATTTCTACGCTCTTCCGCACGAGTACGAGGCATTTCTACTTCGCCATGAATAATCAATCCATTTTTGATTGGTTGTTCTTTTGTGATAATGGGATCAAAATTTTGAATGCCTTCAGTTTTAAATTCTGCATCAGGGAATAAAATACTATTTTCTTTAACTTTTATTTTAAATTCTATTCCTGAAATAAATTCTTGCAAATTAGCACGTAAGGAAGTTTTAGCCGCTCTTAATTGCAAAAGTTTTTGAGATTGAGGATTAGGAGGAGTTATGCCTATTCCGATTGCACGAATTTTATTTTTTAGTCTTATTTCTTGAAGCATAAAAGTCATATTCTGCCCTGCAAGAACTGGCTGCGGACGTTTTTTCCCTTGAGCTAGGACGGCAACTTTTCCAGTACGAACATCTACTTTGAGTTCTGCCGGATTACTTCCGGGTGTTTGATTTTCATTAGAAGATGGCGGTTGTTCTTGAAGTTCTGCTTCAAAATCCGTTCCTAATACAAGAATTTCTCCTACACGAGAGATCACTTTAAAAGGCGATGGCTGTGGTGAAACAACAAAATGCGATTTTCCATTTAATAAATAAACTTGTTGTGAAATAGGCTGGTTCTTATTGATTATTTTTGGGATTGCAATTTCGCCAGTAAATTTTATTTCAATATCTTGTGGCAATCTAATTTTAGTTGATTTTCCTTTAAGAATTGCAATAAAATCTACATCCGGCCAACTATATGGTTGAGTTGTTACTATACTTGCTTTTCCAGAAATAATTTCATAAGGACTAACAAAATTGTTAGAAGTTTGATTAGTTATTTGAGTATTTGGAAGAGGTTTATTGTCTTTCCAATGATTAAATAATCTCCATACCCATACCCAGCCTAATATTCCTATCAATAAAGCAACAATTCCAATTAAAATATGCTTAATAGAAAGCATTTTCCACAATTCTAATAATTTACGCATAAAATAGCCTTTTTATGGATTTTTTTCGATTTTAAATTTTAGAATTAGGGATATTTGGATCATTATTGGGTTTTACATTAGGTTTAGCTGAAGTTGCAGAAATTGCTGAAGGAGAAAATGCTTTAGGATGAGGAGGAATCCTGGAATTCATAGCTGGCAAATTTTTTGAGGAGGAAAATGTTTGTAGTTCAGAAGGTTTTCCTATTTTCATTCCTAATGTAGCAGGATTGAAACGCACTCCTAAACGCTCTAGTTCTCTCATAAAGTTTTCCTTATCTGTCGCTGCCATATAAGCATCATCAACAGTAATAACTTTATGATTGATCAATTCAATAAGGCTTTCAGATAGACTACGCATTCCATGCCGTTTACCTGTACTAATAGCCATATCAATTTGATAAGTTTTGCCTTCACGAATGTTTGTAGTAACAGCTTGGTTGACAATGAGTATTTCAAAAGCAGCAACCATCCCATTACCATCTATTCTTGGAAGTAAGACTTGAGCAATAACACCTTTAAGAGTGGAGGAAAGCATCATTCGAATTTGAGGTTGTTGATTTGCAGGAAATTGATCAATAAGACGATCGATTGTTGCGGCTGCGGTATTAGTATGAAGTGTTGCAAATACAAGATGTCCGGTTTCTGCTGTTTCCAATGCTATTTCAATACTTTCAAGATCACGCAATTCTCCAACAAGAATAACATCTGGATCTTCTCGAAGAGCTGCGCGCAAAGCAGTTTTAAAACTTCTTGTATGTGTATTAACTTCACGTTGATTGATTAAACATCGTTGATTACGATATACAAATTCTATAGGATCTTCAATTGTAATGACATGATCTTGTCGATTCCGATTGACTAAATCAATTAAAGCTGCTAAGGTGGTTGATTTTCCCGAACCTGTAGGTCCAGTTACAAGAACTAATCCCTTGCTTAAATAGCAAAGATTTGTAACAGATTCTGGAAGTTTCAAGTCTTCTGCTGTCATAATTTTTTCTGGAATAACGCGGAACACACATCCAATTCCATTTCGATCCATGTAAGCATTTGCACGAAATCTTCCACATCCGGGAAGTTCATAACCAAAATCTGTATCTCCATTTTCGCAAAATTCTTGATAATTATGTTCAGGCATTACTTCTTGAAGAGCTGTTTGTAAAAATTCCTGTGTATTGGGTTTATCGTTGACAGGCTTAATTTTCCCATACTGTCGCATAATTGGTGGCACCCCACAGCAAAGATGTAAGTCGGATGCCTTGCATTGAACCATTTGTTTTAAAAGAGGATCAATTTGTGCCATATTTTGCCTCACTTAGAAAAGGCTAAATTTTTGTTTATTTACTTAAAAAATCTTACAATAGGCCAAATCCACCGTAGCTTATATCGATTGTTACAATTGCATGATAGGGAACCATGATAATTTTATTATTAGAATCTTTAATCAAAAGATCTAACCCAATTCCATTTTTCTCTACTTTAATAAGACGTCCAATGATTCGAACATCATTGATGCAATTTATTTCTATTTCAAGTTGATCTTTGATGACTTTATCCAAATTGAGAGATGCGGCACCTGCGACTTCTAATCCCCAAGCAATACTTTGAATATAGCCATTTGTAGTAATGCGCAAACGATCGGATAAAAGATGGAGAATATTGCGTAAAATTATTATTCCCAGTTGTGTATCTTCTTTAATAAGTTTAAAAAAAGGTTCTTGTTTAAAAGCTAAAAGAGAGGTTTCCTCTTCTGCAGTTGCAGTTGCAGAACGACTTCCTGTTGTAATAAGAGCCATTTCTCCAAATAAATTTCCTTCTTCTAGAACTAAGATAGTTTTTTCAATTCCTAATGAAATGATATGAGTAAGTTTAATTCGCCCACGTTCAATTAAATACATTGTATCTCCAAGATCACCTTCTGAAAATACAGTTTGATTCTTGGCAACTATTATTCTTTGAGAAATTTTTTGAATTTTATCGAAATCTTCGTTAGTTAAGTCTCTAAAGATGCTTGTTCTCTGGTAAATTTCTTCCATCAAATTTCCTCCAAATTTTAAATTTAAATACCATTTGCTTAGTTTGCGAATAATAAAAATATGCTATTTTTGGCTTAATTCTTGTTCCGCCTGTCGTACAAATTCTCCAAAAATAAGTTCATTAGCTTTATTTACTTCAATTAAAAGGCGATGAGCATCTAATATCATTTGAGTTCGTTCCTGTTGTGTGTAGTTTTTTGTAGGTAGTGGAATTAATTTAAATTCGCAGGGAATTGTAAATGGATTAGGACTGATTTTAAACATTTTTAAAATTCCCAGGCTTTTTAAAATTCTCTGATGTTGAACAGAACTATTTACAATAGTTATATTTTGAATATCAGGAGATTGCATAATTCCTAATAAAATTCCTATAAAAGTACTATCCATACCTTCACAAGTTCGAAAATCTATAATAAATTTTTGAGTTTTTTGCTCTAGTTCATGTTTAATAAATTCTAAAAATAATTCGGAATTCCACATTGTAGCACGTCCGGAAATTTGGATAATTAAAGTATCTTGAAAACGAGCAGTATGATATGTAGCAGTTGGTATATTAGACATATTTTACAGTGTTGTAGCACTGCCTCCAATTTTATAAAAAAATAAAATTTTGGCGAGAAAGCCCCGAAGTTTTAACTTCGGGGATAAATCGCCTAAAACATTCCAAAAATAAAAAAACTAAGCGAACCATTTCATTTACAAAATTGTAGAAAATTATTGTTGGTTAGATGGTTCTACAGGTTGTGAAACGGGTTCAGGTTGCTGTAGTTTTGTTCCTTCTAATTCCGGATTTAAATTGATAGTTGCTGGACCACTACTATTTGTTGGTGTTACAGTATTCTTTAGCATACCATCTTGCCATTTCTCTTGAAGTAATTCTGCACGGCTTCCTAAATTTAAAATACATTCTTTTAAAAGAGATTTTACCTCTTCATCTTCTGGAGCTGCTTCTTCTGCTTTTTTTAACTCTACAAAAGCAAATTCATATTTTTGCCATTCATTCATACAAACTTGTGCAATTGCTTTGCGTAACATTGCTTCAATATCTTGAGGTGGTTCTGTTTCCAGAATTTTTTGAAAAATAGGAAGTGCTTCTTCAAATCTTCGTTGACGATATAATTTTAAACTATTATTGATCATTTTTAAATTGTTTTCATTTAAATTTCCTGGAAGACGGCAGCACCATACTATTCTAAAGAATGGTTTTTTAGCAAATAGCCCTTCAATTTTGCCTAGCAAGCATACAGTATCAAATGTTTTAAGTTTTAAGAAACTTTTGAGTTCTGGGTTATCTTTTTCAACATAGAAATATATATGAGGTTGATTAAATCCTTTGGCTTCCCAAATAGGCTCTTGAATATCCCAAGCAGTAAAGTTTAAATAATAATCTTGGCTAAAATGAGAGCGAAAAGGAACGTAAACCTCGCTAAGCCAAGCAAATCTTACTGGTATTTGTACGGGAATATTTAACCAACTTTCTGGTTTTTCTAATAAGTCCTTTAAGTTAACTTGTTTGGCCCCACCAAAACGATCTGGCCATTCTCCATAGCTAAATTGAGCAAGAAAAATAATTGCAATCAAACAACAAGAAAGTTTGAGAAAATTCATGGCTACCCTTTCTAAAAATTTATAAAATATTTATTATCTTTAGAAAAATTTTTGCTGGCTGTTGAACAGCCAGCTTAACGCAATTATAAAGTTTGATTAAAAATTTGCTATTTTGACTCATTCATTGCATTATGTTTTTGCGCAATGAGTTCTGCAAGCTTATCTAAAGCATCAAAAGTTTCTTTTTTGGGAAAACCTTTGCTCATCACTGGCGGGAGCCATTCAACATTATTTAAACGATTGAGCATAGTCTTTAAAGACTCGATATTCCCCCCCCAACTATAAGAAGAAATCCCTGCAATAAAACGTAGTTTAGAAGGTTTAAGGATATTGGCCACATAGCTAAAATACATAGCTAATGGATGTGCACTTCCCAAAACAATAGGTGTGGCTAAAATAAGTGTTGCTGCATCTACTAAATCCATAGCAAGATCGCCTACATCAGCTACAGTAAGATCGTAAACTTTAGCCTCTATCCCACGATTTACCAAAGAGTTGGTTAAATGTTCTGCCATTTTTTCACAACTACCATGCATAGAAACATAAAGAATAATTGCACGATTTGCTGGTTTTCCTGTATTCCATTCTTTATAGGCTTCCATAATAAATGACGGATCGTTATAGATAGGCCCATGGCTTGGGGCAATAATTCGTATGTCTAATTTTTCAACCTTTTCTACGTTTTTTTGTACCTGCATAGCAAATGGCATCATAATTTCTGCATAATACCGTTTGGCCGCATCAAAAACACTAGGGTCACGTCCTGCAAATAGCCGTGTTGTAGCAAGATGAGAGCCAAAAAAGTCGCAGCTAAATAAGATTTTATCTTCAACAAGATATGTTACCATTGTTTCTGGCCAGTGAACCCAAGGAGTAAGGAAAAACTTTAAAGTTTTATCTCCCAAAGATAATTCGCTTCCTTCTTCAACAATGAGAAAACGATCTTTTGGAAGCGGCAATAAATCCATAAGTATTTCCTGCGCTTTTGCATTAGTTACAATTTTCGCTTCAGGATATTTTGCCAAAACCATAGGCAAACTGCCAGAATGATCTTGTTCTCCGTGATGTGCAATAACATAATCTAGCTTTTTTATATTAGAAAGGTTTTCTTCTAAAACTGCCCATTTAGTAGGGTCCACCGCATCTAATAAAGCAGTCTTTTCACTACCTTCTACTAAATAAGAATTATAACTTGTCCCTTTTGGTAGTGGGATGAGGCAGTCAAATAATCTTCGATTCCAATCAATTGCACCAATTTTATAAACTTGGTTTGCTAAACGTAATATTTGCATATAAACCCCAATTATTTTGATTTGATGGTTAAATTGCTGTTTGCTAGCCAACTTTTTAGAAGAATTTTTTTTTGCCAGAAAATTGACAAAAATAATCTCCTACCATACTTAAAATTCTAGCAAAGAGGATTCTATTTGCCAAGAAAATTTTCAAATTTTTCTTTAAAGGCTTGAATATGTTTAATAAGAATATTCCTAAACTTGCCGTTATGACACCAGAAAATATTTATTTAGAATTAGAAACAAGTTTGCTATATAAAAGATTTTGCGCTTTCATCATAGATATTTTTTATATATTTGTGATTTTCTTTCTTTCTCTCTTAGGCATATTTTTACTTTTATTCTTAATAAAGCCTTATTTAAATATTCCTGCGGAAATTATACTTGCGTTTTTAAATTTTTGGCATTTTATTTTAATAAATGGATATTTTATTTTTTTTGAGCTTCGAACAGGGAGTACACCTGGAAAGAAAATATATAAGTATAGGGTAATTCAAGAAGACGGTACGGCTTTAACTGCCAGTTCTATCTATATTAGAAATCTTATGAGAGAGGTAGAAATTTGGCTTCCCTTTCGATATATTCTCTTGCTTTTAGCAACACAAAAAATGGATAGTAATTTCTATTGGTGGATATTCTTATTTATGCTGATTCCTATATTTGAAAAAAAACATCGTCGCTTAGGTGATTTATTAGCAGGAACAATTGTTGTAACCATGCCAAGGTTAGTTTTGCAAGAAGATGTTTCTATTCTTGCAGAAAAAAAAGTCCAAAAATCTAAGATAGCTTTTCAGCAAAATTCTTTACAATCTAAAATTACTCATATTTCAGAAGCGAATATTTCTAAAGAAATAAATACAGTAAATATTTTTAGTTTTTCTCCTGAAATGTTAGATATTTATGGACAAGATGAATTAAAAATTATAGAAGATATTTTACGCGGCCAACAATCTTTAACTCAAAAAGAAAAAGACAGTTTATTACATCTTGCTGTCAAAAAAATTACAAAGAAAATTGGATATTTCTCTCCTATCTCACCTGAACAAGAGAGTATTTTTTTAAATGAATTCTATCGTGCGCAACGTATAGTTTTAGAAAAAAAACTAGTACGCGGACAAAGTTTAGAAAGCCAGAAACAAAAGCAGGAAAAAAAATAAGATTTATGACTTGTACTAGTTTCGCGTAAGTTTTTTTTATATTCTAAAAAAACACAAAACTTTTCTTTAAGAAAAGTTTTGTGTTTTAAGCTATAAATAATCTTCAAGGTTAATTTTCATAGGTAATTCGGGACGTGAAAAATCCTTTCCAGTCGTTTTTAAAGGTCGAGTTAAATCAAAACCTACTTTTGTTGTTTCTTTTGTTGCCATATCGGAAGATGGGTCTAATGAAGATCCTTTTTGTTTATTTTTTACAATAAGCCCACGATTTCCTTGAAATCTTGTTGCTAATGCCCATTCTATATTGTATGGATTTTCAATATCAATATCTTCATCTACAATAAAAACATGTTTCATAGAATGATGTCCCGCAAAAGCAGCTTCAATTGCTTTTTTCCCATCATCTTCATTATGCTTGCGAATTTTTACAATTCCATGTAACCAAGAACAACCACCAGGGTTAATATAGACATCTTGGCAATCACAAACTTTAGCTACTTCTCTGAAAACAGTGGGTTCTCTTGGCATCCCCATTAAGATTTTATGCTCTAAATCCCCAGGAAGTAATCCATGAAATAATGGATTGTTTTTAGAAAAAATATGTTTTATTTTAACAACTGGTTGTTGTCGTATAATATCAAACGTTTCTGTAAGATCTAAGAAAGGACCTTCGTTAACATCTTCCCCTGTAAATTCGCAAATTATAACTATTTCACTTTCCGGAACAATATGCCCAGCTAGTTCAATTGCTTTTGTCGGACTTAGACTATTCGCAATTTCTAATTCGCATTTTCCTAATTCTGCTGAAATAGCTCCGCAAAGTAATACTGGGATAGAATTTCCAATACAAAATGCAAATTCTTTTAGTCCACGTTGTCTAAAAAAATGCAAATGTCTTTCTACAATTCTAAGAGCAAGATGATCTTTATTTAATACCATTGCTCGATGATAGGAAGCATTGATTCCATATTGTGGATCTTTTGCAAAAGCAATTCCAGAGGGAATATATGGCCCGCCATCTTTAGGATAATATGTTAAAATAGGTAATTGAGTAAGATCTGCAGATAATTCATTATAATCAGAATTCGAGCTAACTTGTATGGGAACAGGATGATCTATGGAATATGCAAGTCTTGAGAGCAAGTCTTGTTTTTTAATTCCAAGCCCTAAACAAACTAAATCTCTTGTAGCACAAAGATTAGACACTACTGATATAGAAGATTCTTTAATATTCTCAAAAATAACTGGCTTTCCTTGTAGCATCTTAACAATACTGGAAATTTCATACTTAACAGATACTGGCTTTCGAATATGAGTAAGTGATTTGTTAGTTTCAAGTTGAGAAATAAACTCTCGTATTTCCATTAAATTGCCACTCTTTTCTTTAAAAAACTAAACAAAAAAGCTACTCCAATTAAAAATATTGTAGCAGGTTCTGGAATTGTTGTATCTTGATAGAAATCGACTTCATCTAAAAATGTCCAAGGACCATTGCTGCTAAATACTGCAGCAACACGAATATATCTAGAGGTTATATTAAGATTAGAGAATGTCGCAGTGTAATAAACATTATTATATGCGTTATTTTCTGGTATATCTAACAATTTTACAAAACTCCAAGATGTTTTATCATTACTACTATAAATTCTAAAAGAAGGAATAACAACATCATCAAGGTTATCTTGAGTAGTCCCAATTTTAATCATATTGACTTGTTTGGCAGTAGTAAAATCAAAATCAATATTAACAATCGAATCATTGCACCAACCTACCCATTCATAAGCTGGCCCATTTCCTAAGTTTGCAGACCATGGCGCGACACCATAATATCCATCTATCAATTGACGGCCTGTTTCATCATGGTAAGTATAAGATCCCACATCAGTAGCCTGATCAAAAACATAACTTGTCGGCAGAACTTCTATCATTGCTGCGTAGGTTAAAGAGGACAGTAGAAAAAAGATGAGAATAATTTTTTGCATAGAATCTCCTTTATGATTATTATTGAGTAGTGGCAAGTTTTTAGTTTCTTTTTATAGAATTTGGGAGAGAAAATCACAAAGTCTTTAGCTTCGTGGATGAATCTTATTGTTTTATAAAGACATCTCTCAGCCATAAATAAATGGCTGGAGTCTCTCAAGGTGGGAAAAATTTTTGAAGCCCTTGCAAACAAGATAGCCTAAATAAATAGACTATATTGGACCTTAATTTTTAGTCAAGGGCAATTGACAAGCATTTTTATATAAAGTAATTGAAATTTTAAATAAATCTGCTATAATTTCATCGCTAATATCGTATCACAAAGACTACTTAATTGCAAGCCATTGGAGCATTTTTTTATGAATGAAGAAAAGAAAATATTTACTATAAAAAAAATTGCTGGACCAACCGAAGGTGGAGCTGCTATCTTCTTAGAAAATGAAGTGAAAACTTTTGTGATTTTTGTAGGGTGGATGGAGGCCATTGCTATTGTAAAAGAGATTAGTAAACAAAGTACTTTAAGGCCATTAGCACATGATTTGCTCAATAATATATTAGTTGGGTTTGATATTGAACTTAAGGAAGTTATTATTTCAAAAATAGTAAACGAGACTTTCTGTGCCACATTAGTACTAGAACAAAAAATCTCTGATAGTGATGGAAATTGGACTGGAAAATATCACCGGGTTTATGTAGATTCTCGTGCAAGTGATTCTATTATTTTAGCTTTGAAAAATAAATTGCCAATCTGGGTAACAAAAGAAGTATATGAACAAGTAGAAGATGCTCCAGCATTATTTAAAGAAGAAAAAAAATCAAGTAACTTTTGGAAAGAGACAGATTTAGGCGATATGGACTTTAAAATACATGAAAATGATGAACTAGATGATGAAAATGATTATGATGATAAATAGGTTACATTCTCGCTAAATTTTTTAGAAAAAATAGGAAAATTTATGGATTTACAAGGAACCATCCTTCGAGTAGATGGAACCAACTGCATTATTCATAGCAATGGCAAAACTTATAGAGCATATATGAAAAAAAGAATTTTAGGCTCTAATCCTGAAGAAATTAAGCCAATTGCTGTAGGGGACGAAGTTATATTTGAATATCGGAATGATGAAGACATTTTATTAAAAGAGGTTTTACCACGTAAAAGTTGGCTAATGCGCCAAGCGGTAGGAAAACCGGGGAAACGACAAGTCGTAGTTGCCAATGTAGAACAAATGCTTGTAATAGGATCAATATCAAGTCCGGCTTTTTCTAATGGAATTATCGATCGCTTTTTAGCTGCAGCAGCCAAAGGAAAACTTCTGCCAATTATTGCTATCAACAAATTTGATCTTAAAGATCAAGAGGCAAATTGGCCAGAAATAGAAAAAAAAATAAAAACTTATACATCTTTAAATTATAAAGTAGTTTGCAGCAGTATTCATGATCTTAATTCTTTGCAGTCTTTAAAGAATCTTTTAGTTGGCCATAGTACAGTCATTGTCGGCCATTCTGGAGTAGGAAAATCATCATTATTGTCCAAAATAGATCCGAATATTCAATTAAAAGTCGGAGAAATCAATCCCAAATCTCAAAAAGGTCGGCATACAACAACTAGTGTCATGATATTTCCATTGCAAGATGGTGGATTTGTAGTAGATACACCAGGAATTAGAGAATTTACTTTATGGAAAATGGAGACTTGGGAGCTTTCTCAATATTTTCCAGAAATGGCATCAGAGCTACTTACTTGCAAATATAAAAAATGTACTCATACACATGAACCTTACTGCGCAGTAAAAATAGCATTAGAAGAAGAAAGAATTGCGGATTTTCGTTATCAAAGTTACTGTCGCATTTTGGACTCTATCCTTCATCCAAATTTAGAAGCAGAAGAAGACAACTAAATTCACTAAAAAAGCACACAATTAAAATTGCGTGCTTTTTTAGTTAAAGTTTGTCAAAAGTATTTGGACTATCTCAATACTAACTTTAGCTAAGTAAACTCGTCCATGCACGTAGTGCATGTATGGTAGGAATTAATCCGCCGTTTATTTAGAATTAGAATTATACTAAATTATTCTTATTATTTTTCTTCATTTTGAATGAAATGGTTAATTAAATTTTTATCAATATTTGATTGAGGAATTTTAAAAGGAAACCATTCTTGTAAATCTACCAAATAGGCTGTTTTTGACATATATGCCTGTAAAGCAGCATTTAAACATATAGAAAATGGCTCAGGATCATCTCCATTTGGATCTTCATAATCCAAATCATTATAAGCAAAAGTATGTTCTTTAGGTATAATTCTAATGCCAAACTTATCTGGATCTTGAGCAATAGGACTATGTACAGAAAGTGCAAAGCGATGCCAATATGCCGATGTTAGTAAATTATTTTTAAAAAGTTGTTGTACAACTGAAAGGCCATTGATATATTCTTTTACTTTTTGCCCAGGAAAACCATACATTAAATAAGCATGGACCATAATCCCAGCATCACGAAAGTTCTTTAACACTAAACTGATTTGTTGGATTCCTATCCCCTTATCAATCTTTTTTAAAATACGATCACAAGGTGTTTCTATACCTCCAGTTACCGCAATACATCCTGCTTTTGCCATAAGCAAAGCCAAATCTTTTGTAAAACTTTTTTCATACCTAATATTTGTCCACCATGTTATTGTTAATTCACGTCGCAAAATTTCCATTGATATATCTTGGAGAAGGGAAGGTGGAGCTGCTTCATCTACAAAATGAAACCCTATTTTTCTTGTTTGTTGAAGAATGCTTTGGATTTGATCTACAATATAACTTGCAGAGTTTTGCTTATATTCACAGATATAGTTAAGTTTAGTATCACAAAATGCGCATTTATGCCAGTAACAACCATGCGCAAGCGTTAGTTTATTCCAAAAACCATCACTCCATAAACGATGCATATCGTTTACTATGTCTAAAAAAGACATATAGTTATTTATTTTTATATCTGAATAATTTGGCGTTCCTCGCTTGTTCCAGGGGATATTTTCTTGAGAGTTACCTGCTATAAGAATGACCTGATTTTCTTTTCTAATGTATGTACGAAGAAGTTGTTCTTCACTTCGTTTTTGCTCTAAGTATTCTAAAATATTTAAAAGAGGCAGCTCTCCATCATCTAAAGTAATAAAATCTGTGTAATTAAAAATAGCTGGTTCTTTTAATTCTCTCAACTCTGTATTTATATATCCACCGCCTAATATTATTTTAACTTTGGGATAAAAACTCTTAATTGTTTGGCAACATCTCAAAGCCGCATAAAGATTTCCTGGAAAAGGAATAGTTATCCCAATAACATCTGGATTATATATTTTGAGATGATTTTGCAACAACTCAGCAAGCAACGTATCAATATAATTGGGTGTTTCTTGTAATGCTTTTTCAATAGACGTAAAAAAATTTGCGGATATTCCTAACTTTTCAGCATATTTTACAAAACCAAAATGAGGAGTAATAACTTCAATAATTAAATTTCCAATATCTTCAATATATTT
Organism: uncultured Planctomycetota bacterium; assembly: GCA_964585305.1. Lineage (GTDB taxonomy): Bacteria > Planctomycetota > Uabimicrobiia > Uabimicrobiales > JABWCH01 > CAZPDM01. The sequence continues at coordinate 10,839 of CAZPDM010000044.1, read as the reverse complement.
AGTTGCCCAAAATTTAGCTTTATCTATTATCCCAGAATTTTTTAAATCTTTTTTGTCCAGTATTTTATTTGCAAATTGACTTGCTTGGGGAAAAAACTCTTCCTTTGATAACCTATATGCTAAAGTTATATCTTGATTTTGTAAAAATTGCACGATGGGTTCTATAGTTTGTAAATATTGCCTTTTTTGAGAAAGGATTTTTTTAGCATTTAAAGATAATTTCTGATTTTCTGAAAAAGAAAAAATTTTTTCTAATGTGTTTTTGCAGAATATCTTATTTGCTAGCTCAATACTGAGGTCAACTTGGAATACATCTGTATATCCCTGTTGAAAAAGAAAACCTTTGAGATACATTGTTGCCGGATAAGGAGTATTGAGTTGAGTAAAAGGTGGAGTAAGTAGCATAATTTTCAAAATATGTCCCTTAAAAAAAATTCTTTATAATAAGAAAACATCCTCATAATGAGGATGTTTTCTTATTATAAAGAAAAGTTGCTAATTTGAATTTTGTGTAGTTTCTGAGCGAGGAGTTTCAGAAGTATTTTCTAATTTTATTTCAGAAGGAGTAATTGGAGTAGATTCTGGCTTTAATTCAGGAGTTGCTGGATCAGTAGCAACAGTCTCTACATTATTTTTTTTAGCTTTTTTAGCAGGTTTCTTTTTACATTCTTCTTTTTTTTCAGTCTCCTCTACTTTTGCGGGTGTGCATACAGATGCTTGAGGCAATTCTTTTACTTCAACTTGGGGTGGTTCAGTAGGGGAAACCGGTTCTGGATTTACAACTTCCTCTTTAATAGCTTTACTTTTGCAAGCTTTTTTAACTTTTTTTTCAACAGGTTTGACTTCTGTTTCAGCAGGTTTGACTTCTGTTTCAGCAGGTTTGACTTCTGTTTCAGCAGGTTTGGCTCCTGTTTCAACAGGTTTGACTTCTGTTTCAACAGGTTTGGCTTCTGTTTCAACAGGTTTGACTTCTGCTTTTACAGGTGTTTTAGACTTTGTCTTAGATTCTGGTTTTGTAGCTTTTGTAATTTTGGATGCTTTAGTAGATTTGGATTTGGCTGCTTTATTTTCAGAAACAACATTTTTAGTTTCAGTTTTAGCTGGTTTTACTTCAACTTTTGCAGCTTTTGTAGGAGTTTTTTTAGTATTGCTAACTTCTTTTTTTAAACTAACTTTTTTTTTATTATCTTTTTTTTCAACAAGTTTTTTTTTGTTTATATCTTTTTTATTGGTAACTTTTTTGATAGTATTTTTAGTTTCTTTTTTATTAGTATTTTTAAGAGTATCTTTCTTTATTTCTTTTTTATTGGCGTCTTTTTTTACAGTTTTTTTCAGTGGACTTTTTTTAGCAACTACTTTTTTAGCATTACCTTTTTTATTAGAAACTTTTTTCTCTTCTTTTTTGCTTACTTTTGTGGCAGGTTTTTTAGCCTTTTTAGAAGTAGCTTGCTTTCCGCCTTTTTTGTTTTCTTCGGATGACATGAAGTATTCTCCTTAACCTAGCACTGGCTTAATTTAAATTGAGAAGCTAAGTTTTAATAGTTTTTAGCGGCTTTTTTTGGATGTGGCTTTTTTGGCTACATTTTTAGCTACAGCTTTTTTAGCAACTGGTTTTTTAGCAACGACTGTCTTTTGAGACTTTTTGATATTTTTTTGAATAAAGCTAGTTTTTTTGGAAAGGACAGCTTTTTTAGAACCAACTTTTTTAGAAACATCAGTTTTCTTTTTGAGGCTAGCTATTTTTTTAGTTCCGGCTTTTTTAGACGCGCTAATTTTTTTTGAAACTAAAGGTTTCTTTACTTCTACCTTTTTAACTTGCGCAGGTGCAGTCTTCTTGTTTGCTTTCTTTTCAACTTTTTTCGCAACTGTCGCTACTTTTTTTACACATACTTTTGCTTTTTTTGTGTTCATTTTTTTTTCTGCTTTCATGTTATCTGTTTCTTTTTTTTTGCTTTCTTCTGGCATTGGTTGTTTCCTTTCTCAAGAAAGAGAGTTATCTATTATATTCCTCTCATCTTGTATTTTACTAATTTTGCGAGGTTCGCAAATTTTACTTTTTTTTAAAACTAATGTTATTATATCAGACAAAAAATATTTTGTCCACAAAAAAATTTCGAAAATTATATTTTTTTTTCATTTTTTTTAGGGCTAGCCCTGAGTAATAAAATTTTACTCAGGCTAGAACCCTTTTATTTCTTAATAAAGAGCGATTTCTTTTTCGAGTTCAATAGTACTGATACCTTGGTGTACATATATTGACATAATCTTAATCATTTCACGAATGACTTCTTTTAAGCGGGTTTTAGTTGTCGCCTCAAACTTATATGTAAGCATAGGAGAAGTATTCGAAGCCCGAACTAAAGCAAAACTACCGTCTTCAAACTCTGCACGGATACCATCCACATCGATGATATCTCGTATAGGGGATATAAATTTTCCGGTAGGATGGCTCTTTTCAAGTTTAATCATTGAAGCAATTTCATTCACGATTGCAAACTTTTGACTATTACTTTGCGGAGCATGATCGCGAATTTCGTTTGATACTGGTCTCCATGTAATAGATTGAAATATATCTGTCAAGGTATATTCGGACTTCGTAGGAACTAATCCTGAATTTACTTCATATCGATCTAATGTGTCTAGCAAATTTAATAAGACTAGGACAGAGTAAATTCCATCATCAATCATTACCTCTGGCATTTCTTCACAAGTTCCAAAAAAGAAATGTCCGGAAGATTCAGCGGATGTATATTGCTGTTGAATTTTTGTCAATAATCCCTTTTCTTCAATAGAAAGGTTATATTGGTTTTTAATCCGTTCTAGCTTTTGAATCTGTTTTCTTACATAAGAACGATGATTGGGGTAGCCAGCAGGAATATATTCACCTATGATTCCAAATCCTTTTTGTTGTGTAACGATATTTTTCCATTCTGTCTCTGGAATTTTAGCAAAGTTTTCAGGAACTTTAGGGGTTGAATTAGGTTCTGTCCATATCTTAGTAAGAGCTTTTCGATAATATTCATCAACCAAATGGGAAGAAATTCCATGTTCTAAATAATATTGGCATTGTGCTAAAAGACGGCCATAGTATCCAATAACATCACAAACTACTGCTGTCCCTCGGACATCTAATGCTAGGCCAACATGTTCATGTAAGCGACTTAATAAACGAAATCCTTGTTCATTTTCTAGTAAAAGACGAGTATAGAAAACAACTAAAATTCGTTCCGGGAAAATCCCTTGGCCTTGCTCATCTATAACGCCAGAGCGATCTCCATCTCCATCAAATACTGTAGCAAACCAAAGTTGTTTTTCGCGTCCTTTATTCAGTTCTTTAATTTTATCCTGAGCATATCGAACTCCATCTGGTTTTGACGGATCAGCAGGGTGGTTAGGGAATGTTCCTTGTAAGTCTGTAAAAAGTTCTTGGATTTCAATACCTAGCTTTTTAAAAATTGGTATTGCTGTACAGCCTAATCCATTGCCAGCATCCAATACCATAGAGAATTGATTTTTAAATTTTCCATTATGTCCTTGTAGAACTTTTTGAAAATATTTTGACATATTTTCTTGGTATTCTTCTACTACAGTATCAATAACCTGAATTTCACTCGGAGAAGAATATCTGATAATTTTTCCTGAAAGGATACGTTGATAAAGGTCTTGTAATCCTTGTCCATATAAAGCTTGAGGAATTCCATTAATATCAGGTTCTGCCAACTCATTTTGCTTGCATGTGATTTTAAAACCGTTATTGTAATAAGGATTGTGTGAACCAGTAATTTGAATAGCTATATCAAATTCTGAAGCCCTTTTTAGAATATACCAACTTGTCGCACCTGTAGGAGTAGGGCTTTTTTGGATAGTAACTTTAGCCCCAGACGAAGCTAAACCTTGTGCAAGACCTTTTTTTAAATCTTCAGAAGATGGCCGATGATCAGAAGTTACAATTACACGAGGAGTTTGACCTTTCTCAGTATAGAGGGATGCCAAAGCTTGCCCAATTAAAAAAGCATCTTCTATAGTAAGATTGACTTTTGGCCCACTTGGAATTTGAGTAGCATCGCCACGAATATCGTACCCACGAAAGATGTTGCCATCAATTTTGGGACGATGCTCTTCAGCTTGTTCTATCAATGTCATAAAATTCTCCAAAAAAATGATTACATTCTAATTAAATGCATCTTAAAAAAATAATTCTACTTAAAACTAGCGAAATATCAAGAAAAGAATATGAGAAATACTTTTTAAAGATGTCTTATTCTAGAAATTTAAATATAAAAAAAATAAACTTGGCTTTTATAAAAGCCAAGTTATAAAGATTCACTTCTAAATAGCTGCAACACTTACGATTGGTCCAGCTGCAATTTCAATTTGTTGCATGGAGTTAAGCATTTCTCCATCTACAGTATATGTATATGGTTTTGCTGTATGAATGACTACTCGATCTGTAACAATATCATAAACTAAATCGCCAGAAACTTTTTTTCCTAATCGAATACGTGGAAGATTTTTAAATATATCAACAGGTTCTAAATTAAAAGCCAGAAAATGTAATTTTCCTTGTTCTTCACGAGCTCGATAGCAAGGTTTGAAACCTAGTCCACATTCTCGTTCAGTTGCTGCTAAAAGTCCAGTAAATTCTGTTTGAGGCAAAATATGTTCACCAATTTGTATAGAAGCTCGTACAGGCTCAAATAACTGGGCAACATAATGCCCACTAGTAATTACAGCACCTAATAATTTGGCAACGAGATTGAGTATTTTTTTTACTCCCGTATCTCCACCTAAATAGTATTGTTGCATAAAGTTAGCAATAAGACCATTCCCAAAAATAAAACCAAATTTATTATTAACCCGCAATAAAGTATGCGGAATAACAGGATAATTTCCTTCTTCTAGCATTTTTACCATAGTTTGCAAACGTTCTTCTGGACTGCCATACATCTTTAAAGATGTTTCTAATAAATTCATTGTACCGCCACGCAACAATAAAATTGTTGGTAACTCATCTTTACCATAAACTTCGCAAAAGCGAGTTAAAACACATTGATTTGTTCCATCACCACCGCTAATTGCAAGTATATCAATTTTTTGTTCGTGAAATTCATGGGTAACACAATCTAAATCTTGTTTGGATTTTGTTTCGCGTAAGATACCATGATTGCCTAAAATCTTTTCTAAATTTAATTTACGTTCAGGATGGTGCTTATTGCTTCCCGCATTGGGGTTGTATATTATTCCAATTTTCTGCATGATAATTTTCCTATGATGCAAAGATATAAAATTTTTTTTAAAAATAATTTTTTAGTATTTTAAGATAAAGATATATCAAAACTGCCAAGAGAATTTTACAGTGCTAACTTTTTTTTGCATAAACATAGATATAAAAATCTTTCTTTTTAGCATAAAAACTTATTCAATCTCTTCAATTTATCATATATCCTATATGTAATAAATACTATAGCAAATAAAATACCATCTGATCAAGTAAGAAAAGATATTTTTATATTGACAATATAATAAGATTCTAAGAAAATAAGAAAAACTAAATACTCTGTCAACTAAGTTTTTTGAGATCCAACTATGAGGAATTGAACCGCCACTGCAATTTTTTTTGTTAAAGCCTTTATTTATAAGCGGCAGATTAATTCCTACCATGCATCTATGTGCATGCATTAGGATAAGAAAAAAATATGTAAAGAAATCAAGTTGACAGACTACTAAATGAATGGACAAAAGTTTTTGGATTAAAAAATATGAATCGTGGATTATTATTATTTTTAATATTGTTTATTTCACTTAATAGTATTTTATATTGGCTTGCTGGTGGGATACTAGGAGAAAAGGAAGCACCTCCTATCAAAGAATTTGAATCTGAAGCTCAACCAATTATAAAAGCAAATATTGGAAAACAATCTTTGCAATTTTATGCACAACATAATATCCGAGGCGGGAAATACTATCATTATGATGAAAAAGATACAAAAATCGCAGAAATAGAATTTGGTGCGATTATGCCACATAGGCTTCAAGAAGCCCGTCTTAACCTACCTATTGCCAAATATTGGAGAGTAGGCCAATCTAATAAACAATTTGATGTGCCCAAGTATTTTGTTATAACTGGGCATTCAGGTATTTTAAAATTTTCAGATGAAGCAACAAAAATTGAGAGTATTATTTTAAATAATGATTTGGATGAATCTCTTCAACCTAATATCTTAGCTTTAATAAGCTTAGGTTTTTATTCTATTACAAATCCTCCTATTATAATAGAAGGATTTGATTCTGAAAGCTCTTCTACTATTTTAAGTCAATTAACAACTTCAAAACTCGATTTTTCTTTTGAAAAAAAATTACTTACAAATGATTGTTTTAATCATCTCTATCATTTTAATTCACAAGGAAATTTGCTTTTTATGATAGAAGGCATTGGGCTTCAAGGAGATTGTAATCTTGAACAAGTAGAACTACTTAACCAAGTTCGTATTAAATTTGCAAGCCAGTTATGGCAGCGTTCTTTTCAATCTGCTAGCCAACTTCCAATAGAATATTGGACTTCGCAATCAAAAGGAACAACTAAAGTTCGCTATGATCGACAAAATCGCGAGATTTACATATCTCAATGTGAAGATGTCATTTTATCTAGTAGTCAAAGTGAATTAAGATGTCAAAAATTAGAGCTTTGGTTAATAAATACCCCGGACTCTTTAAAACCTACGCAAGATAATTGGCAGTTAAAGAAATTAGTTGCTTCCGGGAATATTTCATTTTATGATGGTAAGCCTATAGTACGCAATTTTATTCAAGCAGGTCTATGTACTATGCAACGCAATGAACAGGGCGAAATTTCTTTAGTTTTCCAAAACAATCCTAAAATAGAGATCAATGATATACTGGGTTTTAGTTTGATGACAGAAGAAAGCCGCAAAAAATTTGCACGGGAACAAAAAAGACATGGCTGGCAAAAACTGGAAAGTCGTTGCAGTGATAGTTTAGAATGTCATAGAATTATTAACAATAAAAATAATTTTCAAGAGAAATTTATTTTTATTGGACAAGTTCATCTGAAACAAATTTCTCGTAAAATCCCACTTTTGGAATTAGAAGCCCAAAAAGTTGAAGTATTGTTAGAATCAGGAGAAAAAACAAACTCTCGAGTAGCACGATTCTTGAATGCAAATAAGCAAGTTATATTAAAACATGATCGTGGTATGGCAAGTGGAGATTGCTTGCAATGGCAACAGTTTGATACTAGCTATCTTTGGAAAACGATGATAAACGATTTGGAACTTTTTACTTATCTCGTAAAAAGAAAAAATCAAGTTAAAGATATTTCTTACCAAGATCCCTGGAATTCAAACCATTTTTATGAATTTATAAAAAATAATACTTCGCTGCAATCTTTATTTTGGGATTTTGCTTTCCAAAAAAAGCTAGAAAATTGTTATTGGCTAGGCATATCTGGCAATCCAAAAGTTTGGTTGAATAATATTGAAGTAGGCAATGTTGCATGGCAAGACGAACTTATTCCAAGTCCTAATCAAAAAGAAGTAAAAAAACAGGATAATATAAAAAAAGAAAATCTCTATATTGTAAGCAAAGAACCCTTACTTGTGATCTCTCGTAAAACCTCTAAAGGTCGTATAGATATATATTCAGGGAAAAAAGATGTCGAAATAATCAGACAAAACCAACAGCAACAAGAAATTGGCAGAATGAGTTGTCAATTTCTACAAGCAAAAGTTTTGCATGAGAAAAAAACTAAACAAAAAAGCATAGTAAAATCTAACTCTAAACCTCAGCTTCAAGAACTTTTTGCCAAAGGAAATGTAAAGTTTACAGGACCAGAAGCTAATGGTGGGGGCGAAGTACTACGGTTAAAAATAACGCCTGAAAAACATGAGTTATTTCAGTTAATTGGTAATGCCTGGACTAAAAATAATCAAGGTAGTTTAACAGGACAACAATTTAACTATGACAAAACAACACGAGATTTTATAGTATATGGGAATCCTGTACAAATTAACTCTTCAGATTTTGGAGGAGAAGGTCAGATTTTAAAATATCATCAACAAGAGGAACTTATAGAAATTATTGGAAACCTAGCTCAAATTTGGCAGCCAGAAGAAACATACCCTCAATTATTAAAACCGACAAAAAAACATCAACTCTTTGCTCAACATATAAAATATTGGAGAAATTCTAATCAGGCAGAAGCAAAAGGAAAAGTGAACTTAATAATTTCCCAAGATCAAAATATGAAAGCCTTATCAATTTTTAATACTGAAAATAAAGACAATTTTGATGAAAATGAGAAAAAAGTAAATCAAGTAATAAAAAAATATCAATTATTAGCAGATGAGTTATTAGCAAAATTTGATGTTAATAAAAAAAGTATTTACTCTGTTATTGCTCATGGACAAAATATGCAGCTAAGGAAAATAGCTCCTGAGAATGGAATCATGGAAAAAATGCAGGGAAATTATCTTAAATACACTCCCGAATATACAGAGTGGGCAGGAAAGCCTGCAATAATTTTTTATGATAAGAATAAAATTATTTCTGATAAATTTGTTTTTTTATCTAATGAGAAAAAAGTTGTGGGGCAAGGACCTTGCCAAGCATATTTGGTAAGTTTTAAACAGGAAAATAATGCTATTCAAAAACCTGATTTAGATAAAACACCCACCCTATTAAATGCTACAGGGGCTAATCTTTTTGGAAATCAAAAAGAACCTATTGCTATCCAAACAAAAGGCGATATGATTTTTTGGCAAACACAAAATCAAATTGAACTTTTGCAAAAAGTTAGTATTCATTCTTCTCAAGCTGATTTAAAATGCGAACGATTGCGTGTTTTTTTACAAGATCAAAAAGTAACACGTATTCTTGCTGATGGAAAAGTTGTACTATCCTCTCAAGATAATATCGCATATTCCGAGCAATTAAGATGGAATCAGGCGGAAGATGTTGCTTTATTAGTTGGCCTTCCTGAAGTTACTTTGAAGAGTAAAGATTTTACTTTACGTACCCCAATCGCCTGGTATCATATTTCCCAACGTCGTTTTTTTACACGTGGCAAAAATATTTTGTTAGAAACCCAACCTAAGACGCACGACAAAAAATAAAAACATTGATAAAATTTTTGATTACTTTTGCTTTTGTGTTAAGCAGGAGCAAGAATAATCAAAAAGACATTTTCTATAGACTTTTCTTAAGCATTTTCTTGCAGTTCAAAACATTACTTTTTTGAAATCATCTTCTTGGAGTTGACTTATGTTATATTTTCTTTTATTTTATCTTTTAATAATATGTGGTATTACTGCATATAAGGCTTTTAAAGTTAAAAGCCAAGATGATTTTATGGTAGCTGGCCGAAAGGTATCAACGTTTTTTTTAGTAGGGACCTTGATTTGCACATGGATAGGCTCTGGAAGTCTTTTTGGTGGTGCAGGATTAGCTTTTAGATCAGGATTATCTGAACTTTGGATGAGTGCTGGAGCATGGATTGGTATTATTATTGTTTATTTTCTAGTTCCTAAAGTTCATAAACTTTCTCAATATACTATGTCAGATATTTTAGAAAAACGCTACAATCGTTATGCTAGATTATTTGGCACAATTACTATTATTATTGCGTATGTTGCTATTGCTGGGTATCAATTCCGTGGCGGTGGTCGTTTATTAAATATTTTATTTCCATCAATTAGCCCGGAATGGGGAGCAATTTACACAATGATTTTTACAGTTCTATTTACCTTGTCTGCAGGAATGCTTTCCATTGTTGCTATGGATATCTTTAATGGAATTATAATGACTGTTGGAATTCTCATCGCATTACCAATATTAGTTTGGCAAATGGGAGGATTAAATACTGTTATTGATACTCTTCCCAGTACTCACCTTACTGTGTTTGGCGAACAAAATTTTGGTTGGGCAATGGGAGTATTTTTCCCAACATTCTTTTTACTTATTGGTGAAAGCAGCATGTATCAAAAATTCTTTTCTGCCAAAAGTGAAAAATCTGCAAGAAATGCTGTTATCGGAATGGTAGTTGGAATAGTATTGATTGAAACGATTTTAAATCTTGTGGCTGTTACTGGCAGAGCTATTTTTAATGCTGATCCAAATTATATGTCTGTTGCAAATGGTGTTACAACATATAATAGTAAAATGACAGAGACTGTTATCCTCAATTTAGCAATGTATAAGTTGCCACTGTGGGCAGGCGGATTATTGATGTCTGCTGCTGTTGCTATTATTCTTTCTACTGCAAATACATTCCTTATGGTGTCTTCAACTAATATTGCACATGATATTTATCATCGTTTTATCAATCCTAAAGCCACAGGAAAACATATTATATTGGTTCAACGTTTTGCAATTGTAGGTTTAGGAATTATTTCATTACTTTTGTTGTTGCATTTTAGCACTATTTTAGGAATGGCCCTTTCTGCATATACAATGATTGGTGCGGGAATTACCCCAGCTCTTTTAGCCGCTTTATTGTGGAAAAGAGTTACTCCTGCCGCAGGAGTTGCTTCTATTGCAGCCGGAATGATCACAACAATTTTATTTGTAGTTTTTGAAAAATTTGTTACAAACATATTCCCTTGGTGGGACTACGACTATATTATTTATCCCGCAGCAATTGCTTCCATATACTATTTAGTCGTGGTATCATATTTGACAACCGATCCAGAGAAAAAATACAAAGAATTTATTTCTGAAAAAAAATAATTAAAAAAAACAAGCAGTAATTTAGAACTTACTGCTTGATTTTTTTTAAGTAGTTGTTGAAAATAAATTCAGCAAACTTACAAATCATAAAAAATA
>CAZPDM010000043.1:32654-34351 GCA_964585305.1 uncultured Planctomycetota bacterium | reverse complement strand
TCTTTGAATTACTTTCTCCATTTATGATTTAAGCGATTTCTAGTAAATACCTAATTCCAATGGTTATTGCTATTCAAATACCTCAACTACAAAACTATATAATCCTGTCTTAAGGGGATTAACTAATTTTATTGGTATTAAAATTAAAATATGGATATACAAATTTCTCAAAAATCTGGTTCTCAGAATGTAGATTCTAGTGATGGTTGCAAAAGTATCGTACGTTCTGATGTTGCTGAGGTTACAAATTTAGATATGTCTTCTGCCCAACCGGCAAACTTGATCTATGTATCTCAGCAGAATTTAACTCCTATATTGCAGCATTTACAGCATCAGCAAATGGCCATTTTTGAAAATATCAATCGGCAACAAAGTAGATCTTTTATTAAAGCTGTAGTCGGAATGATTTTGTTATTCCTAGTTTTACTTTTTTCAGTTGCTGGCGGGATTTATTGGTATTTTCAGCCTGTTGAAACTGCACAAAAAAATATGGCTCAAAATTTGGCTCAATACCAGCAAAATTTATCAAAGCAGTTTTCTCAAGAAATTAACAGCTTACAACAGAATTATCAAAAAGATATCTCGCAAATCCATGCCCAAAGTACTATGAGCCATCAACAACTTTTGGAATTTGTGCAACGTTTACAAAAAGAATATCAGGAACAGATGGCTGCGGAAGAAAATCGTAAGATTATTTTATTTCAAAAACAAGAGATGTTGGAAAAAACTGTGCAGGAGTTAACATCTAGCTTGACTAAATCAGAAATTACTATCCTGAATTTACGTGAGGAAAATCGTAAATTACAAGAATATCAAGTCAAGTTACAAAAATTGGCAGAAAAACAAAAAGAGGAAATTTTGCAACTTAAAAAACAAGTTGCAGAAAAATTAAGCCCTGAAGAGCTTGAAAAGATCAAGCTGGAACGAAAGGATGATGGATGAAAATAGAAACCATTGTTGTAAGCCCATTTCAACAAAATGCACGGATTCTTATTTGTACTGAAACAAAATGTGGAATACTTGTGGATCCTGGGGATGAAGCAGAAAAAATCCTCGCTCGTGTTAAAGAATTGGAAGTTAAAATTGAATATATTATTGCAACACATGGACATGTGGATCATATTGGAGCTGTAGCAGATATACAAAGAATTTTGCAAGTTCCTTTTTATATGCACCAAGAAGATGTTCCTTTTTTGCAATCGCTTCCAAGATATGGATATACATTTGGCATGAAAAATGTTAAAATTCCTACCGTATCTCGCTATTTCCAAGATGGTGAAATTGTACAATTTGGGAAAATTTCTGGAAAAGCTATCCATGTTCCAGGACATTCACCTGGAAGTTTATGCTATCATTTTGGAGAAGATTTATTAGCAGGAGATGTGTTATTCAATGGTAGTATTGGAAGAACAGATCTTCCTGGCGGATGTTATGAATCATTAGAAAATAATATTCGTACAAGATTATATGTATTGCCTTCAAACACTCGGGTTTATTCTGGACATGGCCCAATAACAACAATTGGAAAAGAAAAAGAAAGCAACCCGTTTGTTCATCAATAAGAAGGAGAAAGAAGTTGGATAAAGAAAAAAATAATAAAGACATTGAAGCAGAAGTAAAACAAGATTCTGATTCTAAGGCAGAAGCAGAAGTAAAACAAGATTCTGATTCTAAGGCAGAAGCAGAAGTAAAACAAG
>CAZPDM010000043.1:0-32554 GCA_964585305.1 uncultured Planctomycetota bacterium | reverse complement strand
ATTCTGATTCTAAGGCAGAAGCAGAGGCAATTAAAGTAGAAGAAATCAGTGTAGAAGTAGATAAAAAGAACTCAGATATTCCTGCATTCACTATTGCTAAAAAAGAAGATGTTTTACCCTACCAATTGCCTATTATTCCATTAGATGGACGACCTGTAGTTCCTGGAATGCTTTTGCCTGTTTTTATTCATGCTGATAAACAAGTCAAAGTTTTAATAGAAAGTCTTCCAAAATTAAGTAATAATTTTGTTGGCTTTATTCATGCAAGTTCAAATATTTCAACGACTCAAGAAGAAGAAAATCCTACCTCACCACAACCTGTTATTTCTACAACAAATGATATAAATTTGCTTGCGAAAATTGGAATTGCCTCGCAAATTGTAAAAATAATCCAAACTCCTACAGGAGATTTTCAAATACTTATACGTGGTTTACGCAGATTTGCTATCAAAGAATGGATACAGAAAGAACCATTTTTAGTTGCAACTGTTATCTATCCTGAATTAGATTCTCATGGTGACAGTAAAGAAATCCATGCATATACTACAAGTATTGCCTCATGTATAAAAGAAATTAGCCAAAGTCTGCCAGTCTTTCCTGAAGAACTGAAATTTATTTTTAGCAATCTTTCTTTATCAGAGCCAGATCGTTTGTGTGATTTTGCTTTACTCATCAGTGAAGCAACACCAAAAGAATTGCAGGAAATCATTGAGACTTTTAATTTGCTAGAAAGATTGCAAAAGACCCTTTTTATACTTAAAAAGGAACTTGATTTTATCAAGCTTAAGGAAAAAATAAATAAACAAATTGAGGAAAAAATTAGCCAGCGACAACGGGAATTTTTCTTGCGTGAACAATTAAAGGCTATCAAAAAAGAGCTTGGCTATGAACAAGATGAAAAAACAACAGAAATTACTCGATTAAAGAAAGAATTTTCCAATAAAAATCCAAGCGAGGAAGCAAAGAAAAAGTTTGAGGAAGAATTGAACAAACTTAATTTGCTAGAAGTTCATTCGCCTGAGTTTGGAGTTGTTCGAAACTATCTGGATTGGCTAGTTTGTTTACCCTGGGGAACAAAAAGCACAGATAATCTAGATCTGAAGATTGCAAAGCAGATTTTAGATGAAGATCACTATGGACTTGATGATGTCAAGGAACGTTTGATTGAATTTTTAGCTGTTGGTAAATTATTGAATCATGTTGAAGGTTCAATTTTGTGCTTTGTTGGACCTCCGGGTGTTGGAAAAACGTCATTAGGGCGTAGCATTGCACGTTCTTTAGGAAGAAAATTTTTCCGATTTTCTGTAGGTGGAATGTCTGACGAAGCAGAAATCAAAGGACACCGTCGTACCTACATAGGTGCTATGCCAGGAAAACTTATCCAGGCTTTGCGTACTGTTGGGACAGAAAATCCAGTAATTATGCTGGACGAGATTGATAAAATCGGGAAAGATTTTCGTGGCGATCCTTCTTCGGCTTTATTGGAAGTTCTTGATCCTGAACAAAATTTTGCTTTCCGTGATCATTATCTTGATGTTCCTTACGATTTTTCTAAGATACTTTTTATTGCTACAGCAAATGTTTTAGATACAATTCCTCTTGCTTTACGAGATCGCATGGAAGTTATCCATCTTCCAGGATATATTAAACAAGAGAAAGTGCAAATTATCACAAGGCATGTAATTCCAAAACAACTCCAACGACATGGTTTAACCCCAGAGCAAATAAACCTTTCGGAATCTGCATTAGAACAAATCATTGAACTATATGCGAGAGAAGCTGGTGTTCGTGGCGCGGAAAAGCAAGTCAACAAAATTTTACGTAAAATTGCTGTAACTGTTGTCGGGAGTGAATCAGATAATAAAACTGAGGAAAGTAAAGATGAATTGTCTTCCAAACAGCCAATTAAAATAGATGAAAAAAATTTAGAAAAGTATCTTGGAATTCCGATTTTCCGAGATTCCCCACTTGATATTAACCCTAAACCTGGTGTAGTAACAGGATTAGCTTGGACCGCATTAGGTGGTAGTGTGCTTTTTGTGGAATCTGTTGCTAAATTAGCTCGGCCTTTTGGTTTTAAACAAAGCGGCCAATTAGGCGAAGTTATGGTGGAATCCTCCGATATTGCATACAGTTATGCACAAGCAAATGCAAAGCAATTTGGTATTACTGAAGATTTCTTTTTAGAACGTCAAATACATTTGCACGTTCCCGCGGGTGCAACACCTAAAGATGGGCCATCTGCAGGTATTACTATGGCGACAAGTTTAATTTCTTTAGCTAAAAATCAAAGTATTCCATACACAACTGCTATGACAGGAGAATTAACACTTACAGGGCGTGTCCTACCTGTCGGAGGAATCCGTGAAAAACTCATAGCTGCAAAGCGAGCTAAAGCCAATACCATTATTTTGCCTGAAGAAAATCGACGTGATGTTGCAGAAATTCCACAATATATTTTAGAAGGTCTTACAATTCATTACGCAGAAAACTATATTCAAGTATATAAGTTATGTTTTGAAAGCAATGAAAAAAAATAAGTCTTAAAAAAAATAGCCAGTGATTTCACTGGCTATTTTTTTATTCTACATAATTTCGTAATGTCGTAGTAATCCATTCATCTGCATAAAAACCAAAATGGCTTTGCATAATACAATCGGTAAGATCGCAAACTGAAACGCTTCCGTGAACGATGTTTGTTTTTCCATCGCTGCTTGTTGGTCCGTGTTTGTAATATTCCGGAAATTTTCGATAAGGTGCTAAGAAGTCAATAAGTTCGCGAGCTTTTGCAAAATCAATTTTTCCATAGTTTTCCAAAACTTGATTATTCAATTCATCATATCGCCATTGTATATCATCAAGATTTCCTGCTGCGACTTTGACAGTGCCAGGATTCATTGCGCATAATCTCATACTTGGAACAACATAATGGTTGATCATAATCAAAACATCATCTTTGTTTTCACGTTGAGGTGCGAAATAGTAAGCCGCTGGGCAATTTTTTTCCTGCCAGGTTTTACTGATATATCCGCGTTCTTCAAAATCAGCAGGATTGTATGTTTTTTTGTTATAAGTAAATAAATCTTTATTAAATTGTAAAAATTCTTCTGGATATTTATAATCATTCCAACGGACCATAAGTCCAGATTGGTGTTGTTGATTTTCGTAACGTTGTAAAAATTCTTGTGTAGGAATCAGTCCTAAATTTTTTAATTCTTGTGGTGGATATTTAAGAAAATCCAAAGAAGTTGTGGAATAACCAGCTTCTACTGCAACTGCTTTATTATTTCGTCCATCTGCAATAAAATAATCCCAGCTTACTCCACGAGGTGCTGCAATAATGCTATTGAGACTGGATTCTGCTGTATATCCTTTATGGCAAGCATGGCGTACAAGGAGTAGAGAATTTAACCCTGGACGACTGGAATTACAGTTTCCTGAAGGAGACATATCTACACCTAATCCAATGCCCCAAGAGTTCATGGCAGCAATCGATCCTGCAAATCCTGGTGCTGTAATGCTTACTAATGGCAAGCGTCCATCATGCGGTCGGTAAATAATATGGCAAGAAGTGAATTCAAAGGTTTTTGCAGTAGGAAACATAAAATCGCGGCCAAAGTAATGTTTTCCGTCACTTGTAGCTTTCCCAAATACTGAAAATGCGTTGCACATAACTGGAATACGCAAATCATCCAAAGTAATGGTTTTTCCTTGGTATAGAATGCTGTTTGGTGTAGAATTTTCCTGACGATCCCAAATGTGATCAAAGGCATAAATATAAGCAAGCAGACAATCTATTCCAACATTAAGCATAAGTAAATCACTTGAATTTACTTTAGTTTTGGGATCAGCCGCTTTAGCTCCTGCAACCATGCCTTCAATTTCTTGCAAATATTCTACAGGCACATCTGGCTTAACTTTTTGGACTAAACCTAAGATTACTCCTTTTAACAAACTCCAGATTACGATAATTTTTTCAGGATCAACATCTACTCCAATAAAATCAAAAATAATTCGATCTAAAAATTGCGTAGTCATTTGCTCCATTTCAGGTTCAGCCAAATACCCAATCAAATAGCCCATTTGGTAAGATGTGCCTTCAACATAAATGACTCGTTTTTTTTGTTTGGTCTCGTAATTTATAGCTGTACGATGTTCTGCTAATATTCCCCGACATCCTTGGTATGTTGTGCTTTTCACAACATCAAAATTATCCTTAGCAAAAGCAACTTCTAGTGAGCTTGCTGAAATTTGTGCATAATTTGGAAGCACACACAGTAAAAAAGCTCCCAGAAGTAGTAAAATTCCTTGTCGCATGGAACACTCCTAAAATGCGCATAGCGCGTAGTGAGAAATTGAATAGGATAAAAATACATGGGAAATTATAAAAGGTATTTGTAGTCTTTGCAAGATTTTTTTTTTCTATCTTTTTTTGTAATAACATGATATGTCATATCATGACGCAGTATATAAAATAAAAAAAAGTAAAAAAAGCAGCAATCTAAATTGCTGCTTTTTTTACTTTTTTCTTGCTATGAGACTTATTATTCCAATACAAAAAAGAAAAAAAGTTGTTGGTTCTGGAATGGCAGAGCTGGATTCATAAACTCTTAATTCATTTAATCCACCACCATTTCCCCAAAAAGAATCAACATAAAATTTAACATACCTACCAGATATAGCATTTTGTAGATCAATACTATTAACTGGTATTGCCTGGCTGGGATTAGATGGGTTAAGATCGGCTTCTGTTCCTTGTGTTGTGAACATAACATTATTTAATGCGTCAATAATTTCTATATGCCAATCTTTTGTTGTTCTATCATTATGTTCTCTATTATGAGTATTAAGAAACTCAATCTTTCCTATATTATATGTTTGTCCCAGATCAACCATTACCCACCCAGTACTACCATTTGGTGTTAACCAAAAATTCCAATCATAAGGTTGTCCGCCATCTGCTGTTGAGCCGTCAATGATATTATCGTAGGGAAAAACTTCAGATCCAGAATTATAATAACCGGAGCAAGATGTACTTTTCCCTAATGCAATATTGGTGGGATAAATTGGTGTTGAGTATACACAAGTAACTATAATGGCAAGGGAAAAGAGAATAAATATATTTTTCATTTTTTTCTGTCTTTTGCACTCCTTTCTAAAATTTTTCTGCAACTATTGAAGTTATTTCAATGGTTGCTTAGTTTAGAACTTATTTTTGTTTTCTAAAAAAGTATCTACCAAGTGCTAATATTGCGATAACTAAAACAAATTCAAAACCAGTTACACCACAAAAACTATCATTATCATCGTCATCTGGAGTTGTTTCGCCAGCATACCCTCGGATAGCAAAAACATAAAGAGGTTCGCTTGGATCGGAATTAGGTATGACAACAACGGCTTCTCTGAGTCCAGAGTTAGTGGGAACAAAAGCAATGCTAAAGGCTGTAGATTGTTGAGTTCCAAGAACAGATGCGGGTTTTCCTGTTAATTGGAAATCTTTGGCATTTGCTCCTGCAATAAAAATATGTGGAGCAGAACCTATAGAATTGCCAGTGAGAGTTAAATTTTGTCCACCAAGGTTGTAAATAGTAAAAGTATGAGTAACTTGGCTGCCTAGTGGTATAAGGCCAAAATCAGTATCATTTCCAGTGTTTCCTACAAGATTTCCACTAGGAATAGTAGCACCATTTCCAGATATATATATTTCTGGTGGAGCAGCACGTTGGTTACTGAAAGAGCCAGAGGCATCATAAGCACCAATATCATCAGGATTGACTCGGTTGGCACCACGTTGATCGACTTCTAGATCAGTTTCTCCTGTATTACGAGCTGGACTATTTGTAAGTAAAGAATGTGTTTTGCTTGGTCCGCGATTGTCTGCAAGTTTGCCCAGTAAAGGATCTACTGGTTCTTCACTATTCCCATATATATCAGTTTCTTGCCAAGAAGTAGATGCTCCACTTTCGTCTCCTACGAGATTATAGCCATTACTTTGGAAACGGCTAGGAGTACTTTCGCTATCATAAATGTCTGGAGCACCTAAGAACGCTGAGTTTTTAGCGACAATAGTATTATCCATGCTAAGAGAACCAGATTGAACTCCTATTCCACCGCCTCGAACTCCTGAATAATTTTTATAAACGGTGCAATTGGATAGATTAAGGCTTCCACTATTAAGATGAATAGCACCTGCATAATATGTTTTTGTAGAGTTAGCAGAGAATGTACAGTTTCTCATTGGGATATAAGCATTTCCAACATATAATGCTCCGCCACGATAATTACCGCTACATTGATTATTAGAAAAAGTAGAATTTTCTATTTCGTAATAACCATAAATTTCAATAGCTGATGGCCCATCATTAGTTGCTTTGTTGCTATCAAAAGTACAGCCCGATATAAAGAAATCTGGAGCACGGTTTTTATCTCCGCCGCCGCTACCTCCTAAATATCCTACAGCATGACTTACATAGCCAATATTTTTTGAAAAAGTAGATTGGGAAAGGGTAACATTATTATAAGAATATAAATAAATTGCTCCATATTGATAAGCACTATTTTCAAAAAAATCACAATTTTCTATAAGTATAGCATCATTGTTATTATAGCAATATACAGCACCATAAGAATCTGCAGCACGATTTTTAGCAAAAAGACAATTTGTTATTCTCATTGGTAAATAGTTTTCTGTGTAAATTGCTCCGCCATATCCTGCTGTATTTTTAACGAATGCGCAATTAAAAATTTTAAATTCGTCTTCTCGATCTTTTTGTAAAGTTGGTGTTTCTCCCTCTCCTCCCCAGAAAATTGCTCCACCATAATAACTTGATGTTGCAAGATTATTATAGAAGTTGCAATCAGAGATTTCACATGTTGGAGAGTTAGAGTTAACTGCTCCTCCATCATAGCTGGAAACGTTATTTGAGAAGGTAGACTTTTGAATAATAAGCGATTCGCCTCTTCTTAATTCTGGGCTACTACCAGTATTATCACAAATGGCACCACCATATCCACTGACATTTTTATCAAATGTACTGTTTTTTATTATTGTAGAACCATCGTATTGATAGATTACTCCATAGTAAGGAGTAATATTATGTGTAAAAGTAGAGTTTTGGATGAATATATTAGCTTCGTCTGAATAAATACAACTATTGTTAGCACCTGTATTGCTGGTAAATTTGCTTTTAATTACGTTTACCTGTGCGGCTCCATATACACAAATAGCCGGGCCATAACCAGAGCCATTGCCAGCGTAATTATTGATAAAAGTGCATTTATTAACATTGATAGTATCTTGGATTCTTCCTTCTTCTTTCACTAGTTGAGTCGAGTTTTTAAGTGTTCTTTTGGGACGCTTATTTTTTTTGTTTTGTTCTGGATGATTGGATTCTTTTGAAATTCTATCTTTTGCTTCAAGAGTAATTTTCTCTTCTTCTTTTTTCTCTTCAGCTTCAGCTTGTTCTACTATTTCTTTACGTTTTTTTTCCATCGCCACTTCTAATTTTGTTCTTTGTTCTTCTAAAATTTGGCTTGATTTAGAATTTTTAGAAATTCGATGTTTTTTATTGGGTTGAGATTCTCTTTCATAACTATAAATAGCTCCCCCATCATATCCAGCCATATTATTTTTAAATACGCAATTAGAAACAGTGAATGTTCCTGGTGCAGCCACTTCACGATAAATAGCAGCTCCAGAATCTTCTGTAATGACTGCATCGCGAAATGTTAAGCTGGAGAAAGACATATATGGATCAGTGATATAAAAAAGATCATTTTCTTTATTTCCACTGATGGTTATAGTAGATGCACCTGGACCCACAATGGCTAATTTTTTGTTAATTTCAATATAATCTCTTAAAACGATAGTACCGGTAAGACCATCGGCAAACACAATTTTATCGCCGGCTGCAGCATTATCAATCATATAGCGCAAGCTACCTGCAATAACATTTCCTTCGTCATCTAAATCTTTAAGGTTTGTTACAGTCCATGTTTTGGCATTTAAGGATACTGCTAATATGAAAAGTATAATTAGAACAAGTTTTAACTTTTCTTTAAAAATAAGCATATTTTGTCTCCTAAATCATTAAGAATGCTTAGATTGATCAAGGGCAATCTACTGATCTGATCAATTAGATTACATCCATTTAAAAATTACATCCATGTTAATTTTGATGGTTTTCTTTGTGGGATTCTACGATAAGAATACTTAGGATATCCGAGCATCATTGCTCCATAAATTTTGTGATCTTTAGGCAATTTGAGAAATTCAACAAGAGGAGGGTAGGCATTCGCTGCGATCATCAAAACTCCTGCCCAACAAGTTCCCAGACCATAAGTTGGTGCCATAACGTCGAGAAAAGTTAAAGCGATTGCGCAATCTGTTAAAGGCATATAATTTGTAGTTGAATTTGCATGAGCAATAATAACATGAGGCGCGTTTCTTAAGAAAACATCTTTCCCCTTATCCCAGGCTTCTACTAATGGTGGGACTAAATTATTTTTACGGAAACCTTCTGCAATCAGTCCTGCTAATTTTTTAACTTCTTCCTTTTTCTCAATGACAAGAAGGTTTACAGGTTGTACATTTGCAGCAGTAGGAGCCCAACGGGTAATATCTAGTAAATTTGCAAGAATATCATGGGGAACAGACTGGTCCTTATATTGACGGATAGATCTGCGGGTTTTAAGTGTTTGTTCCAAAGTTTCTTTACTGGGGATTAACTCTTTTTTGATGAGAGGAAGGGATTGGGGTTGCATCGCTGTAAGAGATAGAGCATCATGTGGACAAACTGCTACACAATGACCACACCCAACACAAAACTTTTCTGCATCTGGCACTGGCTCAGGAAATTTTTCTTTATTCGGAACAATTAGTCCCATAGGACAAGCCATGGAACATAAACCATCTCGTTTACATTTTTGAGCATCAATTGTCATAAACATAAAAATATCCTTAAATTTAGTTTGATTTTAACTCTAAATCATTTTCTTAAAAAAATAATTAGCATTTTATATAATTTTAGCTATATTTTACCATAGTTAAGAAATTTTTTTAAAGAAAAAAAAATATAAAAAATTTTTCTTTTATAACTTTTTTAAATTTATTTGAGGAATCAAGAATGCTTGAGAAACGAATTGAAGAATCTAAGCAATGGAAAAAAATTTTTGTAGAAAATAGAGTTTTGCAATATCCTTGGATAGAAAATTTTCTTCAAAAAAATAAAGATAAAGAAATTTGTATAATTTCTGATATAAGTGAAATCATTGCTGGTTATTATGAACATCCATATCCTGCTGATTCTAAAGGATTTCATTCGTTGCTTATTGGAAAACAACAAAGTAAATTTATTCGCCCATGTCCCTGTTCGCCACAAACTATTCGTTGCGGATATTTTTTTATCAGCATTGGTCTTGGGTGTCCAATAGATTGCAGTTATTGTTTTTTACAAGGATTTTTAAACACCTCTTTTCCTGTATTATATGCTAATTTACCAGATTTATTTGAAGAATTAGATCAATGGGAAAAAGAGTTGGCCCAAGAAAATTGCTATGTTCGTGCAGGAACTGGAGAAATGACAGATAGTTTAGTTTTTGAGCCAGAGATTCAATATGGAAAAATTTTAGTTGAAAAGTTTTCTCAATGGCCACATATTATTTTAGAACTCAAAACAAAAACAACATTTGTTGAAAATCTATTTCATTGTGATATTCCTAATAATGTTGTTTTAGCCTGGTCTCTTAATCCTACAGAAATTGCTTGTATTGAAGAATGCCATGCTCCAGGATTGCATCAACGTTTAGATGCTGCACAATTAGCAGTACAAGCTGGTTATCGCGTGGGATTTCATTTTGACCCTATTATTGTAGATAATGTTGAGGAAGGAGAATGGCAAAGACAATATTCTTCTACAATTCAAGAAATATTTTCAAAAATTCCTGCTCAAAAAATTGCTTGGATTAGTTTAGGAACATTTCGAATTTTCCCAACCTTAAGAGATACAATTCGGCAAAGACATCCTAATAGTCGTACTCTTTTGGGAGAAATGGTACTAGGATATGATGGGAAATTACGCTATTTTCGCCCTATTCGGGTACAAATATATCGGCAAATGGTAAAGTGGATTGAAAGTATGAGCCATGGACAAACTCCAATATATTTATGTATGGATAGTTCAGAAGTTTGGCATGATGTTTTTGGAAGTGATAAGTTACCAAATTTATTTAAAAATGTTGTAATCCAATAAAAAAATGGGCGACAAATGCGCCCATTTTTATCCTAAACAAGGAAATTTTCTGACTTCAGCAATGAGATCGGGATGTTGCAAGAACCAATCTACAAATTTTTTTAGCCCGTCTTGAATTGATGTAGTAGGTAAATAACCAATTTTTTGTTTAGCTTTTTCAATATCAGCAAAGGTTGTTACCATATCACCAGGTTGTGGGGGAAGCATTTCTATTTCTGCTTTTATTTGGAGATATTCTTCTAATATTTTAATAAGAGAAAGAATATTTTCAGGACGGTTATTTCCCAAATTGAATATTTCATAATTTGTTAAGTTTTTACTATGAAGTGCAGCACAAATTCCTGAAACAATATCTGAAATAAATGTAAAATCTCTTGTATTATTTCCATAATTATAAATAGGAATTTTTTTATGTTGCAAAATAGAGTCGCAAAACTTCCAGATTGCCATATCTGGACGTCCCCAAGGACCATAAACTGTAAAAAATCTAAGACCAATGGCTTTAATTCCATAAAGATGAGTATAGGTATAGGACATAAGTTCATCGGAGCATTTAGTTGCAGCATATAAACTAATAGGAGAATCTATGCGTTGTTCTTCATGGAAAGGAACTTCTTTAATATTTCCATAAACACTTGAGCTTGAAGCATAGACAAATTGAGAAATGTTATGATGAGCAACCATTTCAAGGATATTTACAAATGCTTCAAGATTGCTTTTAACATAGCTTTGAGGATGTGTTAAGGAATATCTTACTCCAGGTTGGGCAGCTAGATGGCAAACAAAGGTAGGCTGGTATTGATCGAAAATAGATTTAAGAGCTGTAAAATTGCAAAGATCTAATTCTGTAGCAACAAAGTTTGGAAACTGCCGAAGTAGATCATACCTAGCACGTTTTAGAGCCACTGGATAATATGGTGTAAAATTGTCAATTCCTATGACATTTTCCCCTGATTTCAAAAGGGTTTTTGCAAGATGAAATCCAATAAATCCAGCAGTGCCAGTAACTAGATAGTTCCCCATAAATAATCCTCCGCTGTTTTTTGGATAGAAACTTGAACAAATTGATCGATTTGTTCAGGCTTTCCTGGAAATATTACTTTAAGATAATGCTCACTTACTCCAATTAAATTATTAGAATTTGCAATAGTTTCTTCTGCTAATACATTAACAACTTTTCCTACAAAATTTTCAAAATAGGATTTTTGCAATTGGTTTGCTAATTCTAAGAGCTGCCGAACTCGTTCATGTTTGATATTTTCTGGAACTTTGTTCGCCATTTCAAAGGCTTTTGTCCCTTTTCTATCTGAATAAGGAAAAACATGTATTTTTGAAAAGCCTATTTGGCGGCAAAAATCCATTGTATTGTTAAATTGTTCCTCTGTTTCCCCCGGAAATCCTACTATTATATCTGTTGTAATTGCGGGGTTAGGCAAATATTGTCGTATTTTTTTACAGCAATTTGCAAATTCTGATGTTGTATAATGCCGATTCATTCTTTGTAAAAGAACATCATCTCCCCCTTGTAAAGGGATATGAAGATGTGGGACTATAATATGAGCATATTGGGCCATAAGATCCAAAATAGAATCGTTTACTTCGTTCATTTCTAAAGAAGATAGTCTTAATCTAAAAAACGAATTTTTCCTATCATTTAGTAATGATACTATATTTTGTAAAAGAGTATAAAGATTCCAAGAGTAGCTAGCGTCTTTGCCATACTGTCCTAAATGAATTCCAAGTAAGACAATTTCTTTTGTGCCATTTTGAATAAGATTCAATAATTCTTGGATAGCAATTTCAGGGGGTTTGCTTTGTAATTTATTACGAATAAAAGGAATAATACAATATGAACAAAAAGATTGGCAGCCATCTTGAATTTTAATATAAGCTCGAGAACGTTCTTTAAGACTAGAAATAGTTTGCTGAATATTTTGAGAAATTGATAAATGTTTTTCTTGAGGAGAATTTAGTATTGATTTTTCAACAAAGAGAGAAGTTTGTAGTTTATGAGGATGATCAATAATCAAATCTATTTCTGGCATTTTTTCTAGCGTTTCACGCCCATGTTGGGCATAACATCCTGTGATAACGATAGTGCATTCTGGAGAATGATTTTTGATGCTACGAATTAATTTTCGAGTTTTTTGATCGCTTCGTTCCGTTACAGTACAGCTATTGATAATAACAATATCTGCTGCTAAATAGTCTGCAACTTCTTGATAGTTTTCTGTATTAAAACTTTCTCGAATTAGTTGAGTTTCATATTGATTAACCTTACAACCCAGTGTAAAGAAAAAAATTTTTATTTTTTTCGACATTCTAATTCTCGTAAATTTTTGCAAGAGCAACAGTAATATTATCCACTCCTCCAAGATTATTGGCCTCTTCTACTAATGCTTCTACGGCAGTTGTCAAATTATCTTCTTTTTTTAAAACTATTTGTGCCATAATATCATTATTCATTAAATCTGTTAATCCATCAGAACAAAGTAGAAAAATATCGTTTGGAAATAATTTATGGCTTGTTGTATCAACTAAAACTGATTCCGCCATTCCTAAAGCTCGTGTAATAATATTTTTGTTTTGATGAAATAGAATGTCTTTCTCATGGATAATATTATATCGTACCAATTCCCCTACTAATGAATGATCTTGAGTAATTTGGGTAAGTTTAGCATTTCGTAATAAATAAATTCGACTATCTCCCACACATGCTGTCAAAACATATCCTTGATGAACTTGTAAAACGACAATAGTCGTCCCCATACCATCCATGCTGGAAATACCGCGATTTTTTATATATATATTTTTATTAGCTTCTTGAACTGCTTGAATTAAAAATTTTTCTTGGTATTTAGCAACCAATTGTTGTTCACTTGTAGCTTGTTGCATATAATTTTGATATTGTTTTTCGTACATATATCGAATGGTATCTACTGCAATTTTACTTGCAATATCTCCATCTATATGTCCACCCATTCCATCTGCAACTACCGCTAATTGATAATTTTCTAATATCAAAAGATTATCTTCATTGCGGCTACGTTGTCGTCCGGGATCTGTTTTTCCAACCATCTCTAAGCGCATAGTAATCACCAGATTTTATCTCATAAAATGTTTTTTTATAAAAAAATGACCTTAAAATCTTTTTTTCAAGATAAGAAAGGCGAAGCATCGAATTTTTCTCCAATGCTTCGCCATATAAATATCAGAGTTATTTAATTGGTATTAAATATAGAGTTATTTACAAGTCCCTGATTTTTAGTTAAGAATAGTTGACTAATCTTGTCCAGGAACTAATTCATTATCACTTGGGACTTCTGGAAGAGTATCTTCGCCAGGAATTTCGACTGGAATTTCTTCAGTACCAGGGACTTCAACTCCAGGAATTTCTTCAGTACCAGGAACTTCAGTACCAGGAACTTCTACTTCAGTGCCAGGAACTTCAACACCAGGAACTTCTACTTCAGTGCCAGGAACTTCAACACCAGGAACTTCTACTTCAGTACCAGGAACTTCTACACCAGGAACTTCTACTTCAGTACCAGGAACTTCTACATTAGTAGGTTCTGTGCCTGGCACAATTTCTTCAATCATTGGAACTTCGGTAGAAGGAATTACAGGTGTTTCTACAGTAGGAGTAACAACTGTTGGAGTTGTTATAACAGGAACTTCAGGTGTTACTACAACAGGGGGTTGTGGTTCTACTACTACATTAGGAACAGAAGGAGTAGTCCATACTGGTTCTACAGTAGGAGTAACAACTGTTGGAGTTGTAGGAGGAACAACTTCTGGAGTTGTAGTTGGTGCAACTGTTGGAGTTTGCTGAGGAACTTCTGTTGTTTCTGGAACATCATTTGTAGTATTGGAGCAGCAAGCTGTAAAACTTAGGGAAATTGCCAAAGTTAAAGCAAGAACTAATCTCATATACATTCCTTTCAGTTAGCAGAGGATATCTCCAATGCCAATATATTATATTATATTATAAAAATATATTTTTTTACAAAATCTCAAATTTCATTATAGAAATTAGAGATTTATAAAAAAATTTTATCGATAAAAAGTTGCTATCTAAGATAACTCAAAGTAATCTTAAATTTTTAATAGGAAAATCTGCAAGAAGGCAGATTTTCCTATTTTTTATAAATTAATTACTTTAACAGTTGGTACCGTCTTCATTACTTATAACAGTTGGTACCTTCTTCGCTGGAAATTACCTTATCAAATTGATCGTATCTTAGAGAAGCTTTGTGTTTTGCACAACCTTCTTTAATAGCGCGTCCGGTAATTTTGTAAGTTACTTTTGCATTAGGTTGCAAAATAGGTACTGGATCAAAGAATACAGTGTTACCTTCTACTTTATAAGGTATTTCAGTTTGGTTTTGTGTATAACCTTGAGCAGCTACAAATTCCATTTCTTCATCTAAGAGGTTTTCCATTCTAACGTTTGTACAATCACTTGTACCTTCGTTACGAATTTCAACAACATAGATAGTTTGTTTGCCAATTTCGACAGGGTCTTCAGTGTCATAAGTATTGATATGCATTGCGGCTACGCCTTCAATAGTAGTATCAGCGTAGGCTTCGAGAGGTTGAAGAATTGGTAATTCTGGAGAATTGCTGAAAAGTTTAGCAGTATTGCGGCAACGAGCAATGTTAATTGCACGAACTTTTAGCGCAATTTCAATGCGTTGTTCTGGTTGAATATCGCCTAATTTCCAGGTAAGGGTAGATAATTCTTGGCCAGCGGCAGGTTTAATAGAATTTGGTTCTGGAGTAGCAGAAACGTATTCTAAATCAGTAGGTAACATGTCAACAAGTACCATATCTTTAGCTACAGCATCGCCAACATTGTTAATAATAATGGTGTATTCAAAGGGCTTGTTCAAAATAACGCGGCCAGGACCGTCCTTAGTTAACTTCAAAATAGGAGCAATAACTTTAGTTCTGCAATCTGCTTTGTGAACTTCTTTTCCTTTTAGAGTAACTTTAGCAGTATTGACAAAAACGCCAGTTTGAATGGCTTTAAGGTCATAAGTATATGCTTTAGTGTCACCAGGTTGAAGAGTAATTGCTGGCCATTTCATTAAGAAGCCTTTGTTTCTGCCCATATAATCCATGCCAGCAGGAAGTTGATCGATAACTTGAACGTCATTAGCTACAGCATTACCATTATTTTTAAGAGTAATGACATATCTCGCCATGTTATCTTTGCGAATTTCAGCTGGACCATCTTTAACAATATACAGATCTGGTGCGCCAATTGTAGTTTCAACCATGCTTGGTTCAGGAGTAGATTGCTTGCAAGTAGCTTCTACAACATTTTTCCAAGTGCCAACTTTTTCAGCTTTAGTAGTTAAAGACATGGTTTTAATTTCATCTTTTGCAACATTTCCGATGTTCCAAATCAAAACTTTTCCTTGAACATCACTAGGTGGAATTGTGCAATCAATATATGATAAACCATCTGGAAGAGTATCTTTAACAACTACTTCATTTGCTTCAGTTGCGCCAGGGTTAGAAATGGTAATAGTATAGACGACTTTTTCATTGATGATACCTTCGGCTGGGCCATCTTTTTTCACCATTAGTTTAGGAGAAATCCAAGTTTTGGTGACGACATTTTCAGCCAATTTTTTGTTTTCAGGATCACTGAGTGTGATTTTAATTTTGTTCATTCCTTCAACAGTTTGGCCAACGTCTTGATTTAAAATAATAGATGCTTTACCTTCGGCATCGGTCTGGGTTTCAAATTCTTTAGTCCCAGGATCATTTAAATAGCCGCCAATACCAGTATCAACCAATTCCCATTTTACACGATAGCCAGTATACGGAGCACCAGTAGATGCTTTAACCATTTGGAAGGCAAAAGTATGAGGTGTACCAACTGGATTAACTGCATCTTCTGGCCAAATAATATTGGCATCAATCCAATGCTTTACGCCAAAAACTTTATGATATTTTGCATTTTTAATAGCTGGGCAAAATGCTATAATATTAGTATCACCTTCAAGAGGGGATGTAATAGTAATCCAGGTTTGCCCAATATCAAGTTTGATGTCATCGCGAGCATCTTGATTTCCAAAATCAAGAACAACTGGGCGATCATTGGTGTAAGTAACAGTATAATGGTTTCCTAATTTAAGAACTTTTTGTTCACTTCCACCAACAAATGCATTCATATCATCATGTTCAACAATATCACCAACTGCTATTGGGCCACGCGCTAGAATCCACTCTACTCTTTGATTAGGTAGCGGATTTCCTTGAGCATCTTTAACTGTGGCAACAACAGTATGTTGAGTTTTAACAGGATTAGTATCGGCTAGAGAGCCAGGAATAAAAGGGTTTACTGAAATTTCGATAGAAACAGGATCGTTTCCTTGTGCTGAAAGCCATAATCCAGTAAATAATACTAGAGCGAAACACAAAAATCGCATCATGATTATCCTCCAAATGCCGATCGGACATTTGATTTTAGCACAATGTGGAAAGAACAAATATATTAGTACTATCCACAATATTCCACTACGCTAGTAAGAAAATTTGCAATTATTGCAAATTTTTCCCAAAAAATACAAAAAAAACAAAAAGATTCGCGAAAAAGTTAAAATGATAAAAAAAAATCCTAATAGATTAGATTGTAGTATCTTTAAAAAAATTTTCAAGAAAAAATATCTTTTCCTTAAAAATTTCCATCAAAAATTTTATTCTTCGCTATAATTCTTATATCGAAGAATAAAAAGTTTGTCAATCTAAATATTTGTTTTTGTTTATTTTTATTATAAATATTTTGGTATCTTAATAGTAATTAAGAAAGAAAGATATATTCATAAAAAATTTAAGTTATTGCATAATAAGTTGTTAAAAATTTTTTATTAAAAACTCTTTGAAATTTCTTGCAAGAAAAAAAATTTCCGTTAAACTACGAAACGAATAAAAACAACTATCCTGGTTGTTGGTTGAAATTGTTATCAACGGCTTGGGTACAATACTATTTTGCTGGAGGCAATTGTAGTTTAATGGAAAAGAATAAAAAAATTGTTGCTATTGTCGGAATGCCAGGCAGTGGAAAATCTACGGTTGTTCAATACTTAAAAGAACATTATAAACTCCCCTATATTCATTTCGGAAATATTACAATTGAAGAGATACATCGCCGCAATTTACCAGAAGGACAAGAAAACGAAAAACTTGTAAGAAAAGAACTTCGAAAAGAACATGGTATGGCCGCGTATGCAAAACTTTCTTTACCTAAAATTAAAGAATTGCTTTGTAGTAACGATATTATTCTGATTGATGGACTATATAGTTGGAGTGAATACATTGTACTTCGTGAGCAAAATATTGCGGAGATTATTTTAGTATCAGTAATTTCTTTGCGCAAAAATCGTTACCAAAGACTATTAAACCGTGATTATCGCTCCCTTAGCTATGAAGCTGCTGAAAAACGAGATTTTGCAGAAATCCAAGATCTTGAAAAAGGCGGTCCAATTGCATTATGCGATTATTATATTACTAATGATACAACAATTGATAATTTTTATCAAGATATTGAAAAGATGGCTTATACAGTTGGTATAAGCAGCAATTTAGTTTTATGGTAAAACTTTATGGGCACGGCATCGTGCCCATATTTATAAAGGAGTTTGCTATGGGAAAAAAAGGCTCTTCTTCTGAACCTTCTTCTTTTTCTCGCTATGTAGGAAATAATGCTTTTCCAAATGAGCAGCCTGTTTGCAAACCAATTGTCCCAGGGCGTAGAATAAAACCTCTTAGCGGCCCAGTACATCCTGGATTTAAGGGAAAGCCGACTCCTCCGCCTCGTTATACACCACCAGCAAATGTTATTGTTCGTTCTGATAAAAACGATGATTTGTATCAACGTCCTAAGAAAAAATAATCTTTACAAAAAAATAGATATAAAAAAACATGTCTTCAACTTTTTATATTATTGATGGCCATGCATATAGCTATCAAGCATTTTATGGTGTTATTTCTTTACATAGTCCGGATGGTATGCCAAGTAATGCTGTATTTGGTTTTATCAAAATGCTGCACCGTCTTATTGAAGAAAAGCAACCACAATATCTTGCAGTTTGTTTTGATACGCCTAAGAAAAATTTTCGACATGATTCTTTTGAAGATTATAAAGCAAATCGAAAGCCAATGCCAAATGATTTGCGGTATCAAATTCCTATCATTCAGGATATTCTTCAAAAATTAAATATTCCTATCTTTTCTCAAGAAGGTTATGAAGCTGATGATATTATGGCTACGGTAACCAAGATATGTACAGAAAAAAAAATGAATGTGTGCTTAGTTACACCAGATAAAGATATGGGGCAGCTTATTTCGGATAATGTTTGTATTTGGGATTCTAAAAAAAATTGTTTGATTGGACGTAAGGAAATTTTTGATAAATATCATTTGCAGCCTGAGCAATTGCCAGAATATTTTGCACTTATTGGTGATGATACTGATAATATTCCAGGCGTTCCTGGGCTTGGTCCCAAACGAGCTATGAGGCTTATTTCTCAATGGCCAACATTAGAGTTATTATACGAAAATATTGCTAATGTTCATCCTCCTAGTACACGAAAATACCTTGAAGATAATCGTGATGCCGCATTTTTATCTCGCCAGTTATTTAAAGTAAATGGTAATGTTCCAATAGATTTATCATTAGAGAAATGTAGTCTGCAAAAACCAAATTATCAAGAACTCATTCCGATTTACCAAAAACTTGGTTTTTATAGTTTACTTTCTGATTTACTTAAATCTGCTAATATTCCTTCCGGAGCTGACTCTTCAGCTTCTCAAAGATCCTCCCCTTCCTCTTCAAATGTGATGTGGGTTATTCAAAACCAAGAAGAATTAGAAAATCTAGCAAAAATACTTGAGCAACAAGCTGAAATTATTTTAGCTTTAGATTTTTCGGGATCAATTTTGCAAGGAATATCTTTTTTATGGGAGCAGAAAAAAGTTGCTTATATAAATTGCAAGATTTTAGAGCAAAGAAAAATTTTTCAAATTTTAAAAAAAAGTCTTTCTGCTGGAGGAAAAAAGAGCGGACATGATCTAAAAAGCATTCTAAAATTTTTAGCTGAATGGAAGATCGAATTATCTCCTTTGGGATTAGATACAATGTTGGCAGGCTATTTATTAAGCTCTTCTGGAAAAGAATATAGCTTTAATGATCTTTGCGTTCAGTATCTTGCTTGCCATGCTCCAGTATTACCTAAATCTAAAAGTAATGAGGATTTACAAGATGGTTTTGCAGAATTTATGGAAGATGCAGAAGATAGCCAGCAAAAAAGACTTGTTTATTGGTCGCAATTTATGGAGTTGCTACATCTTCTTGTTCAAACATTTCGCGTAAAGTTGAAAGAACAAAATTTGCAGGACCTTTTAGAAACTTTAGAGCTTCCCCTGATTCCAATTTTAGCAGAAATGGAATATAATGGGATTACTCTTGATCTTGCTATTTTTAAGGATCTTGCTAGTAAATTGCAAGATCAATTGGCAAAATTGCAAAAGGAAATTTATTCTCTGGCAGGAGAATCTTTTACTATTTTAAGTTCTCAGCAATTGGGGGCAATTTTGTTTGATAAGCTAAAATTAGGAAAAGGAAAAAAAAATAAAACTGGATATGTAACAGATGCAGAAACATTAGAAAATCTTGTAGAAAAACATCCTCTTCCTAGTTTAATACTTGACTATCGGCATATTTCTAAATTGCTTAATACTTATTTGGAAGGATTTCCTAAAGCTATAGATAAGAATAATCGGATTCATACAACATTGCATCAAACAGGAACTGCTACTGGCAGAATTTCTTCTTCTAATCCTAATTTACAAAATATTCCTATTCGTCAAGAAGATGGAGAAAAAATTCGGCAGGCTTTTATTGCTTCTCCTGGACATGTTTTGATAGCAGGCGATTATTCTCAGATTGAATTACGTGTTTTAGCTTCTTTTTGCCAAGATCCCTATATGGTAGATGCTTTTGAACACGATAAAGATATTCATTCTGCGACTGCGGCATTGCTTTTTAATATTCCGCAAGGACAAGTTTCCTCACAACAAAGACGAATTGCAAAGGCTGTGAATTTTGGAATTATTTATGGTCAATCTGCTTTTGGTCTTTCTAAAGAATTAAATATTCCTATTCGACAGGCCCAAGAATTTATTACAAGTTACTTTCAGAAGTTTAGCCATGTCCGCGGGTTTATGGAGGAGGTATTAGAAGAAACTCGTCGTATTCTTTTTGTAGGAACAATTGGAGGACGAAAGCGTTATATTCCTGAAATTATTTCCGAAGATCACAATCTACGTAAAATGGCGGAACGTATGGCTTTCAATACTGTCATGCAAGGTTCTGTGGCAGATATTGTGAAGCAAGCGATGATCTATATTGTGGAAGAACGTAGACAAACAAATATCCCCTTTAGAATACTATTGCAAATACATGATGAATTATTGATTGAATCGGAAAAAAAATATGTTGCAGAAGTAACTGATATTGTTAAGACTCAAATGCTAAAAGCTGGTAGTATTTTAGGTGTTACTGTGAAAGTAAATGTTGCTTCTGGCACAGATTGGGCACAAGCACATGCTTAAGACAGTTAATCAACAAAGTATTTTTCGTTAAAGACTAAAGGCCTTTGATTGTACTCAATCAAAGGTTAATCAACAAA
Organism: uncultured Planctomycetota bacterium; assembly: GCA_964585305.1. Lineage (GTDB taxonomy): Bacteria > Planctomycetota > Uabimicrobiia > Uabimicrobiales > JABWCH01 > CAZPDM01. The sequence continues at coordinate 11,601 of CAZPDM010000043.1, read as the reverse complement.
GTATTTTTCGTTAAAAAAAATAAAATAGGGGAAAAAATGTCTGAAATTTATTTACCTCCTGAAATAAAAAAAAATTTAGTTATTCTAGGCATTATGGGAGGAATTTGCGCGGGAAAAAGTACTGTTGCAAAAATGTTTGAAGAATTAGGTGTTATAAGAATGGATGCTGATCAAATTGCTAATCAATGCTTGCAAGAATCTAGCGTTCAAACTCAAATTCTTGATCTTTTTGGAAACTCCATTATAGAAAATGGACAAATTCAAAGAAAAAAAATAGCGCGAATTGTTTTTTCCCAGCCAGAATCTTTAAAAAAATTAGAAAAAATTATTCATCCTATTGTTTGCCAAAATATTCAAGAAAATCTCTATAAACTAGGAAAGAATAATAAAAATTTTGCTATATTGGATGTTCCTCTTTTATGGGAATCAGGATGGTATAAAATTTGTGATTACCTTATTTTTGTAGATGCAACATCAGAGATTCGACAATTTCGTGCGGCCAGCCAACGTAATTGGTCCAAAAACGAAATTTCAAATCGCGAAAAATTTCAGGCTGATATTTTACAAAAAAAATCAGCTTGTCAATATGTGGTTCCGAATCATGGAAATATCGACGAAACAAGAGCAGCAGTACAATCAATTTGGAAAAATATTGTTGAAAAATAATAATTTTTTATGCTCAAAAAAACACGGCATGCCGTTAGCAAAAATATGGTGTGCCGTGTATGTTTTATAAAAAAAGGAATTTCTATGGCTCCTAAAAAAAAGACAGCTTCTATTGAAGAAAAGATGCAAGAAATTAAAGATAAAGAACGCGAATTTCGAGAAAATATTCTTGAATATCAAGAAGATGAAGAAGCAGAATCTGATGCAACTTGTACACATTCTGAGCCAGATTTATATTTATCAGATTTACAGCGAATGAATATTACTAAGTTAGTAACCATTGCAAAATCAGAAGGGGTTAAAGATTTTTTAGGATTAAAAAAACAAGACTTAATCTTTAAAATATTAAAAGAACGTGTCAAGCAAAATAGTGTTATGTATGGCGAAGGAGTAGTAGAAATTCTTCCTGATGGTTTTGGCTTTTTACGCTCCCCAGAATATAACTATTTACCCTGCCCTGATGACATTTACATATCTCCTTCTCAAATTCGTCGCTTTGGCATTCGTACGGGTGCTGTAATTTCCGGCCAAATTCGCTCTCCTAAAGATAATGAAAGATATTTTGCTCTCTTAAAAGTAGAAGCTGTGAATGCTGAGAATCCTGAAAAATTAGCAGAAACAACTTTTTTTAATGATTTAACTCCGATTCATCCTCAACAGCGTATTATTTTAGAAACAACTCCAAATGAAATAGATATGCGAATGCTAGAAATTGTTGCTCCTCTTGCAAAAGGACAACGTGGATTGATTGTAGCACCACCTCATGCTGGCAAGACAAGTTTGATAAAAAAATTAGCCAATGCAATTGCTCAAAATCATCCAGAGATTTATTTGATTATATTGCTTATTAGCGAACGTCCAGAAGAAATTACTGATATGCAGCGTACAGTTAAAGCAGAAGTGATTGGTACTACCTTTGACGAGCCTGCCATCCGACATATTCAAGTTGCAGAAATCGCAGTAGAAAAAGCCAAGCGTATGGTAGAATATAAGAAAGATGTTGTTATTTTGATGGATTCTATTACAAAATTAGGATGCGCTTACCATGATGAAGAACAAAACCCTGATAAATATAGCAACGGCAGAATCGATCCTGCAGCATTACAAAAAACTAAACAAATTTTAGGTGCAGCACGTAATATTGAACAAGGCGGAAGCCTTACCATTCTAGCAACTCTTTCTACATTATCCGATAACAGTATGTACACAAGCATTTTGGAAGGATTTCAAGAAGCAGCAAACGTGGAAATTTATTTGAGTTCTCAATTGGCAAACCGTTATATATTTCCAGCTTTTGAAATTTCTGAATGTAATACGTTGAAAGAAGATATTTTTATATCTTCCGAAGAGTTAAAAAACTTGCACCTTTTAAGAAAATTCCTTCACGAAAAGTTTGATTCATTACCTAAAGCTATAGAATGGTTAAAGGAAAAAATAGAACAAACTAGTAATAATGCAGAATTTCTAGCCAGCATAAACAAAAAAATACATATTACAAACAAACATTAGAAAAATATTTTGCGTATTTGTTATATTAAAGATAACATCATCAACTCTAATAAGATCAAAATATCTTGCAATTTTTTTTTAGTTAGAATATGATGATGCTCATATTTCTTAATGTCTTTTTTTTGAAAAAAGGATATTTACTGTGTTAGAAAAATGCTATAAATCTTTGAGCCTAATCTTTATTACTATAATTTTTTCTTTGCAAGTATTTGCGGATCCTTTACCCCAAAATAAAATATCCCTTGAAAAAATACGAAGCGAAAGTTGGTATGCGAAAATTGTTTCTCCTTATCGCATTCGATTATATTATGCTATTTTTGATAGCCCTGAAAAGCAATTGATTGAATATACATTACAATCTCAATGGCAAAACTTGCTTCCATTAGGCCAAGAAAAGTTATTAGATTTAGATTTTTGTTATGATCTTCAATTGGCTTATGATCTTCAGAATATTTCAGATTTACAATCATTACCTTCTGATTTTTTTGAAAAACACGAACAATATGAAATTATTGCAAGTTTGATCATCTCAGAAGGTGAACAATATGCCCAATTACGTTATTTGGATCTTCGTACAGGTCGTTGGAGTCCTACTATTGTTATGCAGTCTGTTAATATTTCAGAAATTATTTCAAAAAGCGCGGACTCGTTTCTGGCTCTATTAGGATGCGAAGGCTATATTTTTCAGTCTATTTCTAACAATGTAAGTGAACGTCTTTGGACAATTGTATTTCGTGGCTCTAGCGAAGATTTACAAACAACAAAAGCAATTAAATCAGGAGATTGCTTTTGGGTATTTCAGCAAAATAGGCGATTGATTGATTCTATTATAACTTTGAAAGAAGTCTCATTTATAGAAAATTTTTGTATCGCAACTGCAGAATACACTGGAAACCAACTAATTCAACCTGGTTTGAAAGTTTCTCAAATATATTTTACTGGTGGTATGCAAAAATTTCGTCTTGTAAATCAAGAACAAAAATCTCAAAGTGGTTTTTCTATTTTTGTTAGTTACCAGGAATTTTCTACAGATAATAAAGATTATCTAGGAACAACTAATACAACTGGAGAGTTCATTATCAATGATGAACGATGTCGGCCAATTTTTTTAAGTATTGCAAAAACTGTAGAAGGTATTACATTTGCATTTTTCAGAAAAATAATAGTTGTTCAAAGAAATGCTAAATTTAATGATGCGATATGTAATGTAAATAACATGGAAGATATGGAAGAATTTGAAACTATTGTGGTCGCGGATGCGGAAATTGCAGAACGTGAAGCACAAGAAATTACTCCACAGAATATCAAGCTGAAAAAAATACAAGAATCCAAACGAATAATTACAATCAGATTAGAGCAAGCGAAAGAATATCTTCAAAAGAAAGAGCTTCCATCTGCTTTGATTGCTATAAAATCAGCTCAGCAGTTTATTAGAGATTTAGGAGATGAAGAAAGTATTAGTCTAAATCGCGCCTTAAAAGATGTTGAAGAACTTTATGAAAAGTCTATTCAACAGAAAAAAGCTGTTGAAGATTTTACAACTGCTTGCAAACTTTTAGATGAAGTTGATCTGGCTGTTGCAAATTTAAATTATGATGAAGCTCAAAGCAAACTGGATAAGATTAAAGAACTTTGGCCCAAAGAATATTATGAAAAAGAGTTCGATGAAGTTACCAGCCGAGATACACGTTTGCAAGCACTCAAACAACAATCAAACACTCCATTAGGGCAAGCAAGACAGTATATTGTAAAAACTGCTTTGACATCAACAGTAGATCAAATAGATCACCTAAGTTTACAAAAACTTTATCCCCATCTCAAAATTTTATTTACCCAAGGATGTATGGATAAAAGTCAACGGTATCATGATCTTGAATTATGGCTAAAAACTCGATTATTCCTAAATGAAATTTCTCAACAATTAGCACAAAAAAGCCAAGAATATTTGAATTCTTATAAAAAAGCAACTTCCGTACAACAACGTTCCGACATGCTAGACAAACATCAAAAAAGTTACCAGTGCAGCAAAGTTATTGATGAATGGCTGCAACAAATGCATTAGGAAAGGCAGCATTTATGGCTACAGAAAATCAAATGATGCTTGTAGGATACTCAGAATCAACTCGTAGGTATCTTTTACAAATATCTGTTGCATGTATTGCCGTCAGTTTAGTTATGCTATTTTTTGGTCAGATATCTCTTATTGCTTTATTGATTGTTATTGCAAGTTTAACTAGCGAGCTTTGGTTAACTAGTCGTAAACCTTGGTTTTTTAGTACAGAAGGTTTACTCTATGGTACGACAGTAGTGCCTTGGTCTTCTATTCAGCGTTATACAAAATGGGGTCCATTTGGTATTCCTTGGACGCCTTTTAAAATTCAAGGAATTACTTTATATTTCCCAGATGGAACCCTTTGTGTTTCGTCCCGTTCCCCAGCATTTGAAATGCTTTTGCGAAAGTTGGAAACGCTTTCATATCCTGCTACTCCAGAACCGTTATGGTACCAATACCCGCCACAAGTATTGAGAGCTATTCGATATGCTATTGCCTTTGCTTTTGCAATAATGTGCTTATTGATCTTTTTGTTATCTATTTTAATTATTTTAATTGCTGTTGTTGTTGTTTATTTTATTGTCCGATCTTTAGTTCAAAACAAGCGTTCCAAATCAGAAACCCTTCCTCAAGATGCTTGGATTGCTGGTGCAGGAAGTTTGATTTTATTTTGTGTTTTATATTATATTTTTCAAAGCCCCTACTTGCTTTTTTTAATGATTCTTATTCCTATTGCTTTTGTATTATGGTTTCCCTGGCAACCTACTCCAGTTGCTTTAATATCAGAATGCACATTTGTAGGAAAGAAACAAGCCTATCCTTTACGTCATCTACGTACAGCTAAAATGGTATCGAGATTTTTTATCTTAAAAATTTGGCAGCTTTCTTTTGCTAATGGTGATGTAAATGTCATGCCATTTCTAGAAAATTTTGAAACATTCAAAGAAAAACTTGAAAAACAATGGAATGATGTTCAACATTACTATAGAAATAAAAAAATGACAGAAGAAGAAGCAAAAATCCGTACTCCTTCTGAAGAAGCACGACGTATTGCTTTTTTTGAAGCCGACCAAATTCCTTTAATGATGCCATTGGCCTGGCAAATTTTATTTCCTTTATTTTTAGTTATTCATAGTTTTGTTTTAGCTCTTATATTATGGTGTGTCTATGCTACTCCTCTTGGTCGTTTAGGGCTATTTGGAGTATTGATTCGAGAAATTATCCCCATTGTTTTGCTTGTTTATGGTAGCTATTTATTATTTTCTTTATTACCTAAAATATTTTCTTTATATTCTAGATATATTATTACCGAAGATGGAATTTTATTAAGCCATCGTCGTATTGAATGGACAGAAATTCAGACTGTTGCACCCTATAGCGATGCAAATGGACAGCGTCGGATTGCTTTGTTGGATACAAATGGTAAGAACTTAATTACGATTTATGAAGCCATGAGTGATTGGGAGATGGCATTTGATAAAATTCGCAAAAAAGTACAAGCTGTTTGCAAGTATGATCCCGTTATTAAAGGAGCAACAGAGCTATTACAAAATCGCAGTCATGCTGCATATCACTCCCGACGCTGGGCGATGATGATTCTTATGATTCTGATTCTTCCATTCTTACTTAATAATATTGTTCAAAGCAATTTAGAGTTATTTCAAGATGCTTCTCAAAATAATCCTCCGTTCCAATATGGTTATTTAGCTGTAACTGAACCAGCGACTTATATTATGCCAGGTATTTTTGGTAAAAAGCTGGCTATGATTCCGTATCAAACTTATACCGGTCAAACTTGGTATGGAATTGGCATTGCTCGTACATTACAAAGTGATGACTTGCATTATGATTTTTCATGGGTTCGGTATCTCCCCCAATCTCCTGGTTACTGTTTACTTTATGGAGATGTACAAGATCTGCGTATTGCTTTTTGTGAATGGTTGGAAGCTTATGGAGTTAGTATAGAAAATATTATTTGGATAGAAGACATATTAAAAAATTCCTGGTATGTTTTTTGGATTTTAGCTATTTTTTTTGTGATTATTGGTTTGTTGAGGCAAAATTTATTTGCCGGCCTTTTAATGCAAAGAATTCCTGCACCATTAGGCCCTTCTGTCTATCTTTCAGGGACGGTTATTCTCAACCATACTTTAAAACTTGTTCTACATGCGTTGGTAATTTTAGTATTCGGCCTATATATATATGCCTGCTACTTTTCTCAAAATATGCCTGTTTTTTTACGGATTCCATTTCCAGGAATATGGATAGTATTTTTTATTTTATTACCTATGATAGTTTTTTTGCATTTAGTTCATTACATTTTTGTTCTTATTCCACAATGGCTACGAAGTTTTAAAACATGGGAATTAAGCTCGGATGGAATTAGCGATCATCGTACTACACTAACTTGGTCGGAAATCCAATCAATCAATGTTTTTTATATGCCCCAACCAATTTTTTTAAAGATAGCAACTTCTCCTAGGAAAATTGCATTGATTCAAGGAGAAAAAGGAACAATCTGCTTAGATGGGGAACTTGTTTACTTTGAAAGTATTGTTGCACATCTTCGACAAAAAAGTAATTGCGATAAAAATTCCTATAATAAAGTAAAATACTTCTATAGAAAAAAATATGCTCAACCACGCTTACTTAGAATATTAGCCTGTATTGGCCTACTATTTATTTTAACTTTTAGCTTTAATTGGATAAGAGCGCAACAAGAAAAAGTTTTAGGAATAGCTTCTATCTCCGAAGCTAAAATAAATTACACATTATTTGATACATTTGCTATTTTCTCTTATGAAGATGAGCAAAATCATACTTGGACAACATTTGGGTTTAAAGAGCAAGAATCAGAAAAGTATATCATTCGTTATAATCAAAAAAATCCTATTTTTTGGGAGTCTGAAAATGATAAACTTATTTCAATGAGATCTTGGTCAAGATATCAATTGTTATCCTTTATTAGTGTTGTCCATGAAAACTTTGAACTTTCTAATAAAATCAAAGACTATATTTGGTATATTTGTTTAGGCTTTCTTATTCTGCCTCTTTTATGGAATTTATTAGGCGTTTTATTTGGGATTCCACCTTTAGAACCCAAAAGCAATCTTGAAAAGATAAGTCAGAAAGAAGCTACTCAAACAGCCAAATAAAAGACCGTTAAAGAATGTCAAATTATGGAACAAGATCTTTTAGAATTATATAGAAGCCTCGTTCACCAAACAAAAGTTTATACAGAATTTTGTAAAATGAAATTTGGATCGGAGGTTTGGGTTCAAGGATTACAAGAGAAAAAAAGTTCTACTCCAGTAATATCCGAACCTCCTATTTCAGTATCTGCTCCCATCTATGAACCACAGATAGTAACTTCCGAAACTTCAAGCCCAATGCGCATAACTCCTATACAGTATAGTAAGCTCTCTCCTGCACTTTCTTTAGCCGAACGTGAGTTAGCTATGCAAAGAATTATGGCCCAAGCAAGCCAATGTACTCGTTGCACTTTGCATGAAACACGTACTCAAGTAGTGTTTTCCAGTGGGCCAATTGACGCTAAAATTGCAATTATTGGAGAAGCTCCAGGTAAATTTGAAGATATTCAAGGTATTCCATTTATTGGCCCAGCAGGGGAATTATTGACAAAAATGCTTGCGGCAATAAATATCAAACGCGAAGAAGTTTATATTACTAATGTGGTAAAATGTCGTCCTGTTCCTGTAGGAAAAGACACTGCAAGAGAAAATCGGCAACCTGAAGAAAAGGAAATTGTTGCTTGCTCAACCTGGTTTACCCAACAATTTCATTATGTCCGTCCTATGGCTATTTTAGCAATGGGAGCTATTCCAGTCAGAGGGATTTTTGGAAGAGCGCAAGGCATCAATAATAGCCGTTTGCTGAATACCTCTATCAATCCTTTTAGATACCGTGGAATTCCTGTAATTTTTACCTATCATCCTTCTTATTTATTACGTTATCCCAATCAAAAGAGAGAAGCCTGGAAAGATTTGCTAATCTTACAAGAGCTGATTCGTAATGTTAGCCAAAGTGTATAAAATATAAGCTGCAACGCAGCTAAAAAATTTTCTTTATGGAAAATAGAAGAAAGAGAATATGTCAACCATAACTAAATTAAGACTTTATCAAATTGGATTGCCTTTTGATCATTCTCCTGAACTTTTGAAAGAAGTAGTGCTTGATAAATTAGGAATTGCTTCATCAGAACTTCTTGAGTTTAAAATTATTAAAAGATCTTTAGACGCTCGTCCTGGGCATAGACCAAACTTTATTTATTCTGTTGATGCTGCAATTAGCAAAAATATTACAAAAGAGCAATTGGCAACATTAGGAAAAAATATAGAATTTGCGAAAGAAACTTGCTATGATGATGAAATACAGGCCTCTATTGGAAGCAAAATTTTAGAACAACGACCTATGATTCTTGGTTCAGGACCAGGAGGTTTGTTTGCAGCTTATTGGCTTGCTCAACATGGCTATTGCCCCATCGTATTAGAACAAGGTGAGCCGATTGAACAAAGACATAAATCCATTGAGAATTTTTTCAAAACTCGCCAACTGCATCCCTATTCAAATTATGTTTTTGGAGAAGGTGGGGCAGGAACATATTCAGACGGAAAGTTATATACTGGAATATCTAGTTCATGGGTTAATCCAATTTTATCCGTTCTTGCCAAACATGGCGGTCCTCCTGAAATACAATATCAATTTCCTCCTCATATAGGTTCGGATCGTTTGAGAGCCGTAATGATTCGAATGCGGCAGCAAATTATAGAATGGGGTGGAGAATTCAGATTTCAACATCGTGTAGAAGATATTGTCATTAAAGAAGGACAAATCCAAATTGTTGTTACTGATAAAGGACAAATTCCTTGTCAAACTTTAATTGTATCTCCTGGAAGCCATTGTTTAGAAACTTTTGCAATGCTACGACGTGTTGGAATTGCAATGGAACTAAAACCTTTTCAAATGGGTGTTCGCATTGAACACCCTCAAGACTGGGTAAGCCGCCAACAATATCGTAGATATGCACGCGATCCGCATCTTCCACCAGCTAGTTATCGATTGGTTACACCTAAAACAAAAGATCCTCATCAAGTTTGTACATTTTGTATGTGTCCTGGAGGGGAAATCATTCCGGCATCAGATCGTCCCAATGCTTTAGTTACAAATGGAATGAGTAATTATAATCGTAATTCTGGTTTTGCTAACGCTGCTTTAGTAACAACAATTACGCCAGAAGATTTAAAAAGTAGCAATCCTATGGATGGACTCCAGTATCGCAGTTCTATTGAAGAAAAAGCATTTATTATGGGAGGCGGAAATTATACAGCTCCTGCTCAATTTGCCGCAGATTTTTTGCAACATAAGCTATCTACAGTAACTATGACAACATCATATCGCTTTCAACTCAAGTCCGTGGCTCTTGATAAACTTTTGCCCAATGTAATTGCTCAATCTTTGGGTAAAGCTCTGCCAATTTTTGATCAGCAAATGCCAGGTTTTGTTAAAATAGGTCTTCTCATTGCTCCAGAAACACGTGCTTCATGCCCAGTCCGTCTTCCACGAGATACTGTAACCCGACAATCTCCAAGTTGTCGTTGGTTATATCCTGTAGGAGAAGGAGCAGGTTATGCTGGTGGAATTATCAGTGCAGCTCTTGATGGCATTCGCACAGCAATTACTATCATCAATGAGTTTGCTCCAGTAAAAAAATAAAATAAATTTTAGTTTATTTTTTTGTTAAGGAAGTATATTATGGCAAATCGTCAAGGTCATCCTAGCTATTCAAGAGCTCATCCAATATACTTTGGCCTAATTTTAGGATGTTTCTTAGGAATTTTTGTGATTATTGGGAGTTTGGCAAATTATTTTCCTGTATTCCGCTTAGAATTAGTAAAAAAAATTGCCGACGTTTACATTATTGCCAATCCTAATGTAGATTTTATTCCAGTTTTGACAAAAATCTGCTCAGGTGTATTCTGGGCATTTTGCGACGGATGTCTGATTGGTGCCGCATTTTTCTGGCTTTACCAACGTTTGGATGAATTTATCCATTCTTAAAATAATGGCATTCTATTCAGAGATCGAATGATTGTTCATTGTCATTTGTATTTAGAGATACCATAAGATTCCTTGGGAAACCTTCTCGTAGAATATTGAGATTTAAACTAGTTGGATCTGAGATATTCCATAGAAAATATATTGTGACAGTTGCAATACATAGAAAAGGATAGAGAAAAAATAAAAAGGTTTTTTTCATAATATTATTCAAGCATTTCTACGAAATTAGAAAATACGTAGAAATGCTTGTTTTTCTATTGAAGAGAGACCGTGACATCCCTCATGGCAAACCATGAGTCCTCCTCTGCCATTTCATTTTCAACATTTGACACATATTTCTTTACAACAATTGATATTTTAGGTGCAATAAAATAAAAATAATGTTGAGATTTTTTGATAAAAACAGATTCACAATCTTTAAAAACTTGAATAATCTTATCTATACTCGAATCAGGTTTTGCTTTCACTTTTAATGCTATTTTAATGCACTCATTTGGATCATTAAGCTGAGATAAAAGATGCGGCATGGCATTTTCTCCCATTTTTACAATCTATTTCTCTTGGGAAACGTAATAACCAAAATTTTGTTTCCATACCGCATGCAACTTTTATTTCTCAATTGCAATACTAAGCTCAACTTGTCGGTATCCATGTCCACATTGTAGAAGAAAGTTATACTTCCAAATGCTCTTTCCTTGATAATGAACCTATCCAAAAACATAATGATTATGCAGGAAAACGCGTATTTCGTGGGTTATTTCAAAGTGCTAAGGACCAGAAAATCAACGCGGACATCAATGATTCTGCCAATATCATTAGAAAAGTATTCCCGAATGCTTTTGCTGATGGGATACAGGGGTTGTAGTTCCTCCAAAGCGGATCAATCCTCTTAAAGCAGAAGTTTTTTTCAATATGATGTATTTGATAATACTTTTGCGAATTATAGTAATTAAGAAATGTTTGGAAATCCCAAATTACGGGTTTTTTTATAGATTTATATTGCCACCAATCAAATATAATTGGATGCACTTCTTTGGTTGTGTGATCGTAAATATAGATTATATTAACAGTATGGGCCGCACTAGAACATGTCTTCTGTGTCCCAAATTGTCCTATTTCCATTATCTCGCATGGAAGCCTACTTTCAGGTTTTCTTTTCTCAGTCATCAACTGTTCCTCTACTGCATAGGCTATTTCATTACACATAGGCAGAGATGCTTCCATTACTAATATGGGCGCGGCAGACTTGTACGATTAATGTGGTTGACCTATACAATCCAAAATATCCAAAGCTG
>CAZPDM010000042.1:0-35027 GCA_964585305.1 uncultured Planctomycetota bacterium | reverse complement strand
GCCTTTTAAAAAATGTTTTAGCTTGCCAAAAATGGCAAGCTACTATTTAACATATATCACTAAGTTGATTAGGCCAATTTTGTGCCAAAATAGGGATAATTTGCCCTTGAGCGGGAATAGGAGAAACTCGTGCTTGTCCATTATGTATATAAACATCTATTTCAGATCGTACACCAAATTCAGGAAGATAAATACCTGGCTCAATTGAAAAACAAAGTCCTTCGGTCAGATGGCGTTCATCTCTGGTTTCAAAGTTATCTATATTAGCACCTTTCCAATGAACTCCTTGCCCAATGCTATGTCCGGTTCGATGGACAAAGTATTCTCCATAACCAGCTTTTTCAATCACATTTCGACAAGCATCATCCACTTGATAGCCACATACAGCTTGTTTTTTTTGCAGCCCATTTTTTATAAATCTTACTGCGGCGTCGCGTGCATTGCGGACAATTTCAAATATTTCTGCATGTTTTTTACTAACTGTTTCCGCAACCATGCCAACCCAGGTAATATCAGCATAGACTGCTTCTGGTTGATCTAATTTTGCCCAGAGATCGATTAAAAGGAAATCGTCTTTTTTAATTGGACAGCTATTTTCAACAGTTGGTTCATAGTGAGGGTTTCCGCTATTTTGATTTACAGCAACAATAGGAGGATGATCATAAATCATTTTTCTTTGCGCAAATTGGCCAAGGATATATTGTTGTACTTGATATTCATGGATAGGTTGTTGCGCATGTATTAAATCAGCAACATAATGAAAGGCTTGTTGTACAATTTCAACAAGATGTTGAGCTGCTTGGCAATGGCTTTTACGTCCAGATTCATTCCAAACTGCTTCAAAAGATTGGATAAGATTTGCGGAAGAAACAACTTCCACTCCAAGGCTTTTAATAAGTTCAACAGTTCCAGCATCTACAGTAGAAATATATGGAATAGCATTCATAGGAGAATATTGCATACAAATTTTTTTATAAGAAGATAGAAATGTCCAAAGTTCATGATGCAATTGTTTCCATCCTGCATAGCAACGTTTGAGTCCTGGCAAATGATCTAATGCTGCGCTTTCAATTTTGTGTACTAATTTAATGGGCTCTCCACTTTGTGGAATAAAATAAAACCATCGTCGTGTTAACATATTATCTGGCATAGATAGAATATTATTTGCAGAAGCATCAAGATTTTTAAAATTATAAAATAACCATCCATCCATTTTTTCCTGAGCTAAAGCAGATTGAATTTTTACTAAATCAAACATAAAATGTCCTTAAAAAGAAAGTGAAATCGCCAACCATTTTAGGTTGACGATAAGACTTATATAAAAGATTAACTTTTGGTAGTAAATTATCTAACTAATATGTTTTTTTTAGACTTTCTAGAATATCTTCTAAAGATTTGTCTTCAGTTGGTTCTTGCGACCAATAGTCTCGAATTTGCCCATTTTGGCATATCCAAGAACGACGATATTTTGTATCTATAGACATAATTCGCAACATGCTGTCGCCGTTATTAAAAGCCCAATGCCTTCCATCACAGTAGAAGTGCTCCAATCTCATTCCTTGCCGAGTTTTAATATGCCAGGTATCTTGTGGGGAATCCCAAGAAAAATCTAGGATAAAATGCAACATTTGCCAGGTTTGACCTAATGGTAATGTGCCTTGTTCAATTGCTATTCCTGAGTCATTGGGGAGACCAAATACTAAACAATCAGGCATTTTTCTTGCCAATGTATGCAATTCACATTCTCGTCCCCATTCATGATGAGCAGTAATTATAACATTCTTTGCCAAACCAAATCCTAAAGCCTCGCTTCCATCATTATAAACTGCATAAGCCAAATATTGGCCAAGTTGGGCTGCCCCTGCAGAGAAACCAACTGTTAGTTTATCTTCCTTTTGTCTTTTATGAAGCATATCTCTAAAATGGTTGGGATCATTATAAAATTTCTGGCCTAATTCACGATAACAGTTCATTCCAAATAGACTGCTGCCACCACCTAAAATAACTACTTCATATTTAGATATATAGTCGGATAATAAATCAACATCATTTTTAGACAAGTTTTCATTCCAATAGAAAACTAGTGGCTGTAATCCCCATTGACGGAAGCGATCAAAATACCAACGAAAACTTTCCCAACTTGATTGTTGGTGATATGGAGGGACAGACATAGGTAGAAATAAAAGAGTTTTATTGGTAGGGTGTTTAAGAGCACGTTCTACAATCCAATCCTTGTGGATAGTTTCGCAGCGATTATGCGAACTGTATAATAAAACACTTGGATTCATAAAAACCCTTTCTTCAATCAAATTATTACTATCATTAAAATACTACAAACAATTGACACTACTTTAACATTTTATCAAAAAAAATGTTGGGCGAATATATTTTTTTATATAATAAAAAAATTTTTAACTCTTATTTCTATTATAGAAAAATTTTTGTTTTTTTCTAAAAAAAAATTTTTTAAAAAAAAAGAGTGTGATAAGCACACTCTTTTTTTCGGTTTATTGCTCTTTGAATTTTGGAATGTTGTTTTTTGCTCTTAGTTGAATAGGTTCAACCTTAATTTCTAATGTTCCATCGCTTTTACATTTATGAACTTTATTACAAATAACGTTGTCTAAAAGATCCGTAATTTGTATTTCACAAATGCCGTAATCATCATTGGAAATCGTATCAATTTCAATTACCTTAATTACCATGCTATGTTGCATAACACCCATAGGAATTGATAGTCTTCCCATTTCGACTTCTCGAAGAATGTCATTTTTAGTAAAAACGGTATTAGACAATAATACTAATCTTTCATTTTCATTAGGACTGTACATTATCGTAATATCTAGTTTAAAATCAGGCCCGCTGGCTTCAAATCCTGGAGAAGGTAAAACTCGAATGGCAGTATCAATTTCGCAAGAAAAATTTTGAATGTAATGCTTAAGTTCTTCAATCATAATGCGATAATGAGATTGATTTTCGCAATATTGGCCAATCTTTTTGATGGCAGATAAGAACTTAAATTGTTTAATAAATGTTTCAATTTCTTTATATTGTTCTATATCTTTTGCTTTAAGCGAACGGATTTCTCGATCAATTTTTTCCAAATTTTCTTGATGAAGTTTAGCAAGGTATGTAGAGCTAGCAAGTTCGTTTAATAGATTTTGTAATTTTTTTAAAGCCATTTCATAACTCAAATTTTTTTGGATAATTTCTTTCCATTGTTTTCCAAATTCTTGAGCTTGAATATCTAAATCTTCTAAAGTTCTTTTTCTGCGTGTGAGAATATCTTTACTTGTTGCTAATTCATTTTGAAAACTTTTTTTCATAGCTGCTAATTTTAGAATATCATCTGGTATAAATTTGCTACTAGAAGTATCATACTTTGCAATATTTTCTAAGGCTATTTGAATAACGACAGTTTTTTCTTCTAAAGTTTTTGGAGTATCGGTAGGCAAAACTTCCATTCGCCCTTTTTCTCTAATTTCGTTAATATCAAAGTTTGCGATAAAATAGTGGCATTTGCGAATGCTGTCGTTTATCTTGGGCATGATCTCATCGCATTGGGTAGGCCAAATTCTATTGATTTCTTCTGGTAAAATATTGGAATGTACAGCAATTTTTTGTTGAATTTGCTGACATTGGATCATTGTTTTGGTAAGTTTGTCTTTTTTATCACGCAATAAACCTAGAGAATCATTTTCAGAGGGAACTAGTTCAGCATTACGAATCAAATCTAAGTAATCCTGAAACAACCCCTGTAAGATAGCTAGATTGGCTAAATTTTTCTTACAAATAGCAACTAAAATAGCCAAATCTTCATTTAATTGTCTCACTTCTGAGACAAAAGGAGAATCATTATATGTTTGAAAATAATTGCTAACTTTTGTGAGTAAATTGTTGCTATCTTGTTCCAATTGTTTATTGGTTGCTATATTTTCTTCCCATTTTTCAGGTTTATTACTGACTAGGCCCAATTTATTTTGATCAAATAGTTTTTGACTTTCTTTAAAAAGTTCTTGTTTGGCAGCAAATGCTTCACATACTTTTTGCAATGTTTGTAAGTGAATTTCCCAGGTCTCTTGTTGCTTATTTATAGTTTCTTGCAATTGTTTAATTTCTTCTTGAAATGGAGAGTTTGGATATAAACCAGAATAATTTTGAACTTTATTTTTCAGCAAAGTTAAATCTTGTGCCAATCGTTGAGAATCTTTAAAATTTTGTTCGCAGGTTCCTGGTTGATATGAGTGTTTTTGTAAAGCCATTTGCTCAAATAAATTTTGTTTAGATTTTACTAATTCTTGTTTAGCCAAAAAGGCGGTTTTTATTTTTTCTAAGCCTAAAGAATAGTTATACCAAGTAATTTGTCGTTGACTCAAATCTTCATCTACTTTTTGCATTTCTTGTAAAAATGGAGAATTTCCATAAGCTATAAAATAATGACGAACTTTATTTTGTAAACTTGCTAATTCTTGTAGCAATTTTTGGCTTTCTAGTAAATCTTGTTCACAATTTTCAGGTTTATCATTATTAAATTCTTGAGTAAAACGAATGTATAGCTTATTTTTTTCTTGGATCAATTCATCTTTCTTTTGGAAAGATTCTCTAAGATTTTCAAGATAATTGATATTTTCTCTCCATTCTGTATGCTGCTGTTTAAGTTCTTGCAATCGTACAGATGTTTGTAACATTTGAAAATCAGAGTTAGATGTAAGTTCAGAATGGAAATTTTTCAGCCAACGTGTTTGGATTTTATCTAATTCTTCGACTTTTTGAATACGTTCGCGGAACTTTTCTTCTTGTTGTTGAGCGTTTCTGAGTTTTTCAGCAATGATATCTCGATCATCTACACTAAATTGCTGTGTAATATATCTAGGTACAGGAGGAAGTACTTCGTCCATATAAATTCGAGATTCTCGAATAGCTCGTCCGAATTGCTCAGTTATAATTTTACGAACATCACTTTGGATTGCACTGTTTCGTAGTTTCCGCCAAGGGCTGAGTGTTTGATATTTACTGTAGTCATCAATTTTTTCTTTGAAAATTTCTGGCTCAATTTTCCCCTGATCAAAAGCAATAATTTCCTGTCGTAAATGATATTCTGAGCTAATTTCCCATCCGATATAAGAGAAAATGGCTAAAATAACAAGGACAATACTTGCGATAATTGCCCCACGATACATCTTTTTCTGCTGTTCAATTTTAAATTTCTTATAGTATTTTTCTAAAATTCTTTGAGCATCTTCTTTATCTTCTTTTTGAATCCCTTTAGTTTGAAGAAATTCTTGATATTGTCCAATAACCCAACGTAAATTTTCTTCATCTTTAGTAATTTTAGTATTAACAGCTTGCAAATATTGTGGGCTAAGGTTTTGAAATTTTGACTCAAGTTGTTTTCTGATTTGAGGATCACAGATTTTTTCAATATGAAGTAATCGCCAATAATTTTCAATAACTGCATGTAAATCTTGGCTATTTTCTTTTTGAAAAATTTCTGCTTTGCTTAAAAGGCTAATATCGCTTTGATCTGTTGCCCAAACTAAGGATGTTTTCAAATTAAAAGGTCGAAGATCATCTTTACTTGGTTTATCTCCTACAAAGGAGAATACTGGAAATACTTCAAAAATTGGGCAAATAATTTTCATTTGTTCGTATAATTCGCGAAGCCAATCTACTTTTTGAATATATTGTAATGCTCGATCGTGTTCTTTTTGTGAATCCCAGGAAATTTCTCCCATCCGATCCCACTTTGTTAGAACTAGTCCGACTGGTACTTCAATACGGCGAACTCCATCCCGGACTGTAGCAATACGATCAATAAGAGCATAAATTTCATTTCGATAATTTAAAATAGCTTGAAGATTATTTTCTTTTGAAGAAGTTTCAAGTAGAATTAAAATTGCGCGAGCATTTTGGAAAAATTCGTAGATCTCTTGCCGTTTTTCTAACATAAGTTCTTGGTCAACTATATGATTCGTCGTTTCTCTACGGCCAGCAAGCAGTTCTCCACCATAATCTTTTGTAATAATGTCATAAAAGCGTTTTTCTGTAGTAATCCGAAAATTTAAGCGATATGCGGACAATGCGGTTGCGGCAGGCAATTTTCCTTCGTTATAGAGAGAAAGACATTTTTCTTCAAGAATGTATTTTGTTTCTTCAGAACTTTCTACTTGTGCATAAAGTGAGGTCAAATAACAAGTTTTTCCTGAACCACGTGCTCCTAAAATACCAATATAACTGGGAATTCCGATTCCAGTAATTTCTTTTTCTAAAATGGCAAGAATGTCTTCTGCCTTGGGACGTTTAAGCGGTTCTTTTTCTAAACATTTCATAATCATATCAGCAATATGAGCAGGAAGTCCAGCAACATTTAAAGCATTAGGTTGTTTCAATTGATGAATTTGTTGCCACTGATTAAAGTCTAATGTCTCTTGTGTAGAATAGGGATATATTCCAGAAAAAATTTCATAAAGTAAGATGCCTATGACATAAATATCCGAGGCTTTACTCTTTTTACTTAAAAATTGTTCTGGGCTAAGATATCGAAAATTATTTGGATCTAATGTATGAGGATTGCGAAAAAGATTTCCAAGTCCAGAGTCTAAAACTCTAATGCTTTGTCCATATCGAGCTGTCCAAGTAACTTGTAAATTTGTTGGCTTTAAATCGCCATGTTCTAATTCGTGGCTATGTAAATATTGTATAGATTCTACAATTTCATAAGCCCAGCGGATAAGAGTATCTTGAGCAATTGGCCCATGTTTTTGGGCAGCTTTTAAAGATTCTCCAGGTATAAATTCTGTAATAATATATGCTTCTTTAGCAAAGAAATCTTGCGGGCCACTCCAGCCTGATTCTATTACTTTAGCAATTCCGTCATGAACGAATTGCTGTAAAATTTTTGCATCTGATAAGAATCTATGGAAATTGCTACGATATTGGTTTTTGATTATTTTTATGGCATAAAAGCAACCTTTTTCCAATATATCCGCACGTTGAGCTTTATAAACGTTTCCAAATTGTCCTTCGCCTATTTTTTCTATTAGGCGATATTTACCTATGCGCATTTCTTTTGATACTTCAGTTTTATTTTCCTGAGAAGTATTCTCAGAAACTCCCTGATCTTGTGGCATAGTTGCTTCCTTTCAAAAAAAAATTACATATATTCTCCCATGAAATTTAACAATTGTCAAGATTTTTGCTATGATTTTTGCATCAAAAATTTAGAAGTTCTGAAAGAATTCTGATTATAGCAAAAATTTGGTTGACTGTAGGCAAAAAGCAAGATATATTAAAAGGTAAATTCTATCACTATTTTTTTATAGCTAAATAGAATTCAAAAACATTTCTTTATAAAAATAATTTTATTTTCTTTATAAGAAAGGCGTGTATTTTCTCTTACTTATGTAAGTAAAGATATGCGAAGTTTCATTTTATGAAAATTCTAGCTCTTAACTGCGGCAGTTCTTCTGCAAAATATCAATTGTATGATTGGGAGAAAAAAGCAGTACTTTGTAAAGGTATTGTTGAAAAAGTTGTTGTGGATCATGGCGTTGCTTCCTATATTAAGCATGAAGTTCCTGGAAAACCTAATTTTAAAAAAGAAAGTCCTTGTCCATCTCATAAAGATGCGTTGAAACTTATTTTCGCAACTCTTGTTGATCCAGAACGCGGAGTTATGAAAAATATCAATGAAATCAATGCAATTGGGCATAGAGTAGTCCATGGCGCAAGTAAATTTGCACGTTCTGTTAGAATTACAGATGAAGTTATGGCACAACTTCGCGAATGTGTAGCTTTGGCACCTTTACATAATCCTGCTAATATTGAAGGTATTATTGCTGCACAAGAACTTGTTCCTTCTTTGCCACATGTTGGTGTTTTTGATACAGCATTTCATCAAACTATGCCAGAATACGCATACCTTTATGCTGCTCCGTATGAATGGTATGAAAAATATGGCGTACGTAGATATGGCTTTCATGGCACCAGCCATTTGTATGTCTCGAAACGTGCAGCAGTTTTATTAGGCAAGCCGTTTGATCAATGTAATATTATTACTATGCATATTGGCAATGGAGCATCTCATTGTGCTATTCAAAATGGAGTTTCTGTAGATACATCTATGGGGATGACGCCACTAGAAGGTGCAATTATGGGAACTCGAAGTGGTGATATAGATCCTGCAATCATTCCTTTTATATGCCAACGAGAAGGAAAGACTCCTGCTGAAGTAGAAAATGTTTTAAATAAATTTTCTGGTTTAAAGGGGATTACCCAAAAATATACAGATCGGCGTGATATTGAGTTAGCTGCTGAAAAAGGTGATGCTCGAGCAGAATTAGCAATTGATATGGAAGCCTATCGTTTGAAAAAATACATTGGTTCTTACACAGCTGTTTTAGGCCGTGTTGACGCGCTAGTTTTTACCGCAGGAGCTGGAGAGAACGGCCCAATTTTGCGTGATCGCGCATGTAGAAACTTAGATTTTATTGGTATTAAACTAGATAATCAGTTGAACTATGGTGCTCAACGAGGAAAAGAAACACTTATTTCTGCTCCAGATTCTCGAGTAAAAGTGTTTGTTATCCCAACTAATGAAGAATTGGTTTTTATTGAAGATGTTGTTGCTATTCTTGAAAATCGTTATGATGTTCATACAAAATTTACTTATTCCTTCCAACATCCAGACTATAAGCCATAAGATAGACACTTTTTAGACTAAAGCAAGGCTTTTTGCCTTGCTTTATCATAATTTATATTTATGGCCACAAAAATTTTAATTATCTTTGGTCCGACCGCGAGTGGAAAAACTAAACTAGCTTGTTCTCTTGCTCAGTATCTTCCGATAGAAGTTATTTCTGCAGATTCTATGGCTATTTATCGTAACATGAATATTGGAACTGCAAAACCTACTATAGAGGAAAAGCAGAAAGTTGCCTATCATTTAATTGACATTTGTGAACCATCTGAATCCTATAATACAGCGATGTTTATAGAAGATGCTTCGATTTTGATAGAAAAAATATATCAATTAGGAAAGGTTCCTGTTATAGTTGGTGGGACTGCTTTATATGTTAAAAGTTTATTGGAAGGAATTTTTGATGGCCCTGCTACAAATTGGGAAATTAGGGGAGAATTGGCTAAAGAAAGCCTTGAAAATCTTTACCATAAACTTACATTAGCGGATCCTAAAACGAGCCAACGAATTTCTTCCCATGATAGCCGTCGAATTATTCGAGCTTTGGAAGTTTTTTATACTACTGGTAAGCCAATTTCAATTTGGCAAAAAGAAAATACTCAACCTATTTCACTATATGATCCTTGCTTAATTGGCATTGAATGGGAACGTTCTGTATTATATAAAAGAATTGAGCAACGTGTAGATATGATGTTAGAACAAGGATTAGTTGAAGAAACCAAAAAACTATTAGAATTTCCACAACCTTTATCTCATACTGCGATGCAAGCTATTGGATATAGAGAAACTATAGCTGCTTTACAAAATTCCAGCTTATTTGATTCGTTGGCTGAACAAATTAAAATAAATACTCGCCACTTTGCTAAACGTCAACTAACATGGCTGCGTAGGTTTCCTATACATTGGATTCCTGCCCAAGCAGAAACTCCTTGGGATGAAATTGTTCAACAAGCATTGCGTATTTGGAAAGAACATCATTCCTTTTCTTAAAAAAAGATATTAGTTCATGCTTATTTTTAAGGAAAAAAATTTATGATAAAAATACTAATAATACTTATTTTAGCTTTACCAATATTATTTGCACAAGAAAATATTTTCTGGCAGGATTTAAACCAAGTTTTTCAGAAGAATATTCAAACTAATGATACTGATTTTAAACCAAGTATAAGTAGAATAAGAAAATTATTTTATGATGGAACTCTGTGGAATTTATTTATTTCTGCGGCGCAGTCTTATGCTAAACCAACAGATGAAATTTCTTTAGCTTTTCAAAAAAAATATGTTAGTGGAGTTAATATTGTAGGACAGGTAGAAGATTTTGCTCATACATTAGGTGCTTTAGATGCTTATTTACATCCACAGAATAATCGCGAAATGCTATTAGAAGATTCAGAGCCTATTACACTTGCTAATTATGATTGGTGCAGTTGGCTAGGAGATTTAGCAAGTGCGTTAGCTATGGGCTATAAGCAAAATACTAGTATGGAAATTGCTTTTCAGAGATATGCAAGCGATGCTGATTTGCGTGGTAATATTGCAGCATTTCATTTATATAAATTATCGCTTCCATATAGTCAACAAAGTTATCAATTTCCTATAATTGAAATATGCCAACAACATTACAACGAATGGCATAATTTTGCTGCACGCCAACATATTCTTTTAGAATATTTCCAATCGTTAGGTTTGGTTTGGGATGTAGAAAATGCTCAGTTTACTCAAATTAGCCAGCAAAATTTTATAAAAAATAATCTTACAACTTTAAAAAGTGCAGCTTGGGCGTATTACTATGCAAATAGTCGAGTTACTTTTAAAGATCAGGATGCTGAAACTATATTGAAACTCTTTCTCAACCGTCTTAGCGTATTTTATCTGAATCCATAGCTTCCATTTTTTGATAAAAAAATCTGATTATTTTTTCAAAAAAACAGGAAATTTTGAATTTTAATAAAATTTTATTGCTTAAAAAAAGCAAGATTGATAAAATTGCTAGATAATTTAAATCGTTGGAGAAAAGCATGGAACAAATAGATGTAAAAAAAGTTTTAATTCAATTTGGACATTGGATTGCTTTGGCTGTTGCAGTCATAAGTATTGGTATTACTTTTTTGATGAGTGGAGACGAATCTGCTCAAACCACAAAAGAGGAAATCAAGCAAAAGTTGGAAGAATTAAAAGAAGTTCAAAGAACAAATCGTCCTCAAAAAGTTGAATTGCCAAACTATCAAGAAAAGATTATTAGTAATTGGGCACCTATTACTACTGCTAATATTGTATTTTTACGTCCTAAAAATATAAAAGATTCTGTTAATTTCGTTCGTAAATTACGTGATGCAAAAGAATCTGATCCAATTTCGTTTTATATTAAAAGTAATCTTACTCCTGAAACCCAGCAACAACTAAAAGAATTTCAAGATGAAGAAAAGGTAAGTGATAGCTTACTGAATAATCTCATCAGAGATATCAATGCTTTCTTTGTAAAACCCAAGTTTTTCGATAAAGATCGTTTTAAAAACGTTAAATTGAGAGAAGAAACTGAGTTATTGATTTATCAAAATCCTCAAAGTGATGAATTGATAAGATTAAATCGATATTTATTAGATGACGCATATCCCGAAGAAATTTATCCCTATCGTCGTATTGGGCAAGATTTTTTTTATGAAAAAGGAAAAATTGAATATAATAAAGCTCAACCACCTAGCCAACAATGGGTAAATGTTCCAAGTAATTTGGCTTTACAAGTGGACAGAGAAAAAATTAGTGTTTCTTGGGAAGTTCCTGAAACGCCAATTGATCCTGCAACTGGTAAAGAAAATAAACTCAGTGAAATTACGGGTTATCAGTTGTATAAACGTTGGAAAAATATCGATGGTAAATCTGAAGAAAAGATAATTGATTTACTTGGTATTACCAATACTGCTTATGAAGATACTACTGTAGAGTCTAAAATTGATTACTATTATAAAGTCCGATCTTATACTGAGAATGAAGAAGCCCAAGGAGGTAAACCTGATACAATTGATGGCAAAAAAGTTATTGCTAGCGAATATACTACGGAACAAAAGGGAACAATATTGCCATCATATAGAATTAGGTTAACTGGAATTTTAGGGGACTCTGCTTTAATAGAATTATTAAAATGGGAAAAGGGCGATTGGCGAATGACTTCTTTGCGTCTCAAAAAGGGCCAAAAAATTGAAAAGAAAGAATGGAATAAGGACTTACAAAAATTGATAGATTTTAGCCCAGGTTGGGTTTTAACAAAAATCAATCCTAAGGCAGTACAAGAACGCGAAAGTCAAATGAAGAAAATGGTAATCAATCCTGTCTCCAAATTACCTGAATATGGCGTAGATGGAAAACCTTTGTATAAAATTGAAACTATAAGAACTAAATATACTACTGCAGCAGTTCATTATACAAATGAAAAAGGCCAAGAAGAAATTCGATATCAAGAAAATAAATCTGATAAGAAGAAAGAAGGAGATGAATAATTTTCTTCAAAATTCTTTTTTAAAATTCGCTCAGGGCACGCATAGCGTGCCCGCCTTCTCATTTTGATAGCGGCAGATATTGAAAAAAATATTTCTTAACTTTATTATAGAAAAAGAAAGCTATGAATCCTTCTGAAAATAAACCTTCTGAAAATAAACCTTCTGAAAAAAAGACCGAACCCATAAAAATCATTGAAAAGAAGAGCGTAGAAAATAAAAAAGATCCTGCTTCTGATTTGGCTACAAATTCAATGCCTATGGCATTGGCTGATAAAATCAAGCATCTTGAAAATATGACAAGTTTGCAGAATATGCAAGAGAAGCCAGAGGAAAGTGATTTGGATGGCATTGGCGATTTGGATATTTTTCAAGATGCTCCGGAAAAAGAATCAACGGCTAATAAATCTAATTCTGTAGAAACGGCTAAATCTTCTAGCAAGCGTGCAGACTTAGAAACTGTACATGAAGAAGTAAGTGCACCTACTGCTGTTTTAGATAAAGCTGCTAGTAAAAAAATTGCCACCAATAAACAGAATAATTCAGGAACATTATCTGCTTCCGCAAAAACACAAGAAGAAGCAATTGCTATTTTAAAAATGGGAAAAACGTTGATACAATCAACATTGCCTACTTTAAATCTTGGCAACCAAGTTTTCAGTTCTCCTATTCGTATTGAAAATTGCAGCATTGAACATTTTATAGCGAATGGATCAGAATTTGAAGCTGCGGTTACTATAGAAAATAGCACAATTTCTAAAGAATTTAGATTAAACGGAGATCGCCCTGCCAATTTTCATGATGGATTGATTCTAAAAAAAGTCAATCTTTCTAGTAATGTTATTTTAAGTCAAGCTAGTATTGGAAAACTTACTATATCTGATTGTCGAGCAACCGCCCCTATTTATATGACAGAAACAAATTATGAATCAGGGGTTTTTATTAGCAATTCACAACTTCATAGTATTATTAGCAATAATTCTCGTGTTTATGGCATCATTAACATTACAAATACTCGTTTTCAAGATGGAATTTCTTGGGAAAATTCTAGTTTTAATGAATCTTGCATTTTATCCTCTGTTCAGATGCAAAAGCTAAGTTTTCAAAAATCTTCATTTCAACGAAAACTTGAATTACTTTCTTGTAATTTTGAGAAACCTTGCAATTTTTCTGCTATTACTTGCCAGGGAACACATACTATACTTGGATGTATTTTCCAAGGAGTTGTTTCTTTCCAAAAATCACAATTTTATCAAGATATCAATATACGAAAAACAGATTTTTTTCAAGATGCTTCATTTGCTAAAATTATCAGTAATGGAACTTTTTGTTTAGAAGAATGTACTTGGAATTCAATTGCTGATTTTTCTTCTTCTAGCCTTTATGGTTTGCGTTTATTAAAAAATAATTTTGGTGGCTCTACAAACTTTCAAGAATCGATTATTACTGGTTCTTCTGTAGTTTTAGAAACCCAATTTAAAGAGCAGTTAAATCTTTGTCGGTCTATTTGGTTTCAAAAATTAGATCTTCGCGAAACTAAATTTTTAGGGAATATTTCTTTTGCTGGATTGATAGCTGATTATGTGCTACTCAAACATAACCAGATTGCTGGTAAACTTGCTTCGGAAAAGCAAAAGGACTATGCAACTCAATACGAAGAATATCTCTTATTAAAACAAATTTTCCATCGACAGGAACGTTATGAAGAAGAAGATTGGGCATATCTGCAAGCTAAACGAGCCAGTCGCAAAAAAAACAAAATAAATTTTTCTGCGCCTTGGAGAGTTTTTACAAAACCATTTGATTTCATCTTTTTAGATATGGGATTTGGTTATGGGACGAAGCCAGCAAATCTTATTCTACTTGGTTTAGCTGTTATTCTAGTTTTTGCTATGATGTATTCTATCATGCAAAATTCAGGATATGATTTTGGTAATGTTGTTGCAATTCCTAAAATAACAGAGAATCAACCATTACAAAAATATTTGCAAAATGTCGCAATTAGTTTTGTTTCATTTTTGCCTACAGGTGTTGCTCAATGGCCGATGTATGGGAAAGATTATAGTGTTTGGAATGCAGTCAAACATATTCCACAAATGGCTATGATTTTAGAAAATTTATTTGGATGGTTTATTTTATTTCTATTTTTATTTGGTTGTTTTCGAAAATCATCACGATAGGCAATAATTTATGAAACACATCTTTATCGTCTCCGGTGAAGCGTCGGGAGATGTTTATGGGGCACAATTAGTTCAATGTCTTAAACAGGAAGATCCAAATCTTATCATTGCTGGTTTAGGTGGTGATCAGATGAAAGCGACTGGGATGATTTTTTTATATAATCTGGTTCGGGAATTTTCAGTTATGGGGTTTCTTCCTGTAGTTTTGGGAATTCCAAAAGTAATGAGATTTTTGGAAATTATTTTGGATTATTTTGATCGACATCGTCCAGATGTTTTAGTTCTTATTGATTATCCTGGTTTTAACATGTATCTTGCAACTCATGCTAAGAAACGAGGAATTCGTATTGTCTATTATGTAACACCTCAAATATGGGCTTGGGCACCCTGGCGTATTAAGAAAATTAAACGTCTTATGGACAAAATGCTTGTAATTTTTCCATTTGAAGTTCCATTTTATGAAGTTGCAAATGTTCCTGTAGAATATGTAGGGCATCCTCTTGTTGATAAAGTCCTTGCTTTTACTCCAAACTCCGAATTTTTGACTGAATATAATATCTTTCCAGAATCTTCAGTTTTGTCTATTATTCCTGGCAGTCGTCGCACAATTATTGCTTATAATCTACCCATTATGTTATGGACAGCTGCTCAAATTGCTAAGAAGCACCGGATTACACATCTATTGCTTCCGTTAGCGACAGAAAGATACTTGCCACTCATTAACCAAATTTGGCATGATTTTTCTGAAAAGTCTTTTTTACCACCGCTTACAATTATCCAAGGGCAGACTTATAATGTTATGAAGGCAAGTCGCTTGGCATTAGTAACATCTGGAACAGCAGCTTTAGAAACAGCATTATTAGGAACTCCGCTTCTTATTATGTATCGTGTTCGTAAAATACATAGATGGGTTGTAGAGCATACATCTTTTTTGAAGTGTAAGTTTTTTTCTTTGCCAAATATTATCACTAAGAAAAAAATTGTTCCTGAATATTTAATTACGGAATCTGCTCCACAGTATATTTTATCAGATGTCTTTAATCTCTGGGAAGAAACTGAAGTACGGAAAAATTGTCAACAAGATTTGGCTGAAATGAAAAATTTACTTGGCAAACCTGGTGCTCCAGCACGTGCAGCAAAAGCTATTTTAGAAATACGATAACTTTTATTAAAATAACAATATTTGTTCTTTTGACAAGAGAACAAATATTGTTTAAAAAAGTGCGGAAGGTATTTTTTTTGCATCTATAATTTAGGATTTGGTTATGACTATATGGTTTGAAGAGGCAATTCCTCTTGAAAAATCTCAAATAACAGAAATTTTACGTAATAATCTTCCTGTGGCAGATCGGGAAATTAGTACACATTTTGCGCGTCTTTTGGAAGCATTTTGCAACGATCAATTCCAAAAAATACTCAAGCAACTTTATACTTATTATCAACCATTTAACCCAAATACAAATTCCCCTATTTCTTTGGATGAAAGAGAAGAATTACGATATGTCCAAAGTTTAATTCATCATTTTCGAAGGTTTTTAGAGCAAGCACAATACCAGCCCATTGCCGAAGCGGATATTCGTGATATTCTCAAACAAACTAAAATTCTTGGAATTAAGTTAGTTTTACCACCGGAACGCTATAGAGAATTTTTATTATACTATAGGGGACGGGAAATTGTAACCCAATCCTATCGAACTTGGAAAACACTTTGGCTGAAAAAAAATACCAAAGTGTTTACTAATTATAAAGGTCTCAATTTACTATTTCGTCCATTCCATAAAAGCCTTGCTCTTGAATCTGAAGACTCCTTTCATCCTTCACAATCTCAACCACTCAAGCCCCAACCTATTACTTTAAAATTTTTCCATAACATCCAACAACATTTACTTCCAATTATTTTGCCAGGAATTTTAATTAAAATTTCTCTTAAGACAAAGTTTTATCTAATATTCCTATTTTTTCTTACAGTTGTTGGAACAACTGCTTTAGCTTGGTTAGGAAGTACTTCTTGGTATGCTTTATTTGGGCTTATGCCATTTTGTTGGTTTATTTATGAAATCCTTCAAGCAGAAAAAAGAACTAAGCAATATCAAAGAAATTTATTAACTCAACTTTATCATAAAAACGTCAGTAATAATAGTGGTGTTTTAAGATACTTAGTAGATCGAATTTCAGAAGAAACTTATAAACAAGATATATTAGTTTTATATGCTCTTTGGAAACGTCAGGAATGGGCTTTTGGAGCAATTTGTCTTCAAGATTTACAACAATATTTAAAAAAATTTCTATTAGAATATTTTGGATTAAATGTTAATCTATCTTTAGATAATATTGTTGCCCGTTTGATTTCTTATCAAAATCAATCAGAATATTATAAATTTTTAACAGAGAACTTTTCTTTTCTGCCTTCTGATGGTAAAACCAAAGGTGAGACAGATATTTTTTTACCTTGTTCTATTTCTTTATTAGAGGCTATTTCTGCAGAAAAATGTTATCTAAAACAGGCAGCATCTGAAAATGCAACCTATTTTGATTTAGAAAATGAATCGCTTCCTCTTCCTAAATTAGGAATTTTAGAAATTGCTCCTGGTTCAGAACATGCAGAATTGATTCCTTTTCAACGAGATGAATTTTTATTACAAATTAACCATCAAGATGGTCTTGAATTTTCGCATCCTCAAGGTGCTGCATTACGATGGATATTAGATAATCCCATACGAACAAGTTTAGCTTGTGATTGTTTGCCAGATAGCAATGTACTTATTGTCCAAAAAGATGATTCTGAAAAACTTCCGCTGCAAGGTCTTGGGAAGATACTTGTAGAGGATAAAATCTTAGAATTCCGCTATCATCGCAAACGTGGAGAAAATAATTTATTTTTAGATGGCGGTCTTCGTTATCGCCATTCCCCAACACCTAACCATCCTGTTTTAGTTCGTCCGATGCCTCCTCAAATTATTTTGACATCAGAAGTTAATAGCCAATCATTGGAAATCAGAGTTCCGTCTGAAGTACAATTTCCTAAAGAAGGATTACTTAAATTAGATTCTATTGGTGCGTATGAAATTTTACCATACTTTCATAAAGATGAGCGAACTCTACAACTTCAATTAGCTCCACAGCGTGTTTATCCTTTGGGGACTTTTGTAACATTAACTCCTCCTATTACAAGATTATCACAAAATTTGAAAAAAGGGGATTTATTAGCCGCTGTAGAACATACACAATATTTTCATAAACGTGGTATTTTAATTTTCGCTCCGAACACGGAATTTGAAGAGCGGATTCCTTTCCGTGGTGAAATTTGGGAGCTATCTTTAGAAAAACCTCTTAAGATAAAACATCGGCAGGGGAGTCTTGTTTTTCTTAAAGATATTGGAGTGAAAAGTAATCTTATTTACGAGAGCAATTCCAAGACTAAAAAAATCTATATTCAAGGAATTACTGAAGATATTAACCAAGGCATTATTCAAATTGATCCTGGTGAAAATTATCAAGAAACAGTATCTTTTAAAGTTGTTGGAAAATCCTTTGATTTAAATGCTACTCCGCAGTTCTTCCATTCCAAAAATACAATAATTTGGGAGGCTATATTAGAAAGTCCTTTACGATATGAGGCTTTCCAAGGTAGTCATCTTATTACAGTAGAGAATGCAAATTATTTCCCCTTATCAGGGATTTTAGAAATTCATTATAATGGCGTTGCGGGTATAAAAGAAGTTCTTCCATTTATGCGAACACATTGCAGTAATACACTTATTCTGAAAACTCAAATTAAACAAATGATCAAACATAATACACATGTTGTTATTACTGCAGTAGAAATTGCTACAGAAAAATCTTGCCATTATCATCAACAAAATATTCATGTAGATTTTTCTTCTGTTCCAGAATTTCCAGAAGAAGGACAAGCTATTTTTGAACCAGGAAGCCAGTCAGAAGAAAAAATTACTTTCAAACGGTATCCGAATCGTATTTATCTTCATAAGCCACTTCAATATTTTCATGGGCAAGGTTCTTTATTAGACTTTAGCCATTATGCAGGTTATTCCTTAAAGGAAGGTTTGCAAATCCGTCAGGAACGCATTTCTTTAGAATTTCAACATCTTTTGCCACAACATGGAAGTTTGATTTTAACAGACACTAAAGGAAAATCTGAAGTAATATGGTATCGTAAAAAAAATAATCGCATCGTTCTTAAAGAGCCATGTAGATTTCATCATTCCCAGGAATCCCTTATTATATTACCAACACTTAATAAAAACGTGCGTTTAAGCGATTGGGTTGAAAAAGGGATGAAGGAATTTTCTGTAACAAATGCACAGGAATTGCCTTTAAGAGGGAAGATCGAAATTGAAGGATTATTCCATTCTGAAACTGTAGAATTTGTACGCAACGGAGAAGTGCTATTTTTAAGTCGCCCTTTGCAATATTCTTTTAGCCGTTTTGCTTATATTTCTATGCCAGAAATTTATTTAAATAATCATGCTAGTCCAGGAATGGATTACCTTGAAGTTTCAGACGCAAGCTATTTGCCGGAAAACAGCGAGCTTGTTATTGAACCCGAACACAAATATGAAGAACGTATGGCATTTCAATATAACCCTGAAATCCTTTGGCTTTATAAGCCTCTTACAAAAAACTATGAACCAGGAACTATTGTGCATAGCCCGGAATTGTTAGCAAAGGGAGCCGGGAATCTTGAAGTATTTTCCTTAAATAAATCGACAGATATTTTGCAGGATGCTGTTGTTTCTCGATATTTACGCCCTATTTCGCAAGGAAATTCTACTAATAAGACTGTAGCATTGCAGGATATACATACTATTACTCAAATGTACTTAAAGCAAATAACAGATATTGATATTGAGAATTCAGGGATATAAGAAAAATCTACGCATTCTCAAGTTTTGCTTGAGAATGCATCTCAAATCTTATGCGAAGTATATTGTGAGTGAACCTCTTTTTGTTCGATTTATTGACTGTTTTTTTAACTAACAATGTTATTTTTATTGTGGTGAGATAAACAAATATGAAAAATACTAGCATTATCTTTCTCTTTTTATTTATTCTTTCTTTTTCTACTTGTTTTGCACAAGTAAAAGATACTGGAAGTTTAGTATTAGATGGCATTCCAGATATTCCCTCCAAGTTTATAGAAGGAATGTTACAATATCAAAATATTCGAACCGCTGCTTTTATGGATTGGAATTCTTATGGCCCAGGAATTTTGATTAGTACCCGTTTTGGAGAAACTGCTCAAATTCATTATGTTCAATGGCCAACTGGTGCGCGTCAACAATTGACTTTCTTCAAAGAACCAGTAGCTTCTGCAGCTTCTTGTCCAAATCCAGAAACACGCGGATTTTTATTCAGCATGGATGTAGGCGGTGGAGAATTCTACCAACTTTTCTTTTTTGATTATGCTACAGCAAAATCAACTATGTTGACAGATGGGAAATCAAGAAATACTGCTGCAATGTGGTCAGCAGATGGCAAGCAAATTGTTTTTTCTAGCAATTTAAGAAATGGTGCGGATATGGATATTCGCATTATGGATTTAAACAAGCCAGGAATTTCTGAGATTGTTTTTGAAGTTAATGGGCTTTGGCAAGTTTGTGATTGGTCAGAAGACAAAACTAAACTTTTGCTTATAAATTATATTTCGATCAATGAATCTTATCTTCATATTTTAGATATGGCAACTAAAGTTTTAGCACCTGTAAATCCTCAACCTGACAAAAAAATATCTTACAGTGCAGCATTATTTGATAAAAATGCTAAAGGTGTTTTCTATAGTTCTGATGAATTTGGTGAGTTTCAAGAAGTTATTTATTATGAACTTGCTACAGGAAATAAAACAAGACTTACAAGCCATATCCCTTGGGATGTTTCTGAACTTGCTCTTTCTCATAATGGAAAAAAATTAGCTTATACAGCTAATGAGGACGGAATTAGCAAACTTCATATTCTTGATTTAAGTCAAAATAATAAAGAGCTGAGAATCCCCCAACCTCCAGTAAGTGTTATTTCTAATATTAAATTTAATAGCGAAGATACAGAGCTAGCGATGACAGTCAATGCAGCACATATTCCTGGCGATGTGTATTCTATTAACTTGCTCACAGAAGAAATCACTCGTTGGACTCTCAGTGAAGTTGGTGGATTAAAGGCCGAAAATTTTGTCGCGCCAGAACTGATTCACTATCCTACTTTTGACGAAGTAGATGGAAAAGCAAGAATGATCCCAGCATTCTATTATCGTCCCAAGAATATTACAGGAAAAACTCCTGTTGTAATCTCTATTCATGGTGGACCAGAAGGTCAAGAATTACCAACATTCAGCTCCAGTTACCAATATATGGCCAGCGAAATGGGCATTGCTATTATTGCTCCCAATGTGCGAGGTTCTAGTGGTTATGGTAAAACCTATTTGACTTTAGACAATTGGTATTTACGCATGAATTCTGTTAAAGATATTGGTAGCCTTTTGGATTGGATTGCTAAACAACCAGAACTTGATGCCCAACGAGTTGGTGTGTTTGGTGGATCTTATGGCGGTTTTATGGTACTTGCCTCTATGTATTCTTATAATGATCGCATTCGTGCAGGTATTGATGTTGTTGGTATTAGCAATATGGTTACTTTCCTTGAAAGTACTCAGGAATATCGTCGCAATTTACGTCGTGTTGAATATGGCGATGAACGTATTCCAGAAATGCGTCAGCATCTTATTGAAATTGCACCTACAACGAATGCACATAAGATTACAAAACCGCTATTTGTTATCCAGGGCCAAAACGATCCACGTGTTCCAGCTGGTGAAGCTGAACAGATTGTAAAAATTGTGCGTCAAAATGGTGGCCAGGTATGGTATTTACTTGGTAAAAATGAAGGTCATGGATTCCGCAAAAAATCAAATCGTGATTATTATATGAATGCTGTAATGTTATTCTGGGAAAAATTCTTACTTGACAGATAATTTTTTTATAAGCGAACGGAATGCTAACCGTTCGCTTTGTAATTTTTTCTTAATAATTAGGTTGATCTATGGACCCAAAAAACGATCTTGATCCTTTAAAAGTTTTGGCATACGCACAATCATTGCCTACAAATATTGGTAAATATCAAGTTATTAACCTTCTTGGGCAAGGAGGAATGGGAAAAGTTTATAGTGCTTTTGATCCGAAATTGAACCGTATTGTTGCAATCAAACAAATTACATTATCTCTTGATAAAAAAATACAAGAAAAACGTATTTTAAAAGAAGCTCAGGCTTGTGCAGGATTAACTCATCCCAATATTATTACAGTATATGAGGTTACAGAAGATAGCGTAGGTTGTTATCTAGTTATGGAGTATATTAAGGGGATTTCTTTAGATAAATATTTAAAAGAAAAATCGCCTGATTTAGAATCAATTTTAAAATTGATGAAAATTATTTGTGAAGCCGTTCATTATGCTCATAAACAAGAAGTGGTACATCGTGATCTTAAACCAAGCAACATTATGATGATGGGAGATGTTCCCAAGATTATGGATTTTGGTTTAGCTAAAATGATGAATGAAGAAACTTCAACATCCAGTCGTGGGAAGATGATTGGAACCATATATTATATGGCTCCAGAGCAGATACTTCCTACAAATCCTACTAAAATTGGTCCACATAGTGATGTTTATGCACTGGGAGTAATTCTTTATGAGTTATTAACACATACACGTCCTTTTCAAGGAAATGCTTGTGTTGAAATAGCTGTTAAAATTGCACACGATTTGCCCACTTTTCCTAAAAAAAATAATATTCCAAAAGAAGTAAAAAGAATATGTCTAAAATGTTTGGAAAAGAATCCTAGAAATCGTTATTTATCTGCATATTCTCTGTCTCTAGATATAGAACGATTTTTAAATAAGTATAAAGATAATAATCAAAAAGTTATTAAGAAGAACTACATAATATATTTTTTTATATTGTTATTGATAGTTTCCTTTTTTTTCATGCTTCTGGAAATAGCAAAATGGAACAATAAATTTCCTCCTCCTGTTCCATTAAGCGTGGAGCATAAAACTGAGATTTATCAAGTACTTGATACTATTTGGGAAAATTTGCATACACCTGTGAAAGTGGAATGGGTGGAAGAGCAATTGAATTGTGCAGAAAAGATAGCTCCCTTTAATGAAGACGTATATCGAGAGATTGGAAAAATTTGGATGGTGTTAGCATTACGTCAACAAAAGGATGAGTTTTATGCAATTTCTAAGGCTTTGCAAGAATTTGATCGAGCAATAGCCGTCAGTCAAGGGCAGGATTGGCAATCTTGTTTTTTAGCTGATAATATATGCATATATTTTAAAATTGCTCAAAAACATCAAGCGAAATATATAGAATATTTAAAAAAATTTCCTGAATTTTCTCAATATATTCAATTGAGAAAATCTTTTTATAGTATTTTTTTTGCAACTACTCAAGATGAGAGAATGAATTTCATTCATACAGGTCTTGATTTTTGTGGAAAACTTTCAAAAGAATATCCTAATCGTTTTTGGGTCCATTATTGGGCAATGAAATTCTTTATTGAAGATGAGAAATATAAAAGTGTTTTATATCATTGTACAGAGGCTATGAAAATTTATTATGATGTTTTTGATTTTGATTTTAATCCCAAGCATCCTAATTTGAAAATTTTGACGCCATTATATTTTGAATTATGCTATGTTTCTATAATTGCTTTACTTAATCTTAAGGAATATAATTTAGCTCTTCAAAGGATTGATCATTTATTCTTATATCGGCAAGAGGCAAACTTATATTATTATCAAGCCCAATGTTATTTTGGGCTGGAAAAATGGGAATCTGCTATTCAAACTCTAAATCGAGCAGAAGAGTTAGGTGTGCCGATAGACAGAATTGCGTTTTCCCGCGGAAAATGTTATATTCTGCTTAAGAAATATAAGGAAGCTCTTGAAAATTTTGATTTGGTTATTAAAAATAGTAAAAAAGAAGATATTCACTATACTCATTATTACATGCGTTCTCAATTATATAAATACTTTCAACGGTATGATGACGCGTTAGAAGATTTAGATTCTGCACTTTTATTAGAGCCTCAAAATCAAGATATATTAGAACAAATTCAAGAAGTACAAGATTTAAAGGCAAAGCAAAAAAAGAAATAAAAAAATATGCGTAAGGCAAAAATTTTGCTTTACGCATGTCTGTTATATCCCAAGACCTTTTTCAAACTGCTCTTGTTGATAACGCATTTGCAGAATTCTAGTTCCAGGAGGAACATCTTTTGTAATCCAAACATTCCCTCCAATTGTTGATCCTTTACCTATTGTAATTCGTCCAAGTATTGTTGCACCTGCATAGATAACTACATCATCTTCAACAATAGGATGTCTTGGAATGCCTTTAGCAAGATTGCCTTGTGCATCTTTTGGAAAACTCTTTGCACCAAGTGTTACACCCTGATATATACGGACATTATTTCCAATAATACTGGTTTCTCCAATTACAACTCCAGTTCCATGATCGATGAAAAATCGTTCTCCGATTTCTGCTCCGGGATGAATGTCTATTCCTGTCGCACTATGAGCCATTTCTGTAATAATACGTGGAATTAAAGAAACATCCATTTTATATAATTGATGAGCAATTCTTTGATTTGTTACTGCCCGAATGCTAGGGTAGCAAAAGATTGTTTCCCCAGGATGTTTCGCAGCGGGATCTCCTTCATAAGCAGCACGAACATCGGTAGAAAGCAAATATCTAATCTTGGGGATTGTTGTCATAAATTTCTTGGTGATTTCCCAGGATTTATTTTCGCAATTTTGGCATTCTGTTTCTGAAGACATAGCACAAGAAAAACAAAATCCGCGTTTAATTTGTTCTGCTAAAATACGACTGACTTGATCCAAAGCAGAACCAATGTAATATCTCATAGTAATAGGAGTAAGTTCCAGATGCCCAAAATATCCTGGAAATAATATTGTTCTCAAAATAGAAACAAAACGATCTAATTCTTCAATAGAAGGCATTGGCATATCATGATTGTTACGATGAACAACTCCAGAATATGATTCTGGTTGGCAAAGTTGTTCAACGATTTTAGAAATTTCTTCGTTAATTCCGGAATGATTTTTTTGTGGCATAAAAAATTTTTCCTTCTTTGTTTTAACTTAGGTATTTTTATGATTCTTGCAAAAAATTTAACACAATGGGAATCTTGGCTTGTGCTTGCACAGGGTTGGGAATTTTCCTGGCATTTTCAAGCCTATATTATATCATTATTAAGTATTATTATAGTAGCAATGCTTTATATATTTCTAAAAAAATTTGCTACTAAAATAAGAATTCTAATTATCTCAATAATAATTTTGCTTTTTTCTTGTAGAGCGATTATTCTTTTTTCGTCAGTTTTACCTAGCCAATATTATTGTTGCGAAATTGTCCATTTGCCTTTAAATATACGGATACAAGAAGAAAACTTTTCAAACCAAAATTATTCGCTAAAAAATGTTTCTAGTAAAGTTTGGGAAACTTCAAATAAGGCTGATATAGAAAGATTTCAATTTATCCGCCCACTCTTTTCTCAAAAAAATAACTCTGTAGAAGATAAAGATTCTTTTGAAATGACAATAGATTCTAGCATAATTTTTTTGCCAGGCAATATTCAAATCTTTTTTGATGAAAATTGCGTTCGTATCCAAAATCTTTCTCCCTATTTTTTACAGAATGCTATTTTAATTCAGGGATACTATGCTTATCTTCTTGGCAATGTTGCAATTGGAGAGGAAAAAACAATCCCTCTTCTTGAAGATTCTCAACAAAATATATATGCTGGATTGTCCTATTCTTTTCCTTCTTGGCAAAATTATCCCAGTTTAGATTGGCTTTGGAAAAATAAATCTCATAAAATAATTCTTGCCCAAACAAATATAATGAATATTCCCCAGCAGCAAAAATTTGCACATTCTTGTTGCTGCTGCATTATATATTTGCCTTTTTGTCAATAACTCCATCCTAAATAAAGGCTGGGGGTTCCACCGTGAATATTTTATGAAGAAAAAAAATAAGATTTTTTATAAAAAAAAAATATATATATGGAAATATTCCATAATTATAACGTTGCTAATCTTGAATTATAATGTTGCTAATCTTGAATTATAATGTTGCTAAACTTGCTTGCTAAATTTTAACAAGGAGTTTTTTTTATGAAATGTATGTTCATTATTGCATTCTTAGTATCATTTTTTATTGGGACTTTTGCTCAATCTAATATAGATTGGACAAGCCAGGTTATTTATTTTGTGTTACTGGATCGGTTTCATAATGGAGATACTCAAAACGATTGGAAACCAGAACCAAGTGATGCAGAACATCCCTATCATCCGCTTTATACCTATCGTGGTGGGGATATTGCTGGATTGATTGAGAAACTTCCTTATTTGCAAGAGTTAGGAGTTACAACAATTTGGCTCTCTCCGCTTTTTGATAATAATAGCCAACGTTTTTTTGATTACTGGGCCTATCATGGATATTGGATTAAGGATTTTGCTAGAGTTGAAGAACGCTTTACCGACATTGCTATTGCTGAAAAATCTCAATCTCCAAAAGATAATCTTACTCAAACCGAAAAACTTTATGGAGATGTTGCAACCGTAAAAAAATTGCGAGAAGAACTCCATAAACGTGGCATGTATTTGATCCTTGATATGGTTGTAAATCATGTTGATTACAATTGCCCTTTGGTTAAAGCAAAACCAGATTGGTTTCATAAAGAACCTGATTTACAAGGTGCTGCCTGGAATAATCCCCTGCAAGTTTTGAATGGAAAAGTTCATGGGCTGCCAGATTTAGCCCACGAAAATCCGGAAGTCGAAAAATATCTGATTGATATTGCAAAATTATGGATACGTGAAATTCAACCGGATGGATTTCGTTTAGATGCTGTAAAGCATGTTCCTGTTGAGTTTTGGTCAAAGTATAATGAATCAATTCGCCAGGATAAATTAACAGGAGATAGTTTTTTTCTTCTTGGTGAATTTTATGAAGGTTATGCTAAAGATTGCGTAAAAATGTTAAACAAAGGAAAATTTAGCTCTCTTTTTGATTTTCCATTATATTATAAGATGGTAGATATTATTGCTAAAAACGAAACTGCTGAAAAATTTGGAGATCTTTTTAGCTTTGATTCCTTCTATTCTAATCCTAACCTTCTTGCTACATTTTTAGAAAATCATGATCTGGAGCGTTTTTTTACAACTGCTCAGGAAGATGTTTCCAAGTTTAAATCAGCTTTAGCCTTATTATTCAGCGTCCGTGGAATTCCTACATTATATTATGGAACAGAAATTGGCATGAAAGGCAGATGCGAAAAAGTAAATGTTAAAGAACACGAAAATGGTATAAACACAGTTGTCGAAATTGAAATCCCACCGGAAAATCGCCAAGATATGAATTTTTCTCCTGATAAATTAGGGCAAGAAATTTTTGCCTATACAAAAAAATTGATTAACATACGGCAAAATTCTTTAGCTCTGACTAAAGGAACCCAATTACATTTATCTCAAAATCGTACTATGTATGCTTTTGCAAGATTGCATGAAAAAGAGATTGCAATTGTAGTTTATAACAAAGACACAAAACCTTGCCAGGCAAAAATTCCTCTTGCATTTTTACTAACCTATATGGTAGATGGTGAACTTTTAGATAAAACTCAAAATATTCCTGCCATCATTGAAAATGAGCATCTGATCAGCATTATTCCTCCACAAACTTGTGCTATTTTTCTTACGCCGGCTCAAAAAATCATTCACATTGTTACAGGGGAAGCCTATACAGTTTGCGAAGAATATCAAAAATGGAAATCATCCCCCGAACTCATTCCTGTAACTTTCCGATTAAAAGTATATCATGCTGAAAGCACTGAAGAGGCTGCGATTATTGGAGAGTCTAACCTTGTTGGTGATTGGAATCCTTCTTACGCCAAAGGCCCGATGGAAGTAGAAAAAGTTGAACCAATTGCTCATGGAACAAAAACTTTTTTTGATATTACCTATAAATTAACACTCATGCTTCCTCAAGGCTATCCCATCACTTATAAACATATTCTGAATTATAAATCAGATAAGAGAAAGTGGGAACTTTGTATGACGAATCGTTATCTTCAAGTTCCTTGGACAGGAGAAATCGAAGTCTTGAATATTTGGGATAAGGAATAGGTCAAAAAAATCTCACGCAAAAAGCGTGAGATTTTTTTAAGTTGCTAGGTTGCTATTTTATTTTCTAAAGTAGCAAGAAGCCAGGATAGCTCACTAGGAGTAAGGCTTTCTCCGAATTTGCTTACTTTGTAATCAGAACGTGCAAGAAGATGTGGTCTTTGGAGCATATTAGATAGAAAATTATTTGCTTCTATTTCATCACTGCGAGCAATAAAAAGTAATTCTTCAAGTTCTTCTAATTTAAATTCTTCTACTTTTGTATAGACATTGTCTATTTTTTTGATGCGAAATTTTTCTTTTGAAAGATAGATTTCTGTATAAGTATTAGCTTTTATCCAAGCCATAAACATTGAGATAAATCCAGATAAAATTAAAAAAATGAAAAAGTATTTTACTTGGGGTGTTATCAAATAATATCCTACTATCGTGGCGCATATACCACCAAATAAAATCATATTAGGAAGGCATCCCCATCCATTTTTAGGAAGCGTAACATAAAGAATATCTTTTTCTATAGAACATTGAATTTTACTTGTTGCTGGTAAATCCTTTAGTCTAGCAATTTTATTAGTGCGGCGAAGCCGATCTCTTAAAGATTCATCGAGTTCAAAAGGCTGCCGCGTTACCTCAATACTGGTGCTGGAATCTGTAAGCGGAAGTTGCATAAAACTTGCTACAGCTTTTGCAATACGACGTACTTTTAGATAGTTTTGATCTTCTGTAAGAACTTCTTCAGCATCTGCACCATAAATTCGTGCAACATACACTGTATATTTTCCATGCCTTCTATTTTGGCGGCGAAGTTCTTTTATAAGAAAAATACGTCTGTATTCTTCCCATGATAAATTGATCCGAATAATAGGAAAAAGAAGACCAAACCATTTAACAATAGTTTTTTCACGTCGATTAAAAGTAATACCTGCACGTCCTAAAATACAAATTGTAGCAGCAGTTGAGAAAAGAGTTATGCCAAGAGAATGCCTGTTGTTTCTAGGATTTTTATGCATATCTGGAATAAAGATAGGGAGTAAAAATAAAATGCCAATCAAACAAACCATAATTTCCCCACCTTTTTTAATTTTTAAAATATCAGGGTCTGAAGAATTTTCGATTTTAGCCATAGTAGAGCCTTTAAAAAAATGAGAAGAATTATTTTCTTTGTTTAGAAAAAAAATTTTGTTAAGATAACTGAGGTGACGTACTTCGTGGCAAGTCAATAGGCTTTGACAAGAAAAACACTGAAACTAATAACGTCACCAGCAATGATACAATAATATTTTAATAGGTGTACATATATGGAAAACTTACCGAATTCGGCAAACAAGAATGTTGCTTTGCTTGTAGTTGGAGTTGGCTCTTTTGCGATTCCTTTTGCCGGATCATCTTTGAATATTGCTTTACCGTCTATTGGAAAAGAATTTTCTTTAGACGCAGTTTCTTTAAACTGGCTTGCGACTGCATTTATTTTAGCAGCCGCTGTTTTTTTAGTACCGTTAGGAAAGTTAGCAGATATTTATGGAATAAAAAAAGTTTATGCAACAGGCATGATTACTTTTATGCTAGCTTCTCTTTTTGCTTCGTTATCTTGTTCTTCAGCAATGTTGATGTCATTTTTACTTCTTGAAGGTTTGGGCGGTGCTATGTTATTTAGCACTGGGGCGGCAATCCTTACTTCGGTGTTTCCTCCAAGCGAACGTGGCAAATCTTTAGGATTCTCGGCTGCATCAGTGTATATTGGAATTTCCGTTGGGCCAGCTTTGGGAGGCTTTTTAACTCAAAATTTTGGTTGGAGAAGTGTTTTTATTATTGGTGTTATTCCTGCTGCTATTGCCAGTTTTTTAATTTTTTGGAAACTTAAAGGCGAATGGGCAGGTGCCAAAGGGGAAAAATTTGATCTTATTGGATCTTTTATTTATGGTGGAACAATTGTTGCGACAATGTTTGGATTTTCTCATTTGCAGGGAATTGATAGAATTTTTGTTGTTTTAGGCGGAATATGCGGCCTTATAACTTTTGTTATCTGGGAAATGAAAGTTTCTAATCCTGTTTTTGACGTTCGGCTTTTAATTACTAATAAAGTTTTTGCCTGGTCAAATCTAACAGCTTTAATAAACTATAGTGCAACTTTTGGTACAGGGTTTCTTTTAAGTTTATATCTCCAACATGTTCAGGGCTTAGAACCTCAAGATGCAGGTCTTATTATGGTTTGCCAGCCAATTGTCATGGCAATTTTTTCCCCATTTGCCGGAAGATTTTCTGATAAAATTGAGCCTAGAATTATGGCCTCATTTGGAATGGCATTGGTCGTAATTGGTTTGACTTTTTTTATTTTTTTGACAGACGAAACCAGTTTAATATACATTATTATTGGATTGTCAATATTGGGACTTGGTTTTGCTTTTTTTTCCTCGCCGAATACCAATGCTATCATGAGTTCTGTTGAAAAAAAACTTTATGCCGTTGCCGCCAGTGTCGTTTCTACTATGCGAGTAATGGGACAAATGTTAAGTATGGGAATTGTCATGCTGCTTTTAAGCATCAATATGGGGAATGCCAAAATTACTCCAGAATATTTTCCTGCATTCTTAACTACTTTAAAAACTGCTTTTATGATTTTTGCAATACTTTGCTTTTTTGGAATTTTTTCTTCTTTAGCAAGAGGAAAAGTCCGATGTTAGAATTTCTTAATTTGTTGCGGCCTTTGATTGTACTCAATTTAAAAAAATGAAGGTTATTTAGTTTTTTTCCCATTGTCTTTGAAAAATTCTGGTATATCCAGAATTTTTCAGGCTTGACAATTTTTTGAAAGTGAATAAAATAGTAGAATTGTTTTTAAAAATAAATAAATTATAACTATTTTGTTTTTCTGTATAATTTTAAGAGGAAGTACATCATGGAACTGGGAAAGAATTTTTTAAGGATTGTGGGAAAGGCATTGATCAGTATGCTAAAGAATGTGCCATTAGTAGGAATGGCGATAGCTGTAGCAGATGATGTATCAGTAGAAATGAGAAGCATCATTGCAGAGCAGGATAGGCACAGTCTTGAAGATAGGGTGAAGCAACTGGAAGAAGCCAGCGAATGTACGTCGGATATAGCAAGAAAAATAGCGGCAGAAGTTTTATCTGAGATGAAAAATGTCTCATCTGAAAAAGTAGAAGCAGTACTTGATATAATGTCGGCAGTGCCAAGTAATATCAAACAAAAAATAGCCGCAACATTGAGTCATGCAAAGAAAAACGGAACAAAAACCTATCTAACATTACCAGTTTCAGCAGAAACAAGCAGCTCAACAACAAGAGAACAATTTTATCTGGGATTGATTCCAAGCAGGAGGCCGAAGTATCATGCAGGAGATAAAGTGCCGTATAAACCTGGTTGGATAATGGAAGAATTATTAGGAATAGGTGGATTTGGTGAAGTATGGAAGATTCGGGAAAAACAAACGAATATGTTGCAAGCAATCAAACTATGCTTAGAACCAGAACATCAAAAATTATTGCAGCATGAAGCAAGAACAATAGCTAAGTTAAAAACAGAATTGAAGCATCATGCAAATATAGCAGAAGTATTAGATTTGCAATTAGAAGAAGACCCACATTGGATAATGCTGGAATATGTAGAAGGCGGGACATTGGAAAGTTATTTGCGAAGTTTTGGGGTTCCGCTGGCATTAGAAAAAGCATTGGAAATATTTGAACCAATATGCGAAGGAATAAAAGAAGCTCATCAATTAGGAATAGTACATAGAGACATTAAGCCGGGAAATATATTGCTAACATCAAATAATATTCCGAAAATAACAGACTTTGGAATTGGAAAAATCGTTGCAACAGAATCTTGCAGAGAAAACAGTCAGAAACAAGCAAATACACTGACATTAAGAGGATATGGAACGATGAGATATATGTCGCCGGAACAGCAAAATTGCATGGAAATAGATAAATCGGATGATGTGTATAGCTTGGCAGTAGTGTTGTATGATATGTTAGCAGGAATGAACCGAGATGTATTGATGTATAAGGGAGTTCTAAAAAGATTAACGCCAAGACCACCGGAAGAATTGCTAGAACTATTTGAAAGAAGCCTGGGAGAAGAAAGAAAATATAGAATAGCAACAGCCGGGGAATTATTAGAAGAAATTCAAAAAATAAAAAGAAATGGCAGAAGTTTAAAAAAAGAAATTAAAGAAGAAGCGTATATCAAAAAAGAAAACCAAACAAAAGAAGAAAAGCAAGATTTTGCTTCGCAGCAGTCTTTTAAAAGTGAGTCATTATCAAATATTTCGCTTCCAGTCGAACCAGCGAAAAAAGTAATCCCAGGATTTTCTTTTCTCAGAGAAGCAATGTATATTTGCGGAGGAATGACGCACACAGTAAAAGAACACCGACACGACCAAACGGGCTTGGAATTTGTACAAATACCGGGCGGGACATTTATGATGGGAAGTGATGATGGCTATGATAATGAAAAGCCTGTCCATCAAGTAACATTGTCTTCATTTTTGATGAGTAAAACACCAGTAACTCAAGGTGTTTGGCAAAAAATAATGGGAAATAATCCATCGTATTTTAAGAAAGGAAATGATTATCCTGTAGAAAGTATAAGTTGGGATGATTGCCAGGAATTTTGTAAAAAGACAAGATTGCAATTGCCA
Source organism: uncultured Planctomycetota bacterium (assembly GCA_964585305.1). Taxonomy (GTDB): domain Bacteria; phylum Planctomycetota; class Uabimicrobiia; order Uabimicrobiales; family JABWCH01; genus CAZPDM01. Next base: position 2,777 of record CAZPDM010000042.1, on the reverse strand, counting down.
ACGGAAGCCCAATGGGAATATGCTTGCCGAGCGGGAACAACAACGAAATGGTATCACGGAAATGATGAAAAACAATTGGGCGAATATGCTTGGTATGAAAAAAATTCTGGTAGTATATTTAGTTTTAGGAAAACACATCCTGTAGCTCAAAAACTTCCAAATGCTTTTGGTTTATATGATATGATGGGTAATGTTTGGGAATGGTGCCAGGATTGGTACGGAAGCTATAATAGCGGATCAGAAAGCGATCCGAAAGGACCTAATAGTGGATCGGATCGTGTCTATCGTGGGGGCAGCTGGAACAATTGTTCGGGCGGTTGCCGTTCTGCGTTTCGTATTTCGGATGTTCCGTCGCTTCGGTACTTTAATTTGGGGGTTCGGTTTGTTTTGTTTTTGTTGAATTCCGATAAGTAACCCTTTAGCTCTTTTACCCTTTTACCCTTTGTTTTGGAAAAATTCTGGTATATCCAGAATTTTTCGGTATTTTTCTTGGTATTTAGTATTTTAGTATTTTGTTTTGGTCTTTAGTATTTGGTATTTGTATTGAATGAGGAAGGGACGGAAAAAGAGCGAAGCGAACCCGTCCCTCCCTCATTTTTTGAATTTTTGTATTTAAGAGTCAACGAGAAAACTTGCAAATATAAGAAAGAAAGCGATAAATATGTAAATATCTTCTAAAGCAAAGGGAATTAAAAAATGCCACTAAAATTAGTGACATGTTTTAATTATCAAATTGACGTTGGGTAATTTCATAAATGACATGTACTGCTACCCGTTATTTTTTTTAGAAAAATTAAATTATGGATGTTTTTTTATTCGTCATCTAGTTTATTTATAGTAAGATAAAATGCAATAATACTATGCTGTTTAAAGAATTCTAAGGCTTGTAGCAAGAGATTCTTCAATTAATTTTTGAATGTTTTGTTTTTGCTCTTCACGGCTGGATTCTCCAGTAATATCGTAAGTAAAAGAATTGCGAATAACATGTCGCAAAATAACATCAGGAAAAGTAAAGATATAGGAGTTTTTAGATTTATAATTCCAATCCACTAAATCAGCTTTAGTTAAATTTTCCAATATAGGAAACAGTAAAGAAACATCAACTTTAAAATAATTGGCCATATCAGTAATTATGAGTTCTTGATCGGGTCTATCAGCAATATAAGATAAAATACGATAACTTAGGTTAGGATATTCAGGAGGATTATGGTTGAGAAGTTCACAATTTAAACTGAAATGTTCATTCCAAAATTTAAAAATTTCGCCATTTTCAGATACTTCATAATTAAAGATAGCAAGTAAGCCTTTTTGATTACTAAAGTTTTGTTTGGCATCAAGGGTATTTAAATAGTTGGACTTAAAAAGCAACCAAATATAAAGAGGATAGCCGCGAGTAAGAGCAAAAATATCATTGCCAAGCTGAGGATAGATAGCAAGTTTTTTAGAGGCAACAAGTTTATCAACTAACTCATTAGTTTCTTTACATGTTAAAGGATCGAAGTTTTCTCTATGAAAATACATGCCGGAATCATTGATAAAAAGTTGGCTAGCAATGGTGCTAGGTTGAGAGCCAGAAATAATAATCTCGATTACCTGATTAAGCGCAAACAGGCTCAAGGATTGAAAGCAATTCTTCATCGGCTCTTTGCCATCTTGAGTAAGAATATCGCCAGAAGCCAAAACATGAATTTCATCTAAAATAAGAATAAAATTGAGATTGCTAGCACTAGCAGCAAATTTAAAATGGTTGAGTACATCAGTTAGCTGGCTATCTTTACGCCTGGGAGAAAGAAAATCTAATTCTGGACCAATAAATGTTGTTATACCATTGTAAGTTTGACAAGGAAGATGAGGAAGAACTTCAAGGAAATGCTCCCAAGTTTTTAACTTAAGAAAGGTAGGTTCTTTTATGGAAAAAGCAGCCCATTGTTTAACAATCGTAAAAGCCAAGTCGTCAGCAATTTTATTAACAGGGCCTTTTTTTCCTTTAAAGGAATAATAAATAGGAATGACTTGGGTTTGTAAAGAAAAAGCAACATTATAAAAACGAGTTAAGAAAGCAGTTTTGCCCATTTTTTTTATGCTGGAATAGGAATGATGACTTAAGCCACCATAAGGAACATTAACTAAAATATTCCAAAGACGTTCAAATAAATCTTTCTGTCCAACAAAAAAACCCTTTTCGACAGTTTCCTTAATAACCCAGGGAATATTAGTATCCCAAAAGTTAGGGAAAGAGTCTTGTTTTAATTCAATGGGCTGCATAAGCCCGAATTGAGAAGCATTTTCAACAGTAATGGCAGGACGTTTTTGGAAATAAACTTTATCACTAATATGAAAAAAGCTGCTTTCAGAATTAAGTTTAAGATGAGGATAGAAAGGGAAATTCCGTCCAGGAGAACGATAGGGAGCATAATTTAGTTTTTCTAATTCGAGTTTTTTATTGTTGGGAATTTTAAAATGAAGAGTCCCCTGTTCAAATTTAACATTTAACTTTTGTAGAAATTCTCTGCTATCAGGATCATTTAATAAAATTTTGGGAGTATATTTTGAATCAGAACTAACCTCATAAACAGTCTGTGTTTCGTAGGCAAAAGGATTTTTAGGTTTTTTGATTGATTTGCGAGTTTTAGAAGAAGAGGATTGAGAAGTTTTCTTAGAAGAAGATTTTTTAGATGAGAGTTTTTTGGTAGTAGTTTTGGAAGTTTTCTTAGAAAAGGATGGAGCTTTTTTAGATGCGAGCTTTTTAATAGTAGTTTTAGAAGTTTTCTTAGAAG
>CAZPDM010000041.1:19090-35062 GCA_964585305.1 uncultured Planctomycetota bacterium | reverse complement strand
TTTAGCAATCGCTAAATCTGTATTTGTTAGCTTTTGTTAACAAAAATGTATCGGATTGAACTAAAGGTTTCATGATTATAATAATACCTTAAATTATAATAAAAATTTATTATTACTATATTGATAATTATTATCATTATTTTCTACATAAAAACAATATTTTTTGATTTGAGTGCTTAAGCTAAACTAACTATGTTGAAAAGTTTAAATATTCATAAGATAATAATATTAAATTGTGTATAGGAATAAAACTATAGCTTCAATATATTATTAAAAAATCTAAATTTTTCTAAATTATAAACTATATTTTTCTAGCTTTAGAAGCCTCTTTTATTATAATTATAGATTTATATTGATTTTTTCTTAAAATAACTATCCAGCAGCATTATTTGCCTTTTTAATATATCTTTAAAAAAATTAGAGATAGTCTTTCTCCTAGAAAGGCGTGTTTTATGCCAAGAAAATTTTTATTAGTATTTTTTTTAGTATTGTGTGTTTCAATTTCGGCTACGCCAATTACATCTGGTTTAGCTCTTTGGTTGGATGCCAGTGATAGCAATTCGGTTGTTAAAGATGTCAATGGTTATGTTCAGCAATGGAATGATAAAAGCGGAAATAATAACAATGCTTATCAGAATACTGCCTCGTATCGTCCTACGTTAAATAGTACAGCTTTAAATGGTCAGGCTGCTATTCGTTTTGATGGTAGTAATGATGGCATGTATATTGCAGATACTCTTTCCCTTAATCGTCCGTATACAGTTTTTATCGTGGATCAATATTATGGTTCGATCCAGGGAAGAACTTTGCAAAGTCGTGATATTAACTGGTTGGTAGGTCTTTGGGCTGGAAATCAAGGCCATTATGCTAGTGGTTGGGTTTCCAACTCAAGCTATAATCCTGCTGGGACAAATAATCCCTGGATTTCCGAAGCAATTGGAACTGCCAGTAATAGCTATTATTATGCTGATGGGACAAATATGACAGTTAATAGCTCTCCTACTGGAGTACCAGGCCGTTTAGCCTTGGTTGGAAGCGGTATGTACAATGAGCAAAGCCAGGCAGATGTCGCAGAAATTCTAATTTATACCCGCGTTTTAACTACAGAAGAACGTAATGCTGTCGGTTCTTATTTAGCCAGTAAATATAATATTGATTCTACATATCTTTCTACTCCAGAACCTAATACATTAATTTTAGCTGCGATTATTGCATTAGGCTGTTTTTTACGACGAAAATCTCATTAAACTATGCTTGCGTATTTTTGTATTATTTTTTTAATTTTAGATAATAAGCTGAAGCTATTTTTATATATTTAGGATTTATAATTTTTTTCTATAACTAAATTCCCTAAAATCCTTATACATTTTTGAATCTGGCTTTCTAGCTTTTTATACCTTCTTGCTAGTGTATTGTGAGATGGGCAATATGGGCAATATTTAAGACAACATTCTGATAAAATATTTGAGTTATATTTTAGAAATTCATTCAAACTACGAAAAGAACAAACCTTTTTCATTATCATCACAAAATATGTAATTAAATATTAATACTAATCCGTAATTTCTATATGGACATCTTTTTCTTTAAACAAATTTTTTATAATAATCCTTAAGTCAATGGGCTTGCCCTGAAAGATTGGTGGCTCTCTTTAATAAATACTGTAAGAAATGAACTTAATATTAATATCGAAGGTTTAATTCAAGATGACTAAAAATGAGAAGCCAGAAATAGGCTACCAAAAAAATATGGAAAAACAACTTATTATCAGAAAAGATAACACTGAATATGGTAAAAGGTTAAATATTAGTTTTGAAAGAACATGCGATTGCGAACCAACACATATAAACTGCATGACCGCAAAAGAATGGTTGAAATCACAATTGGGTGTATGGCAGTTTTTTTATGAATCAAGGGATGTGCGAGATAAGAAGCTTCATCCTGCGACTTTTCCGATTTCCCTTTCAAAAAAAGTGATAGAATTGTTTTCTCATAAAGGTGAACTCATACTTGATCCCTTTGTCGGAAGTGGAACAACACTAGTAGCAGCAAGCGATACAGACAGAAATGCAGTTGGCTTTGATTTACAAAAGCATTATATAGATTTATGCGAAAGCAGATTATGCCAAGAAGATTTATTCAATACTTCATCGCAAATAGCTATCCAAGACGATGCACGAAACATTCATAATTATATTTCAAATGATACTGTCAGTTTAATATGGACATCTCCACCTTATGCCAATTTACTTAATCGCAAGCGAAAAAATAAATCAAGGAGAGATCGAAATAATGAACAACTTGGAAAAGTAGAACAATATTCCCAAGATGAACGTGATCTTGGAACGATGTCTATAGAAGATTACACAAAAGCAATGGGTGATATTTTTGAATTTATGCTTCCATTATTACGTCCAAAAGCACATTGCGTAATAAATGTGCCTGATATGTGGTGGGAGAACCAAAGAATCACAATACACGTTTCTCTCATCGAAGAGTTAAGAAAAAGAGGTTATGAGTTACGAAATATTATCATTTGGGACAGAACGAATGTTGTTAATAAAATAGGAATTTTTGGATGGCCTAGTAATTATATTACGATGGGAGTCACTTTTGAGTATCTTCTCGATTTTTGGCGTCCACCAATAGAAAAAGGTAAATGATATGCAAATTTTTACAAAGGATGATCTAATCAAAAAGTTTCTTGAAATTAAACAAAAAGGCTGGATTCCTAATGCACGACATGGCAATACAGGTGGGGTTGGAAACACTCTCGAAGATTTACTTGGAATTCAAGAAAATAATTTACCAATACCTAATGCATCTGAATGGGAATTAAAATGCCAAAGAAAAGGTTCATTGTCTTTAACCACCCTTTTTCATATGGAGCCATCTCCGCGTGCCTGTTGTTTTGTGACTTCTGTTTTACTGCCACAATATGGATGGTCACATAAATTAGCTGGGATAGATTATCCTAAAACTGAAATGAGTTTTAGGCAAACTATTCATGGTTTGAAACGAAGCGACAGAGGATTTTGTGTCGTTGTAGATAGGAAAACTCGTAAGGTCTTAATTTCTTTTGATTCTTCGTCGGTGGATCAACGACATCAAGCTTGGCTTAGGTCTGTTAAAACTCAAATTGGTGTTTCTGAATTAAATCCACAACCTTATTGGGGTTTTGATGATTTATTTCATAAAGCAGGGACTAAATTACTAAACTGCTTTTATGTGCAAGCCGATGTGAAAAGGGAAAGTGGGCGAGAATATTATCATTATAATACGATCATGATTTTACGAAAATTTTCATTAGATAAATTCATTGATGCAATTGAGGATGGTATTATCCTTATAGACTTTGATGCACGAACTGGCCACAACCATGGGACAAAATTTCGTATTCGACAGGGCAATTGGGATCGTTTATATGATGATGTAAAAACAATATAAACAACTCTAATGGAAATATCTCTTCATTGTTGTTGGTGATTGGTGTATTATTTTTGCCGAATTTTGTATAAAAAATTGACTATTTTGTGAAAACAAAATAAACTAAAAACAGGATATTCATCCCTCAACCTAAAAACTAGCAAATATTTTTTGTAGTTACCAATTATCTATACTCATGCACTTTTATGGGTAAAAACATTAGTAGCTTCCAACGATTTCTATCTAAAAATCAGTGGGAGATATCCACTGTCGCTAAAAAACTAGTTGAATTATTGATTGCTAAGTTGGGAAAGTTGGGAGATAATTTGCTGATTAACAATGCATTACTTATATAATTGAAAAATGATTTGAAATTATTTTTAATATTGGACAAAGAGTACAAAGAGCATCTTACGCGAATGTTGAAAAAAGTCTATACTTTTGAAAATTAGCCATTTCCATTGTTTGCAAAGTAGTTTACTAGAACAAGAAAATGAAAGCTATTAAAATAATAGCTTTCATTTTGTAAAAAATCTGCTTGATCTTTTATTGTTTTTGTGGTATGGTCTCATAAAAATTGCTTTATGCTAATTTTTTTACATATAAAAATTTTTGCGTTAAATCTACAAAATGAGTAGGTTCATCGCTTTTTTTGTTAAAGGATAATTTTCCATGCAGAAGTTATTAGATTTAGCTCGGTTGTTGCGTCATCCAGAGAATGGTTGTCCTTGGGATCGGAAGCAAACATTTGATAGTTTTAAGAATTGTCTTGTTGAAGAGGCAAAAGAGGTTGTAGAAGCGATTGAAAAAAAAGATATTGAAAATCTAAAAGAAGAATTAGGCGATACTTTATTTAATATAATTTTTTTAGTAAATTTAGCAGAAGAGCAGGGATTATTTAAATGGGATGATGTAGTAGATGGTGTTTATACAAAAATGATTTCGCGTCATCCGCATGTATTTGGTGATAAGAAAGCCAAGACGCCAGAAGAAGCCTATAGTTTTTTTATGGAAGCAAAGGAAAAAAATAAAAAAGTTATGTAAAAAATATTAGGCAAGGAAAAAAATATGATTAAATTTTTTGTTGTTTTTTTATTAACTATAGCAATGATTTTTGCTCTTGATTGTCGTTGGGGGCAAGTTCCTCCATTGGGAAAATTCCTTTCTCCATTTTGTGGATTTTGGCAAAACGCTTGTCCATCATCTGTAGAAACAAAACTAAGTTCCTTGGACCAGGATGTTATAATTCATTGGGATGATCGTCATGTTCCGCATATTATTGGCTCAAATGATAAAGATGTTTATTTTTGTCAAGGATATGTTACTGCTGCAGATCGTTTATGGCAGATGGAATTTTTGACTTTTGTTGCCGGAGGTAGGATTTCTGAAATCGCAGGGCCAATGACAATTGATATGGACAAAACACAACGAAATTTAGGTATGGTTTATGCGGCAGAAAAAGCCTTATCTGAAATAGAAAAAAATCCTGTTACAAAAGAAATTCTTGAGTCTTATACACGTGGTGTAAATGCTTATATTGCTCAATTGTGTCCGTCCGAGTATCCTATTGAATATAAAATATTTGACTATAAACCAGAGCCTTGGACTCCTCTTAAAACTTGTTTAATTTTAAAATATATGGCGTGGAGTTTATCAGGAAGTACAACGGATTTATATTTTAGCCGTCTCGTTAAAAAGTATAATTTACAAGCTCTCGAAGAATTATTTCCGTTTTATACAAATGAAAAATATCCTGTGATTCCAGAAAACACCAAATGGAATTTTTCTGTCCAAAAGCCAATACCTCCTGATGAATTGTATATGCCTAAATTTTTAGAAGAACAGCATATCCCTGAAATTCCTCTAGGACGTGGCAGTAATAATTGGGCTGTTTCTGGAAAAAAGACAGCATCCGGCTATCCATTATTAGCAAATGATCCTCACTTGGATTTAACATTTCCTTCTATTTGGTATGAAACTCAGTTGATTAGCCCAAATCAGAATGTTTATGGTGTTACGATTCCAGGTGCTCCGGGAATTGTTATTGGGTTTAATTCAAAGATTGCCTGGGGTGTAACAAATTCCTATATGGATGTAACGGATTGGTATGAGATCGAATTTAAGGATGAAAGTTGTTCTGAATATCGATATGCTGAAGGTTGGAAGCCTGCCCAAAAACGTGAAGAAATTATTTATGTTCGTGGCCAAAAGCCTATTATTGAAACCGTTCTATATACACATTATGGCCCTGTCTTTGCGAATGCAGAAGAAAAAAATAAATTGCAAAAATTTCCTGTAAAAGCAGCTTTGCGTTGGACTGGACATGATGTTTCAAATGAAGTTCTGGCTTTTTATCAACTGAATCGTGCAGAAAATTATGATCAATTTGTAGAAGCGTTAAAAGAATACCATTGCCCAGGGCAAAATTTTGCTTTTGCATGTCAAAATAATGATATTGCAATGTGGCATAATGGCAAGTTCCCTGTTAAGTGGCATAATCAAGGCAGAATTATTGGTGATGGTTCAAATCCTAAATATGAATGGCAGGGGTGGATCCCACATAATCATTTGCCATATATCAAAAATCCTGAATCTAACTTGGTTGTTTCTGCTAACCAGATGGCAACAGATTTAAGTTATCCTTACTTTATGACAAGTGCTTTTGAACGATTTCGGAATGTTCGAATTAACGAGAGATTGCAGGAAATGCAAAATATTACTCCCAAAGATTTTCAAAATTTGCAAATGGATACAAAGGGATTGTTAGCGGAAAGAGTATTGCCTAAATTTTTAAGTTGGCTAAGTGAGAGAAAATTAACTGATTCCCAGCTTGAAATTTTAGAATGTTTAAAAACATGGAATTATCATTATGACACGAATTTAGTCGCCCCAAGTATTTTTAGTGAATTGTGGCGCAAATTAGAAAAAGAAATTTATTTTGATCAATTGGGTGTCGATCGCAAGTATTTTATTTATCCATATTGGGGACAAACTGCGCATCTTTTATTAAATCAATCGGATAGCAATTGGTTTGATAATATCAAAACATCTGAAAAAGAAACTGCATCAGATGTTGTTTACCATGCGTTTGTTCAGACTTGTTCTTTTTTAATTCAAAAATATGGAAAGATAAATTCGAATTGGGAATGGTCAAAATATAAAGCTCAAAGCATTCCACACTTGGCTAAAATTCCAGGGTTAGGAAAAAAGTTTTTAGATATTGGAGGCGGAAGACACATTGTTTTAGCCCAACATAAAGAAATGGGAACTTCATGGCGTATGGTTGTTTCATTAGAGCCAGAAGTTAAGGCTTGGGGAATATATCCTGGTGGACAATCTGGAAACCCTAGTAGCAACCATTATGAAGACTTTTTCGAACCCTGGCGAAAAGGGGAATTGCACGAATTATTATATCTATCTTCTTCAAGTGCAAAATCTGATAAAATTGTCGCCAGTTGGAAAATAGAAAAAAAATAACTTATACAAAAAAAAGCACGTCATTTAAGCCGTGCTTTTTTTGTTTATAATTTTTTAGATCCGCCAACATCCAGGATCTCCGGCCCAGGGAGAGCCTTTGATTGTATATGCTAAACATTTTAGCCCGCTTTGGCAAACATGTCTATAAATACAGTCTTTGCATAGTTCACTAATCTTGTGGCATCGTAATTTCTGTAGCAATTCTGAATGATAATAGATTTGACTCAGTGGATTTGTTTCTACAACTTTTTTTTCTGAAAAAATATTTCCTACTACAATAGGCATTCTTCGGCAGGGAAGTACATCTCCATTGGGTAAAATGGTAATTAAATCATTTCCCGCGTGGCAATGATATGGCCATCCTCCTTCAAGAAATTGCAAAGCTCTATTCATGGCAATTTCAGTTTTATTCCACCAATGGGAGGAAATTTCTTCTTTACTGCGTGCCATAATTTGAAAAAATTCTTGTGTTTCTTTAGGCGTTAAAGTTAGTTCTTGCATGGCTTGAGCATTTCCAAAAGGAATAAGACGATCTGCCCAGACACGGCTAACTTGCAAGCTGTATCCAAGTCTTGCAACATCTTCAAATTCTCGGTAATTTTGCCGATGGGCAGTAAAAGAAATCATTGTTTTTAAACCATATTTTCGAAGATTTTTTAATCCTGAAACTGCTTTTACAAAATTTCCTTCGCCTCGGATTTTATCATGTGTTTGTTGAGTTCCTTCAATGCTTACCTGCACAAAAGAAGGTGCTAATTTTGCTAATTTTTTTGCGGCAGCATCATCTATTAAAGTTCCATTGGTTAAAATGGCAAAAGTAATTTCTTTATTACTATGAAAAATTTCGAGCAATTCCCAAAAATTGGCAGCTAAAAAAGGCTCTCCACCTGTAATAGTAATATGCTTGGGGATTTTTTTTATACTATTGTTTTTTAATTTTTGCCACGTATTTACTAAATCTACAAAATGCTGATATATCTCCAGTTTCTGAATATAGCTTAACTCTACAGAATTTATATTTTCTTGATAACAATGTTGACAATGCAAATTACATATATCTGTTATATGCCATTGTAATAAAAATGATGGAGGAATATATACAGGAGAAATTTTTTTTTCAGTATCTTCCATAATAAAAAAGTTCTGTTCCTTTATTTTTTTTGACGAGTTTTTTACCCGCCACATCCGCCACATCCGCCGCATCCACCACCGCCGCATCCACCACCGCCGCATCCACCGCCGCCACATCCTCCTGTACTACCACAGCCACCGCTGCTGTCATAAGTTGCATTAAAATTATTTTTGAAGTCTTGATATAATGGATTTGTTCCTAATGCTGATACTCCAAAAATTGCAATTCCCATCATTGCTAAGGATGGTTCAACAAAAGTTCCAGGGGATTTATTAGATAAGGATTTTTTAAGCCACTCAAATTTTTGTTCCAATCGTTTTTGAAATTGTTTGCCTAATTGTGTCATTCTTTGACTAGGGGAGATGATAACAGCTAGTAGTATCCATGCTAAGACAATTTCTATAATAAGAAATACAACAGGGCGGCTCTTCATTATACCTAATACGACTTTTGTAATTCCCAAAGCTAGCCAGGGGAGTTGGAATAATCGGTACATAACTTTAATACTAAAAGCATTGTTATCAGAATGTCTTAAATGAAGTGTTTCCAACTTTTCTTCAACACTCTTTCTCCAATTTTCTAAAGTACCACCATCTAAATCTTTTTTAACTTTTTTTGTGATTTCTTTAGGGTAATCAGTGCCGCTTGCAATATGTTTGTATACAGTATGTTCTAAAATATTGCTTTCTGGAATTTCTTTCATTTTTTCTCTGGCATTTTTTCTTAAAGAAAGTTTTTTATCTCCATTTATTAAGATAACTTCTTTTTGCCAAAGATCAAACATCATGGTTCGAATTGCGGCTAACCAACCCCCTCTAAACACTGCCATATATGTACTATCAAATCCTTCTGGATCGGGCATCTTATAATTAAGAGAATCATCATGCTTACTTTTCCACCAAAAGAGAAGACAAATTCCAGCTGCTGCAATTGCCCCATATATCCATAAAAATGTTGGGCCATCTATGCCTTCAATAAAACGAATCATGATAGTTCCTCCTAAAAATTGTTACCTTTTCTTAAAATAAAAACTAAGAAATCCGAATATTTTCAAAAAAAAACATTTGATGTAGTGTTAAAGAACTACATCAAATGTTTTAAATACCAATTAGGCTGGTGTAATAGCTTTAACTGGGCAAGTATCTACACAACTACCACAATCTACACAAACTTGTGCATCAATTTGGTATTGGGTTTTTCCTGCGCTGATAGCAGAAACTGGGCAAGAAGATTCGCAAGTACCGCAAGATACACAAGCATCTGTAATTTTATGGGCCATATTTAATTCCTAAAAATTAAAATTTAAATAAAGAAAACAAAAATATCAGAAAAATCTTTATAAGAATTCTAACAATTTTTTTTATTTTTTCAAGTGCTTTGATTAAAAAATTATAGATTTTTTTTTCGTTTTTTGATTAGGAATATTCCTAACACTAATAAAATTATACTACTAGGTTCTGGAACAATATCATAGCCCATAAGATCAAGTGCTCGTAGATCAGCATAACTTAATACATGTGTTTGTCCATAACCCAATGTAGGATCAAGCACACCAATTGTTTCTCCTGTTAATTCATTATCTTTCCAATGGGAAGCCTGGCGACCATCCCCTTTAAATTGTCCTGTTGACATGGAATATGTGGAGTCAACATCAGAGAAGGCAGTAGCTTCTCCAGGTCGTAAATCCCGGGTTGTAGTTGTGAAAGCATTGTAACTTTCAGGAAGATTGTTTTCATTAAAACGAAAAATATCCAGGATACTGGCAGAAACCGTTCCACTTATAGCACCACTATTTAAAGCAATATCTAAGTTATCTGTTGCACTGATAAAACCTAAAGCATGAGCTAATTCATGGGTAACAACATTTTCAAAATCTACTCCTGTTATTCCATCGTTGGCATCAAAATCAAAGTTAAAATTTGAATTCATGGTTATTGTAGCATCAGTTATTCCAAAAATAGAATCCAATCCTGAAAAGCCAAGAGCTTTAAGATTTGCTTTAGTGCCTGTAATATTTCCACTATAGCTGAAACCACTAGGTAATATAAAAGTAGGTGCAGTTGTTGGTAAATATCCTAGTACCGAGTCATCTTGTTCGTTAAGAGAATCTTGATATAGGGCATTAGCAATTGTATAGTAACCTGCTGATAATAAAACTGCAGAAGTTTGTCCAAGTGTGGTAGAGCTTCCAATTACGCTATATCCTGCATTGATAGAAACAACAATTGGATCAGTAATTAACTGCTCCCACTTATTCGCAGCACGTCGAAAAGCTGCTAATGCGTCGGGATTTCCTTCTAATCCAGAATCAGGAATAAGGTTAATTGTTAACGCTGTTAGCGAAACATTTAAGATAAAAAAAATTGCAAATATATATAATTTTATTATTTTTTTCGCATTCATGGCACCTCCTGTTCAAAAGATTTGCTATAAGCGACGCAATCAATTTTGTATAGTTTAACTAAAAATGACAAAAAATACTTAAAAAAAATTGGAATAAAAAATAGGGGACAATAATGTCCCCTTTAAATAATTATATTCTTTTAATTGCAACAAGGGTAATATCATCATATTGGGCAGAACTTCCCATGAATTTTTGTAGTTCCGCATAGATTGAATTGCAAATGTCTTGAGCAGATAAATTACCATATTTCTCAGATAATTTTATCAATCCATTGAGTTCGAGCATTTTTCCTTGTGCATTTAAACATTCTGTAACGCCATCAGTATATAGGATAATGGCATCTCCTTGTTCCAGATGAAAGTCCTGTTGAACAAAGAATTTTTCTGCATTTTTAGTCATACCTAATACAATACCACCGGCTCGTATGGCTTCACATTTTTTGGTTTTGTTGTGATAAATAATAATATGCTCATGCCCTGCGCCTGTCCAGACCATTTGCTTTGTTTTAGCGTTCCATTTGATAACAAGCATAGACATAAACATATCTTTACGAGTATCCGCAACCAGGAGTTTATTTAATTCTTCGAGAAGTTTTTTAGTGTTATCACAAGACATAATCAATGGGCGAAAAAAACATCTTGCCATAACCATTACTAATCCTGCGGGAACTCCTTTACCAGAAACATCTCCAATACATATATGCAATTCTGTATTATCTTCTGAGGTAATAAAATCGTAATAATCTCCACCTACTTCTTTTGCAGGCTTCATCAATCCATATACTTCAACACCATCAACTTTAGGTAATGTTTTTGGCAGCAATTCTTGTTGAATATTGCTAGCAATTGTAAGCTCTTGTTCAATACGCTTTTTTTCTCCAAGCTGTTGAATAAGAAGAGCGTTTTCAATTGCTAATGAAGATTGCATAGATATGCCTGTAACTAGTCGTAAATGATCGTCTGTAAAAACACGATCTGCACGGGTAGTATCAATATGAATAATTCCTAAAACTTCATCGTTTTTACCAACCAAGGGAACACAGAGAGCTGCGTGAATTTGTTGTTGAGCAATAGAAAGTCCTTTGGCAAATCGTTCATCTTCCATTGCATCTTTAGTAAGTACACCTTCTTTGCTTTCTAAAACTTCTTTTATAATAGTTCGAGAAGCCATAATTTTATTAGGATTGGTATTTGTTTTATTTTCATCGCGACGTTTGGATGCCATAGGCCAAAGTTTATTGGCTTTTGTATCCATTAAAAAAATAGTTCCACGATCTGCTGGTAAATTTTCAAAGATAATATCTAGAAGTTGGCTTAACAAATCTTTTAATTCTAATTTCGACATTATTGCATTGCTAACTTTCAGCAATACTTCCATATAATGTGCAGCGTTTTTAGTTTCGCTAAAACTTTGAACTGCTGCATCGGCAGTTTTATAGTAGCGTTGGCGACTTTTTATTGTAGGAGTAGGCCCTTTTGTAGAGGATTCTTCTTCTTCCCCATCTACGGTTGGTGGTTTTTCAGCTTCATCTCCATAAAGAAGAATAAGCCCTGCTGTGGTGATCATATCGCCATGATTTAATTTTCTTTCTTGCCGTACGATTTGTCCGTTAACTTGTACACTTCCTGGTACAATAGGCAATATCATATACATATTATTTTTTATAAATATTCTGGCTTGTTCTTCAGCAATATTTTTACTTTGCAGCCTAATTTGACATTTCGCACCACTACCAATAAGATTGTTGGTAGATAATTCAAAAGCAGTCCCAACTCCGGGGCCATCCATGATGATTAGCTGGGCCAATGTTAATTCCTCGATGACTGTAAAATTTTACGTCTAAAGATTAAACAAATATTTTTTTCTGAATAGTATTTCTCTAATTTTGATATAGGAAAAATACCGAATTAGCTAAACCTAGCTAACTCGGTTAAATTATATTTTAGGGATTTAGTTAGCCTTGTCAAATATTTTCAATAAAAAATAAAAAATTTCATGGAAAATTGATTGGTTGATTTAGTTAGGTTGATTTTTTTCAGTATCTGACGAATTTTCAACATCTTTTGGTGTTGATGTTGAATCAATAATTTTTTGTATGCTAACTTGAGTAATTCCAACCATAAAAGGAATATTTAAGAGACTGACATTTGTTCCTAAGCTTAAGCAAATTGCAAGACATATTTCTATTTGCTCCCGACAAGTACGAGCAGATGTTTTATGCAAGAATTCTGCTGTGAGCAAAAATCGTTCCAGAAATACCTCTCGTTTGGGTTCTAAAATAATTTTAACTAGCTGGGTTAATATATCTTTACGTATTTTTTTCCCATTTAAAATGCTAGGATGACTTTTAGAAAAGTCCAATATTTCCCGACTATCAATAAGCCAATCACAAAAAGGGTGTTCTTCTAATAATTTTTCTGATTCCTGCAATAGTTCTGGAACTCGTTTTTGGACATATTGAATGCCCATATCATTTAATCCAATAGTGTATTTGTTAGGCAATAATTTTTGAGAGCCAAAAATTCTTCGCGCAACTAAAAAACTGGGTGGAATGAATTCTTTATTTTTAATCGCTTTCCAAAGGCTATCTTCAATTATTTTTGTTCCAAGAGTGTAGTCAATTTGTTTTAATCCTGTTTGCGTTTCTAAATTTTTAATTAACGATTCCATTTCATAAGTTGAAATATCGTTCCAAATTGTACAATCTTGCACTCCTTTTTCCTCATGTAACATAAATGTGACCATAAACAATCGTCCATGTCCCATTCCTTGGCTTGTTCTACGACTTATGAGCAACATTCTATTTCCTGCTCCATCAATCCATGATAAATAGCATTTATGAGGACTCATCAATCTTAATGTATTACGTATGATGCCAGATTGAGTAAGTCTTAAAAGTGCTTTTGCACGAATACCAGAAACATCATTTTGATGATGAATTAAATTATCTAGCAGTTCATAAGCTAAAGGAGATTTCCTATAGCCTAATGCTTGGATCGCGCTCTCTGCTACAGCAAAATTGGGAAATTCTGCTAACATTCCTAGCAACCATAAACTTTGTTCATCTGTACGATAAGTTAAATTGGCTGTTAGAGCATGATAAAAATCAAGCTCTTGATTTGCCAAAACTTTAAATACTTGATTTAAATTATCTCCATCAGCTCCAATATATTCTACAACACTATTTAATGCATATTCTGCTAAGGCTTCCTTGTCTGAAAAATAAGCCACTGTTGTTGAAATTTTAGGTAAAATATTATATTGTTCTAATACTAATAATAATTTTCTTTTTAGTTTGTCTGAAATTTGCTTTTCTCCAAGAAATTCTTCAATATTTTTTATTGACTTTTCTGGAGGGCATTTAGAAAGTAACCAAGCTAAAATGCTAAGCTCTCGATCTTTATTTTCAAATTCTAACATTATATCTAAAACAGATTTAGCTACGGCTAGCCGACGCCGAAATAGTGAATCTAAAAATTTATTGATTGCATTTTCTGGAGATTCATTTTGTATAAATTCTGGGATTTGACGACTAGTTATTTCTAATACAAATTGATAAATTTCATTATATCCACGTGGCAAATTTTTTTTGATACTATTCATAAAAAAATTCGCACAAAACCTTATTTTAAGGAATAAGTGCGCTCCAAATATACCGTAAGGCACGCATAGTGCGTGCCCGTACGATGAAAAAAGTACATGATAATTACAAATATATTTTAGCAATTTTGTTTAGGGGCTGCCCATATTGAAAACTAGTCTAAGATTTTCTATATCTAAAACATCTCCATGTTTTAATTTTTGATCATCGATTTCAACTCCATTTATTTTTGGTGGTTTTTTAGGACCAAGATGGATCAATCGAAAACCAGTATCTTCTCTTAATAAAATAACATGTCGTTTACTAATAAACCAACCTTCTATTTGATAATCACATTTAGGAGATAATCCAAAGAATATGGCTGTTTTATTGATAACAATTTGTTGTCGAATACCTGAAGCATTAGTAATAGTTAAATAGGCTGCTGGAGCTGCATTTTTCTTTACTCCTATCAATGCAATATCTTGAGCATCCATAGACATTGTCATTTCCTGGAGATTGCGGGGTTCTTCTTTTTTTGAGGGAGCAATAGGAGTAGGTTGTTCTGGTTGTGTAGCTTCATCTAGCCAATTACTAGGTAGAGAAGATGTTGGAGCATCACTATTTTCTGAAGGCTCAGAGTACATAAATGTAATAGAATGTTTCCCTACAAAAAATTCATCCATGTGGTTCAGATTATAACGCTGAACTCGCTCTCCTCGTACAAATGTTCCATTATTGCTTTTTAAATCTCGAAGAACGAAAACATCTGAACTTCTTTCAATTTGAGCATGTACCCTTGATACACCTAAATTATCGATGATAACATCACAATCAGGTGCTCTTCCAATGGAAACTTGATCTTTATCAAATTCGTATGTATCTAATAGTTTTCCAGCAAACCTTATTGTAAGCTTAAAGCGCATCTCGATGCCTTTCTGTTAATTAAAGTTCCCAATAGGCTTCCTATTAACAGTGGATTTTATAGTTAACAAAAAATAGATAGATAAGGACAAAAGTTGGCCACAATCTATACTTTAACAAATAAAAAAATAATTGCAAGGAAAAGATAGGATATTTCCCATCTTTTCCTCAAGCAAGGAAAAAATATTTAGAAATTAAAATTGAGTTGCTAAGACCTTTTCTATAGGTTCTGCTTCTTTGGGGCGATTTTTTATAAAAAAGTAGATCGAACATCCAATAGAGATGGCCATAATAGCAAAACCAATTGGAATAACAAGATTGCTTTTGATCCAATCAGGGAGATTGGAGTTTCCTGCACTTCTAGCTAATAAGTCAAATCCAAATGATAAAAGTGGGCTAATAACTGCAATTGCAGAGCCAACTTTTGCTAAAAGTTGACGTACACTATGGATAGTGATATGGATGCGTTCGATAGTTTTATTTTGGTAGATAAAATCTATATTTCCATGAATTTCGCCCAAAATGACTGGTGTTAACCAAAAATCTGCACGAATAGTTTCAGGGGTTACATCTACTGTAATATTTGGTGGGCTTACCATACAACCAGCAAAGCTGGGAATAATCATAATTTCTGGTTTATCTGAAGAAACTTGAATTCCTTTTCCTTCTTTTTGTGCTTGTTGTTCCATAAGCTTAATTTTTTGAATTTTTTCTTTAGACAAAAATACTTGTAAAGGATAGGCTTTTCCAGGATTTACTTGTTGATAGTATCTTACAGTAGTTTTTCTTTGAATAGTCGTAACCACTACTTCTTGTGCAGAATGAGAAGAAGGAGCGGCTTGTCTTGTTAATGGAGCAGATGAACTTCTTCTTTCTCTAGTTCCGGATAATATTTCTGATTTTTTTTCTTCTTTTTGAGGGATAGATTTTAGTCCTTCTTCTACAAGTTCTGAAGCAGGCGGTTCTGGGATGTCTGTTAGCTCAGGAGTAGGAGATTCTGGGATGTCTGTTAATTCAGGAATAGGAGAT